>CAWGGO010000012.1:0-66023 GCA_963822205.1 uncultured Gaiellaceae bacterium | reverse complement strand
GGCGGCGCCGCGGAAGCGCGGCGAGTTGCAGCGACGCCTCGTCTCGCCCGGATCGAGCTCCTGTGCCTCCTCTTCGACCCCGAGTGCGCGCGCGGCCTCGACGGCGCTTCTCGCCCCGCGGAGTCCTCGGATTCCCCGGCGGACACGCGCAACAGCCCGCCCTCGCGGAGCCAGACATCTTCGCCGCGGCGCTCGCAGAACGCGCGCACCTCCGGCACGATCCTGGTCGAAGCGTGCGCCAGCTGCAGGGCGGCGCCGTCACCCAGAACGCGGCGCAGCGTCGGCAGCGACGACCAGTAGCCGTGGAGGAAGCCCCCGTTGCGTCCGCTCGGCCCGTCGCCGATCTCGCGCGCTTCGAGGAGCGCGACGCTCAGCGACGGCTCCCGGTCGCGCAGCGCGAGCGCGGTCCAGAGCCCGGTGTAACCGCCGCCGACGATCGCGACGTCGACGTCGAGCTCGCCGTTCAGGGGTCGGTGCGGTCTCGGTCGGCCGGTGCACGCGCGCCTCCTCGAGCCACCACGACGGCCGCGACGGCAGGGGCGGCCTCAAACGTCGCGAGTGCATCGCACCCGACTCTAACCAGGGAAAGGAACGGCGGGCGCGAGACGCATCTAAGGAGGTATGAAGATGTCGCTCGGTTGGTTCTGCGTCGTCGCGTGGGGAGCCGTCTGCCTGCTACTCGCGATCGCGATCGTGGTGCTCACGGTCGCGGAGTAGCCGTCGGCTGTTCGGGCGTTTTGGGCCATGAACGGGTCACGAAACGGCTAAAGGTGTGAACCGAAATGCCGACGGTTTCCCTGTTACGTCGCGCGACGACAGGAACCGGAGCAGCGGTGGAGAAGATGATTTCGGTGGATGCGGCGGCCTTTTACCCTGGGCCCCACGACGTCATCAGTCCCGAGCTCGTCCTCGTCGATCCCGAACTGGCGGAGATCGCTCGCCGCCGACTGCGCGACACGCCGGAGTGGCGCCCATCACCGGGATCACCCGTCTTCCCGAGCGCCCCGGCCCGACTCCGTTCGCGCACGCATCCCCTCCCAGTGAGCCTCGTCGCCGCATCCCCCGCTCGACAAGGGCTCTCGGCGCGTTTGCCGGAGCGGTCCCGCTCCTTCTGTTGGGAGCACTGGTCGTTGGCATGGTCGCGAGTGAGGTGCGAGCGCCACTTCTGGCCGATCCGGCGACACTGGTCGGCCCTTCGACGCCCAGCATGACTCGCGTGCAGACCCTGCAGACCACGGCTGCGCTTGCTCCGAGCCTCGTGCTCGGCAGCCCGCGAAGCCGCCTCGCACGGCTACGCCCGCGGGTCCGGCAGCTCCCGAGCTGCAGTCTCGCCGCATCCCCTCCCGGTCTCGCCCGTGCGACGCCCGAGAGCGAGCCTTCGCCTGGTAAGTCAAAGCCAACTCCAGTTATCGCCGATCGGGGCGCGGCCGGCCGGTCGGTGCCGGAGCGGGCCGAGGTCGAGGCGCGAACGCTCGTGGCACTGCAACAACGAGTGCTGTTCTCAGTCCCGGCTGCACTGATCAACACGAGGACGGGTTTGCTCGTCAACAACGTCCACGTAGCTGTCGGCGCGTGGAACGCACTGCGCAGTTCAGCTGCAGGCTCGGCGTCGGCCGCTCCGAGGCCGGTGGCTGCTCACGGTCGTCACTGCGCGTGACGGCGGCCCGTGGACCTGGATCGGTCCTGCCGCAGCTCGTTGAGCTCCTCGTCGTCGCGTCTGTAGCCGACTCGGTTAGCATCGCGCCGTGTCTGACTGGTTCGTCGCCAACGTCCGGGGACTGCGGTGGCAGGAGAACGAACTCGGCGCGACCTGCGAGTTCGACAAGCACCGCGAGCGGTTTCAGGAATTTGGGATCAACCTGACGGTGCTGCAGCCAGGTCAGTCGATGACGATGTATCACCGCGAGGGCTACCAAGAGGGATTCCTCGTGCTCCGCGGCGAGTGTCTGCTTCTCGTTGAGGGTCAGGAGGTATCACTGAAGCAGTGGGACTACTTCCACTGCCCGCGTGACGTGCCGCACGCGATTCTCGGCGCCGGCGAGGAGACGACCTCGCTCGTGCTCGCGGTCGGCAACCGCATCGGGCCAGACGTCATCCTCTACCCGCGAGCCGAGCTGGCGTTGAAGCATGGCGCGGGCGTTGAGCACGACACGCCCAACCCGAAGGAGGCGTACGCACACGTTACGCGGCCGGCGCCCGACGTCCCCTTCCGTGAGGAGTTCCTAACAGGCTAGGCGCCCGTGCGTTTCAGGCCTGCGCAGTGCGTCGATGACGTCGTCTTGATGGGTCGCATCAACCCCAACTGCCGCCGTCATCTTGCGACCACGTCAGAATCGGACGGACGTCAGAATAGAAGGCGGTGAGCGAAGTAAGCGAGCGTGCCCATCCAGGCAATTTGGGAGATCACGATGCAACCCAGCACCGCCGCCGAGCGCACCTCAAGACGAGGCGCCTTGGAGAAGGACTCGTCGTGGCCGTCACGTTCTCCCTCATCGCGTGGGGCGGCCTCATCCTGCTTGTGTGGTTCTTGATGTAGCGCCCACGACGAATGAAGACCGTGGTCTATCGGCTCAGCAGGGAGTGGCTCTGCTGAGATGTTTGCCCCGCTCATCCTGTGACCCCCGCTCCCGCCTGTCTAGTTCCGGCCAACGCTCGGCCGTGATGTCAATTAGTACAACGCGGCTTCACCCTGCAAGTGGCCGGGTGTCGCCAACATTTACGAAACTTTCACTTGTTCGTCCCACCGGTGAATTCGGTTTGACGGGAACTTTGGGCCTCGAGCCTGACGGCTTATGCTCGATGAGTGGGCGAGCCGCTGCGAACGCTTAAGACACCTGATGGTCGCACGCTTGCGTTCGCGGTCTGGGGTGATCCAGAAGGGTTCCCGATCCTTGTCTTGCATGGCACGCCTGGTTGTCGTCTTGGGCGTTGGCCACGTGAGGAGTTGTACGTCGAGCTCGGCGTGTGCTACGTGACGCACGATCGCGCTGGGTATGGGAGGTCGGATCGGCATCACGGCCGTCGTGTGGCCGACGAGGTCGCCGACGTACGCGCGCTTGCCGACGAGCTCGGCTTCGATCGCTTTGGCGTCATCGGCGGGTCGGGCGGGGGCCGCACGCGCTCGCGTGCGCGGCGCTTCTGCCTGATCGTGTTGTACGCGCAGTTTGCGATGTCGGTGTCGCACCGCTGGGCACACCTGGGCTCGAGCAGGATGCGTGGCTTGCGGGAATGGACCCGGAGAACGTCAAGGAGTTCGGCTGGGCCTTGGCCGGCGAGGACGTCTTCACTCGCGAGCTGCAACCGTTGCAGGAGCAGCTCGAGGAACGCGCGCGGGTCGACCCGTCCACCGTCCTGCAGGACTTCGATATGAGCGAGTCGGATCGAGCGGAATTGGCCCGCCCCGAGATCATGCAGATCATCCGCGAATCGACGTTCGAGTGGGCGGTGAATGGTGTCGGCGGCTGGGTCGACGACGGCCTCGCGTTCATGCAGCCGTGGGGGTTCGACCCTGCGGATATCTCCGTCTCGGTCCTGATCCGCTACGGGATGACCGACGTGCTCGTCCCGCCCGCGCACGGCGAGTGGCTGGCCGCGAATGTCCCCGGCTGCATCGTCAAGATCAACGACGTCGCCGGTCATCTAGGCGCAAATCCGGAGCAGGAGATCGCCGAGAGTGCCCGTTGGCTGAGCGCCGGGATCGCGCCCGACGGAAGCCGCGTTCCCGATACCGCCGTCAGCTGAGCCAGATTCGAGGTGCTACCTGAGCCGCAACGCCGCTCCCTGAGCGGTTGCGCTGATGGGCAGTGAGAGGCTCGAACTCCCGACCCCCTGCGTGCAAAGAACGTGGCGAAGAGAGCCGCGAACCCCGTAAACGCGCATGATCACGGGGATCGCGGCTTTCTCGTCACCTCCGCATCAGTGCGGATTCATCCCGATTACCCTCGATTTGGGCACTGGTTCGGCTCTTGTGCCCATTGCCAGGCGCTTAGCACGCCGTCCGGCTCAGCTCAGGCGACAGGACGCTGTCTCAGCCGAGCGCGGTAGGCTCAGCTGCTGGCATTTCGACTGAGGAGGGCCTCCGTGGGGACTGCGACCGATGCGTATCTGCGCCTGCCCGAAGAGAGCGAGCTCCGGTGGATGGGAGAGACGTCCACGTACTTCTCTGGCCGCGGGGGTGCAAGACAGTGGGGCGTTCACGCTGGTCGACGAGCAGGCGAAGCGCGGGGCGAGCGTCCCACTGCACCTGCACCGGGACGACATGGAGTCCTTCTACGTGGTCGAAGGGGAGATCACGCTCTTTATCGGCGCGGAGCCAGGGTTCGCGCCCGGTGCTGGTTCGTTCGCGCACTTACCGGGTGGCACCGTTCACGGCTTTCGAATCGAGTCGGAGACTGCCCGCTACCTGATTCTCACCACGCCTCGCCATGGGCAGTTCTACCGCGCGATAACTCTCCCTTCGCGAGCAGGTGGCTTTGCCGCCGCTCGAATCGATTGACGGATCGCAGATAGAGCAGGCCAGCCAGAAGTACGGCGTCGAGTTCTGTCGGACCCCTGCCCGAACGCTGAGCCAGAGACCGGGTGCCATAGCCGCACGGCGCTCTTCAGGGGACATTCCCGAACACTGGCCCAGGGCGACATTGCTAGTCAGACCGGCGAGGCGCAGACGCCCGATCCCCGCATCGTGGCGATGACGACCGCGGGAAACCTGGTACAAGATTGCGCGGTGACGGTCAACGAGTACATCGCGGCGGCTGACCCCGACCGTCGGGAGGCGTTGCGCGCGCTTCGCGGGATCCTCCGCGACACCGCTCCTCAGGCGCGGGAAGAGATCCGCCACAAGATGCCCTACTACGTCTACCACGGCGACCCGATTGCGTTCGCTTCGCAGAAAAACCACTTCAGCGTCTACGTGATGGGCCCGCGGCTGTCGGACCACCTCCACGAGCTCTGCAAGCTCGACTGCGGGAAGGGCTGCATCCGGTTCAAGAACTCGGGACCTCCCGCTCGAAGTGCTCCGCGAGATCGTGCGGGAGACCGCGGCGGAGAACGAGAGAGCCGCGAGCTGACCTTCATCGCTCCCGAGCACGTCAGGGGACATTCCCGACGCTGCCCAAGCGAGCGTCACGTGGCTGGCAGCTAGCGGTCACCGTGGAAGACCGCTTCGACGTTGTTCCCGTCCGGGTCAATGACGAACGCTGCGTAATACCCGGCGTGGTAATGCGGGCGAAGACCCGGCGCGCCGTTGTCGCGGCCGCCGGCTTCGACAGCGGCGCGATGGAACTTGTCAACGGTGGCTCGGTCGGCTGCGGCGAAGGCCACATGAACGGGAGCGGCCGGGGGTTCCCCTTCCCCGATCCAGAAATCTCCACCGCCCTCGATGGCGAACCCAGGCCCCTGCGAGCTCTCCACGACCTTCACCCCGAACGGCTCGAGGGCCCGCTCGTAGAAGGTGCGGCTGCGTCTCACATCACGTACTCGCAGGGCAAGTGGTCGATGAGCGGAAGCGTCACGGGCGGCGACACGCCATCAATCTTAGAGCGCGACCTCCGGGGCCGTGGCGGGCGCCGCGGGCGGCTCGGCGCTTCCGGGGTCGAGCCGGAACGGCGGGTAGGTGTCGGTCATGAGGCCCGCATAGGCGACGACCCGGAAAGACCCAGCGGTTCAGGCCGAGGACGAAGTCGTAGAGCGGCCGGGGGTAGCGACCCGTGAAGAGCAGCGCAAGTCCGGCGAAGAGCACGAGCAGCCCGATCAGGCCGCCGCCGGCGGCGTAGAGGAAGCCGTCGCCGCCTTCCGACCAGGCAGACCAGGCGCCGCCGGTGAAGATGGCGGTGGGGTGGCCCCCTCGTCGTGCACCTGCAGGGCGATCCGGAGCAGAACTACGCGACGGCCATCGGCTCGCTCCTCGAAGCGCTCCACGGCCGCTAGCCAGGCGAGGGCGACGGCCGAGGCGGTTTTCGCCTCTTAGCAGGGGTTTCCTTGAATGGGCGGTGAGAGGCTCGAACTCCCGACCCCCTGCGTGTAAAGCAGGTGCTCTACCAGCTGAGCTAACCGCCCGTGTGGTGCATGCCCCCAACGGGGGCCGAACCTATCCTGCAAACTACTGGTTTCTATGTCCCGAGGTACGCACCGGGGTCTGCACCGTGCGTACCCGCCCGGTCACGAATCGCTCCCGTCAGTTCCTCATCGGCAAGCGCCGAATTGGAGGAGGAACGATGCGCCAGCCGCGACGCCATCGCGCCCCACGGCCTGAGCAACGAGACGAGGTTTGATCCGCACCCATTGGGCGTAGCGGGGCTGTCGCGCAGTACGGACGATGTTCCAGCGGGATGAACTCTGGCGAATGACGCTTCCGACGAGGACGGTTCGCCCTGTGAGCTTCGGATTGGCCCATACCTTCCAGCCGTTGGTGCCGACCCGGACGGCCCACCCCAGAGTGTCGTGCGTGTTGTCCACGTACAACCGACCGTCCAGTCCGCCGTCGTACGCCGAGGTTTCCTCGTTGTCGCAGTACAACCAAAATCGGTCTCCGATGCTGCCGCCGCCGCTCACCCAGGCGACAACCACTCCGCCTTGGCGAATGTTCGTCCTTTGATTATGTGCGGCTGCCGTTCCAGCGAGGAGGAGGGCCACTCCCGCAACCAGGACAAGGTATCCACGCCAAGTCAACCGCACGATCAGAGGTTCCCGCATTTGACCGGAAACGTCAAACGAGCCGCCGGCCGCGATGGTGCCCGACGTGCGAGAAGATGCGCAACGTCGAGCACGCTTCTGAGGTTCCACCGGGGTCTGCACCGCACGAGCTTTCGCGGCACCTCTGGCACGCCTGACCCGCGCAACCAAGCCGATTCCGGATGGCTACGCGGGTCCTGATGTGATGCCCCCAACGGGATTCGAACCCGTGCAGCCACCTTGAAAGGGTGGTGACCTAGGCCGCTAGTCGATGGGGGCCCGGCCGGTGGAGGATAGCTGGGTGCTCGGGCGCTACTGGCGGCCGTACGTCTCGAGGATCGTGTCGACGAGCTCGTCGAACGCCTCGGACTTCGTGACGAAGGCGGCGGCGCCGGCTTCGAGCGCCGCTGCGCGGGAGAGCCCGTCGGTGTGGCCGCTGAGGGCGATCACGCACGGGGCATGCTCGAGTGCGACCAGGCGGCGCGTGGCGGCCGGGCCGTCGAGCACCGGCATCGACATGTCCATCAGGACGACCTCCGCCTCGGCAGTCTTCGCCAGTCGTACCGCCTCGCGGCCCGTCGCGGCCGTGCCGACGACCTCGAAGCGCCCGTCCTGGTCGAGGACGGCGGTGAGGGCGTCCGTGAACATGCGGTGGTCGTCGACCACGAGCACGCGAATCCGCTGGGTCTCGGCCATCGAGCGCCGGATGATGACAGAGCGAAAGCGGCCATGTCCCAGGGACAGTCCCTGGGACATGGCCGGAACGGGCGGCAGCGGGACGACCGCCCGGTCGCGAGGAGCTGGAGATCAGTGCGCGGGACGCCGTTTCCGTCGAACTGCGCCTCTTCGGTCGAGCCCTTCAGCGCGAGCGTGGAGCTCTGGCCGCCGGAGACGGCCTGCGCGATCTCGTCGAACCAGCCTGCGCCGACCTCGCGCTGGTGCTTGGTCGCCGTGTAGCCGTCGGCCTCGAGCTCGAACTCGCGCTCCTGGAGCCGGACGTAGGCGGGCATCCCCTCGGCCGCGTAGCCGCGCGCGAGCTCGAACATCGACTCGTTGAGCGCGTGGAAGCCGGCGAGGGTGATGAACTGGAACTTGTAGCCCATCGCCCCGAGCTCGCGCTGGAAGCGCTCGATCGTGTCGTCGTCGAGATGGCGCCGCCAGTTGAACGAGGGCGAGCAGTTGTAGGCGAGCAGCTTGCCGGGGAACTCGGCGTGGATCGCTTCGGCGAACTCGCGCGCCTCGCCGAGATCGGGCGTCGAGGTCTCCATCCAGACGAGATCGGCGTACGGCGCGTAAGCGAGGCCGCGTGCGATCGCCGCCTCGATGCCCGCGCGGACGTAGTAGAAGCCCTCGGGCGATGCGCTCGCCCGTCAGGAAGTCATGGTCGCGCTCGTCCGCGTCGCTCGTCAGCAGCGTCGCCGCGTCGGCGTCCGTGCGGGCGATCACGAGCGTCGGCACGCCGAGCATGTCGGCGGCGAGCCGTGCCGCGAGGAGCGTGCGGATGAACTGGCCGGTCGGGACGAGCACCTTGCCGCCGAGATGGCCGCACTTCTTCTCCGACGAGAGCTGGTCCTCGAAATGAACGCCCGCGGCGCCCGCCTCGATCATCCCCTTCATCAGCTCGAACGCGTTCAGCGGCCCGCCGAAGCCGGCTTCGGCGTCGGCGAGGATCGGGAGGAGGTAGTCGACTGCGTCCTCCTTGCCCTCTGCCCATTCGATCCGGTCGGCGCGCAGGAGCGCGTTGTTCAGCCGCTTCACCATCGCGGGCACGCTGTTCGCGGGATAGAGGCTCTGATCCGGGTAGACGTCGGCCGCGAGGTTGCCGTCGGCTGCGACCTGCCAGCCGGAGAGGTAGATCGCCTTCAGGCCCGCTTTCGCCATCTGCACCGCCTGACCACCGGTGAGGGCGCCGAGCGCGGCGACGTAGTCCTCCTCGGCGAGCAGGCGCCAGAGCTTCTCGGCGCCATGGCGCGCGAGCGAGTGCTCGATCCGGAGCGAGCCGCGCAGCCGGATCACGTCCTCCGCCGTGTAGTCCCGGCGGATCCCGCTCCCACCGGTCGCTCGTCGGCCCATTCGAGCCCGAGGGCGTCGACCGCTTCGAAGCGTTCAGGACGGGTGCCGTTGCCGTTGCTCGCGCTCATTTAAGGCTCCTTCGGATCCGAAATAACAGTTCTCGGATCCTAGATGGCCGATTGAGCGCTTGTCAAACCGACTTTTTGGCATTATCGGATCCAAGTTGTTGAGCCAGGATCCGTTCGAGCAACGCGCCGGACGAGAGCACGTGCTCGCGTGCGAGCGCCCGGGCGCCGCTCGAGCTGCCTGCCGCCAGAGCGTCGAGGAGCGCCCGGTGCTGCCGCTCGTTCGCGCCGTACAGCTCGTCGAGCTCGCCCGCGTCCGAGGGGGCCCAGACCGCAGAGCCCGAGTAGCGGGCGCCCTTGGCGATCCGCTCGACCATCGGCAGAGCGGCGACCCGGTAGATCACATCGTGGAAGGCGTGATTGGCGCGAACCCACTCGGTGACGAGCCCGGCGCGCCGGTCGGCGGCCAGGCGGCCACCGCGGCGCAGCTCGTCGGTGAGACCGGCGAAGCGATCCTCGATCGCCTCCAGCTCGTCGAGGTCGGCGCGCGTCATCCGCTCCGCCGCGATCTCGGTCGCGAGGCTCTCCAGCTCTGCCCGGATGAGGAAGGCCTCGCGCAGCTCGGCGCGCGTCAGCGTGCGGACGCGAACGCCCCGGTTGGGCTCGAACGAGACGAGGCCCAGCGCGGCCACGCGGCGGAGCGCCTCCCGGATCGGGCGTGCGGCTGACGCCGTACCGCGCCGACAGCTGCTCCTGACGAAGGACGGTTCCCGGGGCGAGCTCCCCCGAGACGATCGCCTGCTCCAGCTCGAGCGCGACGTCGTCGGCCTTGGTGCTTGCCGCCTCGCTCACGGCCCGGGAGTCTACGCCGCCCGGCCCTAACGGGTCAGCTCGACGGCGCGGCGCGCCTCGTGCTCGTAAGGGTTCGCGCGGTAGCGCTTGGTCAGATAGGTCGCGACCACGTGCACCGGCCGGTGCTGCATCTGCCAGACATGGCAGAGCTCGTGCGTGACGAGGTCGTCCGAGGCGTCGGCCCGGCGGAGCAGAATCGTCTGGATCAGCGCGTACCCGTGGTAGCGGCGCAGACCGGGGAGCCTGAAGAACCACGGCGCGACCCGAATTCGGACGCGGTCGACCCGCACCGGCCGGGGATACAGCGCAAGCGTGTCGAGTCGCGCCCGCGCGCGCTGGAGCCGCGGGTCAGGAACCTGCCGTGGGCGGCGTGAGGACAACAATCGGCCTGCCGTCGGACGCTGCCTGGAACTGAACGGCATAGGTTCGCGGCTGGGTCAGTCTCAGGATGTTGTCCCAGCTCGATCTCGCCGAGGCGCTCCGACGCGCGGCGCGCGTGAGGGCAAGCAGGTGCGAGAGCGGCCGGCGGAGCTCGTCGGCGACGTCGTCGCGCCGCAGGAAGATCGTGCCGTTGCTTTCGCCGCTCGGCGTCGGCGGCATGAACACGAGCACCGAGTCGACGTCGTCGACGTACTTGAACGTGTAGAGCGAGAGCTCGAGCGCTTGGCGTTGGAGCAGCGTGAACCGCTCGGTGGACGGCGTCCCTTCGGTGATCGCGCACTGCGCGCTGGTGCCGAGGCCGCAGAGCCCGTAGGAGACGACGTCGGCCCCGCTGTAGGCGTCGATGTCGCTCCTCCTCCGCGAGGCCGCGCGAGGTGTCGGGACGGACGAAGATCGACGTGACGGGCACGTCGCCTCGCCTCGGTCGGCACGGCGAGCTGGCTTGCCTGGCTCACCGTCAGCTGCTCGCCGTTCTCCTGCAGTGTACGCCTTGGGAATCCGGTCGGCGATCTGGCGCATGCGCGCGACCCTGCTGCCGCTGGGCTCCCAGCTCGACCAGGCCGCAGCCTCCGGAGGCGCGGGGCGGGTCGCGAGGACGATGAACGCGCCGACGCCCGCCCCGACGATCGCCGCCAGGACTGCGTAGAGGATGCCGAAGCGGAAGCGATACGAGGTCTGGCGCGCCCGGTCGCGGCGGGTCCGCACGAGCGGCTGGCTCAGGCTGTCGAGGGTCACATCTTCGGCCATGCGTCCTCGCTCGCATAGTCGATCTCGGGCATCTGCAGCTTCGCGTTGTCGAGGATCTCCACCAGCTCGTCGCCGAACACCTCGCGGCGCACGACGAGCTCGTCGGCGATCTTCTCGACCGCGTCCTTGTTGTGGACGACGAGGTTGTGGGCGGAGACGTACGCCTGGCCGAGGATCTGCGCCGCGAGCCGGCGCTTGTCGCGGTCGCCGAGCACGCCTGCGATCGGGTCCTGGCTGAACGGGCCGCCGGCGCTCGTGCGGTTCATGATCTGAAGGCCGATCGCCTCGAAGCGCTTCAGCACCCGCTCGCGCGCGTCCTCCTCGCTCTCGTCGTCGAGCGGCGCGACCGTGAAGGGCTCGGGCCCCATCGCCGAGGCGCCCACCATCCAGGCGGCCTGGGCGGTCGCCGACTGGACGTCGCCGCCGACGCCGTTGGAGTTCTCGCCGTAGAAGACGCGCTCCGCCGCCATCGCGCCGAGCGTCCACACGAGGCGCGCCATCTCGTCGCTGCGGAAGCGACTGAACCGCTCTTCCTTCTCGAGCGCCTGGTGGTGGCCGAGCGAGCCGCCGCGCATCCGGATCGAGAGGCGCGTCGACTCGGCGCCCTTCATGAAGACGTGCCCGGCGGCGGCGTGCCCGGCCTCGTGGATCGCGACGGCACGCGTCTCGGACGCGATGTACTCGATCCCGATCGCGGTGCCGGACTCGATCGTGGTCATCGCCTCGACGAGGTCGCCCCAGGCGAAGCGGTCACGCCCTTCGTGGTGGGCGAGCGTCAGCGCCATCGAGCACACCTGCTCGATCATGGCGGGGGAGTAGCCGTTCGTGATCCGGGCGATCTCGTCGCGCCGCTTCGGCGTGTCGAGGTCGGTCTCGTGCGACACCTTGGTGATGTAGAGGTCGAAGACGTCGAGCCGGTCCTGCTTCGTGGGGGTGCGGAACCAGACGTGGCGGCCCATCCGGCCGGGGCGGATCAGGGCCGGGTCGAGCCGGTCGAGCGGCACGTTGGTCGCGCCGATGAAGTAGATCTGGTCGCCGCGCGGGCCCGGGCGGCGGCAGCCGCAGCGGGATCTTGCCGAGCCGCCGCGGCACGATGTAGGTGGCGTCGAGGAACGTGTTGAACCGGCTCGTCAGGACGCGCTTCGTGAACGGCGGGTTGTCGATCCCGTCCATGACGACGAGCAGCTGGTTCAGCGCGAGCCCGCCGCCCTGGCCCATGCCCGGGAAGGTGAAGTTCAGGATCGAGCCGAGCCGCGACTGCAGCCCGGACGGTCCCAGCCGCTCCGGCGCCCGCTGCTCGAACATCCGCTCGCGCCAGCGCCGCGTCTCGAGGATCAGGTCGCCGCTGCCGGTGAGCGCGCCGTGCGGCCCGAAGAAGAGGTGGTCGGAGATGTCCGGCGGCGCAAAGCCGCCGATCGGCGCTCCGCCGCCGAGCGCCTGGCGGCGCATGCCGACCGCGTCGATCTCGTCGATGAAGACGATGCACTGGCCGCCCCACTTGCGGGCGAGCCGCTTCGCCTTCCACGCGAGGTAGCGGACGATGATCGCGTCGACGCCGATGAACGTCTGCGCGAACCCGGAGCCGGGGATCGAGACGAACGGCGAGTTGAAGCCTGTGGCGATCGCCTTGGCGAGCATCGTCTTGCCGGTCCCGGGCGCGCCGAGGAAGAGCAGCCCGCGCTCCCGCTTGCCGCCGGCCCGCTCGAACGCCTCGCCGGACTGCCACAGCGTGACGACGCGCCGCACCTCCTCCTTCGCCTCGACCTGGCCGCGGACGTCGCCGAGCTTGACGCCCCACTGCGCGTCGCCCGGCTCGAAGCCGCGGATCTGCGAGATCCCCATCAGCAGCATCGGCCCCATCAGGATCGCGAAGTTGGCGATGAAGAGGAAGGTGACGAAGACGATCTGGGTGAGCACCGCCGGGTTCGTGAACGCCGACGCCGATCCGCTCAGGATGTCGCCGACGGTGCCCCACCACGAGCCGCCGCGGAACAGCCAGACGACCGTGATCACGGTGCCGAAGACAATGGCGAAGCGCGCCTTCTTGCGCCAGTACCACGCGCGCCGCCGGCCCATCACGTCCTCTTCGCGCAGTTGTGCGCTGTCGGCGCCGAAGAGGCTCGGCCACGGGATCAGGCGGCGGAAGAGCAGGTCGGCGAAGCCGCGGAAGACGATCACGACGCCGAGCGTCGCGAGGAGCGACCAGAGCGTGCTCCAGCCGTTGTACTGCTTGAACCAGATGAAGAGCGCGGGGCTCGTCAGCACGCGCGACGGCGGTCGCTGCGCGCGTCAGTCGGCGCCACTGATCGGCCAGCTCCGTCGAGGGGGCCGCATGCGCAGAAGGCAAGCCGGCGAGGGGCTCCGCAATCGCCATTTTCAGAGTGTAAGACTCGACTCCAGGCTCGTCTGTTAGCGGCCGGTTAAGGGGTTCGTGATACACACGCCCGGTGGAGGAGGCAGGGGCGCACGGACCAGGGCGGCGAGCAGCTCGCCCGCCGCTATCACGATCCGCGTTATCGCGCGATCCTCGCCGACGTCGCGCTCGGCGCTCGCCGTGCCTGCCGTGCTCGCGTTCACACCGGCCGGTCAGGCCGTGCTCGGCGATCGTCGACCCGCTGCCGGAGGCGCTCGGCGCGTTCCTGCTCGGGGTCCTGATCGTGACCCTCTCCGCGCTCGTGCGCCTGCCGCTCAGCATCTGGCTCGGCCTGCTGCACGAGCGCGCGTTCGGCTTCTCGCGCCAGAGCGGGCGCGACTTCGCGCTCGACCGGCTGAAAGCGGTCGCGATCGGGTCGGTGCTGACGGGCGCCGCGCTCGCCGGGCTGGTCGGCTCCGCGCAGGCGTTCCCGTCCGCCTGGCCGCTCGTTGCCGCAGGCGGCGCCGCCCTGGTCGTGCTCCTGCTCAGCTTCGTCGCGCCGGTCGTGCTCGAGCCGATCTTCAACAAGTTCCGCCCGCTCGAGGTCTCGAGCCTGCGCGACGCGGTGCTGAAGCTGGGAGACGACGCCGCGGTCCCCGTGCGGGAGGTGCTCGTCGCCGACGCCAGCAAGCGCACGACGAAGCTGAACGCCTATGTCTCCGGTCTCGGCGCCACGCGCCGGGTCGTGCTCTTCGACACGCTCGTCGAGCAGGCGAGCACGCCCGAGATCCTGACCGTGGTCGCGCACGAGCTCGGCCACCGCCGCTACCGGCACGTCGCGCTCGGAACCGCGGTCGCGATGGGAGGCGTGGCGGCCGTTGTACTCGCGCTCTGGGCGCTGCTCTCCTCCGAGCAGGTGCTGGACGCCATCGACGCGACCGGTCCCGGCGACGCGCGCGTCGCTCGCCTTCGTCGCTGCTCGTCGCGTCGCTCCTCGGGATCGTCGGAGCGCCGCTGCAGGCCGCGCTCTCCCGCAGGTGGGAGTACGCGTGCGACCGCTTCGCGCTCGAGCAGACCGGCGATCTCGGGGCGTTCGAATCGGCCTTCAGCCGGCTGTCCGAGGCCAACCTGCCCGACCCGGCGCCGCCCCGGCTCGCCTATCTCTGGCTCTTCGGCGCACCCGACCGTGCCCGAGCGCGTGGCAGCGGCGCGTCGGGCGGCTGCGTTGGCTACGGTCCACGCATGACCAAAGCCACGCTTCACACCAGCGAAGGACCGATCGAGATCGAGCTCTTTCCCGACGACGCTCCGAAGACGGTCGAGAACTTCACCAAGCTCGCCGGCGAGGGCTTCTACGACGGGCTGATCTTCCACCGCGTCATCCCCGACTTCATGATCCAGGGCGGCTGCCCGCAGGGCACCGGCACCGGCGGCCCGGGCTACCAGTTCGAGGACGAGTTCAACGACCACAAGATCGAGCGCGGGCGCGCTCGCGATGGCGAACGCGGGCCCGAACACGAACGGCAGCCAGTTCTTCATCGTCACGACCGAGTCGGCCTCGTGGCTGGACGGCAAGCACACGGTGTTCGGCAAGGTGACGAGCGGCCAGGACGTCGCCGACAAGATCTCGATGGTCGAGCGCGACGGGCGCGACATGCCGCTCACCCCGGTGACGATCGACCGCGTCGAGCTGACCTAGTCGCTGAGTCAACACTAGTCTCGTCGTCCGTCCGCTGCGGCGCCGGGCTCGAGCACGGCGCGCTCGTCGGGCGCATGGCGGAGGACGTCCTTGACGTACGCCTCGACGGCAGGCATCAGGCCGATGTCCTCGCCGGCCTGCTGGGAGAGGAACCAGCGGTGCTCGAGCGCCTCGTGGAAGACCTCGGCCGCGTCGCGCTTCCCCCAGAGCTCGGCGGGGACGGCGGCGACCGCGGGCTCGAAGACCTCTGAGAGCCAGCGATGGACCGCGACCGTCTCGGGGATGGGCCGCTTGCTGGTCCGCTCGAGCTCTGCCCGGTAGCGCGCGAGGTCGTTGAGCAGCCGGCGCGCCTGGTTCTCCTGGGCCATCAGGCCGGTGAGCGCGTGCAGCCGCCGGCGGTGGTGGCCGGGCTCGACGACGCGCGGGTTCAGGCGCAGCCGGTAGCCGTCCTCGCCCGCCACGAGCTCCAGCTCGTCGACGTCGAAGCCGAGCTCGTTCAGCCGGTGCAGCCGCTCGTCGATCTTGTAGCGCGTGTCGTCGCCGAACACCTCCTCGCGCATGAGCTCGTCCCAGAGACTCTCGTAGCGCGAGACGAGGTCGGCCGCGGTCTCCTCCGGGTGGAGCTCGCCCTCACGGCCGAGCTCGGCCTCGACGTCCGCGAGCTCGCCGGCGACGTTCTCCTCGGCGATCAGCAGGTCGTGTCGGCGCTGCCCGTCCGAGAGGCTGGGGTGGAGCTCGCCGGTCTCGGCGTCGACGAGGTAGGCCGCGAGCGCCCCCGCGTCGCGCCGGAAGAGCGTGTTCGAGAGCGAGCAGTCGCCCCAGAAGAAGCCGCCGAGGTGGAGGCGGACCAGCAGCTCGGCGCCCGCGTCGAGCAGGCGCCGCCGCAGGTCCGGCACGCTGCCGCGCGCGAACAGCGTGCGGAACGGCAGTGAGTAGTCGAGGTGGCGGGTGATCAGGACCGCCTCGAGCCCTTCGCCGCGCTCGGTGACGACGCCGACCGCCTCGACGACGGGCATCTCCGTCGGCGGCGAGGCTCCGCAGCAGCCCGTACTCGCGGCGCGCGATCGGCGCCGGCAGCTCCTTGAGCGCGTAGAGCGCCGGGCCGTTCGCGGTCTCGTACTCGACGAACCGCACGACGTGGCGGTGGATTCCGCGTACGACCTCGACGAGCCGCTCCGACTGTCCACTCCGCCAGCGGCTCGTCCCACGGCAGGTCGAGGAAGTCGGGATGCCCGGTGCGGGCGATCAGCTGCAGCCGCGCGGGGCTCACTTCGTGGTCGATCGTCGCGTCGACGTAGGCGGCGATCCCGCCCGGGCTGCGGGCGACGTCGTTGCCGTCGAGCTCGGCCTCGGCGCCGAAGTGCGCCTGGATCGCGACGCCCTGGCGCGTGTAGTCGCCCGAGGCGCGGTCGGGACGGACGTCCGAGACGGCGTTGTCGTCGATCTCGCAGTGCGAGTAGTCGCCGCAGAAGATCCCCACGCCGAGGGCGCCGTCGACCTCGTTGTCCTCGATCGAGCCCATCGACATCTCGGTCATCGTGATCGCGCGCAGCTCGGTGCCGCTGACGTGGTTGTCGCGGACCATCACCCGGGCGAAGTGCGTGACGATCCCCTCGAGCCCGCCGATGACCGTGCAGCGCTCGACGAGGCTCGGCTGCGAGGTCGAAGCCGAACGAGATGTCGATCCCCTGCGTGTAAGCGCCTCGGGCAGCGAGCGGATCGTGCAGTCGCGGATCTCGACCTGGCCGCGCCGGACGTTGATCCCGTCGAGCTCGGCTCCCTCGACGACGACGTCCTCGAGCTCGACGCTCTCGGCGCCGTCCACTTCGATCCCGTACTCGCCGCCGCGGACGGTCACGTTGCGGACGGTGACGTCGTCGGCCGTGATCAGGATTCCGCCGCGGACGATCGCGCCGCGCTCGCCCGTCACCGTCTGCGCGTGGTCGAGGACGAGCGGCCCCTGGTGGATCCCGGCCGCGAGGTGGACCGTCGGCGGCTCCACGGCCCACGCCGTCCCGACGACCGCGAGCGCCGCGACCGGCGCGGCGGCGGCCAGTGCCCAGCCAAGCGCGGCCGAGCTCGCCGCCGTCCTCGGGCCAGCGTGAGTCGCAGCAGCGGCAGCCCGGCGTGCGCCAGCAGCTGCAGCACGAGCCACGCGCCGGTGAAGAAGGCGAGCGCGGGGTAGAGCGGCGCGTTCACCTCCAGCAGCCGTGCGGCTCCCATCGTCGCCGCGAGCTCGAGCAGGCCGAGCGGGAGCGCGAGCCCAGCCGGGCTGGTAGGGCAGCAGGCGGTGGTAGACCGTCACGTCGAGCGCGAGCCCGATCCCGAGCATCAGCCCGGCCAGCTCGAGCGGCCACCACTTGTGCAGGATCGGCGCGAGCACGGCGGCGACGAGGAACGGCAGCAGCGCAGCGGCGAGGCGCGTCTCGACCCGACCTCTCAGCGTGTAGGACATCGCTCGACCCTCGTCCGGAAGCTTCGCGCCGCGATCTTCATCCCGACGAGCGTGTCGGCGGCCGGAAAGGCCCACTGGGCCGGGACGCCCGCGAGCGAGAGCGTTCGCGTCGCGTCGGTGAGCCCCGGGACGGTCGAGTCGTCGGCCAGCACGATCCAGCGCTCCTCGGTCTCGAGGCCGTGCTCGGCGACGAGCCCCGCCAGCAGCGGGTCGTGCTCGAACCCGCGCCGAAAGCCCGTGGCGCAGATGACCTGCTCGGCCCCGTTCAGCTCGCGCTCGACCCTGAAGCGGCCCTCGCGCGCGGCCTGCTCGAGCGGCGCGTCCCAGCTGCGGCCGGGCGGGTAGGACGGCTCGCCGAAGCCGCGCAGGAGCTCGGCTCGCCGTGCGCGCGGCGCCGCGCGGAAGCCGGCGAGGCCGCGCTTGCGTGAACAAGCGGCCGGGCGACGTTGAGCGGCCGCCGCGCGGGCTCGCGGCGGCGCACCGAGACGACCTCGGCGCCCGCGGCGAGCGCATTCAGCCACTCGGTCGCGGCGGCCATCCCGGCGCCGACGATCGCGACGCGTGACGCGTACTCGTGCGGCTCGTACGCGTGCACCGCGCGCGGGTCGCCCTCGAGCTCGGCCGGCCGGGCCAGGCCGGGGTGGCCGGGGGCGAGCAGGACGTGGCGGAAGACGCCGTGGCCGTCGAGCTCGAAGCCACCGGCCGCGGCTCGGACGCGCTCGACACGGGCCTGCCGGAAGCTCTCGTCCCAGCGGCTGCTCGCCCGCAGCTCGTCGACGTGGGCCAGGAAGAGCTCGACCGTCGGCCGGTAGCGGTCGCAGACGCTGAGGACGAGCGGTGCGAGGTCCCGCCGCCGCGCCGCCTCCCGCGCCGCGAGCCCGGGGAACGAGGTCGGCCAGCAGTGCCCGTCGCTCTCCGAGCGCATCAGCCGCTGCCGGATCGCGGCCGCGCGCGGCCGCCACGCTCCGGCCGGGTCGGGGTTGTCGCCGAGGACGGCGATCTCGGCCGGCTCGAGACCGCCGTGGCGCAGCGTCGCGTAGGCGACGAACCCGCCGAGCCCGGAGCCGACGATGGCGACGCGCGGTGTCACGCGAGTTACTTTACGGAGCCGGCGAGTAGGCCCTCGACGAAATACCGCTGGAACGCGAAGAAGACCGCGAGCGGGATCGCCAGCGAGACGAACGCGGCCGGGGCGATCAGCTCGATGTTCGAGCCGAACTGGCGCAGCTGCGTGAAGATCGCGACCGTGATCGGCTGCGTCTCGCGTCCGAACGTGAGCGCCACGAGCAGGTCGTTCCACGTCCAGAGGAACTGGAAGATCGCGAGCGAGGCGATCGCCGGCAGCGCGAGCGGCAGCATCAGGCGCAGGAAGATCCGGATCTCCGAGGCGCCGTCGATCCGCGCCGCCTCCATCAGGTCACGCGGGATCCCGATGAAGAAGTTGCGTAAGAGGAAGATCGCGAACGGCAGCCCGAACGCGGTGTGGAAGAGGATCAGCCCGATCACCGTGTCGAACAGGCCGACGATCCGAGTAGAGCCTGAAGATCGGGATCAGCGCCATCTGGATCGGCACGACGAGCATCGCGATCACGAGGATGAACAGCCAGTCGCGGCCGGGGAAGTCGAGCCAGGCAAACGCGTAGGCGGCCATGGCGGCGATGAAGATCGGTAGGATCGTGCCGCCGACCGAGATCAGCACCGTCGTCCAGAGCGCGAGGTGATCGCCTCGGTGTCGAAGACCTTGTCGTAGTTGTCGAGGGTGGCGAGGCTCGGCTTCGAGAGGATGTTCCACCAGCCCTGCTCGGTGAACTGCGTCGGGTCGAGCAGCGAGGTGAGGAAGAGGCCGAGCGTCGGGCACGAGCCAGAGCACGCCGATGATCACGAGGATGATGTGGATCGGCGCCTTCGCGACGAACCGGAGGATGCGCTGGGCGGTGGTCTCGTCCTCGCGCGGGAGCTCTTCGGCGACGGTCGCCACGGGCTACACCTCCCTCCGGAAGCGCCGGATGTTCAGCGCCAGGATCGGGATCACGAGCACGAAGAGGAAGACGGCGATCGCGGAGCCGAAGCCGAAGTCGCTGATGCCGCCGAACGAGGTGCGCCACATGTCGAGCGCGATCACGTTCGCGTCGTCCTGCACCGAGCCCGGAGCGAGCGCGATCACGATGTCGAACACTTTCAAGACGTTGATCAGCATCGTGATGAAGACGACGCTCAGCACCGGGGCGAGCAGCGGCACCGTGATCCGGCGGAAGACCTGCCACTCGGTGGCGCCGTCGGTGCGGGCCGCCTCGAGCGTGTCGCGCGGGATCGCCGCCAGCCCGGCCGCGATCACGACCATCGCGAAGCCGGCCCAGATCCAGATGTAGGCGAACATGATCGAGGGCGTGATCAGCTTCTCGCCCAGCCAGGAGACGCCCTGGAACGGCTCGCGCGAACGTCTTCGATGCCGATCGCGACCCGGTACTCGCCCGGCTCGACGTCCTCGAACGCAAAGGTGCCGTTCGTCCGCGGTCGAGGCGCTCTCGACCGTGCCGCCGTCTGCGTCGAGCAGCTCGACGGTCACGCCCGGAATCCCGAGCTCCTGCGGCTCGACTTCGCCCGGCGTGCCGCCGCCGGGGCTGAAGTCCCGCCAGACGACGCCGTTGATCCCGCCCTGGAGCGGCTCCGGCTGGACCGCCTGCACCGCATCCTCGGGGATCTCCGACGCGCTGACCCCCGTCAGGCCGAGCGCTGCGACGTCGCCGGGGCCGATCGACTGCCTGGAGCGTCAGGCCGCCGGACGGCGTGCCGGTCAGGTCGTCGGTCGACGGTTTCGCCGAAGAGAGCACCCCCGGCGGGTTGACGTAGTCGTGCGCCGACGCGGATCATCGCGTTCACGGCGCCGATGTCCGGGTCCTTCTGGTCCATCACGCGCCAGATCACGGCGGCGGCGAACGCGGAGATCGCCATCGGCATGAACACGGCCGTCTTGAACGCGACCGACCAGCGGATCCGCTCGGTCAGGACGGCGAAGATCAGGCCGATCGCGGTCACGAACGCCGGCACGATCAGCAGCCAGAGGGCGTTGTTCTTGATCGCGGTGAGCGTCTGGTCGCTCGTGAACAGGTTCTTGTAGTTGTCGAACCAGACGAACTCGTCGCCGCTCTTGTCGTAGAGGCTCCGCCAGATCGTCGAGATCGCCGGGTAGATGATCCAGACCGTCAGGAGGAGGGCGGCGGGGGCGAGGAAGCCGGCCGCCAGCGCGTACTTGCGCCAGCGACCGACCTCGCCCTCGGGGGGCGGGGGAGCCGCCACGACCGGCGGCTCCCCCGCGATGCTGCCCCCACTCAGCTCATGCTGTCTAGCCGAACGCCTTCGCGGCCGCGGCCTCCATCTGCGTCGTGATCCCGTCGATGTCGGTCGGGGTCTTCAGGAAGTCCTGGAAGAGCTTGAAGAGGCCCTGGCCGACGGTGCCGCCGAACGCGGACGGCTGCAGGTCGGAGAGGTCGAAGCGGAAGACCTCCGCCTCGCCGATCGCGCCTGCGGTCGTCTGCTGGATCGGGTCGGGATAGACGCTCGCGTCGACGTTCTTGTTCGGCGACGAGAACCCGCCGCGCTTGGCCCAGATCTCGGAGGCCTCCGGCGTGGTCAGGTACTCGATGAACGCCTGCGCCGCCGGGTTCTCCTTGAACAGGACGACGAGGTCGCCGCCGCCGACGACGGCCTTGCCGGAATCGCCGATCTCCGGGAACGGGAAGACGTTGAAGCCCGGTCTCGGGCTCGAGCGGGTTGGCGTCGCCGGCGACGCCCGGGACGAAGTCGCCCTCGAGCACCATCGCGGCCTTCGGCGTCGCCGAGAAGACGTTCGCCACCGAGGTCGGGAAGTCGGTCTGCAGTGCTCCCGCCTGGCCGCCGGCGATGTTGTCCGTGTCGCCGACGATCTTCGCCATCTCCGCCAGCGCGTCCTTGACCGACTGGTCGGTCCAGGGGATCTCGTGCTTGGCGAGCTTGTCGTACGTCTCGGCGCCCGCCGTGCGGATGTAGATGTTCTCGAACAGGTCGGTGAGCGTCCAGCCGTCCGCGCCGCCGATCGAGTACGCGGGCAGGCCCGACGCGTTGATCGTCTTCGCGTCGGCGAGCAGGTCCTCGTACGTGGCGCGGCGCCTCGACGCCGGCATCCTCGAACGACGCGACGTTGTACCAGATGGTCGACTTGTTGGCCGCCTTGAAGAGCAGGCCGTAGAGGGTGCCGTCGACGCTGCCCGTCGTGACGATCGACTCGCCGAAGTTCTCGGTCACGGCGTCCGTCGCGAAGTCGAGCGGCTGCAATGCGCCGCGCTCGACGAAGTCGGCCATCGTGCCCGGCTGCGACACCGTCGCGATGTCAGGCGGGTTGCCACCCTCGACCGCGGTCGAGAGCACGGTGACGATGTTGTCGCCGCCCGAGGTGTACTTGACGGTCACGTCTGGGTTCTCCGCCGTGAAGCCGTCGATCACGGCCTGGAAGGACTCCTGCTCGGGGCCGGTCCAGACGCCGATGACGGAGACGTTGCCGGAGACGCTCTCCGCCGTCGTTTCTCCGGCGGTCGTCGCTCCGGTTCCCTCTTCGTCGTCGCCGCCACCACATGCTCCGACCAGGAGCAGGAGGGCGAGCATGAGACCGAGGAGGTACAAGCGCTGGCGCTTCATGCGTCTCCTTTCGTTCCGTCGTAGATGCCAAGTCCCGTTTCCGGGTCGAAAAAGTGGAGGGCGCGCGTGTCGACGGCGACCTTGATCGGCTCGCCCTTGCGCGCCTTCGAGCGGGCGCCGAAGCGGCCGACCATCGTCGCGCCGCCGTCGGCCATCGGGCCTGACGAGGCCATGTCTTCGGTGCCCGCGTCCTTGCGAAGCTCCCGCACCTCGTCCGTGATCGCGTGGCTCGCGTCGATCGAGAAGTGCACCATCACCTCGGAGCCGAGCGCCTCCGTCAGCTGCACCTCGCCGGCAAGGGTCCGGTCGGCCGCGGTGTCGGGGGCGAGCTGAGCGTCCTCGAGGTCCTCGGGCCGGATGCCCAGGATCACGGGCCGGCCTTCGAACTGCTTCAGCGCGGGTCGCGCGGAGAGCGTCTCGTCGCCGAGCGCGATCCGCTGGCTGCCCGCCGACGGCAACGAGGCCGCCGTTCGCGCGCTCGAGCGTCGCCTCGACGAGGTTCATCGACGGGCTGCCGATGAAGCCGCCGACGAAGAGGTTCAAGGGCCGGTCGTAGAGCTCCTGCGGCTCAGCCACCTGCTGCAGCTCTCCCTTGCGCATCACGGCGACGCGGTCGCCCATCGTCATCGCCTCGACCTGGTCGTGGGTGACGTAGACGGTGGTCGTGCCGAGGTCGCTCTGGAGCTTCGCGATCTCGGCGCGCATCTGCACGCGCAGCTTCGCGTCGAGGTTCGAGAGCGGCTCGTCCATCAGGAACGCCGCCGGCTCGCGCACGATCGCGCGGCCCATCGCGACCCGCTGGCGCTGTCCGCCGGAGAGCGCGCGGGGCTTCTTGTCGAGGAAGCTCTCGAGGCCGAGTACCTGCGCGGCGTTCTGGACGCGCTTGTCGATCTCTGCCTTCGCCATCTTCTTCAGCTTGAGGCCGAAGGCGATGTTGTCGTACACCGTGAGGTGCGGGTAGAGCGCGTAGCTCTGGAAGACCATCGCGATGTCCCGATCGCGCGGCGGGACGAAGTTGACGACGCGCTCGCCGATCTTGAGCTGCCCCTCGGAGATGTCCTCGAGACCGGCGACCATTCGGAGCGCGGTCGTCTTGCCGCAGCCCGAGGGGCCGACCAGAACCATGAACTCCCCGTCGTTGATCCCGAGGTTCAGATCGTTGACTGCCCGCGTGCCGTCCGGGTAGATCTTCGAGACACCCTGGAACGTGACTCCTGCCACGCGGCGATCATAAACAGGTCGCAAAGATCCCGCGCTACGGTGCCGTCGTGCACGCGCACGGCCAGGAGAAACGAGCGTTGGCGACGGCCCTCCTGCTCGTGCTCGGTTTCGCCGGAGTGGAGGCGGTCGCGGGGGTCGTGTCCGGGTCGCTGGCGCTGCTCGCCGACGCCGCGCACATGCTCTCGGATGCGCTCGCGCTCGGGCTCGCCCTCTTCGCGGCCTGGCTCGCGCACCGCCCCGCGACCCCCGAGCGAAGCTTCGGCTGGCGGCGGGCCGAGGTGCTGGCGGCGCTCGCGAACGCCCTCGTCCTCGTCGTCCTCGGCGCGTGGATCGTCTGGGAGGCGATCGGGCGCCTCTCCGATCCGCCGGCCGTCACGGGAGGCTGGGTGCTCGCGGCCGGTGTCGCCGGCCTCCTGGTCAACCTCGCCGCCGCGCGTGTGCTCCACCGCGCGGGCTCCGGCCTGAACGTCCGCGCGGCCATGCTGCACGTGCTCGCCGACATCGGCTCCTCGGCCGGCGTCGTCGTCGCGGGACTGATCGTGCTCGCGACCGGCTGGGCCTACGCCGACCCGATCGCGGCGATCCTGATCGGCCTGCTCGTCGTCGCGAGCACGGCGGGCGTGCTTCGCGAAACGATGGGCGTGCTGCTCGAGGGAGCGCCGGCGGGGATGGACGCACGCGAGGTCGGCGCCGCGATCACCGCGACCGAGGGCGTCGTCGGCGTCCACGACCTCCACCTCTGGACGATCACGTCCGGCTTCCCGGCTCTGTCGGCGCACGTCCTCGTCGCGGCCGGGGCCGACTGCCACGCGATCCGGCGCGAGCTGGAGGCGCTCCTGCGCGACCGCTTCGAGCTGACGCACACGACCCTCCAGGTCGAGCACGCGCCCGGACTGATTAAGTTGGCACGGTGAAGCTGGAAGGCAAGACCGCGATCGTCACCGGCGCCTCGAGCGGAATCGGCGCTGCGGTCGTCCGCGACCTGCGCGCTCTGGGGGTCCGCGTGGCGGGCGGCGCGCGGCGCGTCGAGCGGATCGACGCGGACGTCGCGCTCGTGCTCGACGTCACCGACGCAGAGAGCTGCGAGCGTTTCGTCACGGGCGCCGTGGACGAGCTGGGCGGGCTCGACATCCTCTTCAACAACGCGGGCCTGGCGCTCGGCCGCGTCCCGGTCGACGAGTCGACCGAAGAGGACGAGGCGACCGTGATCGCGACGAACGTCGCCGGGCTGATGCGGATGACGCGCCTCTGCCTGCCGCACATCCGGGACGGCGGCCACATCGTCAACATGGGGTCGATCGCCGGGCGGCAGGCGTATCCGAACGGTGCCTCCTACGTCGCGTCGAAGTTTGCGGTGCGCGGCTACACGTACTCGCTCCGCGAGGACCTGCTCGGACGGCCGATCCGCGTCACGACGGTCGATGCAGGGCTCGTCGAGACCGAGTTCTCCGTCGTGCGCTTCCGGGGCGACGAGGCGGCTGCAAAGTCCGTCTACGAGGGCATCGAGCCGGTCACGCCCGACGAGGTCGCCGACTGCGTCCTGTTTGCCTTGACGCGCCCGCTGCACGTGAACATCGACGAGATCGTCGTCAAGGCGCTCGCGCAATCGAGCGGCGCGCGCGTCGTGCGCAGCTGAGATGGGCCTGACGATCCTCGAGGGGTCGACCTTCTGCATGTGCGACGAGATCGGCGACCTCGACGGGCAGACGAGCGGGCTCTTCGCCGAGGACACGCGCTTTCTCTCGCGGCTCGAGCTCCGGATCGGCGGTGTCCGACCGCTGCTGCTCTCCTCGGGGAAGGTCGAGTACTTCTCCGCCGCCTTCTACCTCCGTAATCCGATCGTCCCGGGTCTCCCGCAGGACACGCTCTCGATCGCCCGCGAGCGCTTCGTCGGCGAGGGGATGCAGGATCACCTGATCCTGCGCAACGAGGGCGCCGAGCCGCTCTCGTTCGAGCTCGAGCTCGAGGTCGGCACCGACTTCGCGGACATCATCACGGTCAAGGAGCACGACTTCACGCTCGGTCACCCCGAGACGGCGCGGCCGCTGCCGCCGCAGGCCGGCGTCCGGGTCGACGGGAAGAGGAATCAGCTGGTGCTCGAGGAGAACGGCGCCGGATCCGCTCGCACGCAGGTGATCCTCACCCGCAGCTGGGAGCCCGACGGCGGCATCGTCCGCTTCCCGATCACGCTCAAGCCCCGCCAACGCTGGGAGCTCCGGATCGACATCGTCACCTCGCTCAGCGGCAGGCAGGAAGCGCCGCGCAGCGTCAAGCGCCGGTTCGGCGAGGAGCGGCAGCACGTGCGCGACTCGCTCGCAACGTGGCATCTGCAGGTGCCGAGGCTTCGCGTCGACTCCGACGAGCTCTCGCACGCGTTCTTCCAGTCCGTCGCCGACCTCGCCGCGCTGCGGATGCGGGGTGGAAGCGGGCACGGGCTCCTGCCCGCGGCGGGGATGCCCTGGTTCATGACCGTCTTCGGGCGCGACACCCTGATCACCAGCCTGCAGACGATGCTGCTCGGGCCCGAGCTGGCGATCGCCTCGCTCGAGGAGCTCGCGGCGCTCCAGGCGCGCGAGGACGACGCGTCGATCGACGCGGAGCCGGGCAAGATCCTCCACGAGCTCCGCCGCGGCCGCGCGGCCGAGACGTGGTTCGGCACGTACTACGGGACGGTGGACGCGACCCCGCTCTTCCTCGTGTTGCTCTCCGAGGCGTGGCGCTGGACGGCCGACGCCGAGCTCGTGCAGCGGCTTCGCGGGCCCGCGCTGGCAGCGCTGGGCTGGATCGACGTCTACGGCGACCGCGACGAGGACGGCTTCGTCGAGTACGAGCGGCGGACGCCGCGCGGCCTGGAGAACCAGTCGTGGAAGGACTCGGGCGACTCCCAGCGCTTCCACGACGGCTCGTTCGCGCAGACGCCGATCGCGCCGGCGGAGGTGCAGGGCTACGTCTACGACGCCAAGGTCCGTCTCGCCGAGCTGGCGCGGGCGGTCTGGGACGATCCGGCGCTCGCGGAACGGCTCGAGGCGGAGGCCGAAGCGCTGCGGATCCGCTTCGACGACCGCTACTGGGTCGATGAGCGCGGCGGCTACTACGCGCTGGCGCTCGACGGCGACAAGCGGCGCGTCGACTCGATGTGCTCCAATCTCGGGCACCTGCTCTGGAGCGGGATCGTCCCGCCCCACCGGGTGGAGACGATCGCGACCCGGCTGCTCGACGACAAGCTCTGGTCGGGCTGGGGGATCCGGACGATGTCGACCGCCGACGCCGCGTACAACCCGCTCAGCTACCACAACGGCACCGTCTGGCCGCACGACACGTCGCTGGGCGCGTGGGGTCTCGCGAGGGCCGGCCGTGCGGAGGACGTCTGGACGATCGCGGGCGCGCTGCTCGAGGCCGCCCGCTTCTTCGACTGGTCGCTGCCCGAGGTGTTCGCCGGCTACCGGCGCGGCGACACGCCGTTCCCGATCGCCTATCCGACCGCGGCTCGGCCACAGGCGTGGGCTGCCGGCACGCCGGTCCTGCTGCTGCGGCTGCTGCTCGGCCTCGAGCCCGACCCCGCGACGCGTGAGCTCCGCACCACCGCCGCGGGTGCTCCCGAGTGGCTCGAGGGCCTCGAGCTCCAGGGCGTGCGCGCGTTCGGTCGCTCCTGGGACGTCGCGGTCGCGGACGGGAAGGTGACCGTGACGTGAGAATCGCCGTCCTCAGTCCGGTCTGGTTCCCCGTTCCGCCCGTGGGCTACGGCGGGATCGAGTGGATCGTCTCGCTGCTCGCGGACGGGCTCGCAGACGCCGGCCACGACGTGACGCTGTTCGCCTCGGGCGATTCGCGCACGCGCGCGAAGCTCGCGGCCGTGTTCGAGCAGGCGCCGAGCGAGCGGATCGGCCAGACCTTCTGGGAGCTCCAGCACGCGCTGAACTGCTTCGCGCGACACGAGGACTTCGACGTCATCCACGACCACACGGGGTTGATGGGTCTCGCCCTCGGCTCGCTCTTGCCGACTCCGCTCGTGCACACCGTCCACGGGCCGGTGGACGGTCACCCGGGCGATCTCTACGAGCAGGTCGTGCGCATGGCCCCGCACGCGAAGCTGATCTCGCTCTCGCTGAGCCAGCGCGAGCCGAGACCGAACCTCCCGTGGATCGCCAACGTCCCGAACGCCCTCGACCTCTCCTACTACCCCTACCGGCCGGAGCAGGGCGACTACCTGCTCTTCCTCGGTCGGATGAGCCCGGACAAGGGCGCGCACCGCGCGGTGACGATCGCGCTCGAGTCAGGGCTGCCGCTGAAGATCGCCGGCAAGTGCGCCGAGCCGGCCGAGCAGGCGTACTTCGACGAACACGTGCGCCCGCATCTCGGCGGCGATCGCGAATACGTCGGCGAGGTCTCGCACGGCGAGAAGGTCGAGCTGCTCCAGCACGCCCGCGCGACCGTGTTCCCGATCTCCTGGCAAGAGCCGTTCGGCCTCGTCATGATCGAGTCGATGGCGTGCGGGACGCCGGTGATCGCGACCCGCTGGGGCGCCGTGCCCGAGGTGATCGAGGACGGGCGGACGGGGATCATCGTCGACGACTGGCGGCAGACGGCGGGCGCGCTCGAGGCGGCGGACGCGCTCGACCCGGCCGTGATGCGGAGCACCGTCGAGGAGCGCTTCACGCCCGAGCGCATGGTGGCCGACTACGTCGCCGCCTACGAAGCAGCAGCGCTCGCTCGTTGAAATTCCGCTCCGAGTACGACGGCGAGATCCTGAAGCTCGCCGTGCCGGCGCTCGGCGCGCTCGCGGCCGAGCCGCTCTACGTCCTCGTCGACACGGCGATCGTCGGCCACCTCGGCCGGCCGCAGCTTGCAGCGCTCGGAATCGCCGCGACGGTTCTCACCGGCCTGTTCGGGATCTTCAACTTCCTCCAGTACGGAACGACTGCCCAGGTCGGGCGCGCGTCCGGCGCGGGCGAGGAGCGGATGGCGAACCGGCTCGGCGCGCAGGCGCTCTGGCTCTCGCTCGGCTTCGGCGTCGCGATCTCGGCCGGCGTGGCCGCGCTCGCGCCGCAGATCGTCGAGCTGATGGGCGGCGAGGGCGACACAGCCGGCTACGCGGTCACGTACATGCGGATCGCGGCACTTGGGCTGCCGTTCGCGTTCCTCGCGCTCGGCGGGCAGGGCTACCTGCGCGGCGTCGCCGACCTGCGCACGCCGCTCGTGATCGTGATCGTCGCCAACGTCGTGAACCTGATCCTCGAGCTGCTGTTCGTCTACGGTTTCGGCTGGGGGATCGAAGGCTCGGCCTGGGGGACGGTGATCGCGCAGGCCGGCATGGGCGCGGCGTTCATCGTCGTGATCCTCCGCGCCGCCCACGGCAACCGGCGTCCGTCGCGCGAGCTGATGCGACGGCTGCTCGTCATCGGTCGCTACATCTTCGTCAGGACGGCGGCGCTGCTGAGCGCGTTCACGCTCGCCGGCGCAGCGATCGCCCGCTTTGGCGACGCCTCGCTCGCCGCGCATCAGATCGCATTCACGCTCTGGATCTTCCTCGCGCTCCTCCTCGACGCGATCGCGATTGCCGGGCAGGTGCTCGTCGGACGCGGGCTCGGGGCGGGGGAGTCCGAACGCGCCTACGCGGCGAGCGTTCGGATGATCTGGCTCTCGGTCTACGCGGGCATCGTTTTCGCGGCCGTGATGCTCGCGCTCCAGGGCGTGCTGCCGTGGGTGTTCACGAGCGACGACGCCGTCGTCGAGCGGACGCAGGCGATCTGGTTCCTGTTCGCGCTGATGCAGCCGCTGAACGGCGCCGTCTTTGCGCTCGACGGGATCCTGATCGGCGCCAGCGACGGGCGGTTCCTGATGTGGTCGATGGTCGCGGCGTTCGCGGTGAGCGCGCTCATCTCGCTGGCGGCGCTCGCCTTCGACTGGGGGATCGTCGGCGTCTGGGCGGCGCTCTTCGTCCTGATCTGCGTCAGGCTCGTTCTGATGGGCTGGCGCTTCGCCGGCCGTCGGTGGCTGGTTACGGGCTGGGCCTAGGCCACTGGGTCCACTGCGTCGGCCGCATCCAGGCGCTGACCCGCGGGCTCTCGCGGTTCCGGAACGGGCTGCCTCGGTAGCGGAACGAAAGCCGGTCGATGTCGGCGAGATCGGGATCGTCTTCGAGCCGCTCGACGACCCCGAAGAGCGTGACGTGGGTGTACCAGTCGTCCTTCTGCAGGACCGTGAGCGAGACGCGCGGATCGCGCCGCAGGTGCTCCAGGCGCTTCCGCGTGGCGTCCATGTTCAGGAGCACGAGCCCGTCCTCCCAGTCGTACCAGGTGGGAACCGAGTGGGGTGAGCCGTCGGCTCGCAGCGTCGCGACGACGGCCGGGTTCGGCTCGCGCAGGAACGCGTCGATCTCCGGCGGGACGGGCGGCTGGGGCATCCCGCGACCTTACGGGACGGCCGGGCGCCGTTCCAGGGTGCGGACGTCGCGGACGCCCAGCATCGCGAGTACGGCGAGGCAGATCGTCGCCGCGGCGAGCCAGAGCGTCTCGTCGGCGCCGACCGTCTCGGCGAGCGGCCCCGCCACGATGAGCCCGAGCGGGATCAGGACGAGCGACCCGAGCGCGTCGTACGAGTAGACGCGCGAGAGCTTCTCCTGCGGGATGTTCTGTTGCAGCGAGATGTCCCAGAAGACGCCGAAGATCTCGATTCCGATCCCGGCGAGCAGGTACGCGGCCGCGATCACGACCGTCGGTGCGGCGATCGAGAGCAGCAGAAGGCCCGGCACCGTCAGCAGAATCGCAGCGCAGCCGACGAGCAGAATCCGGCGCGGCTTGAGCCAGAGCATCAGGAGGCCGCCGACCACGAGCCCGGCCGCCTCGGCGCCGAGGATGAAGCCCCACGCGGCGGCGCCGCCGAGCTCCTCGCGGGCGATGGTCGGCCCGAGCACGATCGAGGCACCGACTGTGGGCGGCGTTCATGAACCCGAACGCGACCACGATCGTCCAGAGCCACGTGCGCGAGCTGAACTCGCGCCAGCCGTCGCGCAGCTCGGCGAGCATGTTGCTCCCCTCCATCCGCTGCTGCGGCGCGCAGTCGGATCGCGCCGAGAAAAAGCGCGGCCGCGAGGTAGGTGGCGCCGTCGAAGGCCAGCGCCCAGCCGGAGCCGACCGCAGCGACGAGCACGCCTCCGGCAGCCGCGCCGACGATTTGGGTCGAGCTCATCGAGAGGCGGAGCAGCGCATTCGCCTCCTGCAACACCGTCGCCGGCACCGTCTGCGGGACGATCCCGGCCGAGGCGGGGAAGAAGAACGCGGACGACCCACCGGCGACGAGCTGCAGCACGACGAGGTGCCAGAGCTCGGCGGCGTCGGTCAGGAGCAACATCGCGACGGTCAGCTGTGCGAGCCCGCTGACGACGTTCGCGCCCACCATCACGAGCTGGCGCGGGAGCCGGTCCGCGACGACCCCGCCGACGAGCAGGAAGATCACCTGCGGGATCATTCGCGCCGCGAGCACGACCCCGAGCGAGGTCGGTGAGCCGGTCAGGTCGAGGACGGCGAACGCGAGCGCGATCGGAGCGATCGCGCTCCCGAGGAGCGAGGTGATGCGGCCGAGGAAGAGGAAGCGGAAGTCGCGCTCCCGCAGCGGCGCGAGGCTACTCCTCACGCTTCTCCCAGTAGCGCTTCAGCCCCTGGTAGGACTGCCAGAACGGCATCGCGCGGTCGTACTCGTCGGCCTCCTCCGGCGGCAGGTCTGCTTTGGCCGCCGCGACGAACTCCTCCTCGGAGGCGCCCTCCTCGACGCGCCGAGCCCAGGTGTCGAGCCGCTCGCGCAGCTCGGCGAGATGCCGGCAGACGTCGTTCGCGAGCCCGAAGTGGATCAGCGCCAGCTGCTCGGGAGCGCGGCGCTCGATCTCCTCGAGCGTGCGGTACCAGCCCTCGATGTCGACGTCCGGCGGCGGCGTCGGCGGCAGCACCGCGCGGCTCGGCTGGATCCGCACGCCGGCCGCGTCGCCCGCGTAGAGCGTCGTCCCGTCGAAGTAGCAGACGTGATGCGAAGCATGGCCCGGCGCGGCGAAGACCTCGAGTCCGGCGGCGCGGTCGCTCGCGATGCGGACGTTCTCCTCGGGCACGGGTGCGAGCTCGCCCCAGAGCTCGTCGAACGTGTCGCCGTAGAGCCGCCGCGCGCTCCGCTCGAGCCGGGACGGGTCGACGAGATGCGGCGCGCCGATCTCCGAGACCCAGACCTCGAGCTCCGGCTGCTCGCGCACGAGCACGCCCGCAGCACCCGCGTGGTCGAGGTGGATGTGGGAGAGCAGCAGCCGCTTGATGTCGCCGAGCTCGTGCCCGCGCTCTGCGAGCCCCGCCTTCAGCGCGGGAAGACACGACGCCGGCCCGCAATCGAAGAGGGACAGTCCCCCGGACGTGTCCAGAAGGTACGCCCCGACCGTTCGGGCCGCGCCCAGATGGAACAGGTCGATCGGTTGCTCAGCCGTAGCCAAGTAACAGTCTGTTACTTGGCGTGGGCGGCGGCGGGGACGAGTGCCGACGCGAGATCCGCGATCAGGTCGTCGACCGACTCGATCCCGACCGAGAGGCGGACGAGGTTGCGCGGCGCGGCGAACGGGGCGTCGGCGGTGGAGGCGTGGGTCATCCGGGCCGGATGCTCGATCATGCTCTCGACGCCGCCGAGCGACTCGGCGAGCTGGAAGAGCTTCGTCCGCCCGACGAGCTCGACCGCAGTCTCCTCCGAGTCGGCGAGGAACGAGATCATCCCGCCGAAGTCGCGCATCTGGCGCTTGGCGATCTCGTGGCCGGGGTGCGAGGGCAGGCCCGGGTAGAGCACCTGCTCGACGCCCAGCTGCTCCACGAGCCAGCCGGCGATCGCGCGCGCGTTCTCGCAGTGCTGCCGCATCCGCACGGCGAGCGTCTTGATCCCGCGCAGGACGAGCCAGGAGTCGAACGGGCCGGGGACGGCGCCGAGCGACTTCTGCAGGAAGTAGAGGCGCTCGGCGATCGTCGTGGTCGTTCGTGCCGCAGAAGCCGCCGACGACGTCCGAGTGGCCGCCGAGGTACTTCGTCGTCGAGTGGACGACGACGTCGGCGCCGAGATCGAGCGGGTTCTGCAGGTACGGCGTCGCGAAGGTGTTGTCGACGACGAGGATCGCCCCGACCGCGTGCGCCGCCTCCGCGGCCGCGCGGATGTCGACGACGTTCAGCATCGGGTTCGACGGGCTCTCGATCCAGACCATCCGCGTGTTCGCGTCGAGGTGGTCCGGGAGGTTCGGCGAACTCCGCCGCCGGGAGGTAGTCGAAGAGATAGCCCTTCGGCTCGTAGACCTGCGAGGTCATCCGGTAGACGCCGCCGTAGACGTCTGCGATCAGGACGACGCGCTCGCCCGGGTTGACGAGATGCATCAGCGTCGTCGTCGCGCCGAGGCCGGAGGAGAAGGCGACGCCGTGCTCGGCGTTCTCGAGCGAGGCGAGCGCCACCTGCAGCGCCGAGCGGGTCGGGTTCGCGACGCGCGCGTAGTCGTAGCCCTTGTGGACGCCGACCGCCTCCTGGACGAACGTGGACGTCTGGTAGATCGGCGTGGTGATCGCGCCGGTCGCCGGGATCCGGCTCCTGGCCGTCGTGGATCGCGCGCGTCTCGAAGTCCATTACCGCTTGATGCTAGCGGCGCCGAGCCAGGCGCCGAGGTCGTCGAGGGCCTCGTCCAGGCGGGACGTGTCGCCCCAGGCGCCGAGCAGCTCCAGCGCGCCGGTCTTCCTGTCGAAGCGCGGCTCCGCGCGGCCGACGACGCTGGTCGCCGACCAGTAGCGGCAGCACGTAGTAGCCGTACTCGCGCTTCGCCTTCGGGACGAACATCTCGAGCCGGTAGCGGAAGTCCCACAGCGCCTCGGCGCGGTCGCGGTTGTAGACGAGGCGGTCGAAGGGGGAGAGGAGGACGGCGCGATCGGGGACGGCCCCGTCCTCGCCTCCGGATGCGCGTCCCACTCGCCCTTGACGAGCCGCACGCCTTGGGTCCGGAAGCGCCGTTCCTCGCGGATTCGCTCCGCGTCGCGAATCGAGACCGTCTCCGTCTCGGGCCACCAGCGAGAGGTGAGGTCCCACAGCCGCTCGCCGCCCTGCCGGCCGACGACCGTGATCTCGCCGTAGACGTGGAGGCAGAGGAGCATCAGCCCGACCTTCCTCGCGCCCCACCAGCGGTGATTCTCGCTGCTCGCCCTTCGAGCGATCCTCGAGGTCGCGGGAGAGCAGCGGCCCGTGCTGCTCGATCTCGCGGAGGACGTAGCGCTTGAAAGCGCGGTTCTCCGCCAGGAACTCGCGGCCCAACGCTGGCTCTTGTTCTGCCGCGAGCGCCGGAAGTTGCGGATCCGCGCGCGGACGAGCGGCAGGTCCTCGATCGGGTAGATGAACGCGTCCCATTCGAAGAGCGCCCGTTCCTCCCAGAGCAGCCGGTCGAGCTCGGCGCGGTCGTAGGCCGGGCCGAGCCGGCTGAAGAGGACGAGGTGCTGCGGCCGCTCGACCGGCGCGACGACGTCGATCTGGAGGAAGCCGAGCCGCCGCACGGTGTCGAGCACGTCGGTCGCGCTGCCGTCGAGCGCCTGCGCGCGCACGGCGATCCGCCGCGCCTCCTCGACGCTGACCTTCACCGCCTCTCGAGGCCGATCGAGCGGGCGAGCCGGGCGAGCGCGCCATCGAGGGCGTCGTCGAGGGCGCCCGAGGCGCGGACGCCGTCCTCGCGGTGGAAGGCGCGGACGACGAGCCTGCCCTCCTTCCGCTCCGACTTGAGGTCGGCTCGGCCCACGATCCGGTCGCCGCGCAGGAACGGGAGCACGTAGTAGCCGTACTGCCGCTGCGGCGCGGGCTTGTAGACCTCGATCAGGTGGTCGAAGCCGAGGATCCTGCGCGCGAACGGGCGGTCCCAGAGCAGGTTGTCGAACGGAGAGAGGAGGACAGCTGCGCGCGGGGCCGACAGATCGAGCTCGGCGTCGGCCGCGACGAGCACGTCCGCGCCACCGTCGTCGACGGCGCAGGCGCCGGAGGCGACCCTGCTCGACGAGCTCGTCCAGCAGCCGGACGGATGCGCGCCACGCCGCCCTTCAGGCGCCAGTGCTCCTTCACGCCCGCCTCGGTCAGCGCGCCGCGCGCCCGCACCGCCCGCTCGACGAGCGTTCGCAGCACCTCCGCCTCGGACGGCACCGGCGCCTCGAGTTGCGCGCGCGGGATCACCCGCTCGGCGAGGTCGTAGACGCGCTGGAATCCCTGGCGTCCGGCAATCACGAGGTCGCCGTGGTTCCAGAGCTGCTCGAGCATCGCCTTGGCCGGCTTCCAGTTCCACATGCCGCCGCCGGCCGCGCCCTCGAAGTGGCGCGAAGCAAGCGGCCCGCGCGTCGCGGATCTCGGCCAGGATCTCCTCGCGGAGGTGCGGATGCGTCTTCTCGACCTGTCCGTACCAGCCCCGGCCGCCGTTCTCCATCGCTCCGCGGAAGAGCGGCCAGGACTCGATCGGGAGGAGGCAGGCCTCGTGCGCCCAGTACTCGAAGATCCGGCCCTCGGCGAGCAGGCGCGAGACGGCGTCCCGCGGGTAGTCGCCGGCCCGGCTTGCGAGAGCGATCCGGTGGCTCCGCTCCACGGTCGAGATCGAATCGAGCTGGACGCACGAGAGCGAGCGAATCGCCGCCTCGACGCTCGCAGCGTTCGCGCGGCGATAGCGGCCCGTGTAGCCCTGCGCCGCGACGGCAAGCCGTCGAACCGCCGTCGCGCTCACCGTAGTCTGAAGCATCGTGATGCGGCCCCTCCTCCTGATCGCGCTGATTGCTCTCGCGGCTCTCGCCGTCGTGAGCGTCCCGCTGTTCATCCTCTACGACGATGACCGGGTGGCGAAGGCCGATGCGGTGATGGTGCTCGCCGGCGACAAGCGACGGCTGCCGATCGCGCTCGACCTCGTCGAGCGCGGCACCGCGCCGTTGCTCGTGATCTCGGACGGGCTCGACCCGCGCTGGACGCGCGCAAACCGGCTCTGCCGCTCCGGCGATCCCGCACGGATCGTCTGCGTGCGGCCCGAGCCCTACTCCACGCGAGGCGAGGCGCGCCTGGCCGCCCGGCTGGCGCGAGAGCGCGGCTGGGACTCGCTCGTCGTCGTCACCTCCCGCTTCCACCTCTTTCGAGCGCGCATGCTGTTCGAGCGGTGCTTCCACGGCCGCCTCGACCTCGTCGGCACTCCGAACCCGGTTCTGCGCCTGCCGCTTGCAATCGGCCTGGAGTGGCTAAAGCTCGGCGTCGCGACCGTCCGGAGGTCGTGCTGACCGCGACGTTCGAGGAGTTCGCGCGAGAGCACCTGCCGCCGCCGCCGGCCCGGGTGCTCGACGTGGGCTGCGGGCAGGGCGAGCTGACGACCGCGCTCGCCGTCGCGGGCTACGACGTGCTCGGGATCGATCCGCTCGCCCCGCCGGGCGAGCTCTTCCGGCGGCTGAAGCTCGAGGACGTCGAGGAGACCGAACGGTTCGACGGGGTCGTCGCCGGATTCTCCCTCCACCACATCCGCGATCTCGATGTCGGGCTCGACAAGATCGCCCGGCTCCTCCCGCCCGGCGGCGTCCTCGTCGTGGACGAGTTCGCCTGGGACCGCCTCGACGAGACGACGCTCGACTGGCTCTACGGCCAGCGGCGGGCGCTCGCGGCCGCGGGGCACGGCGAGCGCGCCCGCCTCGCAGGACGAGCTGCGGAGGGAGTGGGAGGCGGAGCATCTCGGCCTGCACGGGTTCGCCGCGCTGCGCGAGGGGCTCGACGCGCGCTTCGACGAGCGGGAGTTCGAGTGGGTGCCGCACCTGCACCGAACGCTCGCGGGCGTGGCGACCGAGGTGCTCGAGCAGGCGCTGATCGAGGCAGGCGCCATTCAGGCGCTCGGTTTCCGCTACGCGGGCGTCGTTCGTCCCGGTTGACGCGCCCGCTCGACGTCACCCGAATCGGGGATGCCCGAGCGACCCGTAACGAGACTCGTGCCTTGGCTCAATTCGACCCGATAGGGAGAAGGCGGCACGTCGAATCCCTACTGCGGAGGCTCATGTGTCACCGACTCTCACCAGTTCGACTTCTACCACGGGCGCTCAGCGGCTCACCTCGTCGGAGGCCGAAGGCCTCTGGCGCGGCTGGAAAGAACAGCGGGATTCCCGCTCGCGCGACCAGCTCGTCCTCGCGTACGCGCCGATGGTTCGCTACATCGCGTCGCGCAAGGTTCGCGAGCTTCCCGCGCACTGCGAGCTCGACGACCTGGCGTCGTCCGGCCTCGTCGCGCTGATGGAGGCGATCGACCGCTTCGACCCCGCCAAGGGTGCGAGCTTCGAGCAGTACGCCTGGACACGCGTCGCCGGCGCCCTCGTCGACGAGCTGCGCAAGCAGGACTGGGCCTCGCGCTCGGTCCGGCGTGAGGGCCGGCGGATCGAGCGGGCCCGTGACGCCTTCTTCGCCCGCTACGGCACGATGCCGGCCGAGGCCGAGCTGGCCGCCGAGCTGGGCACGACCGTCGACGACCTGCGGACGAGCCTCGAGGACATCGATCGCTCGGACGTCGCTTCCCTGAACGCCCCGGCACGCGGCGCGGAGGACTCTCTCCCCGTCGAGGTCGGCGAGACCATCCAGTCGCCGCACAACGAGTCCGACCCGGAGTCGACGCTGCTCGGCGCCGACCGGAACGCCGCCATGCGCGGCGCGATCGCCCGGCTTTCCGAGCGCGAGCGCCACATCCTCTCGCTGGTGCACGTCCAGGAGCTCCCCGGCGCCGAGATCGGCCGGATGCTCGGCGTCAGCGAGTCGCGCGTGTCGCAGATCCTCGCGGGGATCCGCCGCAAGCTGAAGGACCAGCTCGAGTCGTACGAGACCGCGGCCGCCGCCTAGCGACTACTCTCCGGCGCTGCCGGTGGCCGGAGGAGACGCACGAGGAGCGGGTCAACCGCGAGCTGATCGAGCTCCTCAACGAGCTGCGCGTGGCGCTCCCCGGCGTGCAGGTGCTCTTCGCCTTCCTGCTCGCCGTCCCGTTCACCCAGCGCTTCGAGCAGGTGACCGACCTGCAGCGCGACGCGTACATGGTGGCGCTGCTCAGCACGCTTGCCGGCTCCGTCTTCCTGATCGCGCCGAGCGCGTATCACCGGATCCGCTTCCGCGATCGCGACAAGGAGGCGCTGCTCCAGATCTCCGAACGTCTTCGCGATCGTCGGCATGGTCTTCCTCGCGCTCGGGATGACCGCGGTCGTCTTCCTCGTCACCGACCTGCATCTTCAAGGGCACCGTCACCGCCGTGGTGACCGCGCTCACCGCCGGCTCTTTCGCCGTGGTCTGGTTCGTGCTGCCGCTGGTCCGCAAGGCCGGCAGGACTAGTCGGGCGTCTCCCCGCCCAGGATCGCCGCCAGCCGCGCCGCGTCGATGTTGCCGCCCGAGACGATGCAGACGAGCTTTCGCCCCGGTACCCGCCCGGAGAGCGCCGCCGCCACGGCGAGCGCGCCCGCACCCTCGGCGATCACGCGCATTCGCTCGGCGAGCAGGCGGACGGCCGCCGCGGTCTCGTCGAGCGTGACCGTGTAGGCGCCGGCGAGCAGCGGACGGGCCCGCTCCCACATCGCGGGCAGCACGACCTTCGCGCCGGCTCCGTCGACGAACGACGGCCGGAACTCGGCCTCGTGCGGCTCGCCCGCCTCGAGCGCGGCCGTGACCGCCGCGCCCGTCTCGGGCTGGACGGCGTAGACGCGTGCGTCGGGCCGGAGGGCGGCGAGCGCGCTTGCGATCCCGGTGAAGAGGCCGCCGCCGCCCCAGGGGACGAGCACGGCATCCGCGTCGGGAAGCTCCTCGGCGAGCTCGAGCCCGATCGTGCCGTTGCCGGCCATGACGCGCTCGTCCTGCACGGGGTGCACGAAGAGGCCTTCGGCTTCGTCGAACTGCGAGGTGACCATGACCTCCCACCACCGCTCGTACGGCACCTTGACGACCGTGCCGCCGAGCCGCGCGATCGCGTCGAGCTTCGTCTGCGGCGCGCTCTCGGGAGCGATGATCGTCGCCGGCACGCCGAGCTCGCGCGCGGCCCAGGCGACGCCCTGCGCCATGTTGCCGGCGCTCGCCGTGACGACCCCCTTGGCCGTTGCCGCGTGCGACGCCTGCCGGATCGCGTTGACGGCGCCGCGGATCTTGAACGAGCCGATCGGCTGCAGGTTCTCGAGCTTGAGCCAGATCTCCGCCGGCCCGTCGACCGGGAGGCGCAGGAGCGGCGTCCGGATCGCGGCGCCGGCGATCGTCTCGCGGGCGCGCTCGATCTCGGCGAAGGGGATCAGAACTCGACCTCGGTGCCGATCCCCTGCTCGCGGGCCTTCCGCGACGATCAGCTCGGCGGCGGCGAGGTCCTCGACGGCGAGGCCGAGCGACTTGAAGACGGTCAGCTCGTCGCCGTCCGCGCGGCCCGGATGGGCGCCGATCAGCACCTCGCCGAGCTCGGCACGGATGTGCTCCTCGCCGAGCCCGGCGAGCAGCAGGTCGCCCGACTCGTTCAGGGTCGACTCGCGCCGGTCGACGAAGAGGCTGGCCGCGGCCATCGTCTCGGTGTCGAGCTCGCGGACCGTCGGCAGGCTGGCGCCGACGGCGTTCACGTGCGTGCCCGGCGGACAGCCAGTCCCGCTGCAGGATCGGCTCGCGCGCGCTCGTGCAGGTGCAGACGACGTCCGCGCCGCGGAGCACCTGCTCCGGCGTCCCGCCGTCGCCGCGGCTCCACGTGCGGATCTCGGCGTCGCCGAGAACGGCACGCATCGCCTCGGTGTGCGAGCGGGCCTGGACGCCGGCGCCGAGGATCGCGACGACCCGCGCGTCTGGACGCGCGAGCGCGCGTGTCGCCACCGCCGAAACAGCAGCAGTGCGGATCTCCGTGATCGGCGAGGCGTTCAGGAGCGCGCGGAGCTCCCCGGTCTCGCCGTCGTGGAGCAGCACCGCGCCCTGGTGCGCATCGAGCCCGCGCGCGGGGTTCCCGGGGGCGATCACGATCTCCTTCAGCGACCAGACGGAGCCGTCGCCGCCGCGGTGCGCGGGCATGAAGCCCATCAGGCTCTCGGCATTCGGCGGGCGCGTCACGAACCGCAGCGGCTGGTGCAGCTCGCCGCGCGCGAGCGAGCGCAGGACGTCATCCATCGCCTCGATGCACTCGTCCATCGGCAGCAGCGCGACGAACATCGTGCTCCGACAGGACGAGCACGCTCATGCGAAGAGTGCGGTCAGCTGGTCGCGCTCGGGCGGGGAGAGCTCGAGCTCGAGCGCGTCGAGGGCGGGGCGGAGCTGCTCCGGCCGGCGCGGGCCGACCACGACCGCGGTCACGTGCGGGTGTGCGAGCAGCCAGGCGAACGCGAGCGTGGCGGGCGTCGTCGCGCGCTCGTCGGCCTGCACCTCGAGCGCCTCGAGCGCGTCGAAGACGGCGTCCTCCTGCAGGTGGAGGTACGGCTCCGGCCGCAGGGTCATCCGCGAGCCGGCCGGCGGCTCCTCGCCGCGCTTGTACTTGCCGGTGAGCCAGCCGCCGGCGAGCGGGCTGAACGGTGTGAAGCCGAGCCCTGCGCGGGCGCACACCTCGAGCACGCCCTGCTCGGGCTCGCGGTCGAGCAACGAGTAGGAGTTCTGGGCCCAGTCCGGACGGCCCGACGCCGAGCGCCTCCTCGAGCCAGGCGACGTCGACGTTGCTGCCACCGTAGGCTCGGATCTTCCCTTCGGCGACGAGAGCGTCGAACGCGCCGATCGTCTCCGCCACCGGCACGGCCGGATCCATGTCGTGGGCGAGGTAGAGCGGGACCGACTCGACGCCGAGGCGCTCGAGGCTGCCGTCGATCTGGCGCAGGATCCGCTCGCGCGACAGGCCATGGTCGGCGCCGTCGCTCATCGGGTTGAACGTCTTCGTCGTCAGCACGATCCGTTCGCGCACGTCCGGGCTCTTGGCGCGGAGCCAGCTCCCGATGAACGACTCGCTGCGGCCGCCGCCGTACGCGTCCGCGGTGTCGAACGTCGTGATCCCGGCCTCCCAGGCCGCGTCCATGATCGCGTGCGCCTCGCCCTCGGTCTCACCGGCGCCGAAGTGGGCGGGCGAGGAACCGAGACCGCCGAAGTTGCCGCAGCCGAGGATGATGCGCGACACCTCGAGGCCGCTGCGGCCGAGCGCACGGTGCTCCATGACGAAGAGGTTAGTTGGCTTCGATGCGCTGCCGAGTGCCGTACGCCCGTTTCAGCATCTGGAGCGCCTCCGCGGTGCGCCCTTCCTCCTCGAGCAGCGTGCCCAGCCGTTCGTAGACGTCTCCGATGTACGGGTTCGGCTCGTGCTCGAGCAGCTCGGCTGCCAGCTCCCAGATCTCGCGCGCGTGAGCGGTGTCACCGATCTGGCGGTAGACGTCGCCGAGCACGGTGTACGCGCGGCCGGCGTCGTCCGGCTCCGCGTCGGCGAGCAGCCCTGGGCCGTCATCGCCGTCGCCGCAGCTTCCTCGCTGCGGCCGAGGAGCACGAGCGCCCGGGCCTCCTCGATCCGGAACTTTGCGATCTCGACGGGGCTGACGTTTTCCCCGAGCATCGTCAGCCCACGCGTGATGTGGTCGAGGGCCTCTTCGCCGCGGCCGCGCTCGACCGCGATGAAGGCCAGGAGCTGATGAGCGCGGGCCGTGTTGTAGGCGTCCTCGCCGAGCTCGAGCAGCGCGAGCGTCTTGCGCGCGAAGCGCGCCGCGGCATCCTGGTCTCCCTTGAGCGTGTGCAGGCGCGACTGCGACCAGTACATGCGAGCGCGCTGCGCCGGGTCGAGGGTGTCCTTGCTTTGCGCGAGCGCTCCGCCGAGCACCGCCTCCGCCCGATTGAAGTTACCGCTGTCGATGAGCGCGTTTGCGAGCCAGATCTCGCAGCGGATCTTCCCGAGCGAGTCGCCGGCCGCGGCTGCGTCGGCTGCTCCGCGCTCGAAGACAGCGATCGCCGACTCGAGCTCTCCCTTCGCTGCGTAGGCCTTACCCAGTGTTTCGATGAGCCCGGGAGACGCCGAGGCCAGCGAGGACGCCAGCGCGAGCGCCTCCTCGATCGCGTCGACCGCCTGAGCAGGATCGCCTTGACGAAGCGCGAGCCGACCGAGCCCGCCCAGTGCCTCCGCCTTCGCTCGGGGGTCCGCGCTTGTCTGCAGCGCGCGCTCGTAGAGGTCGCGGGCGGTGTCGAGGTCGTCCAGCCGTAGCGCGACGTCCGCCTCGACGAGCTCGCCGGAGCGCGGACGCTCGCGGGCGACGCCCGTGGCGAGGTATTCCTCGTCGGCCGAGAGCTTGCCGGCGATCTTGCGCAGCAGCTGGAGCGATGCCACGCGCTGACCGGCCTCGAGCCGTGAGATGTAGGCCGCCGAGCACCCTGGAAACGCGAGCTGGCGCTGGCTGAGACCGGCGGCGAGCCGCGCCTCCTTGAGTCGGCGGCCCGCTGCCGACGGGTCGTCGACATGGGAGTGGTAGTGAGAAGAAGTCGTCATTGGTCAGCACCGTCCGTTGTCTCCAGGAATATTCCTGATAACGGAAGGAGGTGTCTATGCGGATTCGTCTCCTCGTGCTTGCGACAGCAGCGCTTGCTGCGCTCGTGGGCTCCGGTCCGAACTGGCCCTAGCCCGAGTGTAGTGCGGGGGCGGCTGGACCTCCAGCCGCCCCCGCCGCAACGCCACCGCCAACCCCTGGCAACGCAGGTCTGCGATCGTCGGCGTACTCCAGCAGCGCGAGCGCGTCGCGGGCGTAACGGGCAGCGCCTGACCGATCCCCTTGCCGGGCGAGCTCGCGGGAGTGCTCCCAGAGCACCCTTGCCCGCTCGGCGGGGTCGCTGAGACCTCCCGGCGGCCGCGTTTCCTCAGACTCGCCGGCGAGCGTCTCGCCGCGAAGCCGCGCGAGCGCGTGGGCTGCGTGCTCCCGTGCCTGGGGCGCGCTGGTCGCCTCGAGTACCTGCTGGTAGCGCTCCTTGGCGAGCTCGTGGTCGCCGAGCCGGTGCGCGACCTCGGCCTCCACCAACTCCGGTGGCGCCTGCTCGACGCGCTCGATGCCCGTGGCCAGGTACTCCTCGTCCGCGTTCAGCTTCAGCCGCGAGCTTGCGCAGCAACTGCAGCGACGGGACTCGATCGCCGGCCTCGAGCCGGGAGATGTACGCGGCAGAGCACCCCGGGAAGGAGAGCTGGCGTTGCGAGAGGCCGGCCGCGAGGCGCGCCTCCTTGAGCCGACGACCGACCGCCGCAGGATCGTCGACATGAGAGTGGTAGTGCGGTGCAGTCATCGCGAGCCGCAAAGTCGCGAGTCAAGACAAGCCGCATCGGCGCTCGCCGCAGGCGATGCAGAAGCGCTGATCGATGTCGAGGCTCGACGTCCTTAGTGGCTTCACCTCCCTCGAATAGACAGGTGCGGCTGGCATGTCACCGCTTCGGGCGAGCATATCCCGGCTGTCTCGCAAGTACCAACCCCATCTCTGGGTGATTCGCATGACCGAGCGTCCACGCCCGTTCCCGAACGACTGACACACTCTCGGTTCGTGCGCAGACATGGGACAAGGTGTTGCCACTCGCGGTGGGCGCGTTCGTCGCGCTCTTCGTCCTTGCTTACCGGCGGGTGCTCGGGGTCACACAGCGGCCGAGTTGGCCGCCACCCGTCGACGCGGTCACGCCGGCGGGCGCGCAGGCTGCAACGGAGGCGTTCGTGGCACGAGGCGCGACGCGCCCGCACGACGCAGCGCTTCCGTTCGCTTGGTCGACCGCGGCGACGATCGAGCCATGGGCCGAGGGCGTGAACTTCTTCCCGAGGATCTTCGCCGATGTCGAGGCCGCGCGGTCGACGGTCCACATCCTGATGTTCGGCTGGCGCGAGGGCGAGATCGGGATGAGGATGGCAGCGCTACTGGAGCGGAAGCGGGCGGAGGGCGTCGAGGTCAGGGTGATCGTGGACGGGTTTGGCTCCAGGCCCTACGAGCAGGCGCGGGAGATGTTCACGAGCCTCGCCGCCGCCGGAGCGCAGATCGTCGTCAACGACGTCTTCCCGCTCGACCGCGACGGCCTCTACCCCGACGGCCAGCGAGTCGACTGGCGGCAGGACGAGGTCGGTCGGGCCGATCACCGCAAGCTCTACGTGATCGACGGCGCGGTCGCGTGGACGGGTGGCGCGGGCATCGAGGATCACTTCGAGAACGGCGGCTTCCATGACGTGATGGTGCGAGTCACCGGCGATGTCGTCCGCCAGGCGCAGGCGGCGTTCCTGACGAGCTTCTACGGGCACGGCGGCGCCGCTTCCGTCCGAGCTGTCGTCGTTCTTCCCGGAGCCGGCCGACCCCGGCTCGACGCCAATTGCGCTCGCACAGGTGATCCCCGGCGGCCACGTCGCCGCCTCGCAGGCGATCGCGCGAGCAGATCGACGGCGCTCGCGAGCGCCTCGACGTGATGAACCCCTATCTCACCGACCGGGCATGATCGACCGGATCGTCGCGGCCGCGCGGCGTGGGGTGCAGGTGCGGGTCGTCGTCTCGAAGGCGTCCAACAACGCGCAGGCGACGGCTGCATTGAAGCACCGCTACCCGGACCTGCTCGGGGCGGGCGTCGAGGTGTGGGAGCTCCCGGACACGGTCGTCCACGCGAAGGTCGTCGTCGCCGACGACGTCGTCAGCTTCGGCACGGTGAATCTCGACGCCTGGGCGCTCTACCGCAACTCGGAGATCATGATGATCGCTCGGAGCGCCGAGGTCGCCGCGCTGATCGAGGAGAGGCTCTTCGAGCCGGACATCGCTCGCTCGAGCCCCGGCGAGTCGCCGTCGACGTCGCAAGAGCGCCGCCAGAGCTGGCTCTGGAACAAGCTCTCAGCCCTTCTCTGAGCACTACTTGCGTCGGAGGCGGCTGCGGTCGAGTCTTCGATCACACGTCCGTGGATTCCGGAGCGTCGCCCGCCGCTTCGCCGTCGCTCTTCCCGGCACGGCTGCGCTGCCACCAGACGAGCAGCACCGCTACCAGGGCGACCGCGAGGATCGCGGCGACGATCCAGCCCCACGGCGTCTCCTCCTCCTGCGAGGCTGCTGCCGCGCCCGCGACGGCGACGGCGCCGGGGTTGACGCCGCTGTCGGTCGTCGTCGCCGCCTCGGTCGTCGTTGCCGGTGCAGTGGTCGTTACCGGTGCAGCGGTCGTGGCTGGTGCAGCGGTCGTGGCTGGTGCAGCGGTCGTGGCTGGTGCAGCGGTCGTGGCGGGTGCCGGTGCAGCGGTCGTTGCCGGCGGCGTGGTGACCGTGACCGTCGCGGCCGGCAGCTGGGCGGCTTCCGTCGGGGTGGACTCCGTCAACGGTCTGCGTCAAGGGTGGAGCCGTTGTCAGTCGGAAGCGTCGGCGCAGTCCTCTCCGGGAGGGTGGCCGAGGGACGCGTGGCTGTCTGGTCGAGTGTCGTGGGAAGACTGAGAGTCGGCGCGGTGCGCGTGGCCTCGCCGCTGCCGCTGCCGCAACCGGCGACGACGCCGGCTGTGAAGAGCGCGAGTGCCGACACCGTTGCCGCGATGCCTCTGAGGCTCGTACCCGGCTCGTGTGATCGCACCGCCGCAGGATCGCCGGGCGCAGAGCCGAGATCATCACCCGCACCGGATGAAGTCAGCGGATGCCTGGAATCACGGTTACCTAGCGCTGCGTGCGCTGAGCGATCTGGGCATCCGACGGGCGCAACATCACATAGATGAGTCAGGCCCGACGAACGGAAGTACCAGCATGATGATCGCCCACGCCGCCTTCGCGGAGCTGTTCAGGTCGCCGCGGCGGAAGACGTCCAGCGTCGCCCGCACCCAGAGCACGAGGAAGAGAGCGACCGCGGCGATGATCAGGATCCGCATGAACTGACCGTACAGGACGCCGTCAGTCCGGTGGGAGCTGAAAGTGCCAGATGATCGACGACGGCTTCCCCCGCCACGCCGCGTTGGTCGCGTCGATCGCCTCGGCGTGTAAGCCCCAGATCCACGGCGCGTCGTCCGGATCTTGCGGCGGCAGCCGCTCGCCGTCGCCGACCGTCCGGCCCTCCTCGTCGAGGAGCGGTGAGGGGACGCGTGGCTCTTCGCAGCCAAGCACTCGGAAGCCGAGCGGCAGCGCCGCCGCCAGGTACTCACTCGCGAGGCGCGGATACACAGGGATGTAGCCGAACTCGCCGTGCGGGTCGACGTTCACGAGCGGCAGGCCGATGTCGCCGATCAGCCCTTGCTGGTCGGAGACGACGAGGTGCCCACCCGGGCGTAGCACGCGCGCGAACTCGACGAATGGGGCCGCGATGTTCGGCACGTGCACGAGGGCGATCGCGCAGACGACGAGGTCGACGGAGTCGTCTGCGAGCGGAAGCTCGTCGAGGTCGGCTTCGTAGAACGCGCCGTGCGGGATCTTCTCGCGGGCGCGCGAGAGCATTGCCGGCGACGAGTCGACGCCGATCACCGTGTGTCCGAGCGACGCGAGATACGCGGCGTGCCTCCCGGTGCCGCAGGCGGCGTCGAGTGCGACCCCGACAGGGAGGCGGTCGAGGATCTCCCGGACGACAGGCTGCTCGAGGTCGAGGAGTTGGTTTCCCGGCTCGTCGTACGACGGCGCCCACCGGTCATATCCCTCGCGCGTCGAGATCGGGCGCGCCTCGATCCCGGTGCCGAACGCGTCCGGTGACTCGAGCAGCTCGCGGATCTCTTCGAATCGCGCGAGCGTGAACTCGCGGTCGTAACCGCCCGAGAACGCGCGTAGAAGGGCGACTCCCTCCAGTCCGAGGAGATACGCGAGCGGATGCTGGTAGATCACGGGTGGTTCCGATGCCGCGTCAGCCAGGGGAGGACCCCGCGCTCCGACTCACCTGATCCGCAGCTGCTGGCTGAGCCGCCGCTGGTCCGGCGACCAGATCCGGAACAGCGCGCCGGGCCTCACGCGAATCGTCCGGATGAACACGCCGTGGTCGTTCGTCAGCCGGGCGCGCCCGACCGGCTTCCAAACGTTCTTGCGGAGCACCTCGAGCCGGTACCGCTTCCGCCCCGGTCGTCCGTCGCGGATCTGACCCCAGACGATTGCCCGCTCCCCGCGTCGGCCCATCTGCGCGAAGGGCAGTCTGAATCCCTGCAGCGAGGGCTTCCAGCGGTCGTCCACGAACACGAGGCCGGTCTGGAAGCGGCTCAGCTGTGGCTCGTCGCGGTAGAGGTACTGGATCAGCATCGTCACCCGCGGGAGGCGCCACGCGCGCATCGCGGCGAGGCTGAGATTCGTCGCCTGCCGCTTGAGCGTGACCCCCAGGAACGTGTCCGGGGGTTCGTCTGGTAGCCGTACTCGGTGAGCCAGATCGGCTTCGACCCGAAGGAGCGCTTGACCAGGATCAGGAGCTTCCTGATCGTCGCCATCGTGATCCAGGGGCAGTTCTTGCAGCCGCCGCTGGACGGCGTCTCGGACGGCGTCGAGGGGTAGGGGTGGTGGGCGTACGCGTCGAACTTCGCGCGGGCGGCGGCCATGCCGCGCACCCAGGTGACGGGTGAGACGCCTCCCGCTGCGCGCCTTGGGGCCCGGTCGCGCCGCCGGCGACCCGGGCGTGCGGCAGCACGGCATGGATTCCCTCGTACGCGGGGTTGAGCAAATGACGGACGTAGATCGCAGACTTCGTCGGCCTGAGCCAGAGACGCTTGTTCGGCTCGTTCCAGATCACCCAGTAGCGAACCCACGGGTAGCGACGGGCGGCGGCGGTCGCGAAGCGGCGGAAGTCTCGGGGCCGCGGCGGCGCGAACTTCGGCGGGCGTCCCCCGTTCGCCCACGCCGGCGTCCCGACGAGCGTGAGGACCGGCGTCAGGCCGTTGCGGCGAAGGGCGCGCAGAACCCGGTCCGGCCGGCGCCAGTCATAGGCGCGATCGCGCGGCGAGGTCGGCTGCTTCGGCCGTCGCCGGGCGATCTCGTTCCAGCGCAGCGTGAAGCGGACGAGCGGCACGCCGAGCCGCTTGAATGTCGCCGCCCGCTGGTTGAGGGTGCTGCCCGGGCCGAACTCCAACCACGCGTCGTCCTGGATCCCGTAGCGGACGCCCGTCGAAGCCTGGACGGAGCTCGCGGCGACGCAGGCCGCAAGCGCGACGAGCACAACGAATAGCGTCATCCGGCCGGTGGTCGTCCTCATCGGCCGCCCGACCTTACCCTCTCACCGCGCTCTTCACGCGGCAGAGTCTTGGTGGGACGTTCCCGGCTGCGCACGCAAACGGGGCCGCCCTTTCGGACGGCCCCGTTGCTCGAATCGCGGCCGGCGGCTAGCTGCAGCCGGTGTTCGTGCCGCAGTCGCGGCACGTGTAGCACGACCCTGTGCGCACCATGCTGCCGCCGCACTTGGCGCACTCGACCGCGTCCTCCCAGTTGTTGAAGAGGGCGGTCTGGCCCCGCGGCGGCGCTTCGGCCGCAGGCTGGGACGCCTCACCCGAGGCGTAGGCCTGCGCGAGCCGCGCCTTCACCTCTGCGGTCAGGATCCCGGCCTCCTCCTGCTGCTCGGAGGTGAGGAACTTCTTCCCCATCCAGCGGAAGATGTAGTCGACGATCGACTTCGCCATGCGGATGTCGGCGTCGTTGGTCAGCCCGCTCGGCTCGAAGCGCATGTGGCTGAACTTCGAGACGTACACCTCGAGCGGCACGCCGTACTGGAGGCCCAGGCTGACGGAGATCATGAACGAGTTCATGAGCCCGGCGAGCGTCGTTCCTTCCTTGGCGATGTCGACGAAGATGTCGCCCGGGGTGCCGTCCTCGAACAGGCCGACGTGGATGTAGCCCTCGTAGTCGCCGACCTTGAACTTGCGGCCGACCTCGACGCGGTCCTCGGGCACCCGCCGGCGCTTCGGCTGCGCGACGGGCACGACCGGGGCGAGCGCCGGGATCGTGGCCAGGCTCTTGTCGGCCGAGCCTGAGAGGGGCTGCGCCACCTTGCAGTTGTCGCTGTAGATCGCGATCGCCTTGACGCCGAGCTGCCACGACTCGATCAGCAGCTGCGACACGTCCTCGACGGTCGCCTCCTCGGGCAGGTTGACCGTCTTCGAGATCGCCCCGGAGATGAACGGCTGCACCGCGCCCATCATCTTCACGTGACCCATGTAGTGGATCGCGCGGTCGCCGATGGCGCAGTCGAAGACCGGGTAGTGCTCGCTCTTGATGTTCGGGGCGCCGACGATCGTGTTGCGCTCGTCGATGAACGCCACGACCTCCTCGACCTCGCTGGGCGCATAGCCGAGCTTGTCGAGCGCCATCGGCACGGTCTTGTTCACGATCGTGATCTCGCCGCCGCCGACGAGCTTCTTCGACTTGACGAGCGAGAAGTCGGGCTCCACGCCCGTCGTGTCGCAATCCATCATGAAGCTGATCGTCCCGGTCGGAGCGAGCACGGTCGCCTGCGCGTTCCGGTAGCCGTGCACCTCGCCCTTGTCGAGCGCGTCGTCCCAGGCCTGCCGGGCCGCCGTGAGCAGATCCTCCGGCACCGAGTGGGAGTCCTGGATGTTCCCGACCGCGGCGCGGTGCTTCGCGATCACGCCGATCATCGCGGCCGCGTTCGGCCGGTAGCCGGCGAACGCGCCCATCCGGTGCGCCACCTCGGCCGACTTGCGGTAGGCACGGCCGGTCATCAGCGCGGTGATCGCCGCCGCGTAGGCACGGCCGTCGTCGGAGTCGTACGGGAAGCCACGCGCCATCAGCAGGGCGCCGAGGTTCGCGTAGCCGAGCCCGAGCTGGCGGTAGGCCTTCGCGTTCGCATCGATCTCGGGCGTCGGGTACGAGGAGTAGCCGACGCAGATCTCCTGCGCGAGGAACATCACGTCGACGGCGTGCTCGAACGCGGGGACGTCGAACTCGCCGTCCTCGCGCCGGAACTTCATCAGGTTGAGCGAGGAGAGGTTGCACGCGGAGTCGTCGATCGACATGTACTCCGAGCACGGGTTCGACGCATTGATCCGGCCGGTGTTCGGCAGCGTGTGCCAGCTGTTGATCGTCGTGTCGTACTGGACGCCCGGATCGGCGCACTGCCACGCTGCCTCGGCGATCTGCCGGAGCAGAGCGCGCGCGTCGGTCGTCTCGACGACGGAGCCGTCGGTGCGGGCGGTGAGGTTCCACTCCTTGTCCTCCACCGATGCCTCCATGAAGGCGTCGCTGACGCGGACCGAGTTGTTCGCGTTCTGGTACTGGATCGAGGCCCAGTCGGGCGAATCGAGCGACATGTCGTAGCCCGCCAGCTCGAGGACGCGCGCCTTCCGCTCCTCCTTCGCCTTGCACCAGATGAACTCCTCGACGTCCGGATGGTCGACGTCGAGTACCACCATCTTGGCCGCGCGCCGCGTCTTGCCGCCCGACTTGATCGTCCCGGCGGAAGAGTCGGCGCCGCGCATGAAGCTGACCGGGCCCGACGCGTAGCCGCCCTTGGAGAGCTGCTCCTTCGAGCTGCGCAGCTTCGAGAGGTTGAGCCCCGAGCCGGAGCCGCCGCGGAAGATGACGCCCTCGCGCCGGATCCAGTCGAGGATCGAGTCCATCGTGTCGTCGATCGAGAGGATGAAGCAGGCCGAGCACTGTGGCTTCTCCTCGAACCCGACGTTGAACCAGACCGGCGAGTTGAAGGAGGCGTACTGGTTGACGAGGATCGCCTTCAGCTCCGCCTCGAACGTGTCGGCCTCGTCGTCGGTCGCGAAGTAGCCGCCGGCTCGGCCCCAGCCGCCGATCGTGTCGACGACGCGCCCGACCATCTGCTTGACACTGCGCTCACGCTCCGGAGAGCTGAGCCGCCCGCGGAAATACTTCTGCGCGACGATGTTCGTCGCGGTCTGCGACCAGAAGCGCGGGAACTCGACGTTCCGCTGCTCGAAGGCCGGCCCGTCCTTGCCCGGAATGATCGCGTCCCGGAGCTCCCACTCGATCTCGTCGAACGGGTCGCGTCCCGGGATCGTGAAGAAGCGGCCCGGAGTGACCGACGCCGTCTCCTCGACGACGACGTTGACGACCTCGTCCTGCGGGGCTGCTGCGTCCTTGGTCTGCTCTCGCGGTAGCCATTCTCGTCCTCTCGGCCATTAGGGCTTGTCACGGCGCTCGCAGGTCGGCTTTCTGCGGGCCTCGGAGCGGACGGGGGACGTTAGTCCCGGCGTCGGACGGAACCCGGAAAGGCGCTTGGAATGGCCGAAATCGCGCCCTTGAGTGTACCGGGCCGGAGCCCTCGTGGGGGCGAGCCTAGGCAGCCGGTGGCGGGAGCTGGCGGTTCTGGAACCGGCGGATGAGATACCCGGCCGAGCCGCCCGCCACGAGCAGCAGCGCGAGGCCGGCGAGGATCAGCAGCGGGAGCGGGATCGAGCTGGCGCTGTCGCCGTCGGCCAGCGGCGGGTTGGCGACGGTGTCCGTCGGAGGATCGCCCGGATCGCTGCTCGGTGGCGTGCTGGTCGTCTCCGTGGTATCCGTCGTTGCCGGGTCCTGCGGAGAGGGATCGGTCGTCGGCGGCCGGTGGATCGTCGCCGCGCAACTTCGCCTGCAGCGCCCGCTGGATGTCCTCCTTGGCGCTCGAGTAGTCGCGCACGTCCCGCGGCAGGATCTCGATCGCGTCGTCGTAGCAGTGGAGCGCGTACGAGCCGTCGATGCGGCCGTCGTCGTACCAGTCGTCGATCACCTGGCGGCCGCACGACGGGGCGGCGCTCGCGGCCGGTGCAGTCACGAACAGCACCGAGGCGAGCGCGGACAGCACGATGACGGCGCGCATGGCGCGCCTGGACGGCTGGTGGCGGGTGGCGGGGGTCAAGTCTGTGGGCGTCTCGCGGCGGTGAGCCCGCACGTGCGGGCAATCTTGCAGAGTCTCTCGGACGGCGTTGATGCTGGGGTCAGCGGCAGGTAAACGGTTTGTAAGGCTAGCGAGATACGGCTGGGGAGGCTTTCCGGGGGGCATGGTAGCTTGGCGCCCGATGCGGAGGCCCGGAGTGGCGGTGTCGGTCGCGGCCGCGTTGTTGCTGGCCGCGCTCTTCGCAGGCGACTCGGTCTGGACGGCGCTCGCGGCCCTGCTCGTCGCAGGCGGCTGGGGTGCCCTCGCGCTCGCCGGACGTGCACCGCAGCCCGGCGGCGGGGCGGCGCTGCTCGGCGTGCTCCTCGCGACGGCGGCCTGGGCCGGGCTCTCCGTTGCGTGGTCGGTGGCGCCCGACCGCGCCTGGGAGGAGCTCGACCGGACGCTCGTGCTCGCGGCGTTCCTGGCCGTCGGGCTCCTGCTCGGCGCCTGCGGCTCGAGCGCATGCCGCTGGGCGGCCGCAGCCCTCGTCGCGGCGCTCGGGGCCGCGGTCGTCTGGGCGCTGGCCGGCAAGGCGATCCCGGCGCTCTTCCCCGACGGTGGCCGGACGGCACGGCTGCGCGATCCGATCGGCTACTGGAACGCACTCGCGCTCGCCGCCGACATCCTGCTCGTGCTGTCGCTGCAGCTGGCGGCGTCGGCCCGGTCGCGGGCTGCCGTTGCGGGCGGGACGATGCTTGCCTACGCGGCGACCGTCGCGATACTCCTGGCTGCGTCTCGCGCCGGTGTGGCTGCCGCGGTGCTCGGGGTCGCCCTCTGGCTCTGGCTCTGTCGCGACCGCGTCCAGGTGGCGCTGCTCGCGCTCGCCGCCGTCCTCCCGGCCGCCGCCCTCGCGGCGTGGGCGTTCAGCCGCTCCGGCCCTCGTCGACGACGGGTACCCGCGTGCCGACCGCGTCACCGACGGCGCCTGGTTCGGCGTGCTGCTGCTCGCCGGCGCGTGTCTCGTCGCTCTTGCCGCGCTCGCGCTGAGACGACGGCCCCTCGCACCGGCCGGCCGTCGAAAAATCGGCCGCGTCGCTTGCCGGCCTCGCGGTCGCCGCGGTGCTCGTCGCCGCGGTTGTCGCCGTCGCGAATACGGGCAGGATCGCCGACGAGTTCCGGGGCGGGGAGGTCACGAACGAGCCCGGGCGTCTCGGCAGTCTCAGCTCGAACAACCGCCTCGACTGGTGGGCCGAGGCCTGGGACATCTTCAGGGCGGATCCGCTCGCCGGCGCGGGTGCGAACAGCTTCGAGGTCGCGCGGAAGCGCTACCGCGAGACGGCTTCACCGGTGACGCAGCCGCACAGCGTCCCGCTGCAGTTCCTCGCAGGCACCGGGCTCGTGGGCCTGGCGCTGTTCGTCGCGCTGGTGGCCGCGGCTGCGGCGGCTGCGGTAGGAGCGCGCCGGCGGCTCGAGGGCGCCGAACGGGATGCCGCGGCGGCGCTCTCGGTCGCGCTCGCTCTCTGGCTCGCGCACGCGCTCGTCGACTACGACTGGGACTTCGTCGCCGTGACCGGGCCGGTGCTGTTCGCCGCCGGAGTGCTCGCTGCCGCCGGACGCCCTGTGCGCACATCTGCACGTCCGCTGGCCGCAGTCGCCGCCGCGGCGCTGGCGCTCGCCGCCGCCGTGTCGGTCGTCACACCCTGGCTCGCCGAGCGGAGCGTCCGCGACGTGGGGGAGGCGCTCGACCGCGGAGACCTTGCGGCCGCCGCCGACTCGGCCGACCGGGCGCGGTCGCTCGACCCGCTCGCGCTGGCGCCGCTCTTCGCCCGGGCGCGGGTGGAGGAGGCGAGGGCCGACTCCGGAGCCGCGCTGGACACGTACCGCGACGCCGTCCGGCTACAGCCCGAGAACCCGGAGACCTGGTACGAGCTCGGCCTCTACGAGTTCCATCGGGGTGACCGCTGCTCGGCGTACGTCCACCTGAACGAGGCGTACACGCTCGATCCGGCGGGTCGTCAGTGGGTCGACGGCGGGCCGCTCGACCAGGCGCGTGCCTGGGTGAACGACGGCAACTGCTAGGAGCCGACGATGAGCGCCAGGTGCGCGCCGAGCAGATCCGGGGCGCGGAGGCCGTCGAGCGGGCCGACGATCTTCAGCTTCAGGTCGGCGGCGAGCCGCACGGCCTCGGCGCGGTAACCGGGGCGGAACATCACGAGCGTGCGGGTGAAGTCGCTGCGCGGCGCGTTGCCGACGGTGCCGATGGTGTACCCGAGCGTGCGTACGCGGTCGGCGTTCTCTGCCGCGGCGCCCGAGCGGCGGCTCCCGTTCAGAACGATCACGGATGTCTCGGCGCGCGCGAGCTTCGGTTTGCCAACCGGGACGACGGCGCGCGGCTTCGCCTTCACGGGCGCGAACACCTTCGCCTCCGCGGCCTGGCGTACGTGCTGGGAGACCGGCTTCGCGAGGAGACTGACGCCGAGGACGACGAGGATCACGAGCTCCGCGACGGCGACCGCGGACGCGACGAGCGTGGCCGTGCGCCACGGCGAGCCGACCTGGGGAAGCGAGTGCTCCACGGCCGCCTTGTTTCGCCCGCGGCGCCCGCGCTCCTTCTCTCTGCGCAAGCGATGCTCATCGCGCGAAGACCCCTGAAGGGGCCGCTTTCGCGGCCCAAGAGCGTCCTCTAGAGGGGGGTTTGGATTGACTCCCAGGTTTGGCGCAGTCCGTCGTCGAGTGTGACCTGCGGCCGCCAGCCGAGCTCCTGCTCCGCGCGCGTGACGTCGAGGACGCTCCTGCGGGCATCCCCCGCGCGTACGGCGAGGTGGCGTGGCTCCGCATCGACTCCGATCGTCTGCGCGCAGAGACGGTGCAGGTCGTTCACCGTGGTCTCGATGCCGGTGCCGATGTTGAAGGTGCCGCCGCCCTCCGCCTCGGACGCCGCGAGTACCGCTGCGACGATGTCGCCGACGTAGACGAAGTCGCGCGACTGCTCGCCGTCCCCGAAAACGAGTGTCTCTTCTCCGCGCGCGAGCCGCTCCATGAAGATCGAGACGACTCCGCCCTCGAGCGCGCCCGACTGGCGTGGCCCGTAGACGTTCGCGAAGCGCAGGACGACGTGGCCGGAGCCGTGGATCCGGTTCCAGCCGGCGACATACGTCTCCGCCGCGAGCTTGGCGATCCCGTACGCCGAGACGGGCCGCGGCTCGGCGTCCTCCGCAGCGGGACGCTCCACCTCGCCGTAGATCGCACCGCCGGTCGAGGAGAAGACCAGACGTGCGCCCGCGGCCCGCGCCGCCTCGAGCGCGTTGACGGTGCCCACCACGTTCACGGCTGCGTCGAAGCTCGGCCGCTCCATCGAGGTGCCTACGTCCGCCTGTGCCGCGAGGTGGTAGAGGACGTCCGCGTCCACTTCGAACGGCTCCGTCAGATCGTGCACGACGAGCGTCGCCGCCTCGTTCACGAACTCGCGGCGGCCGGTCGAGAGGTCGTCGATCACCGTGACCTCGTCGCCGCGAGCAACCAGCGCGTCGACGATGTGCGAGCCGATGAACCCAGCTCCCCCGGTGACGCCGCACCGCCGTATCCTGATGGCCGACCGGCAACCTGCGCCCGCGGATGACGATCCAGACACGGCGCTGGGAACCACCCTCGGCCTTGCCAAGGCAACCAGCCTTGGCTGCGACCGAGTGCGGCCCCCAGTCGATCGCCCCCGCGAGCACGCCGATCACCAGTCGGCCATCTAGATGTTCGTGAGCTTCGAGGGCCTCGACGGCTCCGGGAAGACCACCCAGGTCGAGCGCCTGCGGGCCAGCCTCGAGGCGGACGGCCGCGAGGTGGTGACCGCCCGGGAGCCCGGTGGGACGGCCCTCGGCGAGCAGTTGCGCGCGCTCGTCCTGCACGGCCGCGAGATGACGCCTTGGGCGGAGGCGCTCGTCTATGCCGCGGCGCGCGCCGAGCTCGTCGGCCAGGTGATCGAGCCGGCGCTCGCGCGGGGCGCCGACGTGCTGCTCGACCGCTACTTCGACAGCTCCGTCGCCTACCAGGGAATCGGCCGCGGCCTGGGCATGCACGAGGTGCTCGAGCTCAACCTGCTCGCTGTCCGCGGCTGCGTCCCGGACCGGACGTTCGTGCTCGCAGTCGAGCCGACGCGGTCGCTCGAGCGCGTCGGCGGCAGCCCGGACCGGATCGAGCGCGAGGACTCGGATTTCCACGTGAGGGTGGCCGCCGGCTACGAGCAGCTCGCGGCGCTCTTCCCCGAGCGGGTCGTCGTTCTCGACGGCGAGCTCGCGCCCGACAAGCTCGCGGAAAGGATCCTGAGTGACGTTCGCCAGCTTGCCTGAGCAGCCCGAGGCGCGGCTGCTGCTCGCGGCCGCCGTCTCGGAAGGCCCGGCCCACGCCTATCTCTTCCACGGGCCGGCAGGGGTTGGCAAGCGGGCCGCAGCCCGCGCGTTTGCGGCCGCACTGCTCGGCGACGAGCGCCGCGTGCAGGCCGGGACGCATCCCGATCTCTTCCTGCTCGAGGCCCTTGGCGACATGATCCGGATCGACGAGGTGCGAGCGCTGCACCGCGACCTGCACATGCGCCCGTACGAGGCCGAGTGGCGCGTCTACGTGATCTCCGACGCGCACCTGCTGAACGAGGACGCCGCCGACGCGCTGCTGAAGGATCTCGAGGAGCCGCCCCCGTACGCCGTGATCGTGCTCGTGGCCGACGAGCTCGGCCCGCTGCCGCCGACGATTCGGTCCCGCTGCCAGCTCGTCTCCTTCCGCCGCATCCCGGAGCGAGTGATCCGCGCCATGCTCGCCGAGCGCGCGCCGGGGCTGTCGGAAGCCGAGGCGAAGGCGCTCGCTCGCGTGTCCGGCGGCCGCCTCGACCGGGCCGAGCGGCTGCTCGACCCGGAGGCTCGAAGCCGCCGCGAGGCGCTGCTGCGAGTCGCCCGGGCGCCGTACGCCGAGCCGGAGCTCGACCCGGCCGACGCGGCCGCCACGGTGCTCGAGTCCGCGCGGGTGGCCGGCGCTGCCGCCAAGGAGCGCGCCGAGGCCGAGTTCGAAGGCATCGAGCTGACCGCGCGGGAGTCCGAGCAGCGGCTGCGCCGGGTGCAGCGGGGCGCCGAGCGGGAGGAGCTCCTCGCCTCGCTCGAGGAGCTCGCCTCCTGGTACCGCGATCTCGTCGTCGTCGCGGTCGGCGCCGAGCAGGCGGTCGTCCACGCGGACCGGATCGACACGCTCCGCGAGGACGGTACGCGCGAGCGGGCGCCGGACGCCGAGGCCGCGGCGGAGCTGGCGCGCGAGGCCTGGCGCACGCTGGAGGAGTTCAATCTCAACCCGGGGCTCGCGCTGGAGGCGCTCTTCGTCCAGCTGAAGCGGGTGTTTTCCAGCGCATTAGTGGTTTGAAGCCTTAATGCTTGTACGAAGTAAAGATCCCTAAAAAGGGGTTGCGAGCCTGCCGATGTCGGCTAAGACTGGGACAGGCGTTCGGGCGGAACGCCGGTAGACCCGTCCCTCCCTCCATGAAGGATCCCGGTTGGCTGCAGTTCCGTCCATTGGTCGCGCGACCCTCGTCGAAGCACCGCGCCTCGCGCCTCAGGCTGCGGCGACCCAGGGTCTCTACGAGCGTCACGCTGCGAAGATCCTGAGCTACTGCCAGCACCAGCTCGGCTCGCGCGAGGAGGCGGAGGACGCCGTCCAGACGACGTTCATGAACGCGTTCCGCGCGCTCGGCCGCGGCGTCGTGCCGGAGGCCGAGTCCGCGTGGTTGTTCAAGATCGCCGAAAACGTGTGTCTCTCGCGACGGCGCTCGTCGTGGCGCCGCGGCAAGATCGAGAGCCCCAGCGACTTTCAGGTGATCGAGGAGATCGTCCCGGGCCCGAACCGCGATCGAGACGAGCTGATCGGGATCGAGGACGCGCTCGCGTCGATGCCGGAGCAGCAGCGCCGCGCGATCCTGCTGCGGGAGTGGCAGGGCCTCTCCTATCGCGAGGTGGCCGCCGAGCTCGAGGTCTCGCAGTCCGCTGTCGAGACGCTCATCTTCCGCGCCCGGCGCTCGCTCGCCCAGGGCCTGGAGCAGCCGGACTCGGTCAAGCCTGCGAAACGGAAGAGCTTCCGGCGCGCCGCCCACATGATCGACCTCGGGACGATCGCCGCGGTGTTCAAGACCCTGCTCGCGGGCAGCGCCGCCGTGAAGGCGACCGCCGCCGCCGTGGCCGTCACCGCCGCGGTCGGAACCGCGGCGACCGTGGCCCCGAAGCTGGAGCGAGCAGGCGCCGGCCAAGGCAGCCGCTGCCGTGGCGCTCGTCGCGCCTGCAGCCGCCAAGCCGGCAAGCTCCTCGCCGGAGTCGGCACCTCTCGCGATTGCGCCGCCGCGGCCCGCCTACGAGAAGCCCAAGCCGGTTCGCGCCGAAGCGGCGCCCGCCGTGGCCGCCGTTCAGCCCGTCACGAAGACGGTCGAGCCGGCACAGGTCGTTCCGACGGCAGAGCAGCCCACGCAGGAGACGACGCGCGACCGCGGCCGAGCCCACCAAGCGCACAGACGAGGGCCAAAAGGACGAGGGCCAGAAGGACGAGGGCCAGGGTAAGGCAGGCGCGCCCGGACAGCAGGAGCAGGGCGCCCAGGCGCCGGCGGAGCCGCAGCCCGTGGCAGCCGCGCCGCAGGAAACGAGGCGCGGCGGCAACTCGAGAGGCGAGGGCAGCAGTAAGAAGGAGACGCCCGTCCTGCAAGAGCCGAGTCCGATCTCGGTCTCGCAGGCCGAACCGGAGCACGGGAACGGCCACGCGAAGCGCAAGCTGACCGTGGCCCCGGCTCCCGCGCCGGCAGTCACGACGGCTCCGACACCGGTCGTCGACGCAGCCGAGCCCGCTGCCGCTGTCGAGGTTGTCGCGGCGGCGGAGGCTCCTGCGGTCGCCGAAGACTCGGGCGGCGGCAAGCGCAACGGCAAAGCCAAGTAGCGCAACCGCGGACAGCGCCGTTGTCGAAGCGGTCAAAACGTCCTATGGTGTGAGTTGGCCGGGAACTGCGGTCAAACGAGCCCGCCTTCGGTGTGTTGGGGGGAGCACCCAGGGCGGTAAGGGAGAGGGGAAATCATGAAGCATCACTTGAACGCGCGGCGATGGCGATTGCTGATCGCGTTTGGCGCCGGCCTGGTGGCGGCGGTCGGGATGGCCGGGCCTGCCTCCGCGGCGCAAAACGACCAGCCGTTGGCGCCGGGCGCAGTCTTCACACAGACGAATACGGTGCCGAACAAGGTGGCGGTCTTCCAGCGGGGCGCAGACGGGAAGCTCGTTGCAGCAGGGGAAGTCCTGACGGGCGGCAACGGGCAACCGGCGGCGAATCCACCGTTCGGTCTACCGTTCGCCGACTCGGCGGGCAATGTCGCGCTCAGCTCGGACGGCGACAACAAGCGCTGCCTGTTCGTGACGAACATCGGCAGCAACACGGTCTCGTCTTTCAGGGTTTCGGCTGATGGCATCGAGCTCGCCGATCATCGACCGACGGGCGGAAGTCGCCCGGTCAGCCTGACCAGCAACAGGCGGGGGCCGCTGAGCCTCCTGCTCTATGTCCTGAACGCGGACGTTTCGGCCGCAAGCATCCAGGGCTATTTCGTGTCCGTGGACTGCGCGCTCACACCGATTCCGGGCTCGCATCGGCCGACGGCAGATCAGGCCGGCCTGCCGGCACAGATCGCGTTCAACTCACGTGGGACGGTGCTCTCCGTGACCCAGCGGGCCAGCGCCGGTGGTCACGGCGACCTCAACGTCTTCCCGGTCGACGCGAACGGCGTCGCTGGGGCGGCGATCGTCTCGCCCTCGAGCGGTGCCAACCCCTACGGGCAGGCGTGGACCAAGCATGATCAGCTGACAATCTCGAACGCGAACGTGCCTGGAGACGCGAGCACTGTTTCCTCGTATCAGCTGACGGAGAGCAACACGCTCGTTCCGGTCGGGCCCGCTGAGCTGCCGTCACCTGGGTTGGCATGCTGGAATGTCATTACAGACAACGGCAAGTTCCTCTACGTCACGAACCCGGCCGGACCGTTCGTCCCCGGTGGCACGTCGATCACGGCGTACACGATCGGCCGGGATGGGTCACTCGCCTCGGCCGGGCCGGGCGTGAACGTTCCCGTCATTGCGGGTCTGGGCCTCCCTCTCAATGCCATCGACGAGGCGTTGAGCGCGAACAGCCAGTATCTGTACGTGCTTGCGAACCAGATGATTCCCGTCCCGGGACCGTTGTCGACGATCAACCAGTACTCGATCGACCAGAGGACTGGTGGACTCACGTTCATTGGCGCGGTCGAGATGCCGCAGAACTCAACCTCTGGACTTGCGGCCTGGTAGCACGAAGCTGAATGCGCCGGTGGAGGCTTGCGACGCGAGCCTCCACCGGCATTGGATCTCGGCGAATCCTGGGCGCTGATGTTGTCGCAGCGCTCGGAACGTCTTATCGTTGGCTCGGCCGGGAACCGCGGCCAATCGAGCCCGCCGATGTAACCGTGGGAACGGTCACGGCGGGAGGGGAGGAGACATGGAGCTTCGGTCGATCGAACGGCGGTGGCGATTGCTGCTCGTACTTGGCGCTGGGTTCGTGGCGACGGTCGGGATGGCCGGCTCTGCCCCTGCGCAAGACGGCCAGCGGTTGACGCCGGGCGCAGTTTTCACGCAGACGAATACGGTGCCGAATTACGTGTCCGTCTTCCGGCGGACCGCAGACGGCAAGCTCGTTGCGGCAGGCCAGGTCCCGACGGGCGGCAACGGGCAGCCCGCGGCAAACCCGCCGCTGGGTCTACCGTTCGCCGACTCGGCGGGCAATGTCGAGCTCAGCTCGGGGGGCGACAACAAGCGCTGCTTGTTCGTGACGAACATCGGCAGCAACACGGTCTCGTCGTTCGCCGTTCGGCCTGACGGGATCGAGCTCGTCGATCAACGGCCGACGAACGGGAGTCGCCCGATCAGCCTGACCAGCAACAGCCGGGGGCCGATGAGCCTCCTGCTCTACGTCCTGAACTCAAACGTCGCCGCTGCGAGCATCCAGGGCTATTACGTGTCCACGAAGTGCGGGCTCACGCCGATCCCGGGCTCGCATCGTTCGACGACGCCGGACAGCCAGCCGGCACAGATTGCGTTCAACGAACGTGGAACGGTGCTTTCCGTGACCAAGCGATTCAGCGCCGGCGGCGTCTGCTGTGGCGACATCGACATCTTCCCGGTCGACGCGAGCGGCGTCGCCGGAGTGCCGATCACCTCTCCGTCCAGCGGGGCGAATCCGTACGGGCAGGCATGGACCAAGCACGATCAGCTGACCGTCTCGAACGCGAACGTGGCGGTTGCGCCCGGAAGCACCGTTTCCTCGTACCAGCTGACGGAGAACAACACACTCGTTCCGATCGCGCCCGCTCTGGTGCCGTCGCCAGGTGTGGCGTGCTGGAACGTGATCACGGACAACGGCAAGTTCCTCTACGTCACCAACCCGGCCGGACAACTCGTCGGCGGTACGTCGATCACGATCTTCTCGATCGGCCGCGATGGGGCGCTCGCCCCCGCCGGGCCTGGACAGGACACGCTCCACAACGGCATCGACGTGGCGCTGAGCAATGACAGCCGCTATCTCTACGTGCTCTCGGACCATGCTGTTGCCCTTCCTGGCACCGTTGTCGGCAATCGACCAGTACTCGATCGACCCCGAGACCGGTCAACTCACCCCAATCGGAGTGATCGAGATGCCGGGCAACTCGACGTCCGGACTCGCGGCCTGGTAGCGCGAAGCCGAAATGCGCCGGTGGAGGCTTGCGAGGCGAGCCTCCACCGGCAAGGTCACGGCGATTCCTTGGCTGCCGCGGGAACGGCTAATCTAGAAGCCCCGCCGACGTAGCTCAGCTGGTAGAGCACTTCACTCGTAATGAAGGGGTCCGCGGTTCGAGTCCGCGCGTCGGCTTACGATTTGCAGGTATTTTTGGCGGCTGCGTCGTCGGTTTTGGCAACATCGCCGAACACCAGCCGCCGGGAATCAGCGACACAAGCCCGCCAGCTCGCGAAGCTGCTCGTTGAGCAAGCGCTGCCCTAGACGTAGAGGCGTGCGTTCTTGGTCGCTCGCGCGATCAGCGGCCATCGCGAACCGTCCCCTTCCCCCGCAGGTCCGAGGGGACGCGAGCGAGAGCCCCGAGCCTCTCATGCGGTAGCCCTGGTCTTCCAAGCTGCCTGTCAAAGCTCTTCAGGTTGCGAACGGCTAGCACTCAGCGTCGCTGGACGGCCGTTGCCGCTCCGCCCTGGGGGAGCAGCCGAGCCAGGTCGTCGGCGAAATGGGTGGCGAGTGGCCCGAGCAGCGCGGTGCCGAGCACGAGCGTCGCCGCCAGCGCCGCGAGCTCCGGGTCGAAGTTGCTGCTGACCGCAAGACCGGCGATCACGATCGAGAACTCGCCGTGGGCGATCAGCGCGGTACCCGCTCGCAGACGCGCCTCGACGTCGAGGCCGGCGGAGGCGATCCAGCCGGTGGCGGTCTTCGCGACGCACGTGATGGCGATGAGAGCGATCGCTGGCACAAGCACGGGCGGGATGTCGCCAAGGTCGATCCGGAGCGCGAAGAAGAAGAAGAACATCGCTGCGAACAGGTCACGCATCGGCCAGACAAGAACCCGCGCGCGATCGGCTACGGGTCCGGAGAGCGCGATCCCGAGCAAGAACCCTCCGACCGCGGCGGACACGTGCACGCGCTCCGTCATCCCCGCGACGAGGAGCAGCACGCCCATCGTGCTCAGCACCAGCACTTCATCGGACTCGTGCCAGACCGCCCGGCTGACGAGGTGGCCATGCCGGAGCGCGAGGAGGAAGATCAAGCCAACGACCGCGAGCGCCACGACGGCGGAGGCGATCGCCGTGGACACGCCCGACCCGATCAGCACAACGCCGATGAGGGGAAGGTAGAGCGCCATCGCCAGGTCCTCCAGGACGAGCAACGAGAGCAGCCCCGGCGTCTCGGGATTCGTGACGCGACCGAGATCGCTGACCACCTTCGCGACGATCCCCGACGAGGAGACGTACGTGATGCCGCCGAGCACGAGCGCCCCGACGAGCCCCCAGCCCATCAGAAGCCCGACGACGAAGCCCGGCGGGAAGTTCAGCGCGAGATCGAGGATCCCGCCTCTGACGCCGCTCCGCAGCCCGGAGGCGAGCTCGAGCGCGCTGTACTCGAGCCCGAGCGTGAAGAGGAGCAGCACGATCCCCACCTCGCTCAGGGTCGTGACCAGCACATCGTCGAGCGTCGGCGGCGCGAGCGCTCCGAGCACGATCCCGGCGACGAGATAGAGCGGGATCGACGAGAAGCCCGTGCGCGCCGCGAGACGCGCACCGACTGCGAGCACGATCGTGACCGTTCCGAGCTCGAGGAAGAGCCGCGCAGCGTCCCGCGTCGCGGCGAGGATCAACAGCTCACCGCCCGCGGCGTCCTGCGGTTCGACGTTTCGGCAGGCCCGGTCTGTCGGGAGGCGAGCCGGCGCGTACTCGACGGCCGGCATCCGTCCTCGTGGCTGCGGATAGAGCATCATCAGCTCCCGTTCTTCCTCGCCGACGCCGATCGTCACCGGCAGGCCGAGCTGCTCCAACTCTTGGCGCTGGAGCGGATGGTCGTGCGTCCACGTTCCCGTCGCCAGCAACGTCGCGACCTTGGCGGCACGCTCGCGCTCCATGTGGCGCTCGAGCAGGCGGCGCGTGAACGACTCGACCTGGGCGATCGCCTTCCGCGACTGGTCGGCGAGGATGAGGAACTGGTCCTCGTGCCGTTGCGGTCTCTCGACGGCAGCGAGGATCGACGCCGCCGCGTACTGACCGAGTTGAGGATCGACGGGGCCCAGGGTCGCGTGCGCGTCGAGCACGATCTCGTCGGCCGCCAGCGCGACCAGCGTGCCGCCGCTCATGGCGTAGTGGGGGACGACCGCCGTCACCTTCCCGTCGTGGTCGGCGAGGGCTGCTGCGATCTGGCGCGCCGCGATCACGAGCCCGCCGGGCGTGTGCAGGATCAGCTCGATCGGATGACCCGGCGGTGTCGCGCGGATCGCGCGGAGAACCCCCTCGGCGTCGTCGATGTCGATGAAGCGGACGACGGGGAAGCCGAAGAACGACATCGTCTCTTGGCGATGGATGAGCGTGATCACGGTCGCGCCCCGTTTCCTCGAAAGACTCGCGAGGGTGGACCGGCGGCGCGTTTCGAGCACGTACCGCTGCGCCGCCGGCTGCAGCGACGCGAGGATGAAGAAGAGCCAGAGCAAGCTCAGCGGGTCCAACCCACGATCACCTTCCTCTCGGCGCGAGCTCTTCGCTTCTCCTAGACGTGCGCCGGCTGCGACTCCGGCTCCTCGACCTCCTCCATCGCCTCTGCGGCTCCCTTGTCGACGTCGAAGGTGAGCTGGACGTCGTCGTAGTCGACGCGGACGCGGTCGTCCGGCTGCAGCGCCCCGCTCAGCAGCAGCCGCGAGACCTCGTTCTCGAGCTCCCGCTGGATCGCACGCCGCAGCGGCCGCGCGCCGAACTCCGGGTCGAAGCCGACCTCGGCCAGGTGCTCGACGGCCTCGTCCGAGAACTCGACCTCGATGTGCTGCGCACGCAGGCGCCTCGCGACGCGGTCGAGCATCAGCCGCGTGATCTGCTTGAGCTGCTCCTTCGTCAGCGCCTGGAAGACGATGATCTCGTCGATCCGGTTGATGAACTCCGGCCGGAAGCTGTGCCGGAGCACCTCCATCAGCTCCTCCTTCAGCTCGTCGAACGAGCCGCTCTCCTTGCGTGCGAAGGCCTGGATGCGGTCTGCGCCGAGGTTCGAGGTCATGATCAGGATCGTGTTCTTGAAGTCGACCGTCCGGCCCTGCGAGTCGGTGAGCCGGCCGTCGTCCAGGATCTGGAGCAGGATGTTGAAGACGTCCGCGTGCGCCTTCTCGATCTCGTCGAAGAGGAGCACCGCGTAGGGCTTGCGGCGGACCGCCTCGGTCAGCTGTCCGGCTTCCTCGTGGCCGACGTAGCCGGGCGGCGCGCCGACGAGCCGGCTGACCGTGTGCCGCTCCTGGTACTCGCTCATGTCGAGGCGGACCATCACGTCCTCGCTGCCGAAGAGCGCTTCCGCGAGCGTCCGCGCGAGCTCCGTCTTGCCGACGCCGGTTGGGCCGAGGAAGAGGAAGCTCCCGTCCGGTCGATTCGGATCGGCGAGCCCGGCGCGGGCGCGGCGAACGGCCTCCGCGATGGCCTCGACCGCCTCGTCCTGGCCGACGACGCGCTCGTGCAGCCGCTCCTCGAGCTTCAGGAGCCGGTCGCGCTCCTCCTGCGTCAACTGCGAGACCGGGATGCCCGTGCGCCGCGAGACGATCTCGGCGATGTCCTCCATCGTCACCTCGGGCGCCCGGGCGCGCGCCTCCTTGCGCCCTTCCTGCTGCGCCCGGCGATCGTCGATCTGGGCCTTCAGCTCGTCCGCCCGCTGGTAGTCCTCGGCCGAGATCGCCTGGTCGCGCTCGCGCCCCATGCGGCGGAGCTCCTCCTCGGCTGCGCGCGTGTCCTCCGGCTTCGCCTTCGACCGGAGCCGCACCCGTGCGCCTGCCTGGTCGATCAGGTCGATCGCCTTGTCGGGCAGGAAGCGGTCGCGGATGTAACGATCGGACAGCTCCGCCGCGGCGACGATCGCCTCCTCCGTGATGCGCACGCGATGGAACGCCTCATAGCGGTCCTTGAGGCCGGTGAGGATCTCGATCGTCTCCTCTACCGTCGGCTCCGAGACCAGCACGGGCTGGAAACGCCGCTCGAGCGCGGGATCCTTCTCGATGTTCTTCCGGTACTCGTCGAGCGTGGTCGCGCCGATCATGTGCAGCTCGCCGCGCGCGAGCGCCGGCTTGAGCATGTTGCCGGCGTCCATCGCACCTTCGGCCGCGCCCGCGCCGACGACGGTGTGGATCTCGTCGATGAAGACGATCAGGCTGTCCGCGTTCTCGGTGATCTCGTCGATCACGCCCTTCAGCCGCTCCTCGAACTCGCCCCGGTACTTCGTGCCGGCGATCATCCCCGCCATGTCGAGCGCCACCAGGCGCTTGCCCGTCAGGGTCTCGGGCACGTCGTCGTTGACGATCCGCTGCGCGATCCCCTCGACGATCGCGGTCTTGCCGACGCCGGGGTCGCCGAGCAGCACGGGGTTGTTCTTCGTGCGGCGCGAGAGGATCTCGATCGTCTGCTCGATCTGATCGGCCCGGCCGATCACCGGATCGAGCTTCCCCTGCCGGGCCTCCTCCGTGAGATCGCGGCCGTACTCGTCGAGCGTCTTCGTCGTGCTCGCCGGGCGACCACCCGCCTCGCCGCTCTCGACGCCGCGGATGACCGCGCCGCGCAGCTTCGTGTGCGTGATCGCGAACCGCTCGAGCAGCTCGCCCGCCTCGGTCTCGGTGTCCTGCGCCAGCGCGAGCAGCACATGCTCCGGCCCCACGTACGACGCGCCGATCTGACGCGACTCCTCGTAGGCGGCCAACAGGGCGGCCTTCGCGTCCGGCGACAGCGACGGCGCCACGTCCGTGCGCTCCTTGACGTCTGCTTCCTCCTCGATCTGCGCCGCGATCGCGGCGGGGTCGGCGCCGACCTGCTGCAGCACGTGCCGGACGACCTCGTCCTGCGTCGCGGCCCAGAGCAGGTGTGTCGAGTCGACGTCCAGGCTCCCCCACTCCATCGCCTTCTGCGCGGCATGCTGGAGCAGCTGGCGGGTGGCGTCGCTGAAGTACTGCGTGACGTCAATCTGCTCGGCCGGGCGGCGCGGCCTCGTGGTCGTCATGCCGGCGCCGTCGCCGGCCGTGCGACCGCCGAGAGGGCTGTCGCCGAAGAAATCGGAGAAGAACTCGTCGAAGAGGCTGCTCCGGCCGCCGAAGGGCGACCGCGCCGCCCCGCGGCTCTGACCCTGAAGCTCCCGGAGGTGCTCTTCGCAGACGGCGATCGTCCGCTCCTCGCCGTTCTGCCTGATCCGCACGGTTGCGACGGCGGGCCGACGCCCGTCGATCTCGCACATCGTGGTGGCCATGAAAACCTCCTCGCAGCGGGCGCTTCGGCGCGCGAGGGGTTGGGCACGGAGGCGCCCGCCTAGGTGAAAAATCGCGTCCCCGGAAGTGTGCTCCGCTTTGTAGCCGCTGAAACTATCGCGGTGAACGCGCT
>CAWGGO010000011.1:0-50322 GCA_963822205.1 uncultured Gaiellaceae bacterium | reverse complement strand
GGGGTAGTCTCGACGCGGTCATTCGTGCGCGAGGCGGCGAACGATCCGAAACGGCAAGCGAGCTGAGGGAAGGCGGTGTGGAGGAGTACATAAGAGCGCCAGCTTCTCCACGACCAGTCCCGACATGATCCAACGCCCGCCGAACCCAGGCTGCTCGCCTCCGTCCGCATAGCCGTGGGCGAGCAAGCTCGGAGAGGTCCGGCTTGGCCGCGGCGGTGAGCCTGAAGGCGCTCGTAGCGCTGTGCCTCGCTGGTACCGCGTTCGCCGCGTCGACGGCGCCGCGGCGGCGCCCGCGCCCCTGCCGCTCCGGACCGCGTTCGTCGATCCCTACGTCTTCAACAGTCCGGACGGCGCGCTGGGGCTTTCCCGCGCGGCGGCGGCGGGGGCGACCGCGATCAAGGTGCCGCTCTTCTGGGACACCGTTGCGCCGGCCTCGCCGCCCGCGAGCTTCGAGCCCGCGAATCCGTCCGACCCGGCATACAACTGGGTCCAGCTCGACGCGCAGCTCCGCCTGGTGCGCGCCCACAACCTCGAGCCGATCGTGTACATCGCCGGGCCGCCGAGCTGGGCGAAGCGTACGAGCCAAGGGTTCGCCCGCCCCGACCCGGCGCGGTATCGGGCCTTCACGCTCGCGGCGGTTCGCCGCTACTCGGGCCAGGCGGGCAGGCCGCGTGTCCGCTACTGGCAGGCGTGGAACGAGCCGAACAAGGTGCCCAACCCGGCCTACAAGCCGGGCGCGGCCGCCTGGTATCGCGCGCTCGTGAACGCGTTCGCGGCGAGCGTGCACAGCCGGCCCGGAAACCTGGTCGTCGCCGGTGGGCTCGCGCCGTTCGGAATCAGGACCGCGGTCGCGCCGCTCGAGTTCATGCGCTCGCTGCTCTGCCTCTCGCCGGGACGGCGCCCGCGTGCGACCTGCTCGGATCGCGTGCGCTTCGACATCTGGTCGACCCACCCGTACACCGCGGGCGGACCGACCCGCTCGGCCTACCGTGCGAACGACGTCTCTCTCGGTGACCTGCCGGAGATGAAGGCGGTCCTCGACGCCGGCGTCGCCGGCCGCCGCATCGTCTCGTCGCAACGTGTCCAGTTCTGGGTGACCGAGTTCTCGTGGGACACGAAGCCGCCCGATCCGGCGGGCGTGCCGGCCGCGCTCGAAGGGCGCTGGGTCGCCGAGGCGCTCTACCGGATGTGGAGCGCCGGCGTGAGCCTGGTCGTCTGGTTCACGCTCCGCGACCACCCGGTCCGCGCGAGCCCGTACCAGTCCGGCCTCTACTTCAACGGCAAGACGGTGGCGAGCGACCGGCCGAAGCCCGCGCTCACGGCCTTCCGGTTTCCGTTCGTCGCGTTCCGGCGCGGGAAGAACGTCTTCGTCTGGGGCCGCACCCCGACGAGCAAGGCGGCGACCGTGATCGTCGAGCAGCGCGGCTCGTCCGGCTGGCGCCGCGTCGGCTCCCCGGCGGCCAACCGGGTCGGCATCTTCTCGTCCGAGCTCCGAACGAGCGGCCGCAGACCGCTGCGGGCACGCCTCCCCGGGGTCGGGACGTCGCTTCCGTTCTCGCTGGTGCGACCGCCCGACCGGGTCTATCAGCCCTTCGGGTCCTGACCTCGTCAAGCCGGCCGGGAGCTACGGCGGCGTCTGACCGCCGCGGCGGCGAGGAAGCCCGTCGCCGCGACCATCGCGGCCCCGAGCACGAGCACGCCGAGTCGGTCGGCGCTCGCGACCGCGTCGGCGGCTGCTCCGAGCGCCGAGCCCGGGCCGGACGCGTCCCCGGACGAGGACAGCTGCGGACGCGATCCGTCCGGGACGCCACCGCCGGCCGTCGGCACGACCTCGACGTACTGACTGGGCGCGGAGACGATCGGCTGATCGTCCGCGACCGCGGTGCCCGGGCCGACCAAGGTGCAGGCGGCTGCGAGAGCGGCCGCGAGACGTCTTGCGGTTGTGCGCATCGCGAATCCCATTCTGGCGAACCGACCGACCCACCGGTCAGGTCGTACGGTACGGGGCGATGACGAGCAACCGGACGCTCGCGGCGTCGGCCGTCTGGGTCACGGCCCTCGTCGGCGCCGTCGTCTTCGCGGTTGCCTACGACGACGGCGGCTACGCGCTCACGACCTGGAGCGCGGTCGCGCTCGCGGTCTGGTGGACGATCCTCATCGGCGTCGCCCTCGGCGTGTGGCCGCTCGGCCGCCTCACGCGCGGCGCCGTGCTCCCGGGGGTGCTGCTCGCCGCGTTCGCGGTCTGGCAGCTCGCGTCGATCGCCTGGTCCTCGAGCGCCGAGGACGCGTTCGCGGAGTTCGACCGGACGGCGCTGTACCTCGGCGTCTACGTCCTCACCGTCCTCGCGGCCGACGGGCGCCGCCTCGTGCGCTGGGTGGACGGAGTGGCGCTCGCGATCGTCGCGATCGGGCTCGTGGCGCTCGTCAGCCGGCTCTTCCCGGGGTCGTTTCCGAGCCGCGGGCTGCCGTCGCTCCTGCCGAACGCTGCCACCCGGCTGAGCTTTCCGCTCGACTACTGGAACGGGCTCGGCATCTTCGTTGCCATGGCGATCCCGCTCCTGCTGGGCTCCGTGCTCGCGGCCGACCGAGCACGTCGGGCGCTCGCGCTGGGGGTCATTCCCGCCCTCGGCGCCGTCGTGTACCTGACCTCGTCGCGCGGCGCCGTGGCTGCGCTCGCCGGCGGGGTCGTCGTCTTCGTCGTGGCCCAGCCGCGCCGCTGGGCGGCGCTCGGGGCGACGCTCGCCGGAGTCGCCGGCACCGCCGCGTCGATCGGCGTACTGCTGCCGCGCGACGCGCTCGTCGACGGGCCGCTCACCTCCGCCGCCGCGCGCACCGAGGGATGGCAGGCGGCGATCCTCATCGGCCTGATCTGCGTTGCGACCGTCGTCGCCTTCGAGCTGGCGTCCTCGTTCGCGTCCCAGGCCGCCGGAGGTATCGCGGCGCACCGTCGTCGCGGCGGTCGTCGCGATCGCCGTCGCGGTCGTCGTCGCGGCCTTCGCGACAGACGCGTTCCGGGACTTCACACGCTTGCCGACCGCAGTCGGCGGCCGCCCCGGGAGACACCGTCGGCACGCACCTCCTGAGCGGGAGCGGAAGCGGCCGGTGGCAGTTCTGGCAGGCAGCCGTCGACGAGTTCCGCAGCGCACCCCTGCACGGCGGCGGCGCCGGATCGTACGAGGCGTGGTGGAATCGGCACGGCTCGTTCTCGTACACGGTCAGGGACGCCCACTCGCTCTACCTCGAGACGCTCGGCGAGCTCGGGATCGTCGGCTTCCTGCTCCTCGTCGGCGCGCTCGCGGCGGCGGTGACGGTCGGCGTCCGGCGACTGGTGCGCGCTCGCGGCGCCGAGCGGACACTGGTCGCCGCTCTGCTTGGCGCAGTGACCACGTACCTGCTCGGTGCCGGAGTCGACTGGATGTGGGAGCTCACGGCGGTCACGCTCGTCGGCGTCTGCATGCTGGGGCTGCTCGTAGCGCCGGCGGCGCCAGACGGCCACCGCGCTCTGCCTGGGCTGACGCGCGTCGTCGTCGCGGTCGCCGCGACCGCGGTCGTGGTCGCGGAGGCGATCGTCCTCCTTGCCGGCGTCGAGGTGAGCGAGAGCCAGGCCGCGGCGCGCGCGGGCCGGCTCGGGCCGGCGCGTGCACACGCCGTCGCAGCTACGAGGCTCGAGCCCTGGGCTGCGTCGCCGTACCTCCAGCTCGCGCTCGTCGAGGAGCGCGCCGGCGATCTCGCTGCCGCCCGCCGGTCGATCGAGGCGGCGATCCGGCGCGACCGTGAGGACTGGCGGCTCTGGCTCGCCGCCGCGCGCATCGAATCGAGGCTCGGCGACGCGACGGCTGCCGCCCGCAGCCGCGCCCGCGCGCGATCGCTCAATCCCCGCTCGCCCCTCTTCTCGCAGCGTCCGTAGCACGCCGATGCGCGGAATGGTTGAACGATGCCAAGGCTGGCAATACACGAGGCGTGCATGCACACGAGGTAGCGCCCGCGGACGTATTCGCGGGGAAGGCGGAGGGGAGCGTGAGGAAGGATTGGGCGTCCCGCGATCCGCTGCGCCGGCGGATGCTCGCGCTGGCCGACGCGTTTGCTGTGGTGACCGTCGCCGCTTCGCTCGTCGTCTTCGGTCCCGGGCTCTCGGCCGCAGCGGGCGCCCTGCTCTTCGCGCCCGTCTGGATCGTGGCCGCGAAGCTGTATGGGCTCTATGACCGCGACCACCGCGCGCTTCGCCATCTGACGGTCGACGAGCTGCCGATCCTCTTCGTCTGGGCGATCACCTGCGTCGCGGCAACGGTCCTCGTCCTCGAGGAGACACAGCTCGCGCGGATCGGCGCCGAGGGAGCGATCCGCACGCTCGTGATCGCGCTCGCCGCGGCGCTCGTTCTCCGCAGCCTCGCGCGCTGGACGTGGCGTCGCGTCACGCCGCCGGAGCGGGTGGTGATCATCGGCAGCGACGGGCTCGCCCGCTGCGATCCGGCGGAAGCTCGAGCTCTTCTCGGACATCCACGCCTCCGTGGCCGGCGAGCACCGGACGATCTCGCCCGCCGCACTGCGGAACGGGGGCGGCTGGGCGCAGAGCGTCGACCGGATCATCCTCGCCACGCAGTCGATCGACGAGCGGCTGATCGCCGAGCTCGTCGCGTTCTGTCGGCGTGAGCACGTGAAGCTCAGCATGATCCCGCCGGCGAGCGGGCTCTTCGGCACGGCCGTGCAGCTCCACCACATCGCCGATCTCCCGGTCGTCGAATACAACACCTGGGACGTCTCCCGGTCGACGCTGCTGCTCAAGCGCATGCTCGACGTCTCGGTCGCGGCCGTGATCCTCGTCCTCACCGCACCGCTGTTCGCGCTGACCGTGGTCGCGATCCGGCTCAGCAGCCCGGGCCGGGCGTTCTACGTCCAGATGCGCGCGGGCCTCCACGGCCGCGAGTTCCGGATCTACAAGTTCCGCACGATGCTTGCCGACGCGGAGGAGGTGCTCCCGAGCCTCGTCGAGTTCGACGCGCTCGACGAGCCCGTCTTCAAGCTCGCGCACGACCCGCGCGTGACCCCGCTCGGCCGCTTCCTGCGCCGGGCGAGCCTGGACGAGCTGCCACAGCTCCTGAACGTCTTGAAGGGCGACATGAGCCTCGTAGGCCCGCGGCCCGAGCAGGTCGAGCTCGTTCGCCGGTACCGGCCCGAGCACCGGTTCCGGCTCGCGGTCAAGCCCGGCCTGACCGGCCCGATGCAGGTCTCCGGCCGCGGCCGGCTGAGCTTCGAGGAACGGCTTTCGGTCGAGCGCGAGTACATCGAGAACCTGTCGATCAGCCGCGACATGCGGATCCTCGCGCTGACGATCCCGTCGGTGTTCGACGGCCGCGGGGCCTTCTGAGCCGGGGCGGCGCGCGCGTGATCGAACCCACGTACATCGCTCCCCAAGCGGCGTTCCGCGACCGGTTCGCGTACGGCGCGCGGGTCATCCCCGTCCTCTCTCGCTCGGAGTTCCGGCTCAAGTACGCCGGGTCACTGCTCGGCTACGTCTGGTCGCTCGCGAAGCCGCTCATGTACTTCACGGTGCTCTGGATCGTCTTCGGGGACCTCTTCGACCTCGGCGTCCACCGTTACCCCCTCTACCTGCTGATCGGGATCGTCCTCTACACCTTCCTCGCCGACGCCGTGACGGCCGCGCTCCCGTCGATCGTGTCGAGCGGGCCGACGCTGCGCCGGATCTCCTTCCCGCCGCTCGTGATTCCGCTCTCGAGCACGCTCGCCTCGGCGATGACGTTCCTCGCGAACTGCGCCGTCGTCACGGTGTTCCTCGCCGTCGCCCGGATCCAGCCAAGCCTCGACTGGCTCCTGCTCGTGCCGCTCCTGCTCGAGCTCTACGTCTTCGTGCTCGCCCTCGCGCTCCTCGCAGCGACGCTGTTCGTCCGTTTCCGTGACGTCGGGCACATCTGGGAGGTCGCCGCGTCGCTGCTCTTCTTCTCCGCGCCGATCATGTACCCGATCACGATTCTCCCCGACTGGGCGCAGCGGCTCGCCGGCTTCAACCCGTTCGTGCAGGTGATGCAGGACGTGCGCTCCGTCCTGCTCGGGACCGATGCGGCGACGGCCGGCGTGGCGGCGCGACTCGACACGCGGCTCATTCCGATCGCAATCGCGTTCGGCGCGCTCGCAGTCGCGCTGCTCCTCCACCGCCGAGAGGCTCCTCGGTTCGCGGAGCGTGCGTGATGCCGAGGTACGCGATCGAGGCGGTCGGCGTCTCGAAGACGTTCCTGATCCCGCACGAGCGGCGGGCGCGGCTCAAGGAGTACGTCGCGCACCCGTTCGAGCGCATGACGTACGAGCGCCACGATGCGCTCCGCGACGTGACGTTCTCCGTGGCGGAGGGCGAGTTCCTCGGCGTCGTCGGACCCAACGGCAGCGGCAAGAGCACGCTGCTCAAGATCCTCGCCGGCATCTACCGCGCGGACGCGGGCGCGGTGCGGATCGACGGACGGCTCTCGCCGTTCATCGAGCTCGGAGTCGGGTTCAACTCCGAGTTCAGCGCGCGGACCAACATCGAGATCAACGGGATGCTGATCGGGCTGACGCGGCGGCAGGTCGCGGAGCGCTTCGATTCGATCCTCGAGTTCGCGGGGCTCGAACGCTTCGTCGACCAGCAGCTCAAGAACTACTCGTCGGGGATGCTCCTGCGCCTCGCGTACTCGGTGGCGATCCAGGTTCCGTTCGACATCCTGCTTGTCGACGAGGCGCTCGCCGTCGGCGACGCCGAGTTCCAGCAGAAGTGCTTCGACACGTTCGAGGAGATGCGGGCGCAGGGCAAGACGGTCGTCCTCGTCAGCCATGACCTCGGCGCGATCGGCTCCCTGTGCGACCGGGCGCTCCTGCTGCGGGACGGGCGGATCGAGGCGATCGGCGAGCCCGACGACGTGATCGACGCCTACCAGGCCCGCGAGACCGTGGCCGATCTGAGGGCGGTATGAGCGGCGGCTCGACGGAGCGGGAATGAGACTCTCTGCGATCGTCGTCGCGTTCGGCAAGGAGTCGCTGCTCGAGGAGTGCGTCTCGCGGCTCGCGGAGGCGCTCGCACGCGTCGACGGCGCGAGCGAGCTGATCGTCGTGCTCAACGGGGTCTCCGCGAGCTCGCGGCAACGCCTCGAGCGGCTGTCGCCCGCCGGTCGTGACCGTGGACGGCAGCCCGGAGCTCGGCTTCGCGGGCGGGGTCGCGGCGGGGCTCGCCATCGCTCGAGGCGAGTGGGTCGCGCTGGTCAACGACGACTGCGCTCTCGATCCCGATGCGCTGCAGGAGCTGCTCGCGGCGGGCGAGCGGGATCCGGAGTGGGCTCGGTCGCCGCGCAGATCCGGTTCGCCGACAAGGCCGGGCACGATCAACTCGGCCGGAATCGAGATCGACGAGCTCGGCGTCGCCCGCGAGCGCCGGCTCGGCGAGCCGGCGCTCGCGGCCGAGACCGAGCCGGTCGAGGTCTTCGGCGCGAGCGCGGCGCTGGCGCTGTTCCGGCGCTCCATGCTCGACGAGGTCGGCGGGCTCGACCCCTCGTTCTTCGCCTACCTCGAGGACGCGGATCTGGCGTGGCGCGCGCGGATGGCCGGGTGGCGCTGTGTGCTCGCGCCGCGCGCCGTTGCCCTCCACCACCATTCGCCCACGCTCGGCCACGGCTCGAAGGCGAAGCATCTCCTCGTCGGCCGCAACCGCGTACGGATGCTCGCGAAGAACGCCAGCCGTCGCCAGCTCCGCCGGCAGCTGGTCAGGATCGTGGCGTACGACCTGCTCTACGTCGGCTACGCGGCAGTCGCAGACCGGACGGCGGCTCCGCTCGCCGGCCGTCTCAGGGGCCTGAGCGAATGGCGCGCCGACCGCTCGGCCGGCCGCTCCGAGCGGCGCGAGATCCAGCTCTCGCCGGCGCCGGGACTGCTCGCCGCGCTCCGGCGGAACCGGGCCTACCGCTCCGTCCCGGTCGCGGGGCGAGCACAGGATCCAGGCTAGGCATGCCGTCTTCCCCGATCCGACGACCTCATGCGCCCGTTCCAGCCACTGCGCCACCCGGTCGTCTTCGATCAGCCGCGGCGGTTGACCGACGTCGTCAGCTGGCACGAGCACGTGCCCTTCGCCTTCTTCGCCGTCGCTGCGCTGCGGCCGCGGACACTGGTCGAGCTCGGGACCTGGAAGGGCGATTCGTACTGCGCGCTCTGCCAGGCCGTGCAGACGCTCGCGCTGGAGACCCGGTGCTACGCGGTCGACACGTGGGAAGGCGACGCGCACACCGGCCCGTACGGGCCGGAGATCCTCGAGGACCTGCGGGCACATCACGATCCCCTCTACGGCGCCTTCTCGCGCCTCCTCCAGCAGACGTTCGACGAGGCGGCGCCGCAGTTCGAGGACGGCTCGGTCGACCTGCTCCACATCGACGGCGCGCACAGCTACGAGGCGGTCGCCCACGACGTCGAGACATGGCTGCCGAAGCTCGGCGAGCGAGGGGTCCTCCTGCTTCACGACACGAACGTCCGCGAGGCCGATTTCGGCGTCTGGCGCCTCTGGGACGAGCTCTCGCGCAGGTATCCGGGCTTCGCGTTCCCGCACGGGTTCGGTCTCGGAGTCCTCGCCGTCGGCCGCGACGTGGACGCCGACTTCCTGGACTTCCTCGCGGCCGCGAACAGCGACCCGCTCGCCGCGCGCTTCTTCTCGGCGCTCGGGAGCAGGATCGCCGACCCGGACCGCGAGCGACGCGCCCGCGTCGCGGCCGAGCGCGAGGTCGAGGCCGCGAACGAGGCGCGGGCCGCGGTCGAGCTCGAGCTGCGGCAGCGGCAAGAGGCGGAGGACAGGACGCGCGCGGAGCTCGACGCCCTCCGTGCCGAGCGCGATCGGCTCGAGACGCAACTGCTCTCGCTCGACCTCGACCTCGCGAACGTCGTCCGTTCGATCTCGTGGCGTGTGACGGCGCCGCTCCGGCGCACGAAGCGCATGTTGCGTCGGGCCCGTCGCGCCTCGCGTCGCTTCCGGCGTCCGCACCTTCGGCCCGGCTCGGGCGCGCTGTCGGTCGCCACGGCCGCCAACGGCCCGGCATCGCGCACGACCTCCGCTCGTCCTCCGCCCGCTCGTCTCGATCGTCACTCCGGTCCACGACATCGACCCCGAATTCCTCCGGCGGGCCGTCGAGTCCGTCCGGCGCCAGACCTATCCCCACTGGCAGCTCTGCCTCGCCGACGACGGCTCGACGAACGAGCGCACGCTCGAGTACCTGCGCGCGCTCGCAGGCGAGCCCGGGATCGAGGTCAGCTTCGGCGACGCCAACCGCGGCATCGCGGCCGCGAGCAACCGCGCGCTCGAGACGGCCGAGGGCGAGTTCGTCGCCTTCCTCGACCACGACGACGAGCTCGACCCGGACGCGCTCCTCGAATGCGTCCGGCTGCTGAACGAGAAGCCCGACACCGACGCGATCTACACCGACGAGGACAAGATCGACCGTCGCGGCGCGCACAGCGAGCCCTTCTTCAAGCCCGACTGGTCGCCCGAGCTCTTCCGCGGCGTGATGTACGTCGGCCATCTGCTGGTGCTGCGCCGCTCGCTCGTCGAGAGCGTCGGCGGGCTCGACTCGGCCTTCGACGGCGTCCAGGACTTCGAGCTCATGCTCCGCATCTCCGAGCAGACCGACCGCATCGAGCACGTGCCTCGGATCCTCTACCACTGGCGAAAGCTGCCCGGGAGCGTCGCGAGCTCCAGCGACGCGAAGGCCGCGCATCTCGGAGCTCCAGGCGGAAGCGGTCAATCGACACCTCGAGCGCTGCGGGATCGCGGCGTTCGCGCGCCCGAACCCGGACCACCCCCACCGCGCGATGCTGCACCCGAAGCCGCGCGCGCGCTGGCCGCGGGTCACCGTGATCGTGCCGACGAAGGACGCGCCGGAGCACCTCGGCCGCTGCCTCGAGTCGATCTTCTCCCGGTCGACCTACCCGAGCTTCGGCGTGCTGCTCGTCGACAACGGGACGACCGACCCGAAGGCGCGGCGGCTCTTCGAGCAGTACCCGGTCGACGTGCTCCCCTTCGACGAGCCGTTCAACTTCTCGCGCGTCAACAACGCGCGGCGTCGCCCACGCGGACGGCGAGCTCGTCGTCTTCCTCAACAACGACACCGAGGTGCAGACGCCCGAGTGGCTCGAGGCGATGGTGAGCCTCGCCGAGCGGGACCGGGTCGGCGCCGTCGGGCCGCTCCTCCTGTACCCGAACGGCACCGTGCAGCACGCCGGCGTCGTGCTCGGGATTCGCGGCACGGCCGACCACGTCATGCGCGGCTTCCCCGGCGCCGCCGACGGCTACGCGGGCTCGCTCTCCTGTACGAGGGAGGTGTCGGCGGTGACGGCCGCCTGCATGCTGATCCGGCGCGACGCTCTTCGCCGAGCTCGGCGGGTTCGACGAGCACTTCGCGACCCACTACCAGGACGTCGACCTCTGCCTGCGCCTCGGGCGCTCCGGCCGGCGCATCCTCTACACGCCGCGCGCCGTCCTCCGCCACCACGAGAGCGCCACGCGCGGCGAGCCACTACGACCACCTCGACCGCGCGCTCCTCCTCGACGCCTGGGGCGAGACGATCGCCCGCGGCGACCCGTACTACAGCCCGCTGCTCTCGCTCTCGGGGGCCGACTACCGACCGCGGGTCGCGGCGTGAACGTCCTCTTCGTCAACTACCACGACTTCACGAGCAACAGCGCGATCCACATCTTCAACCTCGCGAACGAGCTCACCGGCCTCGGCGTCGACTGCGCCGTCGGCGTGCCCGGCGACCCGGCCACGATCGGGCTGCTCGGGACGCCGAGGTTTCAGGCGCTCGGCTTCGGCGAGGCGAAGAACGGCGGGCTCCAGCTTTCCGGACGGCGGGCCGCCGTCGCTCGTGCACGCCTGGACGCCGCGGGAGTCCGTGCGCGAGCTCACCGAGGACGCTCGGCTCGCGCTACGGCTGCCCGTACGTCGTCCACCTCGAGGACAACGAGGACGTGCTCACCGCCGACAGCCTGGGCCTGACGCTCGAGCAGCTCCACACCATGTCCGGCGGCCGAGCTCGACGACGCGGTCCCGCCGACGCTCGCCCATCCGCGCCGGATGCGGAGCTTCCTCGCCGGCGCGGCGGGGATGACCGTCGATCGTCGACCGCCTGCTCGAGTTCCGGCCCGACGGCCTCCCGTCGGAGGTGGTCTGGCCGGCGTTCGAGCCCGAGCTCTTCACCGCCGAGCCGCCGGAGCCGGAGCTTCGCCGCCGGCTCGGGATCGCCGACGGCGAGGCGGTGCTCGTGTACGCCGGGAACGCGCACCGGTCGAACGCTGCGGAGCTGCGAAGCCTCTACCTCGCAGTGGCAGCACTGAACCGCGCGGGCCGGCGGGTCAGGCTCGTCAGGCTCGGCCGTGACTACGTCCGCTTCGTCGAAGCGGAGCTGAAGGCGATCGAGCGTCATGTCGATCCGCGTGCCGCTCCAGCCGCGCTCCGAGGTGCCGCGGTACATGCGTCTCGCCGACGTGCTGGTCCAGCCGGGCCGTCCGGGCGGGTTCAACGACTACCGGCTGCCGTCGAAGCTGCCGGAGTTCTTCGCGACCGGGCGGCCTGTCGTCCTGCCCGCGACGAACCTCGGCCGGTACCTGGAGGACGGCGAGGAGTGCATCCTGCTCCAGCGCGGCGACGCGCTCGAGATCGCGCAGGCCGTCGAGCGGATCCTCGACGACGACGAGCTGCGGGCGCGGCTCGGGCAGGGCGCGCGCGCGTTCGCCGAGCGCACGTTCAGCTGGCCCGCGAGCGCGCGGAAGCTGATGACCTTCTACGACCGCGTCCTGGCGACGGGCCGGCGCACCGATCCACGTCAACGGAAACGGCTCCCATGCGATCGTCGAGCGCTACGCCGGCTTCGCCCCTCCTCGCCTGAGCTACGCGACCGTGCGCGACTACTGCGACTCCGTCGATCACCTGCCGCCGGTTGCGACCGCGAGCCGCGACCTGAAGGACGCGCAGCGGCCGTGGGTGCTGAAGGCGATCGCTCGGCAGCGTTCGCCCCGGGTCGCGCCTGCTCGAGATCGGAGCGGGCGAGCCGATCGTCGCCGACCTGCTCGCGCAACTCGGCTACGACGTCACGGTCGTCGATCCCTACGACGGCCGCGACCGGGGGCCCGGCCGAGTTCGAGGCGATGCGGGCGGCGTACCCCCGGGTCCGGATGCTCCGCGGGCTGTTCCCGCGCGACGTGCCGGCAGACGACCGTTACGACTGCGTCTACTCGATCTCGGTGCTCGAGCACCTCCGGCCGGACGCGATCGAGGAGGTGAGCGACGGGATCCGGCGCTTCGCGCAGGAGGGCGGGTGCACGATCCACGCGATCGACCACGTCCTCCGCGGCGCGGGCGAGGCCGAGCATCTCGCCAACCTTCGGCGGATCACGGGCTCGCTGGGCGTCGCCGACGCCGAGCTCGACCAGGTCCTCGCCGAGCTCGCCGACGACGCGGAGACGTACTTCCTCTCCGCCGAGAGCCACAACCGCTGGCGCAGCGGAGTGTCCTACGACCGGTTCCCGATGCGGCGCTGCGTCTCGATCCAGCTCTGTCTGCCGGTCGACGGCGCCGGCCCGGCTGCGTGAACGAGCACGACGGGCTGGACGTCGGGATCGTCGCCTATCGCAGCCGGCGGCTCCTCCAGGCCTGCCTCGAGTCGCTGCGGGAGCATGCGCCGTCGAGACCGATGCGCGTCGTGGTCGTCGACAACGACTCGCGCGACGGCACGGTCGAGATGGTGCGCGGGCTTCCCGGCGTCGAGCTCGTCGAAGCCCGGCGCAACCTCGGCTTCGCAGCCGCGACGAACCTCGCGATCAGACAGACCCGCGGACGCTACTTCCTCGCGCTCAACCCCGACACGCGCGTCCACGCCGGCACGCTCGAGCGGCTGCTCGAGCTGATGGACGCGGACGAGAGCATCGGCATCTGCGGGTGCAGGCTCGAGCGCGAGGACGGCACCTTCGACCACGCGGCCCGGCGAGCGTTCCCGACGCCGCTCGGCGCGCTCGCGCACTTCACGGGCGTCGGCCGCCGTCGCGGCGCCCCGGCGGCGCTCACGCAGTACCGCGCCCCTCACGTCGAGCGCGGGCCGGTGGACGCCGTGAGCGGCGCGTTCATGCTCATCCGGCGCCGCGCGCTCGACGAGGTCGGGCTCTTCGACGAGGGCTACTGGCTCTATATGGAGGACCTCGACCTCTGCTACCGCTTCGCCGGCGCCGGCTGGGTCACCTGGTACGAGCCCTCCGTCGCGGTCACGCACGTCAAGGGCGGGACGAGCGGCCGCAACCGAAGGCTCCGTGCAAACCACGCCTTCCACTACGGGATGTACCGCTTCTACCGCCGGCACTACGCGCCCGCGCGGTCGCCGGTCCTCAACGTCGCGGTCTACGGCGCGATTGCAGGGAAGTTCACCGGCTCGGCCGCGCGAAGCGCGTTCAACCGTCGCCTCCTCCGCCGGACGTGACGCGCCGCCGAAGAGCCGGCGGCGCCGTGGGCCCAGCCGTGGTATTTTCACCCCGAACAGCCCCGGTCGCTGGAGGAAGCCGTTGGACTCGGCCGAAGTCGCTGTAAGGCATCATCCGTCGCCTACGTCGAGGTGCAGGCGCGATGTCGCTGGTCTGCATCCGGGCGCGACGGTTGTGACGCGCGGTGAAGCAGGAGGTTCGTTAATGGCAGCAGGCATTTTCGCAAAGATCGGCGACATCAAAGGCGAGTCGCTCGACTCCAAGCACAAGAACGAAGTCGAGGTGCTGAGCTGGTCCTGGGGTGTGACGAACTCCGGCACGATCGCGAGGGGAAGCGGAGGCGGGAGCGGCAAGGCGACGTTCCACGATTTCAACTTCACTCATCACATCGACAAGGCGTCGCCGGTTCTGTTGAAAGCGTGCGCGGCCGGTGAGCACATCAAGGAAGCGACCATCACGGTGCGCAAGGCCGGCAAGGGACAGCAGGAGTTCCTGATCATCAAGATGAACGACGTCATCATCACGAGTGTCAGTCTGAGCGCTGACGCTGCGGCTGCCAGCGCGGAGCACGTGGCGCTGCAGTTCGCCAAAGTCGATCTGGAATACAAGCCGCAGAAGGCCGACGGATCGCTGGATGCCGGACTTCATTTCAAGTACGACATCAAGGGCAACAAGGCGGGGTAAGCGGAACGAGCCGCGCGCGTGCGCGGTTGGACATATGGAGCAGCTCGCCGACAACGACCGCGCTCTCAGCCTGGACGAAGCGCTCTCGATCGCCATCCTGCTGCAGCAGAACGAGCAGTGGGCGGCTGCGGCGGACATCTACCGCAGCATCCTCGAAGTCGAGCCCGACCATGCCGACGCGTTGCATTTCTCAGGAGTGCTCGCCCATCAGCAGGCGCGGAGCGAGCAGGCAGTCGCGCTGATCGAGCGGAGTCTCGAGCTCGAGCCCGATCGAGCGGACTGGCATAGCAACCTGGGGATCGTCCTGCAGGATCGACTCAAGCTGGACGAGGCGATCGTCGCTTATCGACGCGCGATCGCACTCGATCCGGACCACGCCAATGCACACAACAATCTCGGCGTTGTCCTGAGAGCCACGAACGAGGTGGTCGAAGCGGAGGCGGCATATCGAGCCGCGATTCGCATCGATCCCGAGCACTCGGACGCGTACCACAACCTCGGCGTCCTGCTGAACGGCCAGAAGCGGTCGCACGAAGCGGCCGTGTGCTTCTCGAAAGTCATCACGTTGTGGCCGAAGCATCCCGAAGCCCGCAGACTGCTGGCGATAGCGCACTGCACGCTCGGCGACGTCGACAAGGCCGTCGAAGTATTCGAAGAGTGGCTGGAAGAGGAGCCGGACAGTCCCATCGCCCGGCATATGCTGGCGGCCTGCTCCGGTCGCGATGTCCCGCCGCGGGCATCGGACGCGTTCGTCGAGGAGACGTTCGACAGCTTCGCCGCCAGCTTCGATTCCAAGCTCGCCCAGCTGTCGTACCGCGCGCCGGCGCTGGTCGCGGAGATGCTGGCGGAATCGGACGTCGAGGCGACGAAGAGCCTCGATGTGCTCGATGCCGGATGCGGCACGGGGCTGTGCGGGCCCCTCATCGCGCCCTACGCGCGCCGACTGGTGGGAGTCGACCTGTCCGAACCAATGATTGCTCAGGCGCGGGCGAGGAACGTCTACGACGAACTGGTCAAACGGGAACTGACCGACTACCTGGGCGACTCCACCGGGGCGTTCGATGTGATCGTGTCGGCCGACACCCTCGTCTATTTCGGAGAGCTCGAGGACGTTGCTGCGGCTTCCGCGAACGCGTTGCGCCCCGGCGGACGGCTCGTCTTCACCGTGGAGGAGCTGGTCGGCGCCGAATCCGCCGATGCGGGGTACGCCATCAGCCCGACCGGGCGTTACCGCCACACGCGTCAGTACCTCGAGCGTGTGCTGGCGAAGGCGAATCTGCGGTCGGAGATCGTGCCGGCGGAACTGCGTCTCGAAGCCGGCGATCCGGTCCAGGGGTTCGTGGTGCGAGGGACGAAACCGACGGGCCTCGCTGCCTAGCTCGAGGAAGCGCTTTCACGTCGTCGGCGCGTCCACCAGAAGATCGCGCCGGCGAGTGCGAGCGCGACGACGGGTGCGATCAGGATCGGGTTGAAGCTGCTCTTGGGTGGCGGCTTGTAGTCGAGGCTGCCCCGGATCGCGAGTGGCTGACCGCCGACGGTGCCCGGGACGCTCCAATCGAAGACGTGGTGGGGCTGATTCTTCGCTTCACGCACCTTGGCCGGATCGATCGTGCTCATCCAGTGGATCCGGTGGTCGTGCCAGTCGTAGGCTTGTCTCCGCGGGCGACCTGTTCCCATTGTGGTGTGGCCTCTTCGACGCCGAGGCGGGTACGTCGGCGCCGCCGTATCGTTCCTCGTTCAGGTACGTCGCAGGTGAGTTCGCGTTGCGAAGGACGTCGCCATCCGCCTGGAAGCGGAGGTAGGGCTCGCCCTCATAGCCCATGATCACGACCTCCCGGCCGCTGTCGTTCCGGACGTGGAGCTGGTCGTCGCCTTGCACGACCTGCACGGTGAGGCCGTCGAGCTTCGGTGTGACCGTCTTCACGGTCGAGGTGTAGCCGCGCGCTCCCCCGTCACCGTGCCCCGCAGCGGCGGGGCAGGCGACGAGAGCAGCGAGCAGAGCGGCCGCTGGAAGGCGGAGGCTCACGAGCGCTTCGGCCTTCGGAAGAGCGTGAGCCCGAGCGCGGCGAGCCCGGCGACGAGCCCGGCGATCCCGAAAGCGAGCGCGAGTCCGTCCGAGTCGTCGGCCTCGGTCTCAGCGGTCGCATGGTCTCCGTCGCAGCGGGTGCCGCTGCCTCCTCGGCCTTCGGCGTCAGCGTGACCCGCGGTGCCGGCGTGTCGGAGTCTGGTGCGCCGATCCAGCGGACGACCTCGCCGTTCGAGTAGGTCTGCGTTGCGGGGAAGACGAGCACGGTCTGCGTGGCGGGGACCTTCGCGCTCATCCCGAACTCGTCGAACTCGCCGGGGGCGATCTTGCCGCCCTCCCAGCTGACTGTCGCGACACGCTCCGAGACCGTCTCACCGAAGACGTCGACAGGCGGGTCGAGCTTCTCCATCGTGACCGTCCGCTTCCAGCCCGGCTTTGGCTGGAAGGCGACGAAGAACAGGCCCTTCGGCAGCTCCACGACGACCTTGGTCGTGTCCGCGTTCGGCCTTTCGGTCGGGACGCGGATGGCAAAGCGGGAGAAGCTGTCCGCAGGCGACCTCGTTCGGGTTGACGGTGACGTGAGCGCTCGCTGACGGCACCAGGACGAGTGCGCCGAGCGCGAGCAGGGTCAGGGTCTTCTTCATCAGTGGGTGTTCCTTTCTGATCGGAACGGAGGCGGTGGCCGATGCCGCGTCGAACTCGCCGCGGCGAGTCTCGACGCGGAACTGCCAGTCGCCGGCGAGCGCGAGCTGAGCGCCGTGGACGATGAAATGGCCGGGGCCGGCGCGGTGCGCACGCAGGCGCAGTGGGCCGATCTCCCGGCTGGCGAGTGTCGCCGAGACTGATGCCTCGTCGACGTCGGTGGGCTGTCCGGCGGGGTTTGTGAGATAGAGGTGGATCTGATTGCGCCCCGCCAGCGCCCGGATCGACGACGAGGTTCAGCTCGAGATCGCCCAGCTGAGCGGTTGTTGCGTACGGACCGGTCGGGGCGACCTGCGCCCGCGCCGGCGGCTCCGAGACCAGCACCGCAGTGACGCTGACGATCGCGACCATCAGGGCGAGCTCCGCCCCAACGGTGCGGAGGAAGCGCGTTCGTTCGCCCGCCGAGGCGAGCCGATCACGGAGCCGCGGCACCGCCCGACGGTTGTTGTAGAGGCCGAGTGCGAGCAGCGGCAGGACAAGAGCGAGCTTCGCGAGCAGCAGTTGGCCGTACGTCGTCTCCCACAGGCCGCGCAACGCGCGAACTTGGAGGTAGCCACTGACGGTGCCGCTGGCGATGAGCCACGAGACGGCGACGACGGCGAGTCCCGAGAACCGCGGCACGGCGCTGACGGCGAGCTCCCAGCGCTCTCTACCGGCCCAGACGAGGGCGAGCACGAGCGCAGCGAGGCCGCCGACCCAGACCGCGGCGGCCGTGACGTGCGCCATGTCGGTGACCAGCGCGATGCTGCCGGAGACGCTTGCGTGTCCCGACAGCGACGGTGTCAGCAGCGCCAGCGCAGCCGGGAACAGCGCCGCCAAGCCGAGCACGGGCACGCGCCCGCTCGCTGTCAGCAGAACCGCACACGCAAGCGCCAGCCCTGCCTGCACGACCCACACCGTCCCGAACCGCGTCCCGAGCACAGCCGAGACGACGTCCCAGTGCAACGCTTCGCGCAGGCCGAAGCCGCCCGCCGCCGCTCCCTGCAGCACGATCCCCGTGAGCGCCACAATCGCCAGCAGAAACGCGGCTCCTGCAAGGAGCAGCGACAGCCGCGGCCGTGTCTGCGTCGAGCGCCCGCGCCAGTCCCACGATCAGCATCAAGGTGCCGCCGCCGACGAGGAGTAGCAGGAGGAAGTCGAGCGCCCGCACGATCGAGAACAGCACCGACACGGAAGCCGGCGTCCCGCCCTCGAGCACCTGAGCCGCCACACCGGCCGGATTCGCGCCCGGAGCGCCGACGTGGAAGACGAATGCGCCCGAGACCGGATGGCCGTCGGCGGAAACCGCCCGCCAGGTGGCCGTGTAGGTGCCCCGCCCGAGTCGGCGGTCGAGCGCGATCCGGGCTTCCCGCTCGCTTGGACGCGCGACCTCGCCCGAGTCGACCCGGCGTGCCCGCGCGTCGTAGACGCGGATCGCGCCGAACGCCGTCTCCACCGGCTCGTCGAACCGAAGCAGCACGAAGCGAGGGCTCTGCTCGAGCACCGCGTCGTTCGCCGGCTCAGTCGCGATCAGCCGCGCGTGCGCACCCGCCGCCGGCACCATCGCGAGCGCCGCCAGCACTGCGGCAACCGCGACCAGCACCAGCCGGCACGAACGACGGCTCGGGTGATCGTCCATCTCTCCTCGCTTCGATCGGCGGCCGAGAGCGGCCGCGCCCACTCGGCTAGGCGAGCAACGGAGGACCGCGTCCGGCGTAGCCGCGTGCGAGAACCGCCTCGCGGGGAAGATCGGCTGAGAGCCAGGTCAGGAAGCTGATCGCGATCGAGCGCCTGCCGGGCGGTCGAGCGGTTCTGATCGCCTGCCCGACGCGGTGTGCGGCAGAGGCCAATGCGAACGCGATCGCGGCGGCGAGCAGCCCGAACGGCAGTTGCGTCGCGAGGCCGACGAGGAACGGCCCCGAAACCAGGAGACCCCAGTCCACGCGTCCGCCATGCGCATACCGCTCGATCAACTCCTGCAGCGTGAATGCGACCGGCGCGAGCGCGCCCACGAACGCAATTTGCCGGGCGCCGCCGGTTGCGTCGCGGCCGCGGACGGCAACGACTGCCGTCGCGACGACCCCGAGGGCGGCGAGCGCGGCGCACAGTGAGACAAAGAGCGGCGCGTACTGCAGGTATCCGTGTCCGCTCGAAGCCAGCACATGGGCACGTTCGTGCGCATCCGGAACCGCTGCTCGGTAGCCGGCCGAGTGGCCCGCGAGCGTCCCAATCACCGCAAGCGGCACTGCGATCAACCAGGCGAACCAGGGCCTCATCTCGTCATCGTGGCACAACGGTCTTCCTGAGAACCTGCGAAGATCAGAGGCGTGTACGTCAGCTTCACACGGGTCAATACGACCGATCAGCCGATCGAGAACGCGGCGATCGTGGCTGAAGAAATGCTGCGCTGGCTTCGCGAGATCGAGGGGTTCGACGGGTTTCTGATGCTGTCGCGGGAGGGTACGTCGGTTGGGCTCACATTCTGGGAGAGCCGCGAGGTGGCGGACCGGCATCGGGTTGCTCGAATGGAGTTCCTGAACCGGATGACGTCGGTCGCGGACGTGGAGGTCGAGGAGACGACCGACTTCGAGGTCGCCTTCGCCGAGCTCGGGCCACGGTTGACCCACTTTTCCCGGTAGCGCCGCGCGGTCAGGCGTCGGCCAAGCGTTCGGCAATGCGGTCGAAGAAGGACGACCACCCGCGCTCGGCGCGCTCGTATTGCTCGGCCGACATTGCTCCGCGCTGCTGGAAGCGCATCTCGGTCCGGCCGTCGCCGAGGTCGGTGAGGACGACGGTGATCAGCTCGTAGGCAGTCTCCCGGCTGGTCGGAGACGGTGAACACGAGTCGCTCGGGCACGACTACCTCGCGGTACTGGCCCTTCCACCGGATCTCGCGGCGCTCCGGGTCGGCGAACATCGTCAGCCGCCATGAGCCACCGGGTCTGACGTCCATCGAAACGCTGGCCAGCGGCACCTCGGATTCGCTGCCGCCGAACCAGTCCGCGAAGCGCTCAGGCTCGGTCCACTCCCGCCACACCCGCTCACGCGGCGCGTCGAAGACGCGCGTGATCGTGATGCCCGGCTCAACCATGCTCGTGTCCTTCATCGCTCGCCTGCAGGCGTTCGTCGAGACGGTCGAAGCTTCCCTGCCAGAACCGACGGTACTGCTCGAGCCAGTCGACGGCCTCCTTCAGCGGTGACCCCTGCAGGCGCGAGGGCCGAAGCTGCGCCGAGCGGCCGCGCGTGATCAGCCCCGCGCGCTCGAGCACCTTGAGGTGCTTGGAGACCGCCTGGAGGCTGATCGGAAACGGTTCGGCCAGCTCGTTCACCGTGGCCTCGCCCTCCGTGAGCCGCGCCAGGATCGCACGCCGCGTCGGATCGGCGAGTGCCGCGAACGTGCTGTCCAGCTGATCGACCGCCAAGTGCCACCACCTCGTGTTCAACCATCTGGTTGAGTATGGTAGCCGAGCATGCGGATGACCACCGACGAGAAGGAGGAGCACATGGGCAGGATCGTCGTAACGGAGTTCGTTTCGCTCGACGGCGTTGTCGAGGCCCCGGGTGGAGGCGAGGACTTCAGGCACGGTGGTTGGAGCTTCGAGATCAACCGCGGCGACGACGGCGACAAGTTCAAGCTCGACGAGACCTTGGCGTCCGAGGCGCTGCTGCTGGGGAGGGTGACCTACGAGGGCTTCGCTGCGGCCTGGCCGGCCAGGGAAGGCGAGTTCGCCGACAAGCTCAACACGATGCCGAAGTACGTGGTTTCCTCGACCCTCGAGCGTCCCGAGTGGAACAACACGACCGTGCTGAAGGGCGACGTTGCGGACGAGGTCCCGAAGTTGAAGCAGGAGCAGGACGGCGACATCGTCGTCCACGGCAGTCCGCGACTCGTGCAGGCCCTGGTCGAGAACGACCTCGTCGACGAATTCCGGCTGATGGTGTTCCCGGTCGTACTGGGAAGCGGAAAGCGCCTCTTCGGCGAGACGACCGACAAGAAGCCGCTGCGGCTCGTCGACTCGAAAGTGGTCGGCGACGGTGTGGCCATCCTCATCTACCAGCCGGCGGGCGCTTCCGTCCGAGAGGGGAGATAGCCTGAGGTTTTGGAGCCATTTGTAAAATCTGTTACAATTTGGCTCAGGCAGGACGCTTTTTCGGCAGCCGCAGACGTCTGCGCCCAACCCTCGCGCCCGTTCTCGTTGCCCCCGATTCGTTACGGAAGGCACAAAGTGGACGGGATCCATCACCTTCGCGTCTTGATCGCGAATCAGCGCGCAGACCGACTCGAGATTCTCGCCGAGGTGGTGACGGGGCTCGGGCACGAGGTGATAGCCCGCGAGATCCACGTCTCGGATGTCGCAGCGGTGACGGCCCGGGAGCGTCCCGACGTGGCTCTGGTCGGGCTCGGCGAGAGCGCCGAGCATGCGCTGGACCAGATCTCGGAGATCGTGGCGCAAGCGTTCTGTCCGGTGATCGCGCTGCTGGACGCCTACGACGGGGAATGGGTGAACGAGGCGGCGTCGCGCGGTGTCTTCGCCTACATCGTCGACAGCAGGCCGGAAGAGCTGCAGAGCGCGATCGACATCACCTTGCGCCGCTTCGGCGAGTACCAGCACCTGCAGGGGGCGTTCGACCGTCGCAACGCCGAGACGCTGCGCGAGAGGGAGCGCGTGCGTGCCCAACAGCTGCGCGTGCTCGAGCTTCACGACGGCGTCGTACAGTCGCTCGCCGTCGCCCACCTCGCGCTCGAGCTCGACCGGACCGACGAATCACGGGACGCGCTGCTCGATGCCCTCGAGAATACCCGCGCGATCGTCAGCAGATCTCTCGACGAGCTGGGACGACAAGGATTGCCGCTTCGTGACCTGATCCGCGACTCGGCGCCGAGCGTAGCTGTGAGCAACGGGGCGCCCGCGGCGGGCGACACGGCGGCCGGAGTCTTGATTTGCGACGACAGCGAGTCGGTGCGCGCGCTGGTCGGACGTGATCGTGGACTCGAGCCCCGGTCTGCGAGTGGTCGGCGAAGCGGCCGACGGCAACGAAGCCATTGCCGAGGCCGAACGGCTCCAGCCGGACGTGATCGTGCTCGATCTCGCGATGCCGAACCGTAGCGGCCTCGAAGCGATACCCGAGCTTCGGCGCGTCGCACCGGCTGCGCAGATCGTCGTCTTCTCGGGCTTCGCCAGCGCCACCGTCGCCGAGCAAGTGCTCGCGCTCGGAGCGGCGAGCTACCTCGAGAAGGGTGCCGACCCCGAAGCGATCGTCGCGACCATCGAGGAAGCACTCGCGAACGCGCCAGCGCTTGCCTACGGGCCTGTCCGCGCGCTCGTAAGCGAAGACATCGGTCGCTACCCTGCCGCGATGGCCATTGGTGAGCACGAAGGGGTACCAGCGGCGCCGGAGGACGGCGTCGTCGAGCGGCTGAAGGCCGCCGCCGAGGCGCTCGAAGCGGTCGTCCGCGACCGGAGCCTGCTGAAGGCGCTGCCGCTCGAGGAACGGACGCGGCTGCTGGCTGCGGCCGGCGACGTCCACAACCCGGACGTCGTCCAGCGACGGCGGTTCAACAAGGTCGTGCGGCGCGAGAAGAAGGCAGCCAGGCTCGGCCGCGACGAGGCCGTGCTCGCCGAGACCGGCATCCGGCGTCCTACGCGACAAGCCGGTCTACACGTCGCCGAACGTGTTCCCACCCTCCGGGTTCGAGCAGGTCGAAGTGGAGGACGATCCCGGGTTCCGGGAGGCGATCGCGCCGCAGCACTGCTACGTGTGCAAGCAGGACTACGTCGACCTGCACCCTTTCTACGACCAGCTCTGCCGGCCCTGCGGCGACTTCAACTTCGGCAAGCGGACGGAGACCGCCGATCTGACGGGCCGCGTCGCGCTGCTCACCGGCGGCCGCGTGAAGATCGGCTACCAGGCCGGGATCAAGCTGCTGCGGGCAGGCGCGCAGCTGATCGTCACGACCCGCTTCCCGCGCGACTCCGCGTCCCGGTACGCGCGGGAGGCCGACTTCGAGGTCTGGGGCGACCGGCTCGAGATCTTCGGGCTCGACCTGCGCCACACGCCGAGCGTCGAGGCGTTCTGCACGCACCTGCTCTCGACCAGGGAGCGACTCGACTTCATCGTCAACAACGCCTGCCAGACCGTTCGCCGGCCGTCGGAGTTCTACCGCCACATGCTGGAGGGCGAACGGGACGCGGCCGGCGCGATGCCGGCGCATGTCCGCGCGCTCCTCGGCGAGTACGAAGGGCTCCGCCGCACGGAGATGCTTCCGGCAGGCTCGGCCGAGCTCTCGCAGGTGGCGCTCCTGCCGGAGGACCTCGTCGGAGCAGAACGATCTCTTTCCCGAAGGGCGCCTCGACCAGGATCTGCAGCAGGTCGATCTCCGCGACCGCAACTCCTGGCGCCTGCTGCTCGACGAGGTGTCGTCGGTCGAGCTGCTCGAGACCCAGCTCGTCAACGCGGTCGCCCCGTTCGTCCTCAACGCGCGGCTGAAGCCGCTCCTGTTGCGGACGCCCCAAGGCCAGAAGCACACGCGCGACAAGCACATCGTCAACGTGTCGGCCGTCGAGGGGCAGTTCTACCGGCGCTTCAAGACCACCCGGCACCCGCACACGAACATGGCGAAGGCCGCGCTGAACATGATGACGCGAACCTCGGCAGCCGACTACCAGGCCGACGGCATCCACATGAACAGCGTCGACACCGGCTGGGTCACGGACGAGGACCCGGTCGAGCTCGCGGAGCGCAAGACGGCCGAGCACCGGTTCCGCCCGCCGCTCGACATCGTCGACGGCGCGGCGCGGATCGTCGACCCGATCATCGCCGGCTTCAACACCGGCGAGCACGTCTGGGGCCGGTTCCTGAAGGACTTCCGCCCGACCGACTGGTAGAGCGCAGCTCCGTGGGGGAACCGAAGCTCCCCCACGGGTGCTGATCCTCTAGGCGGGCCGATCCTCGCCGCCGGCATCACCGGCGGGGTCGGCAGGCGGCATCGCCGCAGCGGGCTCGTCGTGCGAGTGGTCGTGATCGTGGCCCGAATGGTCGTGGCCGGCGTGGTCGTCCGTCGAGGCGTCCGATCCGCCCGAGAACAACGACTTGATCTTGTCCATGATTGACATGTGACGACTCCCGTTCGTGGGTGAGCCGGGATCCTAGTAGGTGTGGCGGAGGGTCACGGGTTGCGGACGACGAGCGTGGCGCTCATCCCGCGCTTGCGGTGGTCGGCCAGCGAGCACCAGAGCGTGAACCGCCCGGCGAGGAAACGGGCCTCGAGCTCGCCGAGCCCGCCCGGGCGAACCTTGCCGATCCGGTACGTGCGCGTGCCGCCGGTGCGGCGGAGGCGCAGGTCGTGCTCGTCCTCGCCGTAGTTGACGAGTTGCACGATCGCCGGGCCTGCCTTGATCGTCTGGCGCGAGAGGGAGTAGCTGAACTCGTCGGCGCCCACCTGGACCCGCGCTGGGGCGAGCGTGAGGAGCACGAGCGCGGTCGCGATCATCGCAGGATCTTCGGCCGGGCGAAGCTCCGCGCGCCCGGGATGATCGCTTCGGCGTCGGTGCCGAGCCACTCCTCGAGCAGGCTGCCGTAGAGCCCGCGGAAGTCCGACGTCGCGCGCAGGTTGCCGTCCTTGTCGAGCTTCGCGAGGCCCGGGAACTCGCCGATCATCTGTCCCGCTCACGCGCGAGCCGATCAGGAAGCCCGCGCCCGCCGCGCCGTGGTCGGTGCCGTTCGAGCCGTTCTCCTTCGCGCGGCGGCCGAACTCCGACCAGACGTGGACGAGGACGCGGTCGGCGAGCCCGCGCGACTCGAGGTCGCGCTGGAACGCGAGCAGGCTGTCGGCCGTGAGCTTGAGGCCGTTCGCAAGCTCGCTCCGGCTGGTCGTCGTGGGTGTCGTACATGCCGGGCGCCGTCAGCGCGACGACGCGGACGGGCAGGCCGGCGCCGAGCATCGCGGCGAGACCGGCGAGGCGGCGCGGGAACTCGTCGTCCTCGCCCTTCGGATACGCGACCGGGCTGGTGAAGCCGGGGGCGTCGCCCTTGGGCGTGAACGGCAGCAGCTGCTGGCGCAGCCGCGCCGCCTGTCGTGCGGCCGACGTCGCCTGGGCGAGCGCGGCGTCGCCGCCGGTCGGCAGCGCGCCGAGCGTGCCGATCGCATCGAGCAGGCGGTTGTTCGACGTCGCCCCAGACGTTGCGCGTCCAGAAGCTGTAGCGGTCGGGGCCGTCGATCGACGCGACCGGCATCTTCGCGGTCGCGAGCGCGGGCTGGAGGCGCGACTCGAGCGAGAGGCCCTGCAGCGGGTTGTCGGGCGAGCCGACGCGGTCGAGGTAGCGGCCGAGCCAGCCGGTGCGGAGCTTCTCGCTCGTCGCGCCGACTTCCCAGAAATGCCGCGAGGTGAAGTGCGACTGGTCGGGGCCTGTGTAGCCGACGCCCGGAAGGACGCTCACCTTCCCTCTCCTGGTGCAGCGTCGCGAGCCCGGCGAGCGAGGGATGCCAGCGCAGCCGGTCGTCCTCGGCGAAGGGCAGGCCGGCCGAGGCCGGCAGCGAGAGCCGCGGGCGGAGCTGGCGGTAGAGCGGGTCGCCGCTCGGGAACAGCATCGAGAGCGAGTCGGCGCCGCCGTCGAGGAAGACGGAGACGAGCACGCGCTGCGGCCCGGCCGCGGTGGCTGCGGCGATGCCCTCCTCGAACGCGCGCGGCAGGAGCGAGGAGCCGCCGTAGACGGCGAGCGCGAGGCCGGCGCTCGCGCGCGAGGAAGCTGCGGCGGTCGAGCCCGGTGCCCGCCGGCACCGGCATCCCCGCCTCGATCGCGGGCAGCCCGCGTCCGGCCTCGGCCGCGGCGCGGCGCATCAGGTCGGTGCGGGAGAAGTCGTTGCAGCAGCGGGCCATCAGGAGGTCTGGAGGTCGGGGGAGACGGCGATCAGCTGGCGGAGCGCGTTCGCGGTCAGGAAGCGGTAGCTCGTCTTCTTCCAGCGCTGGTCGGCGTCGCCCATCGCCTTCGTCGCGAAGCCGACGAGCGCGGCGCGCGTCTCGGGCCGCAGCGTGGGGGAGCCCCAGAACTTGATCGCGCCATCCACCAGCGCCTTCGGCTCGGCCGGCAGCGAAGCCGCCTGCTTGTCGGTCAGGGCGAAGGGCGTGCTGGCGTAGTTCGCGACCTCCCAGCGGCCGCGGAAGGTCGCGGTGTCGAGCCAGCGCTCGTCGTCCCAGCCGGACACGTTCGGCGGCATGAAGAGCCGCTGGCCGGACATGCCCGAGAGCCACGCCCACGCCTGGGTGTCGACGCCGCGGCCGAGCGCGCGCAGCAGGCCGGCGGTGTAGACGGCCGGCGGCTTCACCATCCGCGGCCCGGCGTGGACGGCGGGGTGGAGGAGGATCGCCTCGACGACGGGGCGGATCTGGAAGTCCTTGCGGTACAGGCTCTCGAGCGAGCGGCGCGTGGCCGCGTCGGGCGTCGTCGGGACGAAGTAGCGCCAGAGCTTGTCGACGAAGAAGGCCGGATGCTTCGGGTGGTGGAGGCAGAGCCGGACGGCGTCCTGCCAGTCGAAGGCGCCCGTCTTGCCGAAGACGCGCTTCTGCCCCTGGTCGTGGCGCTTGGCCTCGAAGCGGAAGTTGACGTTGCCGGGGCCGCGCTTCCAGTCGTTGTTGAAGCCGGTCAGGGCGCGGGCCTGCTCGCGCACGTCGCGCTCCGTGTAGCCGCGGCCGGCGCCGAGCGTGAACAGCTCCATCAGCTCGCGGGCGTAGTTCTCGTTCGGCGACCACTTGCGTGTTCTCCGTGCCGGAGAGCCACAGCAGCATCGCCGGGTCCTTCGTGATCTCCCGGAGCATCGAGTCGAACGAGCCGAGCGAGAGGCGGCGCAGCAGCTTGTTCTGGTTCAGCATCAGCTTCTGCGAGCCGACGCCGTCGAGCGAGGTCGCGAACCAGTCGTGCCAGACGAGCGTCATCCGCTCGACGAGCGGGCGGGACGTCCGCACCATCCGGTCGAGCCACCAGAGGTGGTCGTGGCCCCAGGCGTCGCCGGGAGCGAGCGCGCGGCCCTTGTCGTCGCGGGGCTTGGGGCCGACGAACTTCTCGCCGCCCGGCCGGGTCAGCGAATGGACGGCGTCGTGGAGCCCGAGCTTCGCCAGCGCCGCAGCCTCGCCGCGCCGCGGGCCGAAGCCGGCGCGCCAGAGCAGGCGCTCCGCTTGCTCGCGCCCGAACGGGCCTTTGTAGACGGCAATCCCCATCCCGAAGGGTGTATCGGCAGTTTTCTCGTGCCGCTACACCCTTCGGGATGGGGTTCGTCAATTCAGTACTCGCTCCTGCGAGCCGTGGCCTTGCCGCCCTTTACTGCGAGATCTGCTGGACGACCTCGCCCGTCAGCGCGTCGTGGCCGCTCTGGGCCACGTCGGCCTGCGCGAGGATGCCGACGAGCTTTCCGTCCTCCTCGGTCACGGGCAGCCGCCGGATCTGGTGCTCCGCCATCAGCCGCGCGGCCTCCTCGAGGCTCTGCTGCGGGTCGACGGTGACGACGTCCTTCGACGCGATCTCGCCGACGGTCGTGTCCGCGCTCTTGCCCTCGGCAAGGATGCGAATCGCGAGATCCCGGTCGGTGACGACGCCGACGAGGCGGTCGCCCTCGACGATCGGCAGCGAGCCGACGTCCTCGGACTTCATGATGCGGGCGGCTTCCTGGACGGTCGTGCCGGGCTCGACGGTCGTCGGATTCGCCGTCATCGCCTCGCGAATGGATTGATGCATGGTGATTCCCCCTTCGTTGCTTGAGCAGGGGATACCCTCAGCCGCGATCGTGAAAACGGCTGCCTTCCTCGCGTTCGTCGCGCTCGCCTCGGCGGCGGGCGCCGCCGCCGCGGTGCCGGTCACGCTCGATCCCGTCCGGGCGGCGGTGGGCGAGACGATCACCGTGTCGGGCCCGCAGCGGGCGAGGTCTCGCTCGAGTCGCTCGAGCGAGCGGCGGCGCCGGTCGCTCTGGGGCGGATCGCGACCGCGGGGACCCTGTCGGTGAAGGTCCCGGACGTCCCACGCGGCCAGCTACCGCGTCGTCGTGGCCGGGCTCGCAGCGAGGCGCCGATACTCGAGGTCGTCGCGCTCGGGCAGCAGACGTCGCTCGCGCTGGTCGTGTTCGGCCTCCTGTTCATCCTGGCGGTGCTCGTCGCCGGCGTCGTCGTCCACCGCCGCTGGCGCGACGCCATCTCCTAGTCGGCTTCGGGAACGTCCTCCGCGTCGCCCTGCTCCTCTTCGGGATCCGGGACCGGCGATCCCTCGACCTCGTCGTTCCGGTCGTCCTCGCGTGGTGGCTGAGTATCCTGATCGCTCATGAAGGTCGTTCTCCCCGACTCGACGGAACTCGAACTTCCGGACGGCGCCACCGGCCTCGACGCCGCGCGCGCGATCGGGCCGAAGCTCGCCGAGCAGGCGGTGCTCGTGCGCTCGAACGGCGCCGTGCAGGATCTCCGCCTGCCGCTGCGCGACGGCCAGCCGGTCCAGTTCCTGACGACGCGCGACAAGGACGACCCGGACGCGCTCTCGGTGCTCCGGCACTCGGCCGCGCACCTGCTCGCCGAGGCCGTCCGCCGGCTCTACCCGGGCGTGAAGGTCGCGATCGGGCCGCCGATCGAGAACGGCTTCTACTACGACTTCGAGTTCCCCGAGCCGATCCGCGAAGAGGATCTGGAGAAGATCGAGGCCGAGATCCAGCGCGAGCTGAAGGAGGGCCGCTCCTGGGAGCGGGAGGAGATCTCGGCCGCCGAGGCCAAGCAGCGCTTCCTCGAGGAGAACGAGCCGTACAAGGCCGAGCTCGTCGACACCGCCGAGGGCGACATCTCTCTGTATACGCAGGGCGAGTTCACCGACCTCTGCCGCGGCCCGCACCTGCAGGACTCGAAGCCGATCAAGGCGGTCAAGCTCACCTCGCTCGCGGGCGCCTACTGGCGCGGCGACGAGAAGAACACGCAGCTGACGCGGATCTACGGGACGGCCTTCTACTCGCAGGCCGACCTCGACGCGCACCTCGAGCGGCTCGAGCAGGCGAAGGCGCGCGACCACCGCAAGCTCGGCCGGGAGCTCGACCTCTTCCACCTCTCGGAGGAGTCGCCCGGCTCGCCGTTCTGGCACCCGAAGGGGATGGTGATCTGGAACCAGCTCGAGGACCTGCGGCGGCGGGAGAACGAGAAGCGCGGCTACGCCGAGGTGAAGACGCCGCTGATCTACGACACGACGGTGTGGGTCACGAGCGGCCACTGGGAGAAGTTCCGCGAGAACATGTTCCTCGTCGCGCGGCGAGGGCGAGGAGCCGCACGCGGCGCTGAAGCCGATGAACTGCCCCGGCCACATGCTCCTCTTCGGCTCGCAGCTGCGCAGCTACCGCGACCTGCCGATCCGCTACGCCGAGAGCTCGACGCTGCACCGCAACGAGCTCGCCGGCGCGCTGCACGGGCTGCTGCGCGTCCGCCACGTGACGCAGGACGACGCGCACATCTTCTGCACCGAGGAGCAGGTGCCGGAGGAGATCGACGGCTGCATCGAGTTCGCGAAGGACCTCTACGCGATCTTCGGTGTCACCCCGCACGCGGAGCTCTCGACCCGCCCCGAGAACAGGCTCGGCACCGACGAGGAGTGGGATCGCGCCGAGGGAATCCTGCAGGCGGCGCTCGAGCGGCACGAGATCGCTTACGTGATCGGCGAGGGCGAGGGAACCTTCTACGGCCCGAAGATCGACCTGCACATGCAGGACACGCTCGGCCGCTCCTGGCAGATGGGGACGATCCAGGCGGACGCGCAGATGCCGCAACGGTTCGGCCTCACCTACATGGGGCCGGACAACGTCGAGCACACGCCGATCGTGATCCACCGCGCCCTGCTCGGCTCGCTCGAGCGCTTCATCGGCATCATCGTCGAGCACTACGGCGGCGCCTTCCCCTTCTGGCTCGCGCCGGTGCAGGTGCGCCTGATCCCCGTCGGCGAGGTTCACCGCGAGGCGGTGCACGAGCTGCAGCAGCGGCTCGCGACCGAAGGCTTCCGGGTCGACGTGGACGAGCGCGACGACACGCTCGGCAAGCGGATCCGGGACGCCGAGATCGAGAAGGTGCCCGTACACGATCGTCTACGGCGACCGTGAGTCGGATGCGTCGCTCGCAGTGCGCGAGCGGGGTGGGGAGCAGTCGACGATGAGCCTCGAGGAACTGCTCGAACGGTTCCGCGTAGAGATTGCTACGATCTCGGCCTGAAAGAAGGAGCGGACCACTGCCCCTCACCTTCCCGGGCGCAATCGCATGATTGGCTCGCGAGGGTTCAACCGAGCCGGTTGGACGAGGAAATGTGGCCGCTGCGTGCAGCGGTTTTTCGTCGTCGATAGGGAGGATTCCACGAGCTTGGTGAAGAGCCTTTGAGGCCCAGACGCCGTCCGGACGACCGGCGCGTACCTCAGCCGCAGGACCGGATCAACGAGAACATCCGAGTCCCCCAGGTACGCCTGGTGGGCGAGGACGGCGAGCAGATCGGGATCAAGACGACCGACGAAGCGCGCGAGTACGCGTACTCGAAGGGTCTCGATCTCGTCGAGGTCGCCGCGGCGGCCGATCCTCCGGTCGCGCGGGTGATGGACTACGGCAAGTACCGCTACGAGCAGGAGCAGAAGGCCAAGCTCGCGCGGAAGCACCAGACCCAGATCAACATCAAGGAGATCAAGTTCAGGCCGAAGATCGGTATTCACGACTACGAGACGAAGAAAGGCCACGTCGTGCGCTTCCTCAACCAGCGCGCGAAGGTCAAGGTCACGATCATGTTCCGGGGGCGCGAGAACCTGCACCCGGAGCGCGGCCGCGACCTGCTGCTCCGTCTCGCCGAGGAGATCAAGGAGATCGGCGCGGTCGAGTCGCCGCCGCTCCTCGACGGTCGCAACATGGTCATGCTGCTGGGCCCAACGAAGAACGCAGGAGTGAAATCAGATGCCAAAGATGAAGACGGGCAGCGGAGCGAAGAAGCGCTTCAAAGTGACGGGGACGGGAAAGATCCTGCGCCGGCACGCGATGCAGAGCCACAACCTGGAGCACAAGTCGGCCAAGCGTAAGCGCGCGTTCGGCAAGGACTACAGCGTTGCCAAGGTCGACGCTCCGAGGCTCAAGAAGCTGCTGGGGCTGAAGTAGATGCCACGCGTAAAGCGATCAGTTCACGCGCGCAAGAAGCGCCGTAAGGTCCTCGGCCAGGCGAAGGGGTACTGGGGGCTCAAGAGCCGCAGCTACCGCTACGCGAAGGAGCAGGTCGAGCACTCGCTCGTCTATGCCTACCGCGACCGCAAGAACAAGAAGCGGACCTTCCGTCAGCTCTGGATCGTGCGCATCAACGCAGCCGCGCGCGCCAACGGGATGTCGTACAACCAGTTCATCTCCGGCCTGCACAAGGCCGGCATCGAGCTCGACCGCAAGGTGCTTGGCCGATTTGGCCGTGGCCGATCCGGCCGCGTTCACGGCTGTCGTCGAGCAGGCCAAGGCCGCGCTCGAGTCGTCCAAGGCCGCGTAGCGCCTTGCTCATCACCTCGGCGTCGAACCCGACGCTGAAGCTCGTCCGGAAGCTCCTCGCGCAGAAGCGCAAGCGCGAGGAGCTCGGGCTCTTCGCGGTCGAGGGCGAGGACCTGGTCGAGGCTGCCGCCGCGGCCGGGATCGAGCCGATCGAGCTGCCTCGTCGCCGGCGAGAACGTCGAGCCCGAGCTGCTCGCCGCGATCTCGACGCTGCCGCATCCGGCGCGCGTCGTCGCCGTCTATCGCACCGCCGCCCTGCCGCGAGAGACTCGTGAGACGACGATTGCGCTCTGGCGCGTGTCGGATCCCGGCAACGTCGGCACGCTGCTTCGTGCCGCGGACGCCTTCGGGGCGGCGGTCGCGATCTCCGAGGGCTGCGCCGACCCGCTCGGCTCGAAGGCGCTACGCGCGTCGGCCGGGGCGATCTTCCGTGTGCCGCTGCTCGACTTCGACGACGCGCCGGGGCAGCGAGTGGCGCTCGTCGCACACGGGGCGCCGCCGCTGCACGAGCTCGACCTCTCCGGCCCGACGACGTTCGTCCTCGGCGCGGAGCGGGACGGGCTCCCGCAGGAGCTTGTCGGCGCCTGCGACACGAGCGCGACGATCGCGACGACGGGCGCGGCCGAGTCCCTCAACGTCGCCGTCGCCGGCGCGATCGCGCTCTACGAGCGCTCGCGCCTGAGAGGATCGCCGACGTGACCTCCGTCGGCTTCATCGGGCTCGGGGCGATGGGGAGTCGCATGGCCGCCCGCCTCGCGGAAGCCGGCCACGAGCTCGTCGTCTGGAATCGGGACCGCACGAAGGCCGGACCGCTGGTGGAGCTCGGCGCGACGCAGGCAATCAGTCCCGCCGATGCCGCGGAGCGGACCGAGGCGGTCATCGTCATGGTTCGCGATCCGCAAGCTCTGCGGGAGGTCACGGAAGGTCCGGCGGGCATCGCCGCCGGTGCAACCGACGCGACCACCGTCGTGCAGATGACGACGGTCGACCCGGCCGCGATCTCGCGGCTGGAGTCCTCGTTGCAGCGCGGCGCGGGGTTGCTCGACGCGCCCGTGCTCGGGAGCCTCGCGGAAGCCGAGGCCGGAACGCTCAAGATCTTCGCGGGCGGCCCGCCGGCGCTCGTCGATCGCTGGACGCCGCTGCTTTCGATGCTCGGAGCCGTCGTGCCTGTCGGCCCGCTCGGTGCTGCGACCGCGGCCAAGCTCGTCGCGAACTCGACCCTCTTCGGCACGTTGGGTGTCCTCGCCGAGGCGTTGGCCCTCGCCGACGCGCTGGGCCTGCCGCGGACCGTTGCCTACGACGTGCTCGCAGCCACACCGATCGCCGCGCAGGCCGAGCGGCGACGCGAGTCGATCGAGAGCGCCGAGTACCCGGCTCGCTTCGCGCTCTCCCTCGCCCGTAAGGACGCCGACCTGATCGCGGCGGCGGCTGCGGAGAAGCACGTCGACCTGAGGCTGGCCGCCGCGGCTCGTGCCTGGCTCGCCGACGCGGAGCGCGACGGTGCCGGCGAGCTCGACTACTCGGCGATGATTTCGCGAGTTCTCGAGGGTGGCCGAAGCTAGGGAGCGCCGGACGCGACCGCGACCACGACCGCCGCGAGTCTCACCAGGCGCCGCCGCCTCCACCACCGCCGCCGCCTCCGCCGCCGCCCGAGAAGCCGCCGCCGAAACCGCCCGACCCTGACGAGGGCGGCGCGAGCGCGGAGCCGAACCCCGACGCCAGGTCGCCGATGCTCATCGAGGTCGGCCCCGAGGCGAGGTCGCCGTGCGGGCCGATCCAGTAGAGAGTGCTCGCCTGCGCGAGCGCCTCGGGCATGTGCAGCTGCGCCCCCTGGAGGACCCGCTCGGCGATCCCGAACGCGATCCCGTAGACGAGGTAGCGCTCCCAGAGCTCGAGCGTCGCCGCCGGGGCGATGTCGAGCCGCGGGAAGTCGGTCAGGTAACGGCGGAACGCCTCCCACCGCTCTGCCTCCGCCTGCGCGGCCGGGGTGCGACGGCGCCAGAGCGGGCGATTGAACGCCGCGATCACGAGCGTGGCGGCGCCCACGAGCCCGCAGACGCCGAGCGCGATCGCGACGACGCTCCTCCACGACGGCGCGATCGAGTTGAAGGAGCCGATCCCACCGAGGAGCGTCAGCCCGCCCGCGACGGCGAGCACGCCCGCGCCTGCGAGCAGCGCGACGAGCCCGGTGTTGCTGAACCATTTGCGACCCGAGATCTCAGTCCCGACCGCCGACTTGAACGCCGTGAAGCGCTCCGAGTTCCCGGTCCGGTCCTCCTCGATCCGGTCGCGGAAGCGCGACAGACGCTCCGGCCCTTCGGCGAGGATCGCGTCGACCACCTGAGCGACCGGCGCCTCGAACGCCTCGACGGGCGCCTCCACGTCGCCGAGCGAGAGCTCGAGATCCGAGACCTGCTGGGTCTTGAGGCCGCCCCAGATCTTCCGCTCGCGTCGTCACCGGCTCGGAGCGGTAGCGCCCCCGCCGGATCAGGTCGAACAGCGTCGCGGTGAATTCGAGCGATCCCGGCGTCCCGCCCTGGGCGAGCAGCGACGGGACGAGCGCGGGCTGGGTCTCGGTCGGCGGCTCCTGCTCGTACTCGCGGTCGTACGCCGTCTCGCGCTCGCGGCCGAAGCGCCACCAGACGAAGGCGAGGAGCGCGAGCGCCGGGCCGAGCGCGAGCGCGAGCAGGGTGGCGAGCGTGCGCGGCAGATTGTCGAGCGCTTCGTCGATCTTGCGCTGGTCGCGCTCGTAGGCCGCCGCGTCGTCGCGCTCCTCGGCGACGATCCGCTCGAGCCCCGGGCCTTGTTCGACCCGCATACCCGCCGTCGAGGTGAACACGCGGCGCGGGATCAGAGCGCGGAGCTCGACGAATTGGCCGGCAGGAATCTCGACCGCGCGGAGAGTCGCGCGACGGCCGTCGAGCGTGACGTCGCCGCGGACGGCGACGGGATGGCCCCAGGCCCGCAGGATGTCGGCCGGAGCGACGACGGCGGCGGTGAGTTGCCCCAGCCCGACCTCCCACTCGTCCCCCCAGACCTGGACGATTGACGTCGACTACGTCGTCGTAGGCGACCGCGACGCCGCGGAGCCGATAGTGGATGCGGAAGCTCCGCGTCTCCGACACGGCCCGGTAGTGCCAGACGATCCGCACGCCCTTGTCCGTCTCCGTCGTCCCGAACGTCCCCGGTTCGCCGGTCGAGCCGAGCTCTGCGGACGCGCCCGGGCTGTAGCGGACGTCCTCCTCCGAGACCGCCACCTGGTCGAGCGTCTCCCCGTCGCGGAGCGGGATCTCGCGGAAGGCGCCGCTGAAGTCACCGTCGAAGGCGAACGCGATCACCTCGTCGACGATCAGCGACCCGTCCGGGTCGACCTGGACGACGACGTCCGCGGCGGGCAGCGTGAACGACTTGGCGGCGGCGTCCCCGGCGAGCACGAGCGCCGCCAGACAGCGCAACGCTAGAACGCGACGCGTGGCGCCTCCCGGGCCTGGTCCTCCACCTCGAAGAAGTCCTTCTTGGAGAAGCCGAACGGGCCGGCGAAGAACACGCCCGGCACGGTCTGGATGGCGGTGTTGTAGGTCAGCACGGTGTCGTTGTAGACCTGCCGTGAGACCGCGATTCGGTTCTCGGTCTGCGCGAGCTCGTCCTGGAGCTGCCGGAAGTTCTCGTCCGCCTGCAGCTCGGGATATGCCTCCGCGACCGCGAAGAGTCGGCCGAGCGCCTGACCGAGGATGCCTTCGGCGGCGCCCTGCTCCGCCGGCCCTTGCGCGGCCTGCGCGCGCGTGCGCGCTGCGGTCACGGCCTCGAAGGTCTCACGCTCGTGGGCGGCGTAGCCCTTGACCGTCTCGACGAGGTTCGGGATCAGGTCATAGCGCCGCTTGAGCTGGACGTCCACCTGCGCCCAGGCGTTCTCGACCCGGTTGCGCAGCGTGACGAGCCGGTTGTAGAACAGGACCAGCGCGACGACGAGCACCGCGACGACGCCGAGGATGATCCAGAGCATGCGCGTACCCTAACCGCGCCTGGCTGCGGAGAAGACGACATCCTCGCCGCCGGTGTAGGGACGGCGGTCGAACCAGCCCCACTGCTCGTTCACGTCGAAGCCGGCACGGTCGAGCAGCAGCCGCCACTCGGACGGCGAGAGCCAGGCGAGCAGCATCGTCGACGCCTCCTCGCCGCGCCGCACCGACAGCGTCAGTGTGCGCTCGCCCTCGTCCCAGTCGGCTCGTTCGAAGATCCCCGGCTCTCGCTCGAGCCAGCGGCCGTGAGTGTCCTCGACGTCCTCGCTGCTCGGCGCGAACACGTCGAAGATGAGCCGGCCGCCGGGGAGGAGCAACTCGTTCGCCGCAGCGAGCGCCCGGAGACGGTCGGGTTCGGTGGTCATGTGCAGGAGCGAGCGGAACGGGATCAGGACGAGTGGGACGCGTTCCTCCACGGGCGGCTCCCGCATGTCGCCGAGCCGCAGGTCGAGCAGCGCCTCGACCCCTTCCGCCTTCGCGAAGTCCCTCGCCACCTCGAGCATCCCCGCCGAGGCGTCGACTCCGATCACGCGGATGCCGGCCTTCGCGACCGGCACGCAGATCCGGCCGGTGCCACAGGCGAGCTCCACCACGGGCCCGCCCGACGCCTGCGCCTCCTCGACGTAGAACTCCACGTCCTCGGTGACGCTCGCGCTCCACGGGTCGTAGACCCGCGCGATCGGATCGTAAGGACTAGGGCTTGCGGACAACCCAGACGAACTCGTTCGCGGACTCGTCGAACGGCTCCCGCTCGAAGCCGCCGTACAGCGCCTCGACCTCGAAGCCGGCGACGTCGATCAGGCCTTCCCACTCGGACCGGTTCAGCCACCAGAGCGAGATCGTGTCGCCGCTCTCGAGCGTGATGTCGATCCGGTTGTCGTGCTTGCACTGGTCGACGCGGTGGCGGATGCCGTTCTGCTCCTGCCACTCGCCGTCGATGCGCGCGGCGATCTTCGGGTCGAAGACGAAGAAGTTCCAGGCGAAGCGCCCGCCTGGGCGGAGGCCGGCGTGGACCCGCTCGAAGACGCGGCGCCGGTCGGCCCAGGTCGGCAAGTGGCCGAGGGCGCGGAAGGGGCAGTACACGAGCCCCGCCGGCTCGTCCAGCTCGAGGTCGCGCATGTCGCCCTGCCGGAGCTCCAGCTCGACTCCCGCCGCGGCTGCGCGCTCGCGCGCCTGCGCGAGCATCGCAGGCGAGGATGTCGATCCCGAGCACGGGCCGCTCCGGTCTCGCGGGCGACCGGGATCGCGACGCGCCCGTTGCCGACCGCGAGCTCGACGAGCGGGCCTTCGGTGTCGCGGGCGAGCTCGACGTAGAACGGGACGTCGTCGGTCATGTCCGCCGACCAGTCGTCGTAGATCGGCGCGAAGGCGTCGTAGACGCTCAAGAAGCCGATGGTATCGTCGCGCGATGGACGCCACGGCGCTCGAGAGCGAAGCACGGACCGCGATCGCCGCGGCTGCGGACGCCGATGCGCTCGAGGAGCTGCGCGTCCGCTACCTGGGCCGCAAGAGCCCGCTGAAGCTGGCGCTGCGCGAGGTGCGCGACCGTGAGACCGGCATGGCGCTGAATGCGGCTCGGGCGGCGATCGAGCAGGCGCTGGAGCAACGCGAGCGCGAGCTCAGCTCGGACGTCGTCGAGGACGCCGACTTCGACGTCACGCTCCCCGGTGCGCCGATGCCGCTCGGCCAGCTCCACCTGATCACGCAGGTCCGGCGGACCGTCGAGGACGCCTTCCTCGGGCTCGGCTACGAGGTGCGAGACGATCGGGAGGTCGAGACGGTCGAGTTCAACTTCGACAAGCTCGCCTTTCCGGAGTGGCATCCGACGCGCTCGCCGCGCGACACGTTCTTCTTCGACGGGAAGCGCCTGCTGCGCACGGAGACGTCGCCCTCGCAGATCCACATCATGCAGGAGCGCGAGCCGCCGATCTACATGGTCTCGATCGGCCGCGTGTACCGGCGGGACACGATCGACGCGACCCATTTCACGATCTTCCACCAGTTCGAAGGGCTCGCCGTCGACCACGGCCTGACGCTCGCCGACCTGCGTGGAACGCTGCTGCACGTGATGCGGGCGCTGTACGGCGCCGAGCGCCGGGTCCGGTTCCGCACGCACTACTTCCCGTTCACCGAGCCGTCGATGGAGCCCGACGTCTCGTGCCCGATCTGCGGCGGCGAGGGCTGCCGCGTGTGCAAGCACTCCGGCTGGATCGAGATGGGCGGCTCCGGCATGGTCGATCCGGCCGTCTTCGAGAACGTCGGCTACGACCCTGAGGAGTGGACGGGCTTCGCGTTCGGCATGGGGCTGGAGCGGACGGCGCAGCTTCGCCACGCGGTCCCCGGTCTGCGCCCGTTCTGGGAGAACGACCTCCGCGTCCTGAGGCAGTTCTGATGAAGGTCCCGCTGTCGTGGCTGCGCGACTACGTCCCGCTCCCGATGCCTCTGGGCGAGCTCGCCGACCGACTGAGCATCAGCTCGGCCGAGGTGAACACGATCGAGCCCCGCGGCCCCGTCGACGAGGACGGCAATCACGGTCTCTTCCTCGTCGGCAAGGTCCTCGAGGCGGGCAAGCACCCGAATGCCGACCGGCTCCAGCTCTGCCAGGTCGACGTGGGGGAGGGAGCGCCCCGGCAGATCGTCTGCGGCGCGTGGAACTTCGGCGCCGGCGCCACCGTCGCGGTCGCCCTCCCGGGCGCGAGGCTCCCGGGCGCCGAGGCGCCGCTCGGAGAGGCGAAGCTGCGCGGCGAGCTCTCGCGCGGAATGATCCTGTCCGAGCGCGAGCTCGAGCTCGGCGCCGATCACGCGGGGATCATGGTGCTGCCCGAGACCGAGCCCGGGACACCGCTCGCCGACGTGCTCCCGCTCTCCGACTCGATCCTGGACGTCGAGCCCACGGGGAACCGCGTCGATCTGCTCTCCGTTTACGGCCTCGCACGCGAGGTCGCGGCGCTCTTCCGCCTCGAGCTCGAACCGCCACCCGGCCGCGATCCGGAGCCTCGGGGAACGGACAGCGTCGACATCCGCATCGACGACTTCGGCGGCTGCCCGCGCTACGTGGGTCGCACGTTCAGCGGCGTCCAGATCGGGCCGTCGCCGCCGTGGCTCCGGGCGCGGCTGACGGGGGCCGGGATGCGCCCGATCTCCAACGTGGTCGACATCACGAACTACGTCATGCTCGCGCTCGGAAACCCGCTCCATGCCTTCGACCGCAGCTCGCTGGCAGGCGACCGGATCATCGTCCGGCGTGCGACGCGGGGCGAGAAGCTCCGGACGCTCGACGGCGTCGAGCGCGAGCTCGACGAGCGGGACCTCGTGATCGCCGACGCTGAGCGCGCGATCGCGCTCGCCGGGATCATGGGCGGCGAGGAAACGGAGGTGCGCGACTCGAGCACCGAGATCCTGCTCGAGGCGGCCAACTTCGAGCCGTTCGGGCTGCTGGCGACCTCGGAACGGCTGAAGCTGCGGACGGAAGGCTCGAACCGCTGGGAGAAGGGCGTCGATCCGTACCTCGCGCCGCAGGCGGCGTCGTTCGCCACGCAGCTCCTCGTCGAGCTTGCCGGCGCTCGGTGGCTGGGCGACAACGACGTTCACGGCGAGCTGCCGCCCCGGCCCGTAGTCGCGTTCCGGACCAGCCGCGCGGACGAGCTGATCGGGCTCGAGACCCCTGCGGACGAGCAACGCGCGATCCTGGGCGGCTTCGGCTTCGAGGTCGACGAAGGCTGGAACGTCACGGTTCCCACGTGGCGGAGCCGGGACGTCACGCGGGAGGTCGATCTGGTCGAGGAGATCGCCCGGGTCCGGATGGACGACGTCCCGTTCACGCTGCCCGTGCGGCGCGCGATGTTCGGCTCGCTCACGCCGCTGCAACGCTTGCGGCGAAGGGTCGAGGACGTGCTCGTCGGGCTCGGTCTGTCCGAGATCTACACGCCTTCGCTCGTGCCGGCGGCGGCCGAGCCCGACGGTCTGGCTCTGCCGGATCCGATGGGAGATCAGGCGGTGCTCAGGCAGACGCTCCTGCACGGCCTGGTCGACGCCGCGGCGCGAAACGTGTCGGTCGGCAACGAGCGGATCGGCCTGTTCGAGATCGCCCGCGTCTATCTCCCGCGCGGCGACGACCTGCCGGAGGAGCAGCTGCACGTCGGCGGCATCGTCGAGGGCGGTTTCACGGCAGCCAAGGGAGTTGTCGAGTCGCTCTACCGAGCGCTCAAGGCGGAGCCGCGCATCGAGCGCGACGCCAGGCCGTTTCTCTACCCCGGGCGCGCCGCGCGCGTCGACGAGGGCTGGCTCGGCGAGTTGCACCCGAGTCTCCTCGAGGGAACGTGGGGTGCCTTCGAGCTCGACCTCGAAGCGCTGCTCGCCGCGTCGCGCGACCCGATTCAGTACGAGGACGTGATCACGTTCCCGGCGGTCAAGCAGGATCTCGCCTTCGTCGTCGACGAAGGCGTCGGCCGCCGGTGACCTGATCGCAGCCGCCCGCGAGGCGGCAGGTCCGGAGCTGCGGGAGCTGCGCGTCTTCGACGTCTATCGCGGCGAGCAGGTCGGCCCGGGCAAGAAGTCGATCGCGCTCGCCGCGGCCTTCCAGTCGCCGGAGCGGACGCTCTCCGACGAAGAGGCCGCCGAGATCCGCGGCCGGATCGTCGAGGCGCTGGCGCGGCAGTACGGCGCGGAGCTGCGCGCATAACGGTCGCGTCCCAATCCGATTTCGCCCGATCAGCGTAGATTCGGGGTGATGCGCCTCAGGGGTCTTGTCGCTCTCGCCGCCGCCGCGGCGTTCATCCTCGTTCCGGCGGGGGCTTCGTCCATCGCGGCGACCGGAGCTCCTGGGCACGGTCGGCCCGAGCTTCTCGATCCGTCATGACCAACCCCGACGGCTCGACTCCTCACCAAGGTCGATCCCGGTATCTACGACGTCGTCGTCCGCGATCTTTCCCTCGAGCACAACTTCCACCTCTCGGGGCCCGGCGTCGACCGGTTCACACAGGTCGAAGAGACCGGAAACGTCACCTGGACCGTGACGCTCGTCGAAGGTCGCTACACGTTCGTCTGCGACCCGCACTCGACCACGATGCGCGGCGCGTTCGTCGCCGGCAACCCTCCGCCGGAACCGGCTCCTGACCCCACCCCGACGCCGGTTCCGGCGGCGAAGAAGCTTCTGCTCACCGTCGGTCCGACCGCGACGATCACTCTGCGCAACGCGGCCGGCAAGGTGCTTCGCGGGCTCAAGGCCGGCAACTACACGATCGTCGTCCGCGACCGCTCGAAGGTGCACAACGCCCACCTGCTCGGCAAGGGCGTCAACCGCAAGTCCGGCCTCGCCGCCACGGGCACGCTGACGTGGAAGGTGAAGCTCTCCGCCGGCCTGCTCCGCTTCTTCTCCGATCGCAGCCCGAAGACGGTCAAGGGCTCGATCAAGGTCACGTAGAGCTAGCGCCGCCGGCTCGGCTTGACGAGCCCGGCGCCCTCGCCGCCCGCGGCTCGAATCTCCGCCTGCTTCTCGAGCTCCGAGTTCAGCTCCGCGCCGAAGAGGAGCGCGAACGCGGAGTAGTGGAGCCAGAGCAGCAGCACGATCCCGCTCGCGAGCGCACCGTAGGTCTTCGAGTACGAGTCCGAAAAGCTCGTGTAGAGGGCGAAGAGGCCCGACAGCACGAGCCACGCGACGCTCCCGACGAGCGAGCCGGGCGTCAGCCACTTCCAGCTCCGCACGTCGACGTTCGGGGCCAGGTAGTAGACGAGCCCGAAGAAGAGCAGAATCGCGACGAACGCGATCGGCCAGCGCAGCACGGCCCAGAAGAGCTCGAACGCGCCGCCGAGACGCGCCTTGTCGGCGATCGCCGTGCCGAGCGGGCCGCCGAAGATGATCAGGAGCAGCAAGCCGGCCAGCACGAGCCCCATCAGGGCGACGAGCACGATCGCGATGATCCGCGTCTTCCAGATCGGCCGCGTCTCGACCCGGTCGTACGCCCGGTTGACCGCCTTGATCACCGCGCTCATCGCGCCGCTGGCGGCCCAAATCGCGCCGGCGGCTCCGACGACGAACGCGACCACCGACGTGCCTTTCGACGTCTCCTGCTGCAGCGTGTCGATCGTCTCCAGCACGTCGCCGGGCGCGACCGGGGCGAGGAACTCCTGCAGCGTCTCGTAGGCCCCGATCAGGTCGAGCAGGCCGACGAGGAAGACCATCGCCGGGAAGAACGCGAGCAGCGAGCTGAAGGCGACCTGCGCGGACAGGCCCATCGCGTCGTCGGCCAGGAACGACTGGAACGCCCGCTTGAAGACGCTGCACCCATTCGCGGGCCGAGAGCCGCCAGGGGCTCGACGGGATGTGTCCGACGTCCGCGCTCAGCGCTCGCGGCCCTTGCGGGCAAGGAAGCGCATCGTCGCGCCGACCCCGCCGGCGAGGAAGAAGCCCGCGCCGAACGCGCCGGCCGCGACGACCGGCAGCTTTCCACGCAGCTTGCCGCGCGACGTCGGTCGCCGTCGCCGAGGCCGTCGCGAAGTTGCTCGACCGCAGCCTCGAGCTCCTGGCGCTCGACCTCGATCTCCCGCCGGACGACCTCCGGGGTGCGCCCGTTCGGGCTAGCTGTGGCCATTGTCCCTCGCTGTCGTGGCCGCCACTCTTGAGCCGGGCGCGCGCCAGCAACCCCAGAGATCCCGGCGATCGCGAAGAGGCCGAGCGTGACGACCAGGAGCGCGAGCCAGGTGTCGAGCACGATCGCGAGAGCGACGGCGATCGTCGCGAACAGGAAGCCGAGGCCGTAGAGCGCCACGCAGCGGCGGCCCCGATGCCGAAGCCGACGCCCTCGCCGCCTTGCTCTTCAGCTCGAGGCGGGCCAGCTCGAGCTTGAGCTTCGCGAGCGCGCCCGCATGCTCGGCGACCTGCTTCGCGGCCGTGCCGACGCTGGGATGCTCAGCGGCGCGGATGGGCATGGCCTCTCCAGTCGATGACCTTCGCGAGCAGCGAGCCGACGCCGAACGCAGCCCCGACGACGACGAGCGGGTTCGGCTCGACGAGCTTCTTCGGCGGTGCATGCTGCGGGCCCGAGGGAGCGCGGCCGGCGTCGTCGACGTCGACATGGGTTCCAGGTTGCCTGCCCGGCGGACCGGCAAACCTGGAAGGTTATGCACCGGGATGCATGCCGACGCCCGACCGCTGCCGAAGGAGGAGCGCCAACGCCTGATCGAGAGCGTGATCGGGCGGCGGCGCGTCGGCACCCAGCTCGAGCTGCGGGAGGCGCTCGCCGCCGCGGGCTGCGCGGTCACCCAGGCGACGCTCTCGCGTGACCTGCGCGAGCTCGGGATCGAGAAGGTGCACGACGAGCTCGGCCGAGCCCGCTACGCGATCCCGGGCGGCAGGCGCTCCGATCCCGCCGCGCGCTCTGGCGTCGGTGCTCGAGCAGTTCGGGCGCCGCGTGACCGCAGCCGCAGAACCTGGTCGTGATCCGCTCGGAGATCGGCGCCGCCCCCGCGATCGCGCGTGCGCTCGACCGGCTCGAGCACCCGCTGGTCGTCGGCACGATCGCAGGCGACGACACCTGCCTCGTGATCGCGCGCACCGTCGCCGCCGCGCGCACCCTCGCCGACGAGCTCGGCTTAGCGAACCAGCCGCACTTCTCCTTCGTGAATCTCTGCGACCTGGTCGGCGAGGATCTCCTCGCCGCTGACCACGAGCCCGTGGAAGATGTCGATCTGCTCGTCGCCGAGCACCTCGTCGACCTTGCCGACCTTCTTGCCGTGCGCATCCACGACCGTCCAGCCGGGCTCGACCATCAGCCAGGACACAGGATCTCCGCTCACGGCCGCCACATACCCATGCGAACGCGTTTCTAGACGGCCTTGCCCTCGACGCGCCAGACCGGCCCCTGCGTCGCGACGTTGTGCGTGTCGGAGAGCGCGCGGAGGATCGTCAGCCGGCCCGTGATGCCTTCCGCGTCGACGCGCTCGAGGCAGCGAGCGGTCATCTGTGGCGAGGCGCCGTAGCCGAAGCTCTGAGCGACACGGAAGCGGAAGGCGCTGCGGCCGGCACGCGGGCGGGATTCAGCGGCGCCAGCAGGAGCGCGGCCCGGTCGAGGTAGTCGCTCGAGTCCAGCTCGAGCTCGCAGTACAGGTCGCTCCAGTCGGGAGGCAGCTCGGCGACGGCCTGCGGCCCACGCGACGGCGAGCTCCTGGCTCGGCGACTCCTCGTGGACCTCGCGCTCGACGGTCTCGAGCGGCGCCAGCGTGCCGCGGATTCTCTCCGCGTCGAGCTTCCCGAGCAGCTTCGTGCACTGGTCCGGACCGATCCCGCCGCCGGACCGGCGCACCGAGAAATGGAACGTCTCGCCGACGCGGCCGGGGCTCGCGGGACTGAGGAGCGAGGCCGCCCGCTCGCGCTGCTCGGAGCGAGGAAGAGTGAGCGCGAGGCGGGCCTCCGCCCAGCCCGCGGGCAGTTCGGATCCGATGCGACGCCACTGCTCGACCAGCCTCATGCGGCCGTCAGCATAATGAAGCCCGCAATGGCGAAGGTCGAGAACAAGCCGCCGGAAAATGTGGCAGCGACGGAGAGGCTCTCGGACGAGCGGCTTCGTGAGCTCTTCCGCGAAATGCTGCTGATCCGCCGCTTCGAGGAGAAGGTGGAGGAGCGCTTCCGCGCCGGCGAGCTGCCCGGCTTCCTCCACGTCTGCATCGGCCAGGAGGCTGTCGCCTCGGGCGTCTGTGCTGCGCTCGAGCCGGACGACGTGATCGCTTCGACGCACCGTGCGCACGGGCACACGATCGCCAAGGGCACGCACGTCAACGCGGTGATGGCCGAGCTCTACGGCAAGCTCGAGGGTGCTCCCACGGCTACGGGGGCTCGATGCACCTCTACGACATCGAGAAGGGAAACCTCGGCGCGAACGCGGTCGTCGGCGGCGGCTTCCCCGCGATCACCGGCGCCGCGCTCGCGTTCCAGTTCCGCAAGCAGCCGCGCGTCGGCGTCGCCTTCTTCGGCGACGGCGCCACGAACACGGGCACGTTCCACGAGTCGCTCAACCTCGCCCAGCTCTGGAAGGTGCCGGCGCTCTTCGTGCTGGAGATGAACGGCTGGGCCGAGTCGACGCCGATCTCGCAGCACTCGCCGATCGAGGACTTCTCGCAGCGCGCCGTCGCGTTCGGCATGCGCTCGATCGACGTCGACGGCCAGGACGTCGAGGCGGTCTACGCGGCGACGCGCGAGGCGCGCGAGTACGCCGTCTCCGGCCAGGGCCCGGTCTTCCTGAACGTCCGCACCTACCGGCTCGTCGGCCACTACATCGGCGACCCGCAGGTCTACCGCGAGAAGGACGAGCTCAACGAGCTGCGCGAGACGAAGGATCCGATCGAGCTCCTGCGCGCGCGGCTCGAGCTCTCCGACGAGGAGTTCGAGGCGCTCGACACCGAGATCGAGGCGATCGTCGAGGGCTCGGTCGAGTTCGCGAAGGCGGGCACCGACCCCAAGCCCGAGGACGCGCTCAAGTACGTCTATGCCTGAGCTGACCTACCGCGAGGCGGTCCGCGACGCGCTCTCGAGCGCGATGCGCGCCGACGACGACGTCTTCATCATGGGCGAGGACATCGCCGAGATGGGCGGCTCGATGGGCGTGACGCAGGGGATGCTCGCCGAGTTCGGCCCCGAGCGCGTCCGCAACACCCCGATCTCGGAGATGGCGATCGTCGGCACCGGCATCGGCGCCGCCATGCAGGGCATGCGCCCGGTCGTCGAGATCATGTACCAGGACTTCCTGACCCTCTCGATGGAGCAGCTCGTCAACCAGGCGGCGAAGCACCGGACGATGTCGCGGCGGCCAGGTGAAGGTGCCGCTGACGATCCGCACCCAGGGCGGCGCCGGCTGGAGCCCGGGCGCGCAGCACGCGCAGCAGCTCGAGTCGTGGTTCGTGCACGTGCCCGGCCTGAAGGTCGTCTACCCCTCGACGCCCGAGGACGTGCGCGGGCTGCTCTGGAGCTCGATCTACGACGACAACACCGTCATCTTCTTCGAGCACCGGCTGCTCTACCCGCTCAAGGGCGAGGTGCCGGACGAGATCGAGCCGATCGAGCTCGGCAAGGCGCGCGTCATGCGCGAGGGCTCGGACGTCACCGTCGTCGCGATCGGGCGGATGGTCCCCGAGGCGCTGCAGGCCGCCGACGACGCCGAGCAGGAAGGGATCTCGGTCGAGGTCGTCGATCCGCGGACGCTGCTGCCGCTCGACGAGGAGACGATCATCGCGTCCGTGAAGAAGACGACGCGCTGCGTCACCGCGCACGAAGCGGTCACGCGTGGCGGCTTCGGCGCCGAGCTCGCGGCGGTCGTCCAGCAGGGCGCCTTCGACTACCTGGACGCTCCGATCGAGCGGGTGGGCGCGAAGTTCGCCCCGCTCCCGTTCGCGCCCGCGATGGAGCAATGGGTCGTCCCGCACGCCGCCGACGTGCTCGAGGCCGTGAAGCGGACGGTGGCGAGGAGCTAGCGATGGCGACCGAGGTCAAGCTCCCGCGGCTGGGCCAGGGCATGGAGTCCGGCACGATCGTCAAGTGGCTGAAGGGCGAGGGCGAGCCGGTCAAGAAGCGCGAGCCGCTCTACGAGCTCGACACCGACAAGGTCACCCAGGAGGTCGAGGCCGAGGCCGACGGCGTCCTGCTCAAGATCCTCGTCGACTCCGGCGAGGTCGAGGTCGGCAAGACGATCGCCTTCATCGGCAAGGAAGGGGAGGACGTCCCCGTCCGGGAACGGCAAGCCGGCCGAGAAGGAGGAGGAGAAGGAGACGGAGGCCGACGACGCCGCCGAGGCCGACGAGCAGCCGGAGGAGGAAGGCTCGCCGGCCGAGGAGATGGACGACGAGCGCGAGCGCGGCCGGCAGGCCGCCGCCGCGACCGCCGAGGCCGAGACCGCGGCGGTCGCCGACGCGCCGGTGCGTCCCGACGGCCGCGTCAAGGCCTCACCGCTCGCGCGCAGGCTCGCGCGCGAGAAGGGGATCGACATCGCGCAGCTGCAGGGCAGCGGGCCCGAAGGCCGGATCGTCGCCGAGGACGTCGAGCGCGGAACGATCGCAGCGCCCGACGGCGGCGCCCGCAGCCGTCGCGGCCGCCGCCGGCGAGGTCGAGGAGATCGAGCTCACCTCGACGCGCAAGACGATCGCGCGCAGGCTCACCGAGGCGTGGCAGGCGCCCGTCTTCCAGCTCACGCGTCTCGGTCGACATGACCCGGGCGCTCGAGCTGCGCGAGCGGCTGGTCGCGCGCCTGCAGGAGGGCGAGACGAAGCCGACCGTCAGCGACCTGCTGACCAAGGTCTGTGCGGCCGCGCTCGTCCGCCACCCGGCCGTGAACGCGCACTTCGCGGGCGACAAGATCCTCCGTTTCCCGTACGCGCACGTCGGCATCGCCGTCGCGGCGCCGAACGGCCTCGTCGTGCCGGTGATCCGCGACGCCGACCGGCGCACGATCCAGGAGATCGCCGCTGCCCGGGCGGACATCGTCGGCCGGGCCCGGGACGGCAAGCTGCAGCTGGCCGACCTGGAGGGCGGCACGTTCACGATCTCGAACCTCGGCATGTTCGGGATCGAGCAGTTCATCGCCGTGCTCAACCCGCCGCAGGCCGCGATCCTCGCCGTCGGCGCGACCGAGGAGAAGCCGGTCGTCCGCGACGGCCAGGTCGAGGTGCGCCCGCTGATGAGCATGACGATCACGTGCGACCACAGGGCGATCGACGGCGCCGACGGCGCGGAGTTCCTCCGCACCGTCAAAGAGCTGCTCGAAGAGCCCGCGCTCGCGCTCTGAGCGTGGCGACGGTCTGGTATCGGGTGCGAGACCTCGACGCGGCCCGCGCCTTCTACCGTGACATGCTCGGCTTCGAGGAGGTCTTCGTCGACTTCGACGAGGGCTGGTCGCGGCTCACCCACGGCCAGATGGAGATCGCGCTCGCCGAGGGCGAGCCCGACGAGAGCGGCGGCGTCGCCCACGTGGACGTCGAGGACGTGAAGAGCGACGCCGAGCGCCTGCGCGAGGCCGGCGTCGAGGTGGGAGTCGTCTTCGAGCTGCACGGGCAGATCAGGCTCGTGGACGTGTTCGACCCCGACGGCAACCGCATCCAGCTCGCGCAGTCCCTGACCCGTGAGCGAGGTCCTGCTGCGACAAGGCGGCGCCCAGGACGTCCGGTTCCTCCGCGACATGCTCCACCACGCGTACTACTGGCGCGAGCGCGTGCCCGGGTCGCTCGTCTCCCGCTACGTGCGGGGGTGGGGCAGGCCCGGCGACACGGCGGTGATCGCGCTCGAGGACGGCTTCCCGGTCGGCGCGGCCTGGTTCCGGGTCTTCGGCGCCGAGCCGGGCTACGGCTTCGTCGACGAGTCGACGCCGGAGCTCGCGATCGCGGTCGTGCCGTCCAAGCGCGGCCACGGGATCGGCGACGAGCTGCTCAGGGCTCTGATCGCGAAGGCGAAGTCGGGCGGGTACGACCGGCTGAGCCTGAGCGTCGAGCCGGGCAACCCGGCGCGCAAGCTGTACGAGCGCCACGGCTTCGAGGTCGTCGACGAGGGCGACGAGGCGTGGACGATGGTGGCGGAGCTAGCATCGAACTCGACTACGAATTGAGGAGCTGACTGAACATGGAAGTTGACGTCGCCGTCCTGGGCGGAGGCCCCGGCGGGTACACCGCAGCGATCCGCGCAGCCCAGCTGGGCGCGAAGGCCGTCTGCATCGAGCTCGAGCCGGAGCTCGGCGGCACCTGCCTGCGGGTGGGCTGCATCCCGACGAAGGCGTGGGTGCAGACCGCGCACGCGCTGCACCAGGCGGACGAGGTGTTCGCCAAGTTCGGCGTCAACGTCTCGAAGCCCGAGCTCGACTTCGGCACCGCGGTCGAGTGGAAGAACGGCGTCGTCAAGCAGATGACGGGCGGGATCGCGAGCCTGTTCAAGGCGAACGGCGTCGAGTGGGTGAAGGGCAAGGGACGCTTCAAGGACGCGAACACGATCGCCGTCGAGGGCGGGGAGGACGTCACCTTCAAGCAGGCGATCGTCGCGACGGGCTCGTTCCCGATCATGCCGCCGATCGAAGGGCTCGACTCGCCCCGCTGCGTCGACTCCACCGGGCTGCTCGCGCAGACCGAGATCCCGAGGCGCCTGGTCGTGCTCGGCGGCGGCATCATCGGCTGCGAGTTCGCGTCGATCTTCCAGCGCTTCGGCTCCGAGGTGACGATCGTCGAGATGCTCGACACGCTGATCCCGCAGGAGGATGCGGACGCGGCGAAGGAGCTGGCGAAGGCGTTCGGGAAGCGCGGCATCGCGCTCCAGCTCGGCAAGCAGTGCACGAGGGTCGACGACGACGGCTCCAAGCTCACCGTCGCACTTCGGCGACGGCGAGACCGGTGCGAGGCCGACCTGATGCTCGTCTCGCGTCGGCCGCGCGCCGCTCGTCGAAGGGCTCGGGCTCGAGGAGATCGGCGTCGAGCTCGACAAGCGCAAGGGGATCGCCACCGACGAGCACCGGCGCACGACCGTCCCGCACATCTACGCGGTCGGCGACTGCGCCGGCTACTGGCAGCTCGCCCACACCGCGTTCCGCGAGGGCGAGGTCGCGGCCGAGAACGCCTGCGGCCACGAGGCGACGATCGGCGATCCGGCGGTGCCGCGGCCGATCTACACCGATCCGGAGATCGCGGGCGTCGGCCTGACCGAGGCGCAGGCGCGCGAGCTGCACGGCGACGACGTCGCGGTCGGCGTGTTCCCTGGGTCGCGAACGCCCGCGCGGTGATGCAGGCCGAGACCGTCGGCTGGGTCAAGTCGATCCACGAGACGAAGTACGGCGAGCTGCTCGGGATCGTCATGGTCGGCCCGCACGTGACCGACCTGATCGAGGCCGGCACGGTCGCGATCGACGCCGAGTCCACGGTCGAGACGGTCGCCGACGGCATGGCCGCGCACCCGACGCTCTCCGAGGCGATCAAGGAGGCCGGCTCGTCGCGCTCGGCCGCGCGATCCACCTGCCCGAACAAGAAGCGCGCGGCGGCTAAGGCGTAACCGGCTGCGGAACCGGCTCGGGCCCGCCCTCGCGCCGGCGCACCGTCCAGATCCCCGGTGCGAGCAGCACCAGCGCGTGCGCCAGGACGATCCCGGCAGCGCCGACGAGCAATGTCGTGTCCACCCCGATCCACTCGGACAACGGTCCCAGAAGACGAAGCCGATAAGCATGAAGATCAGCGACACCGCCCAGTCGTAGGAGCTGACGCGAGAGATCGCGTGCTGCGGGATCTCCTGCTGGAGCGTCGTCTCCCAGAGCGTGTTCGAGACGACGATCGCGATCGAGCTGAAGATCACCGTCGCCATCAGTACGGCGACCGGCGGCGCGAGCGCGAACGTGGCGACGTGCAGCGCCATCGGGAAGGTCACGACCGTGCTCATGAGCAGGATCCGCGAAGGGCGCCAACGGAGGACGACCAGCCCGCCGAGGAGACCGCCGATCCCCGAGGCGCCGGCGATGAATCCCCACGCTTCGGGGCCACCCAGCTCGTTGTCCGCGACCAGCGGCCCCAGAATGTTCTGCACTCCCCAGCCGAGGTTGCCGAACCCGAAGCCGAGGAGGCTCGCCCACACCCAGTCCCGCGACCGCACCTCGCGCCAGCCGGCCGTCAGGTCGGCGAAGAACGTCTGCGGCTCCAGCGTCTCGTGCCGCGTCACGCGCAGGCGGGAGAGGAACAGGGCGCTGGCCACGAAGGTCGCCGCATCGATGGCGAGCACCCAGCCCGCCCCGGCGAGAGCGACGATCACGCCCGCGGCGGCCGGACCGACGATCGAGCTCCCGCTCCGGGAGAGTCCGATCAGCGCGTTCGCCTCCTGCAGCCGGTCGCGGCTGACAGTCTGCGGGATGAGGCCGGTCGACGCGGGGCCAAGAAGGAGTTGGCGGCGCCGACGACGGTCGCGATGACGACGAAGTGCCAGAT
>CAWGGO010000010.1:0-36835 GCA_963822205.1 uncultured Gaiellaceae bacterium | reverse complement strand
CGGCCGTCAGCATAATGAAGCCCGCAATGGCGAGGTCGAGAACAAGCCGCCGGAAAACGTGGCAGCGACCAAGAGGCTCTCGGACGAGCGCCTTCGTGAGCTGTTCCGCGAAATGCTGCTGATCCGGCGCTTCGAGGAGAAGGTGGAGGAGCGCTTCCGTGCGGGCGAGCTGCCCGGCTCACTGGAATGCCGTATTGGCCAGGAGGCTGTCGCCTCGGGTGTCTGTGCTGCGCTCGAGCCCGACGACGTGATCCAGCTTCCACCCATCGTGCGCACGGGCACACGATCGCCAAGGGCACGCACGTCAACGCGGTGATGGCCGAGCTCTACGGGAAGCTGGAGGGGTGCTCCCACGGCTACGGGGGCTCGATGCACCTGTACGACATCGAGAAGGGAAACCTCGGCGCGAACGCGGTCGTCGGTGGCGGCTTTCCCGCGATCACCGGCGCTGCGCTCTCCGTTCAAGTTCCGTAAGGAGCCTCGCGTCGGAGTCGCCTTCTTCGGCGACGGTGCCACGAACACGGGCACGTTCCACGAATCGCTCAACCTCGCCCAGCTCTGGAAAGTGCCGGCGCTCTTCGTGCTCGAGATGAACGGCTGGGCCGAGTCCACGCCCGTCTCGCAGCACTCGCCGATCGAGGACTTCTCCCAGCGGGCCGTCGCGTTCGGCATGCGTTCGATCGACGTCGACGGCCAGGATGTCGAGGCGGTCTACGCGGCGACGCAAGAGGCGCGCGAATACGCCGTTTCCGGCCAGCCGGTTTCCTGAACGTCCGCACCTACCGGCTCGTCGCCACTACATCGGCGACCCGCAGGTCTACCGGGAGAGGACGAGCTCAACGAGCTGCGCGAGTCGAAAGACCCGATCGGCTCCTACGCGCGCGGCTCGAGCTCTCCGACGAGGAGTTCGAGGCGCTCGACACCGAGATCGAGGCGATCGTGGAGGGATCGGTCGAGTTCGCGAAGGCCGGCACCGATCCCAAGCCCGAGGACGCGCTCAAGTACGTCTATGCCTGAGATGACCTACCGCGAGGCCGTCCGCGACGCCCTCTCGAGCGCGATGCGCGCGGACGACGACGTCTTCATCATGGGCGAGGACATCGCCGAGATGGGCGGCTCGATGGGCGTGACGCAGGGGATGCTCGCCGAGTTCGGCCCGGAGCGCGTCCGCAACACCCCGATCTCCGAGATGGCGATCGTCGGCACCGGCATCGGCGCCGCGATGCAGGGCATGCGCCCGGTCGTCGAGATCATGTACCAGGACTTCCTGACGCTCTCGATGGAGCAGCTCGTCAACCAGGCGGCGAAGCACCGGACGATGTCGGGCGGCCAGGTGAAGGTGCCGCTGACGATCCGCACCCAGGGCGGCGCCGGCTGGAGCCCGGGCGCGCAGCACGCGCAGCAGCTCGAGTCCTGGTTCGTGCACGTGCCCGGCCTGAAGGTCGTCTACCCCTCGACGCCCGAGGACGTGCGCGGGCTGCTCTGGAGCTCGATCTACGACGACAACACGGTCATCTTCTTCGAGCACCGGCTGCTGTACCCGCTCAAGGGCGAGGTGCCGGACGAGATCGAGCCGATCGAGCTCGGCAAGGCGCGCGTCATGCGCGAGGGCTCCGACGTCACCGTCGTCGCGATCGGGCGGATGGTGCCCGAGGCGCTGCAGGCCGCCGACGACGCCGAGCAGGAAGGGATCTCGGTCGAGGTCGTCGATCCGCGGACGCTGTTGCCGCTCGACGAGGAGACGATCATCGCGTCCGTGAAGAAGACGACGCGCTGCGTCACCGCGCACGAAGCGGTGACGCGCGGCGGCTTCGGCGCCGAGCTCGCGGCGGTCGTCCAGCAGGGCGCCTTCGACTACCTGGACGCGCCGATCGAGCGGGTGGGCGCGAAGTTCGCCCCGCTCCCGTTCGCGCCCGCGATGGAGCAATGGGTCGTCCCGCACGCCGCCGACGTGCTCGAGGCCGTGAAGCGGACGGTGGCGCGCAGCTAGCGATGGCGACCGAGGTCAAGCTCCCGCGGCTGGGCCAGGGCATGGAGTCCGGCACGATCGTCAAGTGGCTCAAGGGCGAGGGCGAGCCGGTCAAGAAGCGCGAGCCGCTCTACGAGCTCGACACCGACAAGGTCACCCAGGAGGTCGAGGCCGAGGCCGACGGCGTCCTGCTCAAGATCCTCGTCGATTCCGGCGAGGTCGAGGTCGGCAAGACGATCGCCTTCATCGGCAAGGAAGGGGAGGACGTCCCCGTCCGGCAACGGCAAGCCGGCCGAGAAGGAGAAGGAGAAGGACCGCCGACCGACGACGCTGCCGAGGCCGACGACGAGCCAGAGCAGGAAGGCTCGCCGCGCCGAGCAGATGGACGACGAGCGCGAGCGCGGCCGGCAGGCCGCCGCCGCGACGGCCGAGGCGGAGACCGCCGCGGTCGCCGACGCGCCGGTGCGTCCCGACGGCCGCGTCAAGGCCTCACCGCTCGCGCGCAGGCTCGCGCGCGAGAAGGGGATCGACATCGCGCAGCTGCAGGGCAGCGGGCCCGAAGGCCGCATCGTCGCCGAGGACGTCGAGCGCGGAACGATCGCAGCGCCCGACGGCGGCGCCTGCGCCGTCGCGGCCGCCGCCGGAGAGGTCGAGGAGATCGAGCTCACCTCGACGCGCAAGACGATCGCGCGCCGGCTCACCGAGGCGTGGCAGGCGCCCGTCTTCCAGCTCACCGTCTCGGTCGACATGACCCGGGCGCTCGAGCTGCGCGAGCGGCTGGTCGCGCGCCTGCAGGAGGGCGAGACGAAGCCGACCGTGAGCGACCTGCTGACCAAGGTCTGCGCCGCCGCGCTCGTCCGCCACCCGGCTGTGAACGCGCACTTCGCGGGCGACAAGATCCTCCGCTTCCCCTACGCGCACGTCGGCATCGCCGTCGCGGCGCCGAACGGCCTCGTCGTGCCGGTGATCCGCGACGCCGACCGCCGCACGATCCAGGAGATCGCCGCTGCCCGGGCGGACGTGGTCGGTCGGGCGCGGGACGGCAAGCTGCAGCTGGCGGACCTGGAGGGCGGCACGTTCACGATCTCGAACCTCGGCATGTTCGGGATCGAGCAGTTCGTCGCCGTGCTCAATCCGCCGCAGGCCGCGATCCTCGCCGTCGGCTCGACCGAGGAGAAGCCGGTCGTCCGCGACGGCCAGGTCGAGGTACGCCCGCTGATGAGCATGACGATCACCTGCGACCACAGGGCGATCGACGGCGCCGACGGCGCGGGGTTCCTCCGCACCGTCAAGGAGCTGCTCGAAGAGCCCGCGCTCGCGCTCTGAGCGTGGCGACGGTCTGGTACCGGGTGCGCGACCTCGACCGGGGCCGCGCCTTCTACCGTGACGTGCTCGGCTTCGAGGAGGTCTTCGTCGACTTCGACGACGGCTGGTCGCGGCTCACCCACGGCGAGATGGAGATCGCGCTCGCCGAAGGCGAGCCCGACGAGAGCGGCGGCGTCGCCCACGTCGACGTCGAGGACGTGAAGAGCGCCGCCGAACGCCTGCGCGAGGCCGGCGTCGAGGTGGGAGTCGTCTTCGAGCTGCACGGGCAGATCAGGCTCGTGGACGTGTTCGACCCCGAGGGCAACCGCATCCAGCTCGCGCAGTCCCTGACCCCGTGAGCGAGGTGCTGCTGCGAAAGGGCGGTGCCCAGGACGTCCGGTTCCTCCGGGACATGCTCCACCACGCGTACTACTGGCGGGAGCGTGTGCCGGGGTCGCTCGTCTCCCGCTATGTGCGGGGGTGGGGCAGGCCCGGCGATACGGCGCTGATCGCGCTCGAGAACGGGTTCCCGGTCGGCGCTGCCTGGTTCCGGCTCTTCGGCGCGGCGGAGCCGGGCTACGGCTTCGTCGACGAGGCGACGCCCGAGCTCGCGATCGCGGTCGTGCCGTCCAAGCGCGGTCACGGCGTCGGTGACGACCTGCTCAGCGCTCTGATTCAGAAAGCACAGTCTGCGGGCTACGGCCGGCTCAGCCTCTCCGTCGAGCCCGGCAACCCCGCCCGCAAGCTGTACGAGCGCCACGGCTTCGCGGTCGTCGACGAGGGCGACGAGGCGTGGACGATGGTTGCGGAGCTAGCATCGGACCCGACTACCGAGTTGAGGAGCTGAGAGATGGAAGTTGACGTCGCCGTTCTGGGCGGAGGCCCCGGCGGCTACACCGCAGCGATCCGCGCAGCCCAGCTGGGCGCGAAGACCGTCTGCGTCGAGCTGGAGCCGGAGCTCGGCGGCACCTGCCTGCGGGTGGGTTGCATCCCGACGAAGGCGTGGGTCCAGACCGCGCACGCGCTGCATCAGGCAGACGAGGTCTTCGCGAAGTTCGGCGTCAACGTCTCGAAGCCCGAGCTCGACTTCGGCACCGCGGTCGAATGGAAGAACGGCGTCGTCAAGCAGATGACCGGCGGGATCGCCGGCCTGTTCAAGGCGAACGGCGTCGAGTGGGTGAAGGGCAAGGGCCGCTTCAAGGACGCGAACACGATCGCGGTCGAGGGCGGGGAGGACGTGTCCTTCAAGCAGGCGATCGTCGCGACGGGCTCGTTCCCGATCATGCCGCCGATCGAGGGGCTCGACTCGCCCCGCTGCGTCGACTCCACCGGCCTGCTCGCGCAGACCGAGATCCCGAGGCGCCTGGTCGTCCTCGGGGGCGGCATCATCGGCTGCGAGTTCGCCTCGATCTTCCAGCGCTTCGGCTCGGAGGTGACGATCGTCGAGATGCTCGACACGCTGATCCCGCAAGAGGATGCGGACGCGGCGAAGGAGCTGGCCAAGGCATTCGGGAAACGCGGCATCGCGCTCCAGCTCGGCAAGCAGTGCACGAGGGTCGACGACGACGGCTCCAAGCTGACCGTGCACTTACGGGCGAGCGGCGAGACGGTCGAGGCGGAGCTGATGCTCGTCTCGGTCGGCCGTGCTCCCCTCGTCGAGGGGCTCGGGCTCGAGGAGATCGGCGTCGAGCTCGACAAGCGCAAGGGGATCGCCACCGACGAGCACCGGCGCACGACCGTCCCGCACATCTACGCGGTCGGCGACTGCGCCGGCTACTGGCAGCTCGCCCACACCGCGTTCCGCGAGGGCGAGGTCGCCGCCGAGAACGCCTGCGGCCACGAGGCGACGATCGGCGATCCGGCGGTGCCGCGGCCGATCTACACCGATCCGGAGATCGCGGGCGTCGGCCTGACCGAGGCGCAGGCGCGCGAGCTGCACGGCGACGACGTCGCCGTCGGCGTGTTCCCCTGGGTCGCGAACGCCCGCGCGGTGATGCAGGCCGAGACCGTCGGCTGGGTCAAGTCGATCCACGAGACGAAGTACGGAGAGCTGCTCGGGATCGTCATGGTCGGCCCGCACGTGACCGACCTGATCGAGGCCGGCACGGTCGCGATCGACGCCGAGTCCACCGTCGAGACGGTCGCCGACGGCATGGCCGCGCACCCCACGCTCTCCGAGGCGATCAAGGAGGCCGGCCTCGCTCGCGCTCGGCCGCGCGATCCACATGCCGAACAAGAAACGGGCGGCGGCTAAGGCATAACCGGTTGCGGGACCGGCTCGGGCTCGCCCTCGACGCCGGCGCACCGTCCAGACCCCGGGTGCGAGCAGTACCAGCGCGTGCGCCAGGACGATCCCGGCAGCGCCGACGAGCAGCGTCGCGTCGACCCCGATCCACTCAGACAGCGGTCCCCAGAAGACGAAGCCGATCGGCATGAAGATCAGCGACACCGCCCAGTCGTAGGAGCTCGACGCGGGAGATCGCGTGCTGCGGGATCTCCTGCTGGAGCGTCGTCTCCCAGAGGGTGTTCGAGACGACAATTGAGATCGAACTGAAGATCACTGTCGCCATCAGTACTGGCACCGGCGGCGCGAGCGCGAACGTGGCGACGTGTAGCGCCATCGGGAGGGTCACGACAGTGCTCATGAGCAGGATCCGCGAAGGGCGCCAGCGGAGCACTACCAGCCCGCCGAGGAGGCCGCCGACGCCCGAGGCGCCTGCAATGAAGCCCCACGCTGCCGGGCCACCCAGTTCGTTCGTCGCGACGAGCGGCCCGAGAATGCCCTGCACTCCCCACGCGAGGTTGCCGAACCCAAAGCCGAGGAGGCTCGCCCACACCCAGTCGCGCGACCGCACTTCGCGCCAGCCGGCCGCCAGGTCGGCGAAGAACGTCTGTCGCTCGAGCGTCTCGTGCCGCTTCACGCGCAGCCGGGACAGGAACAGGGCGCTTGCCACGAACGTCGCGGCGTCGATGGCGAGCACCCAGCCGGCCCCGGCGAGAGCGACGATCACGCCCGCGGCAGCCGGGCCGACGATCCAGCTCCCGTTCCGGGAGAGTCCGATCAGCGCGTTCGCCTCCTGCAACCGGTCGCGGCTGACGGTCTGCGGGATCAGGCCGGTCGATGCGGGGCCGAAGAACGAGTCGGCGGCGCCGACGACGGTCGCGATGACGACGAAGTGCCAGATCTCCGCGAAGCCGGCGATCAAGCCTGCCGCGAGGAGCGCTTGCCCGACGGCGCGGACGAGATCGCACGCGAGCATCACGACGCGCCGCTCGAGGCGGTCGGACCAGACTCCTCCGGCGAGGACGAACACGGCGTGGGCGCCCGTGAAGGCGGCAAAGACGATGCCGAGGTCACTGACGGAGCCGATCGAGAGCACGGCGAACGTGAGCGCGACGTAGCTCATCGAGGTGCCGATCGAGCTCGTGGTCTGCCCGAGCCAGAGCAGCCTGAAGGGCCGCTCCCGCAAGACCCCAAAACCATCCAGAAGACGTCTCACGAGCCGAGTCTCTCATCGCTCCGGCGCGATTCGAGGCGTGGAGACCCGGCGCAAGGTTTGCGCGGGTCCGGTATCTCTATAGCCAAGGACGTGCCCTCGTCCCCACATAGGGGCCGTGCCGCCCGCCGGCCCCGCCTTTCTCCCAGAGCCGCCCCCTCGCCGCAGAGGGGGCGGCTCGCTTTTTATTGCGCAAGGGCACGGGCAGAGCCCGCGCCCGCGCGAAGACCCCTGAAGGGTCGCTTCGCTCCCGAAAGGCGCGAATCGCGGATGGCCTACCTGGGCGCGCCCGCGCGAAGACCACCTGAATGGTCGCTCCGCTCGAAAAGCGCGAATCGGCGGATGAGCCTACTTCGGCGCGTCCGCGCGAAGAGACCGCCTGCAGGGTCGCTCCGCTCCCAAGAGACGCGAATGGCGGATGGCCTACTTGGGCCATGTCCCAGGGACTGTCCCTGGGACATGGCGGGAACGGTCGGACGCGAGGCTTGTTAGCCTCCGGGCATGAGCATCTTCAACAGACGGAACGCTCTGCTCGGCTGGCTCACCTGGGTCGGCGCGAAGACGGTGGTGAAGCACAAGGCGAAGGCCGTTGTACCCGGCACGGTCGAGGGGTCGAAGCGCCCGAACAAGGGCGCGATCGCGACCGGCGTCGCCGCAATCGGTGGCCTGCTCTGGTTCTGGCGCCGCAAGAGCTCCGACGACCAGCCGTCGGGCTCCGAAAACTGATCCGGCCGTGACGCTCTTCCGCGCCGCACTCGACGGCCTGGTTCCGTACGAGCCGGGGAAGCCGGAGGACGAGGTCCAGCGCGAGCTCGGCCTCGACCGGGTCGTCAAGCTCGCGTCGAATGAGGGCCCGTGGGGCCCGTTCCCGGCCGCCCTGGAGGCGATGGAGCGGAGCGCCGGCGGGCTCAACCGCTACCCCGACGGCGGCGCTTTCCACCTTCGCCGCGCGCTCGCGGAGCGCCACGACGTCGATCCGGCGAATGTCGTCACGGGGGCGGGAGCGGACGCGCTGATCGGCCACCTCTCTCTCGCGACGCTCGACCCCGGGGACGAGATCGTGACAGCGTGGCCGTCCTTCGTCAGCTACGTGCTCGACACGCTCAAGCTCGGCGCGGTCCCACGCAAGGTGCCGCTCGTCGACGACCACTACGACATCGACGGACTGCTCGCTGCGATCGGCCCACGGACGAAGCTCGTCTACATCGCGACGCCGAACAACCCGACCGGGACGATGACCACCCGGGCGCAGCTCGACGCCTACTTCGAGCGCGTCCCCGAGCACGTGCTCACGGTGCTCGACCAGGCGTACTTCGAGTACGTCGATCGTCCGGACTATCCCGACGGCATCGCCGAGCACGCGAAGGCCGGTCGGCGCGTGCTCGTCCTGCGCACGTTCTCGAAGATCTACGGTCTCGCCGGGCTGCGCGTGGGCTACGGCATCGGGCCGACGGACGTGATCGAGGCGATCGGGAAGACGCGGCGCGCCTTCGACGTCAACACGCAGGCCCAGGTGGCGGCGCTCGCGAGCATGGACGGCCAGGACGAGCTGGTCGAGCGGCGCCGCCTCACGCACGAGGGACGCGAGACGCTCGAGCGGACGCTCCGCGAGCACGGGCTCGAGCCGGCCGGTCCCGCCGTCGCGAACTTCCTCTTCGCCGAGGTCGGGGAGGACGCGCTGCCGCTCTACGAGGCGCTGCTCCGCCAGGGCGCGATCGTCCGTCCGATGGGCGGGTTCGGCGCACCGGGCGCGCTCCGGATCACGGTCGGCACGCCCGAGGAGAACGCGTTCTTCGCCGAGGCGCTCGCCTCGGTCAGGGCGGCGACGACCTAGCCGTCGGCTATCCTGGGCCCTTCGCGGGTGCCAGGCGCCCGCGTCTTGCGTATGCGGACGACGTTGAAGAGAGGCATTGGCCGCGGGGCGGCCGTGACCGGGAACGGACGGCCGGTGCTCCCTCCTGGAGCGCTCTCGCCGATCACGATCTACCGCCAGCCGGAGCCGGCTCCGCGTTCCGGCTGGGCGACGCTGCGCACGATCTTCGCGTGGTTGCTCGTCGCGCTGCTCGTCGTCGTCGGCTCGATCGCGGGCGGCGCCTACCTCTGGTTCCACGAGAGCGTCGCGGCAGTCGTCGCCTCGACGCCGGACGTGAAGATCGCCGCGAAGCGGCTCGACGTCGCCCTGCCCGGTCAGCCGGCCACCGCGCTCGTCGTGGGCTACGACCGCCGCGCCGGCGAGGGCGCGGGTACGAGGTCGCGCTCCGACACGGTCATGCTCGTCCGCGCCGACCCGGACACCGAGTCGGTCTCGCTCCTCTCCTTCCCGCGCGACCTCTTCGTCGAGATCCACTGCCCGGGCAGAGGGACCTTCAACGCGCGCATCAACGGGGCCTACTCCGAGTGCGGCACGAAGGGCACGCTCGAAACCGTCCGCGCCCTCACCGACGTGCCGATCAACTACCTGATCACGGTCAACTTCCGCGGCTTCCGCAAGCTCGTCGACGCCGTCGGCGGCATCTGGCTCGACGTCGACCGGCGCTACTTCAACGACCGCGGCGGCGACTTCGGCTACGCCACGATCAACCTCTTCCCCGGCTACCAGAAGCTCGGCGGCTACCAGGCGCTCGACTTCGTCCGCTACCGGCACACCGACTCCGACCTCTACCGCGTCGCCCGGCAACAGCTGTTCGTGCGGGCGTTCAAGGACCAGGTCAAGTCGAGCGCCGGCCCGCTCGACCTCCCCAGGATCGTGAAGACGATCACCGACAACGTCGAGGTCGGGCAGGGCGGCAACAAGGAGATCGACCTGAAGACCGTGCTCCGGTACGCCCTGTTCGCCTACTCGCTCCCACCCGGCCACTTCTTCCAGGCCAAGCTCGAGGGGATCGAAGAGACCGGCGGCTTCGATCTGCTCGTGCCCGAGGAGAACGTCAAAAAGGCGGTGCAGGAGTTCTCGCATCCCGATGTCGAGTCGCCCCAGAAGGCGACCCAGGTCGCGCTGAACGAGAAGCCGAAGCCGTCCGCGAACAAGGCGCCGCCGCCGCGCGAGACGACGATCACCGTCCTGAACGGGAACGGCGTCACCGGCTCGGCCGGAACGGCCAGCTATCTGCTCTCGCAGCGCAGCTACCAGATGATCTACCCGCCGGACGGCAAGAACGCGAACGCCCCCAACTGGGAGTACTTCAAGACCCGGATCCACTTCGACCCGGCTCAGCCGGGCGCGGAGGCGGCCGCCAAGAAGGTGGCGACGCTCTTCGGGACCGACGACATCGTCCCCCTCGACGCGAAGGTCAAGGCGCTTTCGAACGGGGCGCTCCTGACCGTGATCGTCGGCCAGACCTTCCACGGCACTCTCGCCGAGGCGCCGGTCGACAAGACGCCGCAGAAGCAGCAAGCGATCGTCGCTCCGGGCGCCGAGGCGTCGCTCGCGCTGCTGCGCGAACGCGAGCCGAAGCTCCCGTTCCCGGTGATGGTGCCGACCGTGCTGGAGCGCAGCAGCTGGATCGACCGCGAGAAGCCGATCCGCGATGTACCGGATCGACCCCGACGGCAAGCACAAGACGGTCCGGCTCACCTACCGGACGGGTGGGGGCGAGTACTGGGGCGTGCAGATGACCGACTGGGAGGACGCGCCCATCCTCTCCGAGCGCAACTTCATCCGGTCGATCGGAGGCCGCAGCTACGAGCTCCACTACACCGGCCCGAAGCTGCACATGGTCGTGCTGCGCCAGGGCGGCGCGAGCTACTGGGTCGTGAACACGCTGCTCGACTCGCTCTCGAACGAGACGATGCTGGCGATCGCGAAGGGTCTCAAACCGCTTCGTAACATCAAGTAGGTAGGTTCCGCCCGGTGTCCAGGGTCGCTGTCTTCGGCGCGGGTTACGTCGGTCTCGTGACCGGCGCGTGCCTCGCCGAGCTCGGGCACGACGTCGTCATTCGCGACGTTCTCCCCGAGCGAATCGAGCAGCTGCGCGCGGGCCAGGTGCCGATCTACGAGCCCGGGCTCGACGAGCTGCTGCGCCGGAACGCCGAGCGGCTCACCTACACGCTCGATGTCGCCGAGGCGGTCGCCGGCGCCGACTTCCTCTACGTCGCCGTCGGCACGCCGCCGACCTACTCCGGCGACGCCGATCTCTCTGCGATCTGGACGGTCGTCGACGAGCTCGCCGCGCTCGACGGTTCCGCCGTGCTCGTGATGAAGAGCACCGTGCCGGTCGGCACCGGAGCAAGGGTGCGCCACCGCCTCGACGAGCGCGGGCTCGAGCGGGTCGGCTACGCGTCCAATCCCGAGTTCACCGCCGAGGGAACGGCGATCCGGGACTTCCAGCAGCCCGACCGGATCGTGATCGGCTCGTTCGACCCCGCGGACGGCGACGCCGTCCAGGAGCTGCACCGAGGGCATCGACGCTCCGATCGTGCGCTGCGACGTGGCCTCGGCCGAGATGATCAAGTTGGCCGCGAACGCGGCGCTGATGACCCGGATCAGCTTCATCAACGAGATCGCGAACGTGTGCGAGGCGACCGGCGCCGATGTCGTCCGCGTCGCCGAGGGCGTCGGCCTCGACCGCCGGATCGGCTCGAGCTTCCTTCGCGCCGGGATCGGCTACGGCGGCAGCTGCTTCCCGAAGGACTCGCTCGCGTTGAAGCAGCTCGCAGCGAACTCGGGCTATCACTTCCAGCTCCTGAACGCCGTCATCGAGGTGAACGAGCTCCAGAAGCGGCGCGTGATCGGGAAGCTGCAGCAGCACCTCGGCAGCCTGCGCGGCAAGACGGTCGCGCTGCTCGGGCTCGCGTTCAAGCCGAATACCGACGACACGCGTGAGGCGCCGAGCCTGGTGCTCGCCGGCCGGCTCGTCGCCGAGGGCGCGGACGTGCGTGCGTGGGACCCGGTCGCCGACGGCGCCTCCGTGCTGCCGCGGGCGAAGATCTGCGCCGACCCCTTGGAGGCGCTCGACGGCGCCGACGCGGCCGTGCTCGTGACGGAGTGGCCACAGCTCGCCGAGCTCGACTGGCGCGAGGCCGCCGGGCGCATGCGGAACCCGCTCCTGATCGACGGCCGGAACATGCTCGATCCGGCAGAGCTGCGCGCAGCCGGCTTCACCTACGACGGCATCGGCCGCGCGTCCCAGGTGGGCTGAAACAGTGAGCCTTCCCGCGGTGATCCTCGTCGGGGGCCTCGGCACCCGGCTGCGGCCTCTGACCGACCGGACGCGAAAGGACATGCTGCCGCTGGTCGACCGGCCGCAGCTGGCGTACACCTTCGAGCATCTCCGCCGTTACGGCGTCACCCGCGCGATCGTCTCGTGCGGCTACCTGCCGACGCAGATCCAGGAGCACTTCGGCGACGCGTACGGCGACCTCCGGCTCGAGTACAAAGTCGAGGAGGAGCCACTCGGCACGGGCGGTGCGATCCGCTTTGCCGCCGACGGCATCGACGGGCCGTTCTTCGCGCTCAACGGCGATTCCCTGCGGGAGACCGACCTGGATGCGCTCGTTGCGTTCCACCGCGACCGCAGCGCGCGGGCGACGATCCTGCTGACGCCCGTCGAGGATCCGACCCGGTACGGGCTCGTGCGGGTCAACGGCGAGGGGCGCGTGCTCAGCTTCCTCGAGAAGCCTCGGCCGGAGGAGATCGACACGAACCTGATCAACGCCGGCATGTATGTCCTCGAGCCGGACGTGCTCGACCTGATCCCGCCCGGGCGACCCGTGTCGATCGAGCGTGAGGTCTTCCCGCAGCTCGTGGAGGAGCAGTCCGTCTCGGGCGTCGCGCTCTCGGGCTACTGGCTCGATATCGGTACCCCGGATGCATACCTCCAGGCACACCGCGACGTGCTGGAGCGCAACTTCGTGACCGAGCTCGGCGACGCGCTCGGCTCGCACTACACGCTCGTTTCGCCCGGGGCCGAGGTGAGCCCGGACGCCCGGCTCGTGCCCCCGCTCTTCATCGGGGCGGGAGCATCGATCGGCGCAGGCGCCAGGATCGGCAGCCTGGCGGTGATCGGCGCCGGCGCCAGGATCGGCGACCGCGCAGCGATCGAGTCTGCGGTGGTGGGTGCCGGAGCGACCGTTGGAAGCGGGACGAATGTGTTCGGTGCGATCGTCGGTGAGCGCGCTGAGCTCGGCACCGATTGCGACGTCCGGGGCCTGGCAGTCGTCGGCCCTGGCGCGAAGGTCGGTGACGGGAATATGCTCGACCACGGCTTGCGGATTGCGGCGGACGAGACCATCGCCGCAGGCGCAGTGACCTTCTCGTGACCGAACTCGACTCCCCGAACATGAACTCGCTCGACCGCTGGGCCTTCGACGTGACGAAGGTCGAGAAGCCCTGGGGGCACGAGCTGATCTGGGCGCTGTCCGAGACGTACTGCGGCAAGGTGCTCTTCGTGCGGGCCGGCGCCGCCCTCAGCCTCCAGTTCCACAACGTGAAGGACGAGTCGTGGCTCGTCCAGTCCGGCCGTGCCAGGCTCGAGCTCGGCGAGGCCGGGCAGCAGGTGCTGCACGAGGAGGTGGTCGGCCCGGGCGCGGCGTTCCGCTACCGGCCGGGCACGGTGCACCGGGTCACTGCGCTCGAGGACACGACGATCCTCGAAGTCTCGACGCCGCACCTCGACGACATCGTCCGGCTCGAGGACCTCTACGGCCGGGAGGGGACGACCGCGGCCTAACCTTGACACGATTGTGTTAAGGTTGCGGCCATGCAGGCGCTCACCGTCGGCGAGGCCGCCGCTCAGACCGGCTGGTCGGCCCGCATGCTGCGCTACCTCGAGGCCGCGTCGCTCGTCGTCCCGGAGCGGACGCGGTCCGGCTACCGGCTCTACGGCCTCCGCGAGCTGAACCAGCTGCGCTCGCTCCGCGACCTGCGCGAGCACTTCTCCGTCGAGCTCGACGAGCTCGCCTTCGCCGCCCGGCTGCGCCGCGAGCCCGATCTGCGGGCCGCGGTCGAGACGTGGCTGCACGGCAGCTCCCCGTCCACCGACTGGGTCGACTGGGAGCAGCGCAAGCACGAGCGGCTCCTGGTTGCCTGACGACTTGCCTACACTGCTCCGCTGACCTGAGGAAAGGGATTGATGGCTACGACCAAGCGATACGACGTGAAGGATCTGGGCCTGGCGAGTGAAGGCGTGCGCCGGATCGAGTGGGCCGACCGGCAGATGCCGGTGCTCACCGCGATCCGTGAGCGCTTCGAATCCGAGCAGCCGCTCTCCGGCTACCGGGTGTCCGCCTGCCTGCACGTGACCACCGAGACGGCGAACCTGATGCGAACGCTTCAGGCGGGTGGCGCCGACGTCGTCATCTGCGCGTCCAACCCGCTCTCGACGCAGGACGACGTCGCTGCCGCGCTCGTCGACGAGTACGGGATCTCGACCTTCGCGATCAAGGGCGAGGACAACGACTCGTACTACCAGCACATCGAGGCGGCGGTCGACCACAAGCCGCACATCACGATGGACGACGGCGCCGACGTGATCGGCGTCCTCCACACCGCCCGGCGCGAGCAGCTCGGCGACGTGATCGCGGGCACCGAGGAGACCACCACCGGCGTGATCCGGCTGAAGGCGCTCGAGCGCGACGGCAAGCTCGCCTTCCCGGTCGTGGCGGTGAACGAGGCGAAGACGAAGCACCTCTTCGACAACCGCTACGGCACCGGCCAGTCGACGCTCGACGGCATCATCCGCGCGACCAACGTGCTCCTCGCCGGCAGGACGCTCGTCGTCGCCGGCTACGGCTGGTGCGGCCGCGGCGTCGCGATGCGCGCCAAGGGCATGGGCTCGAACGTCGTCGTCACCGAGGTCGACCCGATGAAGGCGATCGAGGCGGTGATGGACGGCTTCATGGTCATGACGATGGAGGAGGCCGCCAAGATCGGCGACATCTTCATCACCGCGACGGGCGACAAGTCCGTCGTCGCGGGGCCGCACATGGAGCTGATGAAGGACGGTGCGCTCCTCGCCAACACGGGGCACTTCAACGTCGAGATCGAGCTGCCCGCGCTGCGCGCGCTCGCCACCGAGACGCGGCAGGCCCGGGAGTTCGTCGAGGAGTTCACGATGAGCGACGGCCGCCGCCTCTACCTGATCGCGGACGGTCGCCTGGTCAACCTCGCCGCCGCCGAGGGCCACCCGGCCCAGGTGATGGACATGTCCTTCGCCAACCAGGCCCTCTCGGCCGAGTACGTCGTCCAGAACGCCGCCTCGCTCGAGAAGAAGGTCTACGTGGTGCCGGAGGAGATCGACAACGAGATCGCCCGGCTCAAGCTGGCGACGATGGGCGTCACGATCGACCAGCTCACGGAGGAGCAGGCGAAGTACCTGGCCTCGTGGGACGAGGGAACTTAAACAAGCACAGCGACCTAACGCCTCACAGCATCGTTCGCTCTGGAAGCCGGCGCGGTCGTTCTGCTCGACCAGCGCCGGCTTCCGGACGAGGAAGTCGAGCTGCGGTGCGAGTCGGCGGCCGAGGTCGCGGAGGCGATCCGGACGCTCGCGGTGCGCGGCGCGCCGGCGATCGGCGTCGCGGCCGCATACGGCTACGCGCTGGCCGCCGAGCGTGGGGAGGACCTGGACGCGGCCTACCGGGCGCTCGCCGAGTCGCGGCCGACGGCGGTGAACCTCGTCTGGGCGCTCGAGCAGATGCGAGGCGAGCCGAGCGCCGAGCGAGCCCGTGCGCTCCACGAGGACGAAGTGGAGCGCTGCCGGCGGATGGCGGCGCACGCGGCCGCTCTGTTCGGCCCGGGGACGCGTGCGCTCACGCACTGCAACGCGGGCGGGCTCGCGACCGGCGGCTACGGTTCCGCCGTCGGCGCGCTGCGCAACGCCTGGGAGGACGGCCTGCTCGCCCATGTCTGGGTCGACGAGACGCGGCCGCTGCTGCAGGGCTCGCGGCTGACCGCCTGGGAGCTCGAGGCGCTCGGGATCCCGCACGCGGTCATCGCCGACTCGGCGGCTGCGCACCTGATGAGCCGAGGCGAGGTCGACTGCGTCGTCACCGGCGCCGACCGGATCGCCGCCAACGGCGACGCCGCGAACAAGATCGGCACCTACGGGCTCGCGGTTGCCGCGGCGCACCACCGAATTCCCTTCTACGTCGTCGCTCCCACCTCGACGATCGACCCTGCGACGGCGACCGGTGAGGGGATCCCGATCGAGGAGCGAGCCGGCACGGAGATCACGTCGCGCTTCGCCGCGCACAACCCGGCGTTCGACGTCACGCCCGCCGAGCTGATCGGTGCGATCGTGACGGAGGAGGGAGTGCACCGGGCCCCGTATTCCGAGTCGCTGCCGCGGGACCGGTTCGAATGAAGGCGATCGTGCTCGCCGCCGGGTACGCGACGCGGCTCTACCCCTTGACGCTGAACACGCCCAAGGCGTTGCTGCCGATCGGCGGCCGGCCGATGCTCGATCGCGTGCTCGAATCGCTCGCGGGCGTCGGGGCGGACGGGACCTACGTCGTCACGAACGCAAAGTTCGCGCCGCACTTCCGCGAGTGGGCCTCCACCCGGCCGGACGTGACGGTGATCGACGACGGCACGACGAGCGACGAGGACAAGCGCGGCGCGATCGGCGACATCGTCTTCGTGCTCGAGCAGGCGGGGATCGACGAGGACGTCGTCGTTGTTGCCGGCGACAACCTGTTCTCGGAGGACCTGTCGGGGTTCGGCGACCTCTGCCGTGAGCTGGACGCGCCTGTGCTTGCGGTCTACGACGTCGGCGATCTCGCTCAGATGTCGAAGTACAACTCGATCGAGACCGACGAACGCGGGCGGATCACGTACTTCGAGGAGAAGCCCGAGCACGCTCAGAGCACGCTGACCGGGATCGCGCTCTACTTCTACCCGCGCCGCGTGCTCCCGCTGATCGCGCAGTACGTCGCCGAGGGAAACAACCCGGATCAGCCCGGGCGGCTCGTCCAATGGCTCTACCCGCGAACGGACGTCTACACCTGGAGGGTGCCCGGCACGTGGTACGACATCGGGTCAGCCGAGACGCTGCGCGAAGCGGACGAAGTCTTTTCACGAAGTTGACACGGAGACGTTGCCCTTCGGTGGCAGGTGAGCCCGTAGCGTCGGAGGAGTGCTGCTCGATGTGCTCCTGCCCCAGCGGTGTGCCGCTTGTGACGTGCCCGGCCAGGCGCTCTGCTCCGGCTGCCGCGACGCGCTGATCAGGCTCTCGCCGCCGTTCTGCGCTCGCTGCGGGGCTCCCGGAGCATGGCCGGTACGGCGCTGCGCGGAGTGCAGCGGGCGGCGGATCGCGTTTGCGACCGCACGGGCGGCGATCGTGTACGACGGGCCTGCGCGTCGGTTCGTGCACGCGTGGAAAGAGCGAGGGCAGCGGCGGCTCGCGCGTGAAGCGGCGTCTCTCGTGGTCGAGACGCTGTCCCGTCCGGACGTCGGAGCGCTCGCCTTCGTGCCCTCGGACGGCGAGCGCGCTCTCGAACGGGGTCACCGGCCGGCGGAGGCGCTCGCGCGCGAGCTCGGGCGCGCGTGGGAGCTGCCGGTCGCCACCCTCGTCCGGCGGTCTCGGTCGGTTGAGCGGCAGCGAGGACTCGGCCTGAAGGAGCGGCGTCGCAACGTCGCCGGCGCCTTCGCGTCCGCACGCGCGTCGCCGTCGCGCGTCTGTCTCGTCGACGACGTCTACACGAGCGGCGCCACCGCCGCGGCGGCGGCGTCCGCCTTGCGGCGCGGCGGCGCGCGCAGAGTGGAGGTGGTGACGCTCGCACGGGCGGTGCGCTGAGGCTTCACAACAATCGAGAATGCGTCCACACGCTCCGACTGCGCCCGGTGATGGCCGTCCGTTACCCTGGAGGTCTACTACCGGACGAAGGAGACGCGATGCGACTTCAGGTCAAGGGCCGAAACGTCGAGATCAGCGATTCGATCCGGAGGTACGCCGAGGAGAAGATCGGCAAGCTCGAGCGGCAACTCGCCGATCCGACCCAGGTCGAGGTTGAGCTCGCGCTCGAGCACAACCCGTCGATCGCGGACAACCACGTTGCGGAGGCCACGATCTGGACGAAGGGCCCCACCCTGCGCGCACGCGAGGCCTCGACTTCGTACGAGGCGTCGATCGATCAGCTGGTCGAGAAGCTCGAGCGCCAGGTCAAGCGGTACCGCGAGAAGCGCAGCCGCAAGGAGACCGGGCGCCGGGCGAACGGGCAGCTGCCGCCGGACGAGCCGAACTTCACGGCGGAGCAGCTGGAGCAGATGATCGTCAAGTCGAAGCAGTTCGACCTGCAGCCGCTCACGCCCGATGAGGCCGCGCTCGAGCTCGAGCTGATCGGACACGACTTCTTCGTCTTCGTCAACGTCGACACCGGCAAGACGAACGTGGTCTACCGCCGGCGCGCGGGGGCCTACGGACTGATCGAGCCTCAGGCTTAGCACGCGTGGGCCTCTTCCGCCGGAGCCGGGTGCTCCACCAGGAGCTCGCGAAGGAGGCCGGGCTCGACATCGGGGAGCCGGAGCGGGAGCTGGAGCCGGAGCGGTCGCCTTCACGCGCGGCGGGGCTGCTCCACGGCCTGGCCGACGGTTTCCTCAGCGCGCCGCCGGACGCGTTCGGCAAGCCGTCGCCTCTGGGCGAGGTCGCGTTCCACGGTGTGCACCGGCCGCGTGAGTGGGACACGGTCGCGAGCGCGCGCGCGGAGCTGCCGGGGAACGAGGTCCACTTCACGGCGCTTCCCGATGGGACGCTGCTCGTCGAGGAGGACGTCCCCGACGGGTCGTTGTCGTCGCTCGCGGAAGCGATCGAGGCCTCGGTCCAGCCGCCGTACCGCGCCGAAGCTGTTCGTCGCAGCGAGGGCATCTGGGCGGTGGCGGCGAAGCGAATCGAGGTCAGGGCGTTCCCGGGGCACGAGGAGGACGAGCTCGAGCTCGTCGAGGACGACCAGGTCCTCGTCGGCCACCGGCTCGACGGCGACCTCTTCCAGGTCGAGGTGACGGCGCTCTAGCAGGGGTTGGCGAATTCGGCGAGCCGCGGCCGCGCTGGACGCCCATCGACGTCCTCAGTCGCGCGATAGCACCGATCGCGCTCCCTGCGTCCTTGCCTCGGACGCCACGCACCCCGGCGACGAGCGACATTCCGCCAACCTCCTAGTCCGGAACGCGCTGCTGACGATCACTCGCGCGGCATAGCCCAGTGGCGGCCGGACGCATAGACGACGCTTTCGCCCCATCTGCGCCGAACCCTGGCGTCAACGTTCGGAAAAGGACGTCCTTGCCGTCGCTCGAGAGCGACCGCAGCCGCAGCTGCCTGCCCCAGCCGTACGCGAGGATGTACTCCGAGTAACCCAGGAAGCGCGAACCGGCCGGCAGCGGGATTCGTCTCACAGTGTTGTCGCGATGGATCTCGAGCCCCTCGGTCGTCTTCACGATCAGGCCCGGCGCCGCGAGCAGGGCGAACTGCGCGAGTCCTGGCGCGAACGGCGTTCGGCCCAGGACCCGGCCGGTGAGCGAGATCCGCAGGACGCTGCCGTCCGCCAGCACGGCGGCGTACCCGCGTGAATTTGCCGTCAGCGTGCGCACCGCGGCGGGTGCCTCGAGCGAGAAGTGCCGGGAGCCGTCGGGCCTGAGCACGACGATCGTGCGCCCGACCGCGTACGGCAGCGACCCCTCCCAGGGGTGGCCGAGCACGATCGGTGCGGGACCGTCCACGTCGGCGGCCTGGAACGCGATCCGCTTCGCGCGCACGGTGCCGCGCTTCGTCCAGAGCGACCACTCCCGGATGTTGCCGCCGGTGTAGGTCAGCCAGAGCGCGCGGCCTTCTGTGACCGCCACGCCGGCGACGCCGCTCCCGGTGCTCGTGGAGGCGAAGCAGTGGGTCGCGATCCGCACGTCGGCGCGCGTCGCGACATCCCAGCGGCGCACCTCGTGGCAGCCGCGCCGGTACTCGTCGGCATAGCCGACATCCGTCCCCGCGATGCCCACCGCGGACACCGGGCCGGCCACGGGGCGCTCGCGCAGGGCCGCCGCGGCGGCGGCCGGAACGACCGTCAGAACCGCAACCAGCACCATCAGCCGTTTCACGACGCCAACGCTACAGCGAGGCTGTTAGCCCTCCGTGAAGCCCCCGTAAGGAACGTCCGCAGCGGCTACCCTACGTCGATGCCCACCGACTTCGGGAAGTTCGACAAGGTCCTTCGCATCGGCGAGGGCCGCCGCATGAAGCGGCTCGCCGCCCAGGCCGACTACATCGCCTCGCTCGAGCCCGACTTCCAGAAGCTCTCGGACGAGGAGCTCGGTGGGACGACGGCAGCGCTGCGTGAGCGGCTCGAGAACGGGGAACCGCTCGACGAGCTGCTCTTCGACGCCTACGCAGCCGTGCGCGAGGCGCGCTGGCGCGAGTCGCAGCAACGCATGTTCGACGTGCAGATGATGGGCGGGATCGTCCTCCACGAGGGCGACATCGCCGAGATGAAGACCGGCGAGGGCAAGACCTTCGTCGCCGCGCTCGCGCTCTATCTGAACGGGCTGCCGGCCACCGGCGTCCACCTCGTCACGGTCAACGACTACCTCGCCAAGCGCGACGCCGAGTGGAACCGGCCGGTCTTCGAGCGCCTCGGCATGACCGTCGGGTTCATCCAGAACATGATGCCGTTCGCCGAGCGCAAGGTGGCCTACGCCGCCGACATCACCTACGGCACCAACTCCGAGTTCGGCTTCGACTACCTGCGCGACAACATGGCCGTCTCCAAGGAAGGCCTCGTCCAGCGCAGCCATGCCTTCGCGATCGTGGACGAGGTCGACTCGATCCTGATCGACGAGGCGCGGACGCCGCTGATCATCTCCGGCGAGCCCGAGACTGCGGCGACGACCTACTACGACTTCGCACGCATCGTCAAGGAGCTGACCGGCGCGCCCGCGACGCGCAAGGGTGAGAAGGGCGAGGATGAGACCGAGCTCTCCGGCGCCGATTACCTCTACGACGAGAAGCACAAGACCGTCTCGCCGGCCCAGACCGCGATCGACAAGATCGAGCGCGCGCTCGGGATCGAGAACCTCTACGACCCGACCAACGTGCAGCTCGTCAACCACCTGATCCAGTCGCTCAAGGCCGAGTCGCTCTACCAGCGCGACGTCGACTACGTGATCCAGGACGGCGAGGTGAAGATCGTCGACGAGTTCACCGGCCGGATCATGGAGGGGCGCCGCTGGAGCGACGGGCTCCACCAGGCGGTCGAGGCCAAGGAGGGCGTCCGGATCCAGGAGGAGAACGTGACGCTCGCGACGATCACGCTGCAGAACTACTTCCGCCTCTACGAGAAGCTCGCCGGAATGACCGGTACCGCCAAGACCGAGGAGAAGGAGTTCGTCGAGATCTACAACCTCCACGTCGTCGAGATCCCGACGAACGTCCCGGTGACGCGGCAGGACGAGAACGACTTCATCTTCAAGTCGAAGGACGCGAAGTTCGCGGCCGTGATCGACGACATCAAGGAGCGGTACGAGAAGGGGCAGCCGGTGCTCGTCGGCACGATCGCGGTCGAGACCTCCGAGTACCTCTCCGAGCTGATGAAGCGGCGCGGGATCCCGCACAACGTGCTGAACGCGAAGGAGCACGAGCGGGAGTCCGAGATCATCAAGGACGCGGGCCAGCAGCAGGCGGTCACGATTGCGACGAACATGGCCGGCCGCGGCGTCGACATCAAGCTGGGCGAGGGCGTCGTCGATCTCGGCGGCCTCTACGTGCTCGCGACCGAGCGGCACGAGTCGCGCCGGATCGACAATCAGCTGCGCGGCCGCTCCGGCCGCCAGGGCGACCCTGGCCTGACGCGCTTCTACCTCTCGGGCGAGGACGACCTCGTGCGCCTCTTCGCCGGCGATCGGATCAAGAACATCATGGAGCGCTTCAAGCTCCCGGACGACCAGCCGATGGAGGCGAAGATCCTCTCGAACCAGATCGAGAACGCCCAGAAGAAGGTCGAGGAGCAGAACTTCGTCGCGCGGAAGAACGTCCTCAAGTACGACGACGTGATGAACTCGCAGCGCCAGGTGATCTACGAGCAGCGCCGGCGCGTGCTCGACGGCGACGATCTCTCCGACGAGGTGCGCGAATGGATCCGCGAGGTGGTCGAGACGAACGTCACCAACGCCACCGAGGGCGATTTTGCCGAGGACTGGGATCTTGCCGCGCTGATCGCGCAGATGCAGGGCCTGTACGGCACCGACATCACCGTCGAGGAGCTACGCGAGGAGGTCGAGCTCGAGCGCGAGGCGCTGACCGAGGAGTTCGTCGAGGACGCGCTCGAGACCTACGAGGAGAAGGAGAAGCTGTACGGGCCCGAGCTGATGCGGGAGATCGAGCGGTACGTGATGCTGCAGGTCGTCGACTCGCGCTGGCGCTCGCACCTCGACTCGATGGACTACCTCCGCGACGGCATCCACCTGCGCGCGATGGCCCAGAAGGATCCGCTCGTCGAGTACCGCGCCGAGGGTCACGCGATGTTCGAGGAGCTCGGCGGGACGATCCGCGAGGAGGTCGTGCTGACGCTCTTCCACGCGCAGATCGAGGTGAACGAGCCCCAGCCCGAGCCGCGGCAGGGGAACGGCAACCTCCAGTACCAGCACGACACCGCTGCCGGCGCCGACGCGATCGCAGCGGCCGGAGGCGCGGCCGCCTCGGTGGGAACGGCGTTCGCGCCGCAGACCGGGGGCGCCACCGCCACGGCGACCGCGGTCAACGAGCACAAGGACGTCGGCCGCAACGACCCCTGCTGGTGCGGGAGCGGCAAGAAGTTCAAGAAGTGCCACGGCGCGTAGGCGTGTCCGAGACCGCGATCCCGCTCGACCAGCAGCTCGAGGAGATCAGAGCCCAGCTCGCCTGGGTTCGTGATTACCTTTGACCCGGACGCCGTAGCGTCCCGCGTCGCCGAGCTCGAGCAGGAGCTGGGGGAGCCGGGCTTCTGGGACGACCAGGCCCGCGCGACCGCCGTCTCGACCGAGCACTCCCGCCTTTCGAAGCGCCTCGAGCGCTACGAGCGGCTCCAGCGCGAGCACGACGACGCGGCCGAGCTGCTCGAGCTCGAGCCCGAGCTCGCCGGCGACATCGAGTCGCAGCTGCAGCCGATCCGGAGCGAGCTCGAGCGGCTCCAGGAGGACGCGCTCTTCAACGGCGAGTACGACACCGGCGACGCCGTCGTCTCCGTTCATTCGGGCGCGGGCGGCACCGACGCTCAGGACTGGACGGAGATGCTCCTGCGCATGTACCTCCGCTGGGCCGAGGATCGCGGCTTCCAGGCGGAGCTCGTCGAGGCGAGCCCGGGGGAGGAGGCCGGCCTCAAGTCGGCGACGTTCACCGCGAAGGGCGAGAACGCCTACGGCCTCTTCAAGGCCGAGCGCGGCGTTCACCGGCTCGTCCGCCTGAGCCCGTTCGACAGCGCCCACCGGCGGCACACGGCCTTCGCGCAGGTGGTCGTCGCGCCGCTCCTGCCCGAGGAGAGCGCCGTCGAGATCGACGAGGACGACCTGCGGATCGACACCTACCGCGCTTCCGGCGCGGGCGGCCAGCACGTCAACAAGACCGATTCCGCCGTCCGGATCACCCACCTGCCGACCGGGATCGTCGTCCAGTGCCAGAACGAGCGCTCGCAGACCTCGAACAAGCAGACCGCGATGCGGATCCTCAAATCGAGGCTCGTCGAGCTGCAGGAGGAGCAGCGCGAGGCCGAGCTGGCGAAGGAGCGCGGCGCCGCGCAGGACATCGGCTTCGGGAGTCAAATCCGCAGCTACGTGCTCCAGCCCTACCAACTCGTGAAGGACCTCCGCACCGGTTACGAGGTCGGCAACGCCCAGGGCGTGCTCGACGGCAACCTCGACGGGTTCGTGCGCGAGTACCTGCTCGCCAAGGCGTCGGGAAAGGCGGTCTAACCGGCTTGTCGGCTAAACTCGTGGGTCGCAGCTGCCGGAACGGCACCCCGGTCGAGCTCGATCGCGCCGACTTCCCCTGATTCCGGTGACTGACACGAATTTGCAGACAGATGTGACCCAAACGGCGGCCGTCGAAGCGCAGAACGGCATCCCGGCCGACGCCTCCGCCGCCGGCACGATCGACGCCTCGATCGCCGGCACGATGATCGTGTTCGAGAGCGTGACCAAGGTCTACGACCCGAACGTGATCGCGCTCAACGACGTCTCGTTCGTGATCGAGAAGGGCGAGTTCGTCTTCGTCGTCGGCGCCTCCGGCTCGGGCAAGTCGACGATGATCCGCCTGCTGCTGAAGGAGCTCGAGCCGAGCTCCGGCCGGATCCTCGTCGGCGGCCGCGACCTGACGCGCCTCAAGCAGTCGAAGGTGCCGCTGCTGCGCCGCAACGTCGGCTGCGTCTTCCAGGACTTCAAGCTGCTCCCGAACCGCACCGCGGGCGAGAACGTGGCCTACGCGCTCAAGGTGCAGGGCGAGAGCACCGCCAGCATCCGGCGCAAGGTGCCCGAGGCGCTTTCGCTCGTCGGGCTCTCGGACAAGAACGGCTCGCTGCCGGACGAGCTCTCGGGCGGCGAGCAGCAGCGCGTCTCGATCGCGCGCGCCGTCGTCAACCATCCGCCGCTCCTGATCTGCGACGAGCCGACCGGCAACCTCGACCCCGACACGTCGGTCGGGATCATGCAGCTGCTCTACCGGATCAACCGGGCGGGTACGACGATCCTGATGGTCACCCACGACCGCGAGATGGTCGACAAGATGCGCCGCCGCGTGATCGCGCTCGAGGACGGGCGGCTCGCCCGCGACGAGCGCCGCGGGGGCTACGAGAGCGAATGAGAGTCAAGGCTGCTCTTCTCCGAGTCGCTCCGGTCGCTGGGGGCGAATCTCTCGACCACGATCGCCGCGACGATGACGGTGCTGATCGGCATGTTCCTGCTCGGCCTCTTCATCGCGCTGGGCTCCTGGGTCGTGTCCTGGTCCGACCACGTCAAGCGCGAGCTGCTGGTCAAGGTCTTCTACGAGCAGGACGCGACGGAGACGCAGATCAACGCCGTTCGCGTCCGGCTCGACCCTGCCTCCGATCCGCGCATCAAGTCGATTACGTTCGTGTCGGCCGACGAGGCGCTCGAGCGGATGCAGAAGAAGTTCCCCGAGCTGACGGCCGACCTGCCGTCGAACCCGCTGCCGCCGTCGCACGAGATCGTGCCGGTGCGCGCGGAGGACGTCGACGCGATCGCCGCCAGCCTCAAACCGACACCCGCGGGGGTCGACAAGGTCAAGTACGGGAAGCAGACCGCCGACCGGATCCTCCGCGTCGCGCGCGTGATCGAGATCGTCTTCCTGGCGGCGGTGCTTGTGCTCCTTGTCGCCTCGACGCTCCTGATCGCGAACACGATCCGCCTCTCGATCTTCTCGCGACGCCGTGAGATCGAGGTGATGAAGCTCGTCGGCGCCACGAACTGGTTCGTCCGCGGCCCGTTCATGCTCGAGGGCCTGATCTGCGGACTTGTCGGCTCGCTCGCGGCTGTGCTGCTGCTCCTCCTCGGCAGGGAGCTGGCGCTGCCCGCGATCCTCGGCCGGATCGAATCGTCCTCGGACGTCGAGGCGCTCTCGTTCCTGGTCAACGCGCTGATCCTGCTCCTCGTCGGCCTCGCCGTCGGCGCAGTCGGTTCCGGCTTGACGCTGCGGCGTTTCCTGCAGGTCTAGCGCCGCGTGGCATCCCGCCGGGAACACCGCGGCCGCCAGAAGCGGCCGAGCCGTGGACAGCGCCGCCAGCGCCGCGACGCGCACGCGCGCGTGCCCGAGCCCCAGATCGTCCTCCCCTACCGGCTGGTGGAGCCCGAGACGGTCGTCGCCCACGTGGGTCCGACGAACTCGGGCAAGACGCACTCGGCGCTCGAGTTCCTCGCCGAGACCGGCCGGGGCGTCTTCGCCGCGCCGCTGCGGATGCTCGCCCAGGAGGCGCACCGGCGCCTGAGCGCGCAGCTCGGCGCCGAGCAGGTCGGCCTCGTCACCGGCGAGGAACGGGTCAACGAGCGAGCTCCGATCATCTGCTGCACCGCCGAGATGGCCCCGCTCTCCGGAGAGGTGCTCGTCCTCGACGAGGTGCAGTGGGCCGACGACACCGAGCGCGGCTCCGCCTGGACGAGATTGCTGCTCGCCGGCGAGTACAAGCACATCCTCCTGCTCGGAGCCGTCGAGGCGCTGCCGCTGATCCAGAACGCCTTCCCCGACGCCGAGGTCCGCTTCTTCGAGCGCAAGGCGCCGCTCGACTGGACCGGCGCCGTCTCCTTCCAGAGCCTCAAGCCCGGCACGGTCGTGGTCGCCTTCAGCCGCCGCGCCGTGCTCGCGCTCGCCGGGGAGCTGAACCGACGGCAGCCGGGCCGCGTCGCCGTCCTCTACGGCGCGATGCCGCTCGGGTCGCGACGCCTGGAGATCGAGCGCTTCATGAACGGACAGGCCGACGTCTGCTGCGCCACCGACGTGCTCGGGCACGGCGTCAACCTCCCCTGCGAGACGCTCCTGTTCGCGGAGTCGCAGAAGTTCGACGGCGAGGAGCGGCGCGACCTGCACGCCTGGGAGATCGCCCAGATCGCGGGCCGCGCCGGCCGCTTCGGCCTGGTCGAGCGCGGCCACGTAGGTGTCCTGACCGGGATCGTGTGGGCGAACGCCGACCCCGATCTGATCGAGTCGGCGCTGACGCCGCACGTGCCGCTTCCCGGCGGCCACATGGGCTACCGGGTCGTCGACACCGCGCGGATTCGGCCGCGGCTCGAGGATCTGCCGGTCGAGAGCCCGCAGCAGGTTGCGGCAGCTCTGCGCGCGTGGCACACGGCCGCGCTGCGCCGGTGGGCGACGGAGGGCTGGCTCTCGGTCGAGTCGATCGGGCCGCTGCTCGTCAGGCTCGACGGCGTCCAGCGCCGGCTGAAGGAGCGGGGCCGGAGCCTGTCGCTCGAGCAGACGTGGAAGCTCGTCAACGCGCCGGTGGACGAGGACAACGTCGAGCTGCTCGCGACGCTCGCGCTCGCCGTCGCCGGCGACCGAGCGGCGCGCCCCGTACTCGCCTGGCTGCTCGACACGAACCGTCTGCGCGACGCCTCGCTCGAGGACGCCGAGCAGGCTGCTCGGACCGCGAGCATCCTGCGCTGGTTCGCGCTCCAGTACCCGGACGTCGGCGGCGTCACGATCGAGCGTGCGGCCGAGCTCGAGACCGCCGCGGCCGAGCGCGTCAGCGCGAAGCTGGCAGCGGAGGTGCGCTCCCCGTCCGTCGGCCGCTGCAAGTCGTGCGGCCAGAGCTGCGCCCCCTGGTTCGCGCTCTGCGAGAGGTGCTACGGCCGGCGGTAGCGGACCGTGACGGCCATCGTCGCGGTGATCACGACCGCGGCGACCACGTTCGGCACGATCAGAGCCCAGTTCCCGAGCGCGATCCCGTACGAGAACCAGAGCAGGAAGCCGACGAAGAGGACCGTCATGTAGCCGAGCGAGACACCGCGCGACGAGCGGTGTTGGACGATCTTCCGGATCTGCAGCACGGGGGAGACCGCCATCGCGATGCCCCAGCCGGCAGCGACGAACGCGAGCGCGGTGACCACGTCGTCTCAAGCGCTACCTACACTTGCGCGGATGGCGAAACAGACCGGAACCAAGCTGATCGCGGACAACCGCCGCGCCCGCTACGACTACGAGTTGCTCGAACGCTTCGAGGCGGGAGTCGTGCTCACAGGCACCGAGGTGAAGTCGCTCCGCGACGGGCGGGTCACGCTCGCGCAGGCGTACGCCGACGTCCGTGACAACGAGGTCTGGCTGATCGGCGCCGACATCGCGGTCTACGACCAGGGGAACATCGCGAACCACGAGCCGGGGCGAGACCGCAAGCTGCTGCTGCACCGCGGCGAGATCGCGTCCCTGACCGGGAAGGTGCGCGAGAAGGGCCAGACGATCGTGCCGACGCGCCTCTACTTCAAGGACGGCAAGGTGAAGATCGAGCTCGCGCTCGCCCGCGGCAAGGAGAAGGGCGACAAGCGGCGCACGATCGCCGACCGCGACGCGAAGCGGCAGATGGATCGCGCGCTGAAGAGCCGCCGCTGAGGCGATCGGCGAGTGGCGCGGGCGGGCGTCTGCGGCTGCCTGGATAGCGGCGCCCGGAACGAGTGAGGAGTAGTAGGCTCCCTCGATTCCGAACCGCTGACGAGGAGGCCACTGTGAGACGTGTCTCGTTTGCTGTCAACGGCGTTCGCCACGAGCTCGACCTGGAGCCGCGTGAGCTCCTCGTCTACGTCCTGCGCGAGCGCCTCGGTCTGACGGGGACGAACGTCGGCTGCGACACCTCGTCGTGCGGCGCGTGCACCGTGCTCCTGAACGGAGAATCCGTCAAGTCGTGCACGCTGCTCGGCGTCCAGGCGGACGGGACGGAGCTGACGACGATCGAAGGGCTTGCCGACAACGGCGCGCTCCACCCGATCCAGCAGGCGTTCCACGAGCAACATGGGCTCCAGTGCGGCTACTGCACGCCCGGGATGGTGATGGCCGCCGTCAGCCTGCTCGCGGAGAACCCCGATCCGAGCGAAGACGAGATCCGGCACGCGCTCGAGGGAAACCTCTGCCGCTGCACCGGCTACCAGAACATCGTCAAGGCGGTTCGCGTCGCGGCGGCGGTGGCGTGATGGCAGTCAGCGAGAAGCAGACATACGTCGGCTCGCCGGTTGCGCGCAAGGAGGATCCGGAGCTTCTCACCGGCCAGGCCCGCTTCGTCGACGACATTGCGATCACAGGCATGGTCTGGATGGCTGTCGTCCGCAGTCCCTACGCGCACGCGCGAATCGCGAGCGTCGACCTCGCGGCCGCACGGGAGGCCGAGGGCGTCGTCGCGGCGTTCTCCGGCGCCGACCTCGCCGACCAGTGGGCGGGTGGGCTGCCGTGCGCCTGGCCCGTCACCGAGGACATCAAGCTGGCGACGCACTGGCCGCTCGCCGTCGACAAGGCGCGCTACGCAGGCGACGGCGTTGCGGTCGTGATCGCGGACAGCTCGCGCGCTCGCGAAGGACGCCGCCGAGCTCGTCCAGGTCGACTACGAGCCGCTGCCCGGCGGTGAGCGACGTCGAGGCCGCGCTCGGCGACGACGCCCCGATCCTGCACGACGAGCTCGGCACGAACCACTGCTACACCTGGAAGCTCGAGGCCGGAGAGTCCGAGCGGCTGTTCGCGGAGGCAGCGGTGACGGTGAAGGAGCGCTACTACCAGAACCGGCTGATCCCGAACGCGATCGAGCCGCGCGGCGTGATCGTGCAGCCCGTCCCCACCCAGGGCGAGTACACGATGTGGTCGGCGACGCAGATCCCGCACATCCTCCGCACGACCCTCACGCTCGTCACCGGGATCCCCGAGGCGAAGCTGCGCATCATCGCTCCGGACGTCGGCGGCGGGTTCGGCTCGAAGCTGAACGTCTACGCGGAGGAGGCACTCTGCCTCGCCCTCGCGCGGAAGCTCGGCCGGCCGATCAAGTGGATCGAGGAGCGCTCGGAGGCGTATGTCGCCACCATCCATGGTCGCGACGTCGTCCAGGAGATCGAGCTCGCGGCGACCGCCGACGGGACGATCACCGCGGTTCGAGTGCGTTTGACGGCCGCGATGGGCGCGTACCTGCAGCTCGTGACGCCGGGAATTCCGATCCTCGGCGCCTGGCTCTACGGCGGCTGCTACGCCGTCCAGGGCTACGACTTCGAGTGCGTGGGCGTCTACACGAATACGACGCCCACCGACGCCTATCGCGGCGCCGGCCGGCCCGAGGCGACCTATGCGATCGAGCGGGCGGTCGACGCGCTCGCCCGGAAGCTCGACGTCGACCCGGTCGAGCTGCGCCGAAAGAACTTCATCCGCGAGTTCCCGGCGACGATCGCCGCCGGCCTCACGATCGACTCGGGCGACTACGACGCATCGCTCGACAAGGCGCTCGCGATCGTCGACTACGAGGCGGTGCGGGCAGAGCAGGCCGAGCGGCGGGAACGCGGTGACACGAAACAGCTCGGGATCGGCTTCTCGACCTACGTCGAGATGTGCGGCCTCGCACCTTCGCGGATCCTCGGGGCGATCCGGTACGTCGCCGGCGGCTGGGACGCGGCCACGATTCGCTTCCTCCCGACCGGCACCGTCCAGGCGATCATCGGGACCTCGCCGCACGGTCAGGGCCACGTGACGACGTTCTCGCAGCTCGTGGCCGACCGGCTCGGCGTGCCGCTCGAGAGCGTCGAGGTGATCCACGGCGACACGATGGTGTCCCCGCTCGGGATGGACACGTACGGCAGCCGGAGCCTGACGGTCGGCGGCGTCTCGCTCTGGCAGGCCGCCGACAAGGTCGTCGCGAAGGCAAAGGAGATCGTGGCGCACCAGTTCGAGGTGGACGCCGCCGACCTCCGAGAGGCGGCCGGCACATTCACGCTCGCCGGCACGGACAAGACGATGACCGTGGGCGAGGCGGCCTTCGCCGCCTGGACTGCGCACAACCTTCCCGACGGGATGGAGCCCGGGCTCGAGGCGACCGCCGTCTACGACCCGGCGAACTTCAGCTGGCCCGGTGGCACGCACATCGCAATCGTCGAGGTCGACACGGAGACCGGCTCAGTCGACCTCCGCCGCTACGTCGCGGTCGACGACCTCGGCGTCGTGGTCAATCCCGACGATCGTCGACGGCCAGGTTGCCGGCGGGATCGCGCAAGGTGTCGCGCAGGCGCTCTTCGAGGAGGCGGTCTACGACGACGAGGCGAACCTGCTCACGTCGAACATGGTCACGTATCTGGTCCCCTCGGCTGTGGAGCTGCCGACGTTCGAGCTCGACCGCACGGAGACGCGCGCCACGGACAACCCGCTCGGGGTGAAGGGGGTGGGGGAGACGGGAACGATCGCCTCTCCGGCCGCGGTGATGAACGCTCTCGCCGACGCGCTCTCTCCGTTCGGCATCTATGACATCGCCATGCCAGCCACCCCGGAACGGGTCTGGCGCGCCTTGGAGGAGGCACGATGATCCCCGCCACGTTCGACTACGAGGTCGCCGAATCCGCCGAGCACGCGCTCGAGCTGCTCGGCTCGCGCGACGACGCGAAGCTCCTCGCCGGCGGCCATTCGCTGATTCCGGCGATGAAGCTCCGGATCGCACGGCCGGAGTTGCTCGTCGATATCGGCCGCGTCTCCGCGCTTGCATACGTCCGCGACGCGGGCGAGTCGCTGGCGATCGGGGCACTGACGCGGCACGGGACGCTCGCGGCGGACCCGCTCCTCCAGGAGCACTGCCCGATCGTCTCGCATGCCGCCGGGCTGATCGGCGACCCGCAGGTGCGCCACTGCGGCACGATCGGCGGCTCGCTCGCCCACGGCGATCCTGCCTCCGACCTGCCGGCGGTGATGCTCGCGCTCGAAGCGGAGCTGGTGATCGTCGGGTCCGAGGGCGAGCGGACGGTGCCCGCGGCCGAGTTCTTCCGCGGCGTCTTCGACACGGCCGTCGGACCGGGGGAGCTGCTGACCGAGATCCGCGTTCCGAAGCTCGGCGGCAGTGGGCTGGTCGTACCTCAAGTTCACCCGGCGCGCGCAGGACTGGGCGACCGTCGGCGTCGCCGCGATCGTGCGGCGCGAGAACGGTGGGGTCGGCGAGGCCCGGATCGCGCTCACGAACATGGGCGCGACGCCGCTGCGGGCGACCGCGGCGGAGCAGGCGCTCGTCGCGGGCGAGCGCCGACGCGGCGGCCCACATGGCCGAGGGCGCCGAGCCGGCGCTCCGACGTCAGCGCCAGCGCGGAGTTCCGCTCCCACCTGGCCCGCGTGATCGGGAAGCGTGCGATCGAGGAGGCGCTCAGCCGATAGCGCGCCGGACGATCACGTTGCCCGGCTCGAGGACGTAGCCGTGCTTCGCGTTCAGGTGGCGAATCGGGGCATTCCGGACCTCGTTCGCCGTCTGGAGCGACGTGTAGCCGTGCTCCTTCGCCCACGCGATCTGGGTCGCCTTCAGCGCCGCCGCGATCCCGCGGCCACGGTGCGCCCGCTTGACGCCGGTGAGATCGTGGAAGGCGCGATCCTTTCGCTCCTGTGAGAAGGAGAGCTTGGCGTAGCCGAGCACCTCGCCGTCCTCGAGAGCGACGAACACCGCTTCGGGCCGGTCGCTGACGCCCCCCATGTCGCGCTCCAACCACTCCTCGAAGGGTCCGGCGTCGGTCTCCTCCTCGCCCGGGATGTCGGGGCCCGCCTCTCGTGCGACCTCCCAGAGCCCTTCGGCGAGCTCGGGCCGGTCGGCCCACTTGACGATCTCGACTCCCGTGCGGCGGCGACACCTCGGGTGCCTCGGTTGCCGTCAGGTCGAGCACCATGCGCGAGTTGCGACCGATCTCCTCGTAGCCGCGGGCGGACGCCCAGGCGACGCTGCCCTCGTCGTCCTCGGCGATCGGCCCTTCGAGCTCGGTCGCGCCGTGCTCGGCCGCCCACTGCTCGAGCACCGCGCGGATCTCGTCGCCGCTTCCGCGTCCGCGGTGCTCCGGCACGACGAGCGCCGCTCCGATCGCTCGGTGCGGCGGGGTGTGCCAGCCCGTCAGCGCGTAGCCCGCGCCGACCACGGCGCCGTCCTCCTCGGCGAGCAGCCAGACCATCGCCCCGGCTTGACGTTTCCAGTCGATGAATTCGGCGACGCCGCCGGTGTTCTCGCGCGGCATCGCCGCCGCGATCACGTCGATCAGCGGCTGGAGCTCGTCCTCGGCGATCTCACGGATCTTCAGCACGCAGCTACAATAGGACAACAAACATACGGGGGCGACCTGGTTTCGACGTGGTCGGTTCTCCGGTAGAGCTGCAAGCCGAGGTCCCCGGTCGGCCTCGTAAATCCACCGGGAAACGAACAAATGCGAAGAATGATCTCGCACTCGCTGCCTAGGTAACCCTAGGAATCGGCGACGTCGCCCCTGGTACGGCCCGAGGCCAGGGATGCGGCGCCAACGTTCGGGCTCGGCGCCGAGGGAGAGCCACTCGCCTGAGGCGCGACATTTCAGGATGGCTAGTCCGTCGGTAGGTCGTCTGCGAACCGGCCGCCGGGCGAAACCAAAGCGCAGACTACGCTTGTAGAGGCTCTATCCGGTGCGTCCGCGGACGCGGGTTCAATTCCCGCCGCCTCCACTTCATGAAAATCCCTGCAAATCGCACTATTTTCCGCGATAGCATGAGCAGTACGGTCGCTGCGAGGCACTCAGCCGCGGCGAATTTAGCGCTGCCGGCAGAGTGCATCGATTTCGTTGGATCTCCGGCAGGCTGCAGACGCGTCGGTTAACTGACGTCCAGGCCGACGTAGTTCTCTGCCAGTGACGTTGCGGCGGGGCGGGACGAAGCCACGTAGGCAAGCTGCGACAGCTGGAGCTTCGCGTCGAAGCGGTCGCCCCCCGGGATCCTGTGCAGCATCGTCGTCATCCACCAGGAGAAGTGCTCGGCACGCCACACGCGCCGCAGGGCGTCGCGCGAATAGCTTTCGAGCGCACGCGCATCGCCGTCCCGGTACCACCCCGCGAGCGCCGCGGCGAGAACCCGTACGTCCGCTAGGCAAGGTTCAGCCCCTTGGCCCCGGTCGGCGGGACGATGTGTGCAGCGTCTCCGGCGAGGTACAGCCGGCCGTGCTGCATCGGCTCGACGACGAAGCTGCGCATGCCCGTGACGCCCTTCTCGAGGATCGGACCTTCGTTCAGCGTCCAGCCGTCGGCCGAGTCGCGCGTGGAGCTCCTGCCAGATCCGGTCGTCCGGCCACTCGTCGATGTCTTCGTCCGGCGCGCACTGGAGGTAGAGCCGCGTGATCTCGGGCGAGCGCATGCTGTGGAGCGAGAAGCCGCGATCGTGCCAGGCGTAGATCAGCTCCTCGCTCGACGGCGGCGCCTGCGCGAGGATGCCGAGCCAGCCGAACGGATACTCGCGCGAGAAGACTGTGAGGATCCCGTTGGGGATGCTGTCGCGGCAGATGCCGTGGAAGCCGTCGCAGCCGGCGACGACGTCACAGCGCAGCTCGACCGGCCGCCCACGTGACGGTAGCGGACGAGCGGGCGCTCCGACGCGATTTCGTGCACCGCGACGTCGTCGACCTCGAAGGGATCGGGCGGCCGGTCTCGACCCGCGCCGCGATCAGGTCCTTGACGACCTCCTGCTGCCCGTAGACGGTGATGTGCCTGCCCGGTGAGCCCACTCAGGTCGATCCGGTGCCTGGCGCCGCCGAACTGGAGCTCGAGGCCGTGATGGGGGAGACCCTGCTCGTTCAGGCGGGCGGCCACGCCCAGTTCGTTCAGCAGCTCGACGGTCCCGTGCTCGAGGACGCCCGCGCGCACCCTGCTCTCGACGTACTCCCTGCTGCGGGCCTCGAGCACGACCGAGTCGATCCCCTCCAGGTGGAGGAGGTGCGCGAGCACGAGTCCCGCCGGGCCGGCGCCGACGATTGCAACCTGGGTACGACTCGCGCAGTGGGCTCCTCGGCCAGTACCTCCTGTGCGATCGCGAATGCGGAGTTGGCGGCGGGGGCTCCGCAGTAGATCGCTGTCTGCAGCAAGACCTCCTTGATCTCGGCGGGCGTCAACCCGTTGCGCACGGCCCCGCGGATGTGAATCGCGAGCTCCTTCTCGTGGCCGCCCGCAATGAGTGCGGTCAGCGTGATGCAGCTCCGGGTTCGGCGGTCGAGTCCGGGCGGGTCCAGATCCCGCCCCAGGCATACCGCGTGATCAGCTCCTGAAAGTCGGCGGTGAGGTCGTTCGTGCGCGCGATCGCTCGATCGACGTGCTCGTCGCCGAGCACCGCGCGGCGCACCTCCATTCCTTGTTCGTAGGCGTCGGTCATCGTGTCTCCTCTTAGGTGGGCGAGCACGTGCGCCGAGAACTGGGACGGCTGCTCGGCGTTGGCGATGTGTCGGGCTTGGGCGATCGTCACCTGTCGAGCGCCGGAGATCGAGGCCGCCAGCCGCTCGCCCGCTTCGGGCGGTGCGACCGGATCGCCGGCGCCGGTGAGAACAAGGGTCGAGCCTCGATCGCCGCTAGCCGGTTGCGCAGATCGAGGTCGGCGAGCGCCTCGCAGCAGCCGGCGTATCCCTCGGCGGTCGTCTCGACGAGCATCGTCCGGAACGTGTCCACGAGCGAGCGAGGCGCGAGCGGCGTGAACCAGCGGTCGAGAGCGGCATCAGCGATCGCGGCGACTCCTTCGGCTCGCACCGTCGCCGCGCGCTCCACCCACTGCTCTCGCGGCGGCAAGACCGGCGCCGTTGAGCAGAGAACGAGGCGGTCGATGCGCTCCGGCGCCTCCGAGGCGAGCCACATGCCGACCATCCCGCCGATCGAAAGGCCGCAGAACGAGACACGCGCGAGGCCAAGCTCGTCCAGGAGGTCGAGGGTGTCGCGGCCCAGGTCCTCGATCGAGTACGGGCCTGGCGGGACGGGCGAGCGGCCGTGGCCGCGGCGGTCGTAGCGGAGGAGCCGGAAACGCGTCGCGAGCGCGGGAAGCTGCGGGTCCCACATCTCGAGCGTCGTCCCGAGCGAGTTGCTGAGCAGCAGCGGTGGAGCGTCGGCCGGTCCGTCGAGCCGGTGGTGCAAGCTCGCCTCGAGCTCTCGTAGAAGGCGAGCGCGCGGTCGACGAGCAGCCCCGCCGACCCGAGATACGTCGACGGGTCGAGGGCGGCATCGAGCTCGGCCGCGTCGAGGCCGGTTCGCGGATCGGCGAGGAGAGCGTCCCGGAAGCTCTCGGCCGCGGCCGCCTCGCGCACGACCTCCTGCGCTGCCGCTCGGCCGAGTCGCTCCGTCAGGAGGAATGCGACTCGTTCGGCCAGCACCAGGCCGCCGGTCAGGTCGAGGTTCGCTCGCATCCCGGCGGCGTCGACCTCGAGCGACTGGAGCGCGCCGGCCAGCGCAGCGAACGCCCCGCCCGTGTGTGCGAGCGCACCGGGGAGCGCCTCCCATCGGCCTGCCAGGCGCCGGCGGCGCGCTCATGCTCCTGCTCCAGCGACCCGAGCAGGACGCCGGTGTGAGCCGCGGCGAGCCGGGCGTTCGCGCGGGCGAGCGTCGAGCCGACCGGATTGCGCTTCTGCGGCATCGTCGACGACCGTCCCGTCCCGCCGCCTTCCGCCACCTCGGCGACCTCGGTCTGCGCAAGCAGCACGAGATCCAGGGCGATCTTCGAGGCGACACCGGCTGCGGTTGCAAGCGCTGCGCCGAGCTCCGCGACGCGAGTCCTGTTCGTGTGCCAGGGGAGCGTCGGAGCCGGAAGGTCGAGCTCGCGGGCGTAGAGCTCGAGCAGCGCGATACCGTCGTCGCCGAAGCCGGCGAGCGTCCCGGTGGCTCCACCCAGTTGCGCCGCCAGCCGTTCGGGAGAACTGGTCGAGCCGTGCGCGTGCCTCGACGACCGCGGTCAGCCAGCCGGCGACCTTGAGCCCGAACGTGGTCGGCACGGCGTGCTGCAGGAGCGTTCGCGCGACCATCGGCGTCTCGCGGTGACCGCGTGCGAGCGCCGCGGCCGCCGCCGCGACGCGGTCGGCCTCAGCGAGCACGAGCGCGAGCGCCCGGCGGGAGACGAGCATCGCGGCCGTGTCGAGGATGTCCTGGCTTGTCGCGCCGCGGTGCACGTACCGCGCCGCATCCTCGCCGACCGAGTCGGCGAGCTCACGGACGAGCGCCTCGACTGGGTTGCCAACGGTGCGGCCCTCCTCGAGAAGCTGCTCGAAGTCGAAGCGGTTGGGGTCGCAGGCGCCGGCGATCCGGCCGCTAGATCGGCCGGGACGGTCCCGCCGCTCGCAGCGGCGTTCGCGAGCGCACGCTCAGTGTCGAGCAGCGCTTCGAGCCACGCGCGGGACGACACGGCGGCCCGTAGGTCGGCGGGGACGAAAAGGCCGTCGAACGCCGACATGCCGCGATCGTAGTGGTTCACGGCGGAGCGGCACGCGTCAGGGTTGCATCCCGACTACTGGAACAGCGTCGTGGATATTTCGACATGCCGTGCGGTATACAACACGCCAATGGTCGTCCGAGGGCAGGTCGCGCGCGGCTGGGTAGTCCCTGACCGGGATCAGTTGCCTCGCACCGTACAGCCCTCGGCCGCCGCCGACTTGCTGTTGCCCGTGATCTCGGTCGCGGGGGCGCTCGTGCTCTGGGAGCTGGTCGTGCGGGCCGGGC
>CAWGGO010000009.1:0-231946 GCA_963822205.1 uncultured Gaiellaceae bacterium | reverse complement strand
CTTCGCCGAACGGCCGGGCGGCTACACCCGGATCATCAAGCTCGGCCAGCGTCAGGGCGACGCAGCGGAGATGGTCTACCTCGAGCTCGTCGACTACGAGCCCGAGAACGCACTGGCCGGCTGACGGCTCCCGCCGGCGGAGCCTGCCTCGCGCCGGCCTCGCTTTTCGGCTCGAAGCCACGCCCGCCGGCTAGCGCTCTCCGGGCCAAGTAACAGTCTGTTACTTGGCGCGCTCGCAGTGGTCGGGCTCGTCGGCTTGCCTAGTAACAGTCTGTTACTAGGCGACGGCCGGGGCGAGCTCGCGGCCGATCAGCTCGACCATGGCGAGGTCGGTGTGGTCGAGGTGCTGGAGCATGACGCGCTCGACGCCGGCGCGCTCGTAGGCTCGGAGGCGCTCGGCGGCCTCCTCGAGCGTGCCCAGAATCGCGCTGGCGCCGCGCTCCTCCTTGTACTCGTCCGGATCGACGTGTTGGCCCGCGCGTTCGAGTCGTCGGCGGATCCGCTCATTCGCCTCGGCCTCGTCCCCGCCGATCGCGCAGCCGGTCATCAGCGAGAACGGGATCGGCTCGCGGCCCTCGCCCTCGCAGGCGCGCGCCAGCTTCTCGCGGCGCTCGGCGCACTCCTCGGGCGTCGCTGCGACCGTGTTGTACTCGTCGGCGAAGCGTGCCGCCGGAGCCAATGTCCCGGAGAGGCCGCTGCCGCCGACGATCAGGTGCGGGCGCGGGCCGTCGCCCCAAAAGCCGCGAACGGCCTCGATCTGCTCCCGGAAGAGGCGCAGCCGCTCCTGCATCGGCGGGAACGCGAAGCCGAACGCCTCGTGCTCGGCCTCCATCCAGCCGGTGCCCATCCCGAGCGAGACGCGCCCGCGGGAGACCTCGTTCGCCGTCTTCGAGACGTTCGCGAGCACCGCGGCCGGGCGGAACGTCACCGGCGAGACGAGCGTGCCGAGCTCGATCCGCTCCGTCTTCGCCGCGAGCGCCGGAATCACCGCCCAGGCGTCGAGCGCAGCGCGCGCGGGATCGGTCGGCGAGAGGTAGTGGTCCGAGCGGAAGAGCGCCTCGATCCCATGCTCCTCGCACGCCTCCGCGAGCGCGAGCCAATGCTCCCAGGAGACGCCCTCCTGGCCCTCGATCATCAGCGCCAGCCGCATCACGGCATCCTATGAGCGATGCAGGTAGAGGGACTCATCTTCGCGGGCGTCGGGACAGCCGATCCGGACGGCGTCGCGGGGTTCTTCGCGGCTGCGCTCGGAGCTGTCGTGGAGGAGGCAGGTGACGTCCGCCGGCTCGTCTTCCCGAACGGCAGCTCGCTCGCGCTCGTCCCGCCGGACTACGTCGAGCCGCCGTCGGACACGCTGCTGGGCTTCCTCGTCGACGACGTCGAGGCCGCGACCGCCGAGTTGGCGGGCAAGGGGATCGAGCCGGACGGTGAGCTCAACTCCGGCTACGGGTTCCGCTACCGGCATTTCCGCGCGCCCGATGGCAGGCGCTTCGAGCTACTCGATCGCAAGGTCTGATGGGCCTCGTCGTCGCGATCCTGGTGGCTGTCCTGGTACTCGACGAGCCGTGGAGCTGGGTCGTCGTCGTGATCGGAGCAGCGTGGGAGATCGCGGAGACGACCCTGGTCGTGCGCTGGTCGCAGCGGCGGCGTTCCGTCGTCGGGACGGAGGCGCTCGTCGGCCGGGTTGGCGTCGTCGCCGGCGACTGCATGCCGGAGGGTCAGGTGCGCGTCGCCGGCGAGCTCTGGCGGGCGCACTGCGCCGGGGGCGCGGCAGCGGGAGACGAGGTCGTCATCCGCGAGGTGGACGGATTGACGCTGGTCGTCGAGCCCGCGTGAGCGTGCTGCTGAAGCTGACGCTCGAGTACGACGGCGCGGGCTTCCGAGGCTGGGCGCGCCAGCCGGGCGAGCGGACCGTGGAGGGAGTCGTGCGCGAGGCGCTCGACCGCGTCTTCCCCGGCTGGGAAGGTCTCGAGGTCGCCGGTCGCACCGACACCGGCGTCCACGCGACGGGCCAGGTCGCGAGTCTCCGGGTCGACGGCGGCCCGCCGCCGGTCCGCGCGGCGAAGGCGCTGAACGCGGCGCTGCCGGCCGATGTCGCCGTGATCGCGGCGGCAGAGGCTCCGGCGGACTTCAGCGCACGCTACTCGGCGCAGTCGCGGGCGTACCGCTACCGGCTCCTGCGGCGCGGCGTGCGCTCCCCGTTCGAGGAACACCGGGCGCTGTGGTGGCCGGGGCGGCTCGACCGCGCCGCCCTGGACGCCGCGGCGGCGCTGTTACCCGGCGACGCACGACTTCACCGCCTTCACGCCGAGCGAGACGAAGCACACGCGCTTCGAGCGGACCGTGCTCGCGGCCGCCTGGGAGGAGCACGGCGACGAGCTGCACTTCACGATCGAAGCGGTGAGCTTCCTGCGCCACATGTGTCGGATCCTCGTCGGCTCGATGCTCGAGGGTCTCGAGCTCGAGCCGTTGCTGGCGGGCCGGCCCCGAGCGAGGCGGGCAAGACCGCCCCGCCGTGGGGGCTGTACCTGGAGCGCGTCGAGTACTGATTCCGGAGCGGGTCACGTCGCTACGATCGAAAGCGTGCGCTTCCCTGTCGTCCTCTTCGACTTCGACGGCACCGTGATCGACTCCGGGTCGATCATCATCGCGTCGATGCGCCATGCCACGAAGACGGTGCTCGGGCGCGACATCCCCGACGAGGAGCTCGGCCGAGCGGTCGGCGGCTCCGGCCTGATCGAGCAGATGCGGCTGCTCGACCCCGAGCGCGTCGACGAGCTCGTCGCGTGCTACCGCGAGCACAACGAGCCGCTGCATGCCGAGATCGCCGAGTGTGCCGGCATGACGGGCGTGCTGACCACGCTCAAGGAGGAGGGCCGCCGGCTCGGGGTGGTGACGGCGAAGCGGCGCGAGACGGTCGCCCTCGCGTTCTCGTATCTGCCGCTGGAGCGGTTCTTCGACGTCGTCGTCGGTTCCGACGACACGGATCGGCACAAGCCCGATCCGCAGCCGCTCGTGCACGCGCTCGAGCGCCTCGACGCCGACCGGGACGACGCCGTCTATGTGGGCGACTCTCCCTTCGACATCCGCGCGGCCAAGGCTGCAGGAATGCATTCGATCGCGGTCACGTGGGGAGGAATCCACCCCCGCGAGCGGCTCGAGGCGGAGGAGCCGGATACGGTCGTCGAGACCGCGGAGGAGCTCCTTGCCGCCCTCTGAGACCGCGCCCGCCGCCCTGAAGAGAGCCGAGCAGCTCAGAGAGCTTCTGCACCACCACAACCACCGCTACCACGTCCTCGACGACCCCGAGGTCTCGGACGCGGAGTACGACCGGCTCTTCGACGAGCTGAAGGAGCTGGAGGAGAGCCACCCGGAGCTTGCGACAGACGACTCGCCGACCCGCAGGGTGGGCGGACCTCCGTCGGACAAGTTCAGGAAGGTCGAGCACCTGGCGCCGATGGGCTCGCTCGAGAAGGTGACCACCGACGAGGGGCTGCTGAAATGGGCAGAGGACGTGCGCAAGCGGCTCGACTCCGACGAGCCGGTCGCCTACGTGATCGAACCGAAGATCGACGGCTCGGCGATCTCGCTCGTCTACGAGAACGGGCAGCTCGTTCGCGGCGCCACGCGCGGCGACGGTCAGCGCGGCGAGGAGGTCACCGTGAACCTGCGCACGATCCGGTCGATCCCGCTCACGCTCAAGGGCGAGGCGCCGCCGCTGATGGAGGTGCGCGGCGAGGTCTACTTCCCGCTCTCCGGGTTCCGCCGCTTCAACGAGGAGCAGGTCACGGCCGGGAAGGCGCCCGCTCCGAATCCGCGCAACGCCGCGGCCGGCTCGCTGCGCCAGCTCGACTCCCGGATCACGGCCGCGCGCCCGCTCTCCGTCTGGATCTACGGCACCGGCTACCGGGAAGGCGTCGCGCCCGGCACGCACTTCGAGACGCTCGCCTGGCTCCGGGAGCGCGGTTTCCGGACGAACCCCTACGCCGAGCGGCTGGAGTCGATCGAGGAGGTGGCGAAGGCCTGCGCCGAGTGGGAGCGGCGGCGCGCCGACCTCGACTACGAGATCGACGGGATCGTGGTCAAGGTCGACTCGTTCGACCAGCAGGCTCGGCTCGGCGCCCTGCACGAGCGGCCGCGCTGGGCACGCGCCTACAAGTGGGCGCCGATGACCGCTCAGACCAAGCTGCTCAAGATCGCGATCCGGGTCGGACGCACGGGTGCGCTCAATCCTTGGGCGATCCTCGAGCCGGTCGAGGTCGGCGGCGTCACGATCTCACGCGCCACGCTGCACAACGAGGAGGACATCAACCGCAAGGAGATCCGCGAGGGCGACACCGTGATCGTCCAGCGCGCCGGCGACGTGATCCCACAGGTCGTCGGGCCGGCCGGGCCCCATGCGCGCGGCACGAAGCCGTTCAAGATGCCCGAGCGCTGCCCGCTCTGCGACGCCGAGATCGTCAAGCCGGAGGGCGAGGTGATGCACCGCTGCCCGAACCGTGCCTGCCCCTCGCGTGGGCTGGAGACGCTGATCAACTGGACCTGCGCGGCGATGGACATCGAGGGCGTCGGCGAGCAGTTCGTGCGCCGCCTCTGGGCCGAGGGCCTGCTCCGTTCGATGCCCGACCTCTACCGGCTCACCCCGCAGCAGCTGATGGAGCTGGACGGGTACGGCGAGATCTCGGCGCAGAACGCAGTCACCGCGATCGAGCTCTCGAAGGGGCAACCGTTCTCGCGCGTCCTTTTCGGCCTGAACATCCCGGACGTGGGGTGGGTGACGGCGCGCAATCTGGCGCGCCACTTCGGCGAGATCGACAAGCTGCTCGCTGCGAGCCAGGAGGAGATCCAGGAGGTGGACGGGATCGGCCCCGACCGGGCCGAGGCGATCGCCGAGTGGTTCTCGGACGAGCAGAACCGCACGCTCGTCGCGGAGTTGCGCGAGCTCGGCCTCCGCTTCGAGGTCGGCGAGGAGGAGAAGCCGATCGAAGGCCCGCTGACCGGCAGCTCCTACGTGATCACGGGCACGCTCGAGGCGTATTCACGTGAAGAGGCGAAGTCGGCGCTCGAAGCGCTCGGCGCGAAGGTCTCCGACAACGTCTCCAAGAAGACGACCGGCGTCGTCGTCGGCGAGAGCCCGGGATCGAAGGCGGCGAAGGCCGAGAAAGCGGGCGTCCCGATCCTCTCCGAAGACGACCTGAAGCGCCTCCTAGCCGGAGGCTAGGACGGTCGCGAACCGGTCCTGCGCGAGCCGGGCCCAGTAGGCCGAGACCGGGCGCCCGTTCTGGATGATCGCGAAGACGTAGCGGTCACGGACGAAGCCGGAGAGAGCGGAGGCGGCGTTCGTGGTGCCGGTCTTGGCGATCACCTGCCCACGGGCGGGTTTCCTCACCAGCCGGCCCTCGAGCGTCCCGTCGACGCCGGCGACCGCGAGCGAGGCGAGGAACGCGTCCCGCAGCTCACCCTCCGCGAGCCCGGCCTCGAGCACCGCGACGAGAGCGGTCGCGGTGAGCCGGTCGAGGCGCGAGAGGCCGGAGCCGTCCGCGAGCCGAACGCCGATGAGCGGCACGTCCGCACCCTCGAGTGCCGACCGGATCACCGCGACGCCTGCGGCAGTCGAGCCGCGGTCCGCATAGAGCGCGCCGAGCTGCTTCACGAGCATTTCGGCGGTGTAGTTGTCGCTCTCGCGGCCCATGAACCTGACGACGTCCGCGAGCGGCTCCGAGACGTCGCGGGCGAGCGGCAGGCCGAGCGTCGTGAGCGCGCCGCTCCTGGTGCGGCCGGAGACGCGCACGCCCTGTTGCCTCGAGCGCCTGCCGGAAGAGCGACGCCGCCGCGAGCGCCGGGTTGGTGGACGTCCGGCCTCGGTAGCGACCGCGGTCGACGGCGAGCGCCGACAGCGGCGGCGACTCCTCGATGTAGAAGCGTGGCTTCCAGCCCGGCCCCACGCGGACGGCGTCGAACCACGATTCGTCGGCGATCACGGCTCCGTCGACTCGGCGGATCCCCCAGGCGGACACCTCGGCCGCGAGCGCGTCGAGATCGGCGGGCTCGAGCGTCGGGTCGCCGAAGCCGCGGAGCCAGAGATCGCCATGCCAGACGTCGCCGACGAGTGCGCCGCTGCCGACGACTTCGGTGTGGAAGCGGTACCCGGGGCCGAGCAGCGAGAGCGCGGCATAGGCGACGGGAAGCTTCTGGTTCGACGCTGGGATCAGCGCCAGCGACTGATTGCGCGCGTAGACGACGACGCCGGTCCGGAGGTCGACTGCCAGTGCCGCGGTGCGGGCGAGATCGACATGCGGAACCTTCAGCGCCCGGTCGAGCCGCGCGGTCAGAGTCGGATCGGCGGCGCGCGCGGGCGAGGCGAGTACGAGCAGCGTGGCAATTGCCACCAAACATAGGCCGAGACCGCGGCGAAGATGGGCTGGGCGGCCCATGCCGCCCGGCGCCGCGCCGCTGATAATCGAATGGCTGTGGATAGTCGCCCTCCCGCGGTCCTGACCGAGATCCGGTCGCTGCTCGACCTGCCTGCAGGCGCCCAGCTGCCTTCGCGTGCTTCCCTCGAGCACACGCTCACGAGCGGGTACGCGTACGCGCTCGGGCTCGAGCGGGACCGGGTTCGGCTCGAGCGTCGCCTCAGGGCTCTCCTCCGCTCGTCTGAAGCGATGGCCGGCGAGATGTCCGAGCTGAGCGATCAGCTCGCCGAGGCCGAGCGGGAGCTCGCAGACGTCCGCGCGTTGCTCTCGGAGCTCCGCGAGCAAACGTTCTAGACGATTCCGGATCGGACCGCGTAGACGGCGGCCTGAATGCGGTTGTCGATCTGGAGCTTCATCAGGATGTTCGAGATGTGGTTCTTGACCGTCTTCGGGCTGATGTGGAGCTCACCGGCGATCATCGCGTTGTCCTTGCCGTTCGAGATCAGCTTCAGCACCTGGATCTCCCGGTCCGAGAGCTCCGCACGAATCGTCGCGGCCGCCTCCGGCGCCGCGGTCGTGGCGCGCACGTGCTGGAGCACTTTGCCCGCGATGTGGGAGGAGATCAGCGACTCGCCGACCGCTGCTGCCTCGAGGCCGCGCATCAGCTCCTGGATGGACGCGTCCTTGAGCAGGTAGCCACAGGCGCCGGCGAGGATCGCGTCCATCACGTCCTGTTCCTCGTCGGAGATCGTGAGCACGATCACGCGCGTGAGCGGCGCGTCGCGGCTGATGTGGCGCGTCGCTTCGACGCCGCTCATGCCGGGCATGTTCAGGTCCATCACGACCACATCCGGCGTGGCCTCCCGCACGAAGCGGAGCGCCTCCGAGCCGCTGGCGGCCTCGCCCACGATCTGCACGCCCTGCTCCTCGAGCAGGTTGCGCAGGCCGGTGCGGAAGAGATCGTGATCGTCGACGAGCAGAACGCGGAGGCCGCGCTCCTCGTCGTCGGTGTCCTCGATCGTTGCGGTCTCGTTCAGCGCTGCCTCCTCGGATTGGACTGCTGGCGGCGCAAGTTTACTAGAGGGTCTCCAGGCCATCCGCTTCCGCGGAGCTCAGCCTGCGCAAATAGTCAGAGGATGGTGATCGTGACCGTGCGGCGGCCCCAGCGCAGCGCCTCGGCGGTCGACGGGAACCAGAGATCGATGACGTTTCCCTGGATCGCGCCACCGGTGTCGGCGGCGATCGCCTCGCCGTAGCCGGGGATCAGCAGCCGCGTCCCGAGCGGGATCACGGACGGATCGACGGCGACAACCCCGAACGTGGTCCGGACGCCCGTCGTGGTGCGCCCGCGCAGGGTGTAGCCGGTGGTGCTGACGGTGATCGTCGCCCCGCTCGTCGCGAGCGGCTGCGCAGATGCTGCCGGAGCGGCTGTCTCGACGACGGCGGTCGCGACTGGCGCGACGGTGTTCGAGATCGCCAGGGTGCGCGCTTCCGCGCGCTCGTCGCCTGAGCTTCGATCGAGGAGATTCGCGCCGAGTTGAGGCCCTGCTGGTGGCGCAAGCCCGCGACGAAGCGCTCGCGCGTTCCGGCCGCCTCCGCGAGCGCGCGGGTGCGGGCGGCCGCGGCGGCGGCGAGCTGGGCGAGCTCCGCCTCTCGGGCGGCGAGGCGCTCGTCGAGCGTCGCGAGCCTCTTCCGGGACGCACGCGCCTGTTCGATGATCCTGCTGTTCTCTCCGGCCGCGCGGCTGAGGCTGTCGAGGCCGGTCAGGGCCTCGTCGAGCGACGCCGCGCCGAGCAGGATCGCGAGGGGATCCGCCGTGCCTGAGTGCTCGTAGAGGGCGCGGACGAGCTCGGCGAGCTGCGCCTCGGAGACGTGCAGGGCGTTGCGGGCGATCGCGAGCTGCTTGCGCACCGCGGCGCGGTCCCGTGCGACGACCTCTTGCCGTGCAGCGACGCTCGCAACCGCGCTGCGCGCCTGCCGCAGCTCCGCTTCGAGGGCATAGAGCTCCAGCGTGGCCGCGTTCGCCCGCGCCTCGAGCGACTCGTCGTTCGCGCGCAGCGACGCGGCCTGCGAGCGCAGGCCGGAGGGGTTTGCCGCAGCGAGCGCGACCGGGACCAGCGGGACCAGCAGAAAGCCCGTGAAAACGGCCGCGAGACGCGCCGCATCGCTCATCGAATGCGTCCTCACGAGGCGCGGACCGTAGCAAGTTTTCGCTGCAGGTGCCGTTGTTTGTGATTCGTAAGCTAGGACCGGTTTTTGGCTCTGTTGAGCGTTGCGGTCATCCGGAAAGGCTGCTAGGGTGCCCCACTTGTGACGGACCTGGCCCCCATCCGGGTGCCCCGTGAGCTCGAACGGAAGGTGGCCACGTAGCCAGCTCGAGCAAGCGAAAGGCGCCGGCGATCCTCACGTTCCTGACGGCCATTTCTCGTGGCCGTCGCTTTGGCGTCCGTCAAAACGGCCGCCGCTGATCCGAGCGTCGACGCGAAGCAGGCCCAGGCACAGGACGTACTCGGCCAGATCCAGGAGATCGACTCGCAGCTCTCGCACGCGATCGAGTCCTACAACCTCGCCAACGTGAAGCTCGACGCGATCAATGCCGACCTGAAAGCGAACGCGAGGCATCTGACGATCGCCAAGTCGAGCCTGCGCAATGCGCAGACGCATCTTTCGGCGCGGCTCGTCTCGCTCTACGTCAACGGCAGCGGGGGCAACGCCCTCGAGGTGCTGCTGGGCGCGGAATCGCTCGACGACCTGCTCAACCGGATGGACGCGGTCGAGCGGGTGTCGGATCAGGACGCGCGCGTGCTCCGCGAGGTCAAGAGCTTCCGCGCTCGAGGTCAAGCAGCGGAAGCTTCGTCTCGACCGAGCCCGCACGGCGCAGGCGCAGGTCGTCGCGCAGAAGGCCGACCAGCGCAGGTCGATCGAGGGACAGCTCGCCGAGCGGCAGCGGCTGCTCTCTTCGATCAAGAGCGAGATCGCCAGCCTCCAGGCCGCGGAGCAGCTCCGGCAGCAGCGCCTTGTAGCCCAGGCACAAGCGCGCCTCGGCGTTGCCTCGGCGGAACGTCAGAGCAACGTCGAGGACCAGCAGGCTGCCCTGCTCGATCCGGTCGAGGGGCTCGCGCCCGCTCCGGACGCCCGCTACGGCGGCGTCGTCGGGATCGCGATGCAATACCTCGGCGTCCCCTACGTCTGGGGCGGCGCCAGCCCGTCCGGCTTCGACTGCTCGGGTCTGATCATGTACGCCTACGGACAGATGGGTGTCTCGCTGCCGCATCACGCCGCCTCGCAGTACGGGATGGGCGTGCCGGTCTCCAGGGACCAGCTGCAGGCGGGCGACCTCGTCTTCTTCAACGGGCTCGGCCACGCCGGCATCTACATCGGCGGCGGCCAGTTCATCCATGCCCCGCACAGCGGCGACGTCGTCAAGATCTCGAGCCTCTCCGACTCCTGGTACGCGAGTACCTGGTTCGGCGCCCGCCGGATCTAGCCACTGTGACGCCCAGACGTAAGTTCTGGGGCTGGGGATACGAAGGAAGCGGTCTCGACGCGGGCGAGTTTCGCGCGCTCGCGGCAGTGCTCGAGGCGCAGCTCGGAGTGCGGGCCGCCGACCCAGCTGAGCCGCCGCGAGTAGAGGAGCTGACGCTCCGGCCGCCGCGGATTGCTGCGCCCTCGGCGCTCGAGGCGCTCTGCACAGACGAACCGCACGAGCGTGCCGGTCACTCCTACGGCAAGTCGTACCGCGATCTCGTGCGGGCTCTGCGCCGCGACTTCCCGGAGCCACCCGATCTCGTCGCGCTGCCCGAGTCCGAACAGGATGTCGCGGCGATCCTCGACTGGTGCACCGGCAGCCGGATCGCCGTCGTCCCGTACGGCGGCGGCTCGTCGGTGGTCGGGGGCGTCGAACCGGACGTCGGTGACGGGTTCGTAGGCGCTGTCAGCCTCGACCTCCGGCGGCTCGGCCGCGTGCTCCACGTCGACGAGCGCTCCCGTGCCGCGGAGGTCGAAGCGGGCGTACTCGGCCCCTCCCTCGAGGACCAACTGCAGCCGCACGGCCTCACGTTCCGTCACTTCCCGCAGTCGTTCGAGTTCTCGACGCTCGGCGGCTGGATCGCCACGCGTTCGGGCGGCCACTACGCCACCGGTCCGACGCATGTCGACGAGCAGGTCGAGGCACTGACGGTGGTGACGCCCGCTGGGATGCTCGAGACCCGGCGGCTGCCCGCAGGGGGCGCAGGCCCGGCGCCCGAGCGGCTCTTCTGCGGGTCCGAAGGAGCGCTCGGCGTCATCACGCGCGCCTGGATCCGGTTGCAGGAGCGGACAACGTTCCGCGCGGGCGCGTCCGTGCGCTTCGGCCGCTTCGAGGACGCGGTCGAGGCCACACGTGCGATCGCTCGCTCCAGCCTTCGTCCGGCGAACTGCCGCCTGCTCGACCGGGCGGAGGCGCTCCTCTCCGGCAGCGGCGACGGTACGAGCGCGATCCTGATCCTCGGATTCGAGTCAGCCGACCGCGCCGTCGACGCCGAGCTCGCGCACGCCGTGGAGTTGTGCCGCGCGCGCGGCGGGGCGGCGGGGCCAGCCATGACGACGCGGCAGCAACGACCTGGCGGTCGGCATTTCTTCGGCTCCCGTACGTGTACGAAGGGCTGGTGCGGATGGGCATGCTCGCGGGCAGTGTCGAGACGGCGGTCACGTGGGACCGCTTCGAGCAGCTCCACGTGGGCGTGACCGCCGCGCTCGAGGAGGCGGGACGGGCGGCGTGCGGCCGCGTGCTCGTCGCCTGCCGGTTCGCATACGTCTACCCCGACGGGCCGGCGCCGTACTACACGTTCGTTGCGCCCGCCCGCGCCGGCGCGGAGCTCGAGCAGTGGGATGCGATCAAGAGCGCGGTCTCGCGGGCGATCCTCGACCACGGCGGCACGATCACGCACCACCACGCCGTCGGGCGCGACCACAGGCCCTGGTACGACGAGGAGCGGCCGGAGCTCTTCGCCGGGGCGCTGCGCGCGGCCAAGCGCACTCTCGATCCCGGCGGGATCCTCAATCCCGGCGTGCTGCTCGATCGCTAGCCGTGCGCGTGCTGGGCGTGGACGACTGCGTGGCCCTTGCCGCGGGCGATCAGCCAGCGGTTGACCGGGAACGCGACGGCGCCGGCGATCAGGAGTGCGGCCGCGAGGCTGCCCCAGAAGAGCAGATTCGGTCAGGCCGGCGTCCATCGCGCCGGGGATCCAGCAGCATGATCGCGTTGTCGACGATCTCCATCACGGCGATCGACACCGTGTCCGAGGCGAGTGCGAGCGGCACGGCCGCAGTGAGGGCCAGCCCGCTGCGCAGCAGCGGCAGCATCGTCAGCGAGTAGCCGAAGAAGAACGCGAGCACGACAGCGAGGGCGATCGTCGCGAAGTCGCCCCAGCCGAGCGCGGTGCCGATGATCATCCCCAGCACTTCGCCGATCGCGCAGCCGGTGAGGCAGTGGACGGTGGCGCTGAAGGCGAGCCGGTTGAGGCTCAAACGCCGGCGGCCTCGTTCAGCGTTGCGCCCGCGTAGAGCGCCGCCAGCTCATCCGGGAAGTGCTCGATGACGATGCGCCGCTTCAGCTTCAGCGTGGGGGTCAGCTCGCCGTCGTCCATCGTGAAGTCGCGCGGCAGGATCGCGAAGCGCTTGATCTGCTCATACCGTGAGCGGTCGGCGTTCACAGCGTCGACCACCTCCTGGATCAACTCGCGCACCTGCTCATTTCCTGCGAGCGCCGCGAGGTCGCCGTCGAGTCCCCGTTCCGCCGCCCATTTCGGCAGCTCCTCCGGGTCGAGCGTGATCAGCGCAGCGATGTAGGGCTGCCGGTCGCCGACGACCATCGCCTGGGAGACGTACTTGGACGTCTTCAGGTCGTTCTCGAGGTTCTGGGGTGCGACGTTCTTGCCGCCGGCCGTGACGATGATGTCCTTCTTGCGGTCGGTGATCTTGATGAAGCCGTCCTCGTCGATCTCGGCGATGTCGCCGGTGAGGAGCCAGCCGTCGGCGCCGAGCACCGCGGCCGTCGCCTCGGGATCCTTGTAGTAGCCCTGGAAGATCGTCTCGCTGCGGATCAGCAGCTCCCCGTCCTCGGCCAGCTTGACCTCGGTGCCCGGCAGCGGCCGCCCGACGGTGCCGAAGCGGTAGGCCTCGTGCGTGTTCGTCGACGCGGCCGTCGTGCACTCGGTCAACCCGTAGCCCTCGACCAGGAGGATGTCGATCGCATGGAAGAACTCCGCGATCTCGTGTGAGAGGGGCGCGCCGCCGGAGATCGCCAGCCGCAGCCGGCCGCCGAGCCGCTCCTTCACCTTCGCGTAGACGAGCTTGTCCGCGAGCCTGTACTGAGCGGCGAGGCCGCGCGGGACGGGCTTGCCGGCGCGGCGGAGGGCACTGACGCGCCGGCCGACGCCCAGCGCCCAGTCCACGAGCTTGCGGCGCGCTCCGGACGCCTCGTCGAACCTGGCGACGACCGCGGTGTGGATCTTCTCGTAGACGCGCGGCACGCTCGGGAAGACGGTCGGCTTCACCGTCTGCAGCGCGGCTCCGGCCTGGAGCGGATCGGGCAGGAACGCGATCGCATAGCCGACGTAGGCCCCGGAAAGGTGCATCAGCCGCCCGAAGTTGTGCGCGAGCGGGAGGTAGAGGAGCATCGTGTCCTCGGGGCCGGTGAAGCTCGGCAGGTCGTCGACGACCGCGACCATTGCGTAGTAGTTGAGGTGCGAGATCATGCAGCCCTTGGGTGGGCCGGTCGTGCCCGAGGTGTAGATGTAGGTGAAGAGGTCGCTTTCCTCGACCGCGTCGCCGGCCTCGCGCAGCGCGTTCGGATGCTCGGCCGCGTAGGCGCGGCCGCGCGCGGCCAGATCATCGAGGTCCGCGTAGGTGAGGACGTGGCGGAGGCGCGGGATCCCGCCGCGCACCTCCTCGACCTTCGCGCGCTGGACGTCGTCCTCGCAGAGCACGCCCACCGACTCGGAGTGGTCGAGGATGTAGCCGGCGTCCTTGGTCGAGCTGTTCGCGTAGATCGGCGCGCCGATCGCGCCGATCGAACCGAGTGCGAAGTCGAAGAGCGCCCACTCGACCCTGTTCGTGCCGAGGATCGCGAAGGCGTCCCCCTTGCGCACGCCGAGCGAGAGCAGCCCGTTGGCGTAGCCCTCGACGCGCTCGGCGGCCTCGCGTCCAGGAGAGCGGTCGCCACTCGTCTCCGTCCTGGACGAGGTACGCCGGCGTTGGCCGGCCGGCTGCGACGGCATCGCGCCAGAGCCGCTCGATTGTGCGCTTGGGCTCCACGCGTCAAACTCTACTCCGGAGAAGGGATGCTGCAGGGAAGGGCGAAACGTTCGGTCCCTCTACACTGAAGGCGGATATGCGCACGACCTGGAACGGCTCGATCAGCTTCGGACTCGTCTCGATCCCGGTGGGGCTCGCCCCGGCGACGAAGCCCGCTGCACGCGCGTCGGACGTCTCGTTCCGCATGCTCCACCGCGAATGCGGGACGCCGATCAAGCAGAAGCGCTACTGCCCGGTCCACGAGCGCGACCTGGGACCGGACGAGATCGTCAAGGGCTGGGAGGTGGCCAAGGGCCAGTTCGTGATCGTCGAGGAGGAGGAGATCGAGGCGCTGACGAGCCAGGACGACTCGCGCTCGATCGAGATCGCGCGCTTCGTCGACGCCGCGCAGGTCGACCCGGTCTTCTTCGACCGCACCTACTTCCTCGTGCCCGCCCAGGCGCCCGCGGCGCGGCGGCCGTACGTGCTGCTGCTGAACGCGATGCGCGAGACGGGGATGGCGGCGATGGGCCGGTTCGTCCAGCAGGGGCGGGAGAAGCTCTGCCTGATCCGGCCGAAGGGCGAGGCGCTCGTGCTCGAGACGCTCTTCGTCTCGGCAGACGTGTACTCCCAGGCCGAGATCGAGGAGGCGGTCGGCGATACGGCGGTGAAGAAGCCGGAGCTCGAGCTCGCGGGCCAGGTGATCGCCAGCCTCTCAGGCGAGTTCGACCCCTCCGAGCTCCAGAGCGACTACCGGCGCGACCTGCGCACGCTGCTCGAGGCGAAGCTGGCCGGCAAGGAGATCGAGACGCCGGAGCCCGTCGCCGAGACGCCGGTGATCGACCTGATGGAGGCGCTCCGCCGCAGCGTCGAGGACGCGCAGCAGGCGAAGCAGCCGGCCGCGAAGAAGAAGGCCGCACAACCGCGCCGCAAGTCCGCCGCGCGCTAGAGAGTCGGAGGGCGCTACCTAATGCGCTTGGGGCATTGCGCCCAGCGCCTGGAGCTGCGCCTGGAAGAGGGTCTTGTCGATCTTGCCCTGGTAGATCGGTACGCCTTCCTCGATGCAGACGCGGATCACTTCCTGCCGGTCGATTCCGAGCTCCTTCGAAAGCTCGTCGGGCGTCAGGTGATTCGCCATATGTTCTGCCTCCTGGTTACGCGGCAATGAAAAAACCCGCTGGGCGCAAGACTGCTGCGCTCAGGCGGGCTCGGGCCATCGCTCGCTGTTGTTGTTCGTGGGAATCAACGGGCCCACGTCCCCAAAGTTGCCATGGTCATCCGAGGATACTCTGCCCGCATGACGTCCGCAACGAACTTCGACCCGCGCAGGGTGGGGTCGGTGCGGTACTACGTAGGCGGCGAGGGGGAGCCGCTGCTCCTGCTGCACGGGCTGGCCGGCTCGACCGGGAACTGGGTCGAGCTGCTGCCGGATCTCCTGAAGCGCTATCGCGTCCTGGCGGTCGATCTGCCGGGACACGCAGGCTCCGGACGGCTGCCGCGTGGCGCGTCCACTGCCGACTTTGCGGCCGTTGCGGCCGCGGTGCTCGAGGCGGAGGCGCCGGGGCCCGCACTCGTCGCGGGTCATTCGTTCGGCGGCCTCGTCGCTCTCCGGCTCGCACGGAGCAGACCTGACCTCGTGCAGGGGCTGCTGCTCGTGTCCCCGGCCGGAATCAGGTCCGCCACGCGAGTCGCACAGGCGATCGCCCTCGCCTCGACGACGATCCGGCCGGGCCGCCTCGTCGCCCCGCTCCGCCACCGCTACGCCGAGCGCAGCTGGTACCGCCGGGCGGTCTTCCGGCCGTGGTTCGTCTCGGACGCCGTCGCGCTGACTCCCCGGGCGACGCACGGCCTGCTCGGCGCGCAGCGCGAGCACGCGGACACGAAGACCGCCGCCCGCGCGATGGTCGCCGACGATCCGCGCCGCGACCTCGGCGGGATCTCGTGCCCTGCCCTCGTCCTCTGGGGAGCGCGCGACGCCCAGTTGCCGCTCGACGACGCGTTCGAGTACGCGCGCCGGCTGGGGGCGAAGCTCCGGCTGGTCGCCGACTGCGGACATCTCGTGATCGTCGAGCGCCCTGCTGCCTGCCTCGACGCGCTTGCGGAGCTGAGCCGGTGATCGCGCTCCGGCCGTCTACGCGAGGACGAGTACGAAGCCTGGGACGCTGCGCACCGCGCCGAGTACGGACGCGGCCTCGTCGAGCACGTCGGCATGCCGCGGGAGCAAGCCGAGGCGAAGGTCGAGCGCGACGTCGCTCATGTCCTTCCGGACGGGCTGGCGACGGCGAGTACGCACATCTGGGCCGTCGAGGAGGAGGGCCGGGTCGTCGGCACCGTTTTCGTCGGCGTCCGCGACGGCGGCGCCTGGCTCTACGACATCACGATCGCGGCGGACGAGCGCGGCAAGGGCTATGGCCGCGCGGCGATGACGGCGCTCGAGGACGAGGTACGCGCGCTCGGCTACGACACGATCGGCCTCAACGTCTGGGGCGGCAACGACGTCGCCCGCGGCCTCTACCGCTCGCTCGGCTGGGCCGAGGAGTCCGTGCACATGCGCCGCAAGCTCTAGACGCGGGTTCTCGACGTCGATGAACTCCCACTCGAGCGCGAAGCGCTCGGCGAGGTCGCGGGCGAGCGCCTGCACGCCGAGCCGCTCTGTCGCGTCGTGGCCGGCCGCGACGAAGTGGATCCCGAGCTCCCGGGCGGTCTGCAGGCTCGGCTCCTCGGGCTCGCCGGTGAGGAACAGGTCGTAGCCCTCGTGCGCCGCCTGGATCAGCTCGCCGCCGGCTCCGCCGGAGCAGATCGCGACCCGTTCGATCCGCTCCGGCCCATGGGCGAAGACGAGTGGCTCGCGCCCGCCCACCGTCTCGCGGATGCGGGCGACGAGCTCGTCGATGCCGGTGGGCTTGCGCAGACGGCCGCCCTGGCCGACCTCCGCGAAGGGCCGCTCGACCTCGACGTCGAGCGCGTCGGCGAGGAGGGCGTTGTTGCCGATCGTCGGGTGCGCGTCGAGCGGGAGGTGGTACGCGAGGAGCGTCAGATCCGCGGCGAAGAGCGCCTCCAGGCGGCCGCGCTGGCGCCGGTCGATCCACAAGGGCTCGTTCCGCCAGAACATCCCGTGGTGGACGATCAGCAGCTGCGCTCCCGCCGCGGCCGCGCGCTCGAACAACTCGAGCGAGGCCGAGACGCCGCACGCGACCTTGCCGACCTCGTCCGCGCCCAGCACCTGTAAGCCCCGGCCTCCCGTACTCGGGGAAGCGGTGCACCTCGAGCAGTTCGTTCGCGTAGTCGACGATGTCGTCACGGTGAGCCATCGGGCGATTATCGCTACCCTTTTGCGCGCTCGGGGTGTGGCGCAGCCTGGTAGCGCGCTCCGTTCGGGTCGGAGAGGTCCGGAGTTCAAATCTCCGCACCCCGATTAGTTGCGCAAGGTGAGCATCTGCGGCAGCAGATGCTCACCGCGCGAAGACCCCTGAAGGGGCCGCTTCGCGGCGGTTCGCGATCGGCTCCCTAGGCGCACGCCCGCTTGGTCAGCGGCTCGAGACCGGGCGCTCGCTGGGTCTCTAGCCGGGGATCTCGTCCAGGTCGGCGGTTCCGCGGCCGAGCGTCGTCGTGATCACCGAGACGACGATCGCGGACGAGAGGACGAGCGACGCCCAGAGGATGCCGCTCAGCTCGTCCGCCCACCCGATCGCGTCGTCGACCGAGATCTCGCCCGGGCCGGTCGCGGCGAGCGCGACCGCGACGGTCGCCAGCGTCAGCTCGAACTCATAGCCGCCGAAGAACCCCTTCGGCCAGACGACGGTCGCGATCGCGTTCAGCATCACGGTCGCCAGCAGGAACGAAGCGAGTGGAGTGAGGAAGCCGCCGGCGAGGAGCAGGCCGCCGCCGAGCTCGGAGAGCCCGACCACGATCGCCATGCGCCGCAGGCGCGCGATAGCCGAGCGAGGAGAAGAACGCGGTCGTCCCCTGCGGGCCGCCGCCTCCGAACCAGCCGAAGAGCTTCTGCGCGCCATGACCGGCGAACAGGAGCCCGACGACGAGGCGGAGGAGCAGCAGGCCGTACTCCATGAGCCGGATCCTACCGCGGCTATCCTCGTTCGATGCTGCGGGCGGTGATCTTCGACGTCGACTTCACGCTCGCGCGGCCGGGCCCGGAGCTCGGACCGGAGGGGTACCGGAAGGTGGGCGAGCGGCACGGGCTCGTGCTCGACCCCAGCCTGTACGAGACTGCACGCCTGGCGGCGCTGGAATCGTTGCAGCGCCATCCCGACCACGTCCACGAAGACGAGCTCTGGATCGCCTTCACCGAGCGGATCGTCCAGGGCATGGGCGGCGACGGCGACGGCTCCCGCGCCTGCGCCGACGAGCTCGTGCGGGCCTGGGAGCAGCACGAGCGCTTCACGCTCTACGAGGACGCGCTGCCGGCGCTCGCGGAGTTGCGCACGCACGGCGTCAAGATCGGCCTGATCTCGAACGGCAGCCGCGACCTGGACGAGTTCGTCGCCCACCATGGCCTCGACGCCGACTGCGTCGTCGGCTCACGGGCGTTCGGCCGCACCAAGCCGCACCCGGAGATCTTCCTGCACGCGCTGGCGCTGCTCGACGTTCGGCCCGAGGAGGCCGCGATGATCGGCGACTCCTACGAGGACGACATCGAAGGCGCCCGCGCGCTCGGGATGAGGGCGTTCCTGCTCGATCGCGACGGCCGCCGGCTCGACGAGCCCGACCGCCTGCCCGACCTCTTCGCGCTCCCGGCCGCCCTCGGTCTCGTCAACGCAGATGGATCGAGCCGGTCCTAGTCAACGCCAGGTTTCGTAGGAGGCTCCGACCGATTCAAGCCGCTCTACAAGCGCGCTCCGCCGTCGAGTGCGAGTTCGGACGAGTGAAGCACGAGTACGGCCTCGCGCTCCTGCGGGTGCGAAGGCATCGAGCGGGTTCGGCTTCATGCCGACTTGCTGACGGAACGCGACGATCAAAGTGGCATGCCCACGTTGACAACGTGGCTGATACCGCCGAGGTCGTGGTGTTCCGCGATTTCGCCAATCCCTCCTAGTAACAGACTGTTACTAGATGCCCACCTTGAGCAATGAACGACGCGATCGGCCTTGTAACAGACTGTTACTTGGCTAGCAGTCGGCTGAGCCCTCGCACCGGCGCAGCGTCTTGACGCGCGGGACGTCGCCGTCCCAGGTGAGCCGGATCCGGAGCGACGCGGCGTTGTTCGCGTAGTCGAGCTCCTCGAGCTGCAGCGTCGGGTTGGCGCGGTGGACGAGCAGGTAGATCCCCGCGGGGACGCCGCGGAGCTCGAGGTTCTGGCCGTGGAAGTGGGCCGGGTAGAGGTCGGTGAAGCCGATCGAGGTGCCCTGCTCGACGGAGAGCGCCTGCGGGTTCGAGGCGGCGCAGTTGCCGAAGAAGTGGGCTCCGGTGAAGGCGGTGACCCGCCGCTGGGCGAGGCCGTAGTGATCGGCGAGACAGAAGCCGCTCTTCCGGTCCCGCACGACGAGCTCGCCGTCGAGCGTCCGGAGCTCGTAGCGCTGAAAATCGAGCAGGTGCCAGTGCGAGTGCGAGGGCGAGGGCGTGTAGCGGAGGCGGCCCGCGTCCTCGTACGTGCGAACCGAGCCGTCCGACATCCGGACGAGCTGCTGCGCGCGCATCGGCCCCGCCGCGACCGGGCGGCTGCCGCGCACCCACACCGGCCCGTCGCCGACGTTGTCGGTCGCCGAGGCAAAGCCGAGCTTGGTGCCGGCGACGGTGAGCCGGAACGGTGCGCGCTGGTCGAAGTCGGGCAGCAGCTCGCGCGGCCCGACGAGCGGCGTGCCCGAGTCGCTCGTCTTCTCGGGGAACGGCTCGCCCGGCTCGAGCGTGCGGAACGCTGACCGTGCCGTCGCGGCTGAACGCGGGCGACGATCTGCTCGGCGGCGCCCGGTGGCCGACGCGCCGCGCCTTGCCGCCCGCCGGGGTCGATCGTCCAGATGTCGAAGCTGCCGCCGGCGAGCGGGCTCGCGGCGTACGCGAGCAGGAGCCCGTCGCCGCGCCAGGCGGGCATCGACACGACCTGGTTGCCGTGCGTCAGCCGGCGGAGGCCGCCGCCGTCGCGGCGGACGACGTAGAGGCTCGTCGAGCGCTTGCCGCGGTCCTGGCGGACGAACGCGATCCGGCGACCGTCGGGCGACCAGTCCGGCTCGGTGTCGGTCCCGGCCGTCGTGATCGCGCGGTCGCCGACATACAGGTCGCCGTCGCGCGAGGAGACGACGAGCTTCGGCAGGCCGCGGGCCGCTTCCGCGTCCCCGTTCCAGGCCACGACGGCGAGCAGCGGCAGCGGCGCGAGCGCCGCTGCGATCAGGAGAAGCCCAGCTCTGCCCGCCATGCCTCCGTATGCTGCCCGACCGGAGCGGACGGCAGGCCGGTTCCGCCGCCGAACGCCTCCGCGCCCTCGGCGAGCGTGGCCACCGGCCCCACGCAGACATCCTCGCCGTCGAAGAGCTGCAACCACTCGTCCAGCGAGCGGGTGGCGAAGCTCGTCGCGAGCTCGGCGGCGAGCTCCTCCTGTCCGTCGGGCTCGAGGTGCCGCTCCCCCAGCTCCGGGCGGCCGATCACCTCGCAGAGCCGGAGGAAGAACTTGGGCTCGAGCGCGCCGACCGTGAGCAGGCGGCCGTCGGCGGTCTCGTAGATCCGGTAGCAGGCGAGGCCACCGGTGAGGAAGCGCGGCCGCGGGTCCCCGCCGAGCCTGTGCGAGACGAGCCGGTGGGAGCCGTGCGTCATCGAGATCGTCAGCCGCGCGCCGCGGCCCGTGCGTTCCCGCTCGAGCACGGCGGCGAGCACCTCGACGACGGCGCCGAGCGCGCCGGCGGCGAGGTCGGCGGGCTGGACCGGCGGCAGCCCCGGCGCCGTGTCCTCGAGCACGCCGGCCCAGCCGAGGTAGTTCAGGTCGTGTCCCGCGCGCGCCGCGTGCGGCCCTTCGGCGCCGAAGCCGGTGATCGAGCAGTAGACGACCGACTCGGGCACGTCGTCCGGGCCGACTCCGAGTCTGGCGGCGACTCCGGGACGGAAGCCCTCGAGCACGATGTCCGCGCGCTCCAGCAGGGCGCGCGCAAGCTCTGGATCGGTCTTGAGGTCGCACGCGACCGACTCCTTGCCCCCGTTCAGCGCCTCGTCCCACGCGGGCGCCACGTGCCGCATGGGGTCGCCCTCGGGCGGCTCGAGCCGGACGACACGCGCGCCCAGTCGCAGCAGCTCGCGGGAGGCGAACGCACCCGGGAGGTAGCGGGTCAGGTCGACGACGAGCATGCCTGCGAGTGGTTGCACCGCCGGCGAACGTACCACTACAGTGGGAGCGGCGTTGACTGACGGTTCAACCACTTCCCCGACTGCGGCCACCGACAAGCGTCGCGTCATCCTCGACGCGGCCGTCCGCGTGTTCGCCGAGAAGGGCTACCACACGAGCCGCGTCGGCGACATCGCCGAGGAGGCCGGGATCGCCCACGGTCTCCTCTACCACTACTTCGCCTCCAAGGAAGAGGTGCTGGAGACGGTCTTCCGGGAGAACTGGCGTGAGCTGCTCGACGCCTTCGACCGGATCGAAGCGTCGGACGAGCCGCCGCTCGCGCAGCTCGCGGGCATCGCCAAGGTGCTGCTCCGCGCCTGGCGCGACCGTCCGGATCTCGTCACCGTGATGGTGCGCGAGGTCGCCCGCAGCCCGCAGCTGCAGGGGCAGGTGGACGAGATTCGTGCCGGCTTCCTCGTCATCCAGCGGGTGATCGAGCGAGGGCAGGCCGACGGCTCGTTCCGGCCCGAGCTCGACGCGCGGCTGGCGAGCTGGATCTTCTACGGCGGGCTCGAGGAGCTGCTGACCGGCTGGGTGCTGGGGCAGCTACCGGACGGCGACGAGGCGGTGGCCCGCGCCGAGCGAACGGTGATCGACCTCCTCTGTGGCGGGCTGATCTCGGCGCAAGATGAGCATCCGCGGAAGCGGATGCTCATCGCGCGAAGACCCCTAAAGGGCCGCTTCGCGGCCCACGAGCCGGCACCGCAGCTCCGTGCTCATCGGCAGAGCGGCAGGCCGGGCCGGAAGAGCCCGAACGCCCAGAGCCGGTCGTCGAGGATGTAGAAGGCGGTAGTCGCGCCGCGGCCGGGCAGCACGAGCACGGCGTAGCCCCCGCACTCGCGGCGCACGAGCGCGCCGTAGATGGAGGTGACGCTCGCCACCGAGTCGCCCAGCACGAGCCCGCGGGTCGTCCGCCAGCCCAGGGGCTGGTAGAGCGTGAACACGGCCGCCACGCGGCCCTTCCGCAGCTCGACGCCCGCGCCGCGGGGCTGGAACGCGAAGTAGTTGAAGTACCACGTCTCCGCCGTGCAGCCGCGGCAGACGCCGTAGGCAAGACCCCAACGCCGCTCCACCTGCTCCTTGGTCGCGCCGAGCTCGATCCCGCCCAGGCTCCGTCCGGGCACGAGCACGCCGGCGTCCGGGGGTGCGGCGGCGATCGGGGCGGCCAGCGGAAGGGACAGCGCCAGGGCGGCTGCGACTACGAGCGCGAAGCGCATTTTGGGAGGATACGGCGCGTGGAGTCCTTCAACCTCTTCGACGGGGAGCTCGACCTCGAACGCGATCAGCCGGGATTCAGCTGGCGCGCCGCTCGCGTCGGGGAGAAGATCGGCGCCGAGAAGATCGGCGCCAGCCTGTACGAGCTCGCCCCCGGGGAACGGTCCTTCCCGTACCACTACGAGTACCCGAGCGAGGAATGGCTGATCGTCGTCTCCGGCAAGCCGACGCTCCGCGTTCCGGACGGAGAGCATGTGCTGCGTCCCGGCGACGTCGTCTGCTTCCGGGAAGGCCCGGAGGGAGCGCACCTCGTCCGGAACGACACCGACGAGCCGGTGCGGGTGTTGATCGCGTCGACGAAGGGCGACCCTGCCGTCGCCGTCTATCCCGACAGCGGCAAGGTTGGGATCTGGACGGGCAGCGATGCCGACCCGCCGTTCCTGGTGCGGCGGGAGTCGGCCGTCGACTACTGGGACGGAGAGGAGCCCTAGGAGCTCTAACGGAAGGCGTTCTCGCCCGTCAGGGCGTTCCCGACGACGAGCGTGTGCACTTCGTGCGTGCCCTCGTAGGTGAGGACCGACTCGAGGTTGTTCACGTGGCGGATCACGGGATACTCGAGCGTGACGCCGTTCGCGCCCAGGATCGTGCGCGCCGAGCGGGCGACCTCGATCGCGCCGCGGACGTTGCCCATCTTGCCGAGGCTGACGTGCTCCTGCCGGAGCGTGCCGGCGTCCTTCATCCGGCCGATGTGGAGCGCGACGAGCAGCCCGCGGTTCAGCTCGAGCGCCATCTCGGCGAGCTTCTGCTGCGTCAGCTGGTAGGCGGCGATCGGCTTGTCGAAGACGATCCGCTCCTTGGCGTACTCGAGCGCTGCCTCGAAGCAGGCGCGGCCGGCGCCCACGGAGCCCCAGACGATGCCGTAGCGCGCCTCGTTCAGGCACGAGAGCGGCCCGCGGAGGCTGTTCACCTCCGGGAACATGTTCTCGTCCGGCACGCGCACGTCCTGGAGGACGAGCTCGGAGGTGACCGAGGCCCGGAGCGAGAGCTTCTTGTGGATCTCGGGCGCGCTGAATCCCGGGGTGCCCTTCTCGACGAGGAAGCCGCGGATGGCGCCGTCGTCGGTTCGCGCCCAGACCGTCGCCACGTCGGCGATGGTGCCGTTCGTGATCCACATCTTGGCGCCGTTGAGGATCCAGTCGGAGCCGTCGCGGCGGGCGTGGGTGCGCATCGAGCCTGGGTCCGAGCCCGCATCGGGCTCGGTCAGCCCGAAGCAGCCGATCGCCTCGCCGGTGTGCATCGGCTGCAGCCAGCGCTGCTTCTGCTCCTCGGAGCCCCATCGCCAGATCGAGAACATCGCGAGCGAGCCCTGGACCGAGACCGCGCTGCGGACGCCCGAGTCGCCGGCCTCGAGCTCGAGGCACGTGAGCCCGTACGCGACCGCGCTCGCGCCGGGGAGCCCGTAGCCGTCGAGGTGCATCCCGAAGAGACCGAGCTTGCCGAGCTCGCCGATCAGCTCGCGGGGCAGGATGCCCTGCTCGAACCAGTCGCCGACGTCCGGCAGGACCTTCTCGCGCACGAAGGCGCGCACGGTGTCGCGGATCGCCCGCTCCTCCTCGTCCAGGAGGGCGTCGATCGCGAGGAAGTCGAGCGGCTCCAGAGCTGTCTGCTTCTCGGTTACGGCCATCGGCGCAAGGGTACCGTGGCCGCGTGCTCGCGGCGATCGTCCAGGCACTGACGCTACTTCTCTCCGGCTCGGTCGAGGCGGAGGTCGCCGCGATGACGCCGCACGAGAAGGCCGCGGCGGTGGTCGTCGCCGGGATGCCCGCCGGCTCCGGATTCGGGGGCGTGCTCGTTCGCCAGTGGAACGTCGAGTTGCCGCGTCCCCACGGTTCGCTCGTCTTCGCAGACCAGGAGGGAGGCACGGCGAAGACGTTCCAGGCGCTCGCGCCGTGGCAGGCGGCCTCGCAGTACCGGAGCTCCACCGAGGCGCTACGCGCGGGACAGGAGACGGCTGCGGCGCTGCGGCGGGCGGGTGTCCACGCGACGTTCGCGCCGGTCCTCGACCTGCCGGACGGGCCGCTTGGCTCGCGTCACTTCAGCCGTCCGGAGTACGGCGTCGCGTTCGCACGCGGCCTCGGCCGGGCCGCCTGCGCGAAGCACTTTCCCGGGCTGGGCTCGACACCGGTCTCGACCGACGAGGCGCGAGTCTACGGCGTCCTCCGCGCCCAGGACCTCGCGCCCTTCCGCGCCGCGATCCGGGCCGGCATTCCGTGCGTGATGGTCGGACACGCGATCTACCCACGGCTCGGGCCGCGCCGCGCCTCGTTCGAGCGGAAGACGTACGGCCTGCTGCGGGAGCTCGGCTTCGACGGGGTCGCCGTCACGGACTCGCTCGGCGTCCTCGGCAGCCCCTACGCGCCCTACTGGGCGCGCCTGGCGCTCAGAGCGGGAGCCGACCTGGTCCTGACGACGAGCGCCCGCGACGCGACGCGGATCGTCGCTGCGCTCGTGCCGCTGGCGCGCGCGGGAGAGCTCGACGAGAAGCTCGTCAGGGTGTTGCGCTACCGCCGCTCTCTGGGGATGCCGGCACCGTGACGGTGACCGTCGCCTCCACCGTCTTCTTGCCGACGGCGCGGGCGGTCAGGCGATGCGCCCCCGGCGCCTCCACAGTTGAGTTCCAGCCGAGCGTGTAGGGCGCCGCGACGTCAGCGCCGCGAAGGACGCCGTCGACCAGGAACTCGACCCGCGTGGGCTTGCCGGCGACGTCGACGCGCCAGAGCACGAGGCCGGTGACCTCCTGCTCGTCCGCGACGGTCTGGCTCAGGATCTTCAGCGTCGTGACCACGGGCGGCTTCCTCTTCACGACGGCGCGCTTCACGGCGACGAGCGGGATCCGCTGCTTCGCGACCCGCCCGTCGACCGAGGTGGCGACGACCTGAAGCACGTGCTTGCCTGCCTTGACACGGACGGCATTCCAGGAGAAGACGAACGGCGGCCGCCGGTCGACGGCGCGCCGACGGCCGTCCACGAGGAACGTCATCGTCGCGGCCTTCGCGCCCCACGGGCGCACGCGCAGCTTCACCGGTCCGCGCACCCTCGTCCACGCGCGGGCGCCGGCGCTCGTCAGCGCGAACGCCTTGTTGTCGACGACGATCGTCCTGCGGGCGATGTCGTAGCGCCCCGGCCCTGCCACCCCGTACACCTGCAGCACGTGCGTGCCGTTTCCGAGCCGGGCCGTGTTCAGGCCGCCTGAGACCGCGAACGGCGCGTGCCGATCGGTCCAGACGACACGGCCGTTGATCGCGAACTCGACGGCGCGGATGCCGCCCGTCACCCTGGCGCGCCAGGGGACGATGCCGCGCAGTGGGCCGGACGGCACCAACGGCGTCACGCTCAGCTTCTGGAAGCCCGCGTAGCGGCGGACGAGCCGGAGGTAGTAGTCCCACTTCCAGTGCGGCCCTGGATCGGTGTGGTGCGAGGAGCCGCCGCGGCCGCCGCCGGGCGACGGGACCTCGGCGTGACCGATGATGTGCTTGCGGTCGATCGGCAGCAGCGAGTTGCGCGCGATCCACCCGGCCAGCCGCGCGGACGCGTGGTACTGGGCGTTCGTGAAGCCTCCCGATCCGTACGTGAAGCCTTCGTGCTCGATCCCGACCGAGTGCGAGTTCACCTTCCAGTTGCCCGCGTGCCAGGCGATGTCCGAGAGATGGACGAGCTGGACGATCTTCCCGTTGCGCCCGACGACGTAGTGCGACGACGCGTGCGCCCGTGGGCTCTGCAGCCAGCGCACCGAGCCCCAGAAGGCGCCCTCGGTGACGTGGACGACGATCTTGTCGATCGACTCCGGGTGCCGGTGCGACTTGGTGAAGTTCCCCTCGCCCTTCAGCCAGACGACAGGAGGGCGCGCGCCGGCGGCGTCCGCCGCGGGGACGAGGGCGCACGCGGCCGCGATCGCCGCGGCGAGGAAGCTCAGCCTCGGGAGAGCCATCAGATCGTCCAGGGTAGCCCGCGGAGGTCAGAAATCGGTAAAGCCTTGACGCGGTCGGAGAGCGGGCTGTACCGTTTGACTGACTAGTCAATCGACAGGAGCAGCTGAGTACATGGCCACGATCGAGCAAGGTGTTGGCTCGGGCGTCTCGTTCGCCCTGAGCGAGGAGCAGAAGGGTCTTCGGGAGCTCGCGCGTGACTTCGCCGCGAAGGAGATCCGGCCGAAGGCGGCGGAGTACGACGAGCACCAGACCCATCCAGCCGACGTGATCGCGAAGGCGCACGAGCTCGGGCTGATGAACCTGCACGTGCCCGAGCGTTTCGGCGGCCTCGCCCTCTCGGCGTTCGACGGCATGCTCGTCGGCGAGGAGCTGAACTGGGGCTGCTCCGGGATCGGCACCTCGATCGGCGCCAACGGCCTCGGCTCAGGCCCCGTGATCATCGCGGGGAGCGAGGAGCAGCAGGCGAAGTGGCTGCCGCCGCTCCTCGAGGCGCCGATCCTCTGCTCCTTCGGGCTCTCGGAGCCCGAGGCCGGCTCCGACGTCGCCAACCTGAAGACGACAGCCGAGCGCCGTGGCGACGAGTACGTCCTCAACGGCTCGAAGACCTTCATCTCCAACGCCGGCCATGCGTCCTGGACGGTCGTCTTCGCGAAGACCGATCCGGCCAAGGGCCACAAGGGCATGTCCGCGTTCATCGTCCCGATGGACACGCCCGGCGTCCAGATGGAGAAGCACCTCGACAAGATGGGCCAGCGCTCCACCGACACCTCGGCGTTCGCGCTCACCGACGTCGTCGTCCCGGCCGCGAACCGGATCGGCGAGGAGGGGGAGGGCTTCAAGATCGCGATGCAGACGCTCGACTTCACGCGCCCCGGCACGGCCGCCGGTGCCGTCGGCGTCGCCCAGGCCGCCTACGAGTACGCGGTCGAGTACGCGAAGCAGCGCATCACCTTCGACGTGCCGATCGCGATGCACCAGGGCGTCAGCTTCATGATCGCCGACATGGCGACCGAGATCGCGGCAGCGCGGCTGCTCGTCTGGCAGGCCGCGTGGCTGCACGACCAGGGCCAGCGCGCGACGCTCGAGTCCTCGTTCGCGAAGCGATTCTCGGCCGACACCGCGATGAAGGTGACCACGGACGCCGTGCAGGTGTTCGGCGGCTACGGGTACATGAAGGAGTACCCGGTCGAGAAGCTGATGCGCGACGCGAAGCTGTTCCAGATCTACGAGGGCACGTCGCAGATCCAGCGCCTCGTGATCGCCAAGGAGATCTTCCTGCCGAGGGACTAGCGCTCCGCGAGGGCGCGCTGGAAGGGCGGTAGGAAGCCGGGCGAGAAACGGACGTCGCCGACCCACGCGTGCAGGCGCTCGGCTTCGGCGTCGATGGCCGCACGGGCGTCCCGACCGACGTCTTCGAGCAGGCCGAGTGCGATCTCGCCGTCGCGGCGCTGGCTCCAGCCCCCGACAATGCGGCCGTCCCACCAGACCGTCGGGCCTGCGTTCCCGTTCGTGTCGAACAGGATCCCCGCATGCTCGCCGAGGTACCAGTCGCGCTCCTTCCAGCCCATCGTCGTCGGGTCGAGCGTCGGCAGCAGCGTCGCCGTCGGCTCCGGAAGCGGCGTGGGCGCGAGGTCGTCTGCGAGCACGTATCCGGTCGAGCCGCCGAGGTCGACCTCGGCATGTGCGATCGCCGCGAGCGCCGCCCGAGTCTCTCGGGCCGTCCAGCCGGTCCACCAGCGCATGTCTCTCTCCGTCGCCGGCCCGAACGCCGCGAGCCAGCGGCGCAGCAGCTGCGCCTGCGCCGTCGCGACGTCCAGTTCCTCGATCGGCCCGCCGAGCCAGCCCTCCGTCGTCACCCAGCGGAACTGCGGGCTGATCCACGAACCGCGCGGGCGGCCCCGGACGAGCCGTCCTTCCATCGCGAGCTGCGGCAGGACACGGGCGCCCGCGCTCTGCTCCACCTCCCACCGCCCCGAGCCGAAGCGGAGCTTCTTGGCGAGCAGCGGGACATCGGCGACGACCTCGCTCGTCATCGCCTCGCCGCGCGCCTCGACGGCGGCGAGCGCTGCCTTGCCCGCGCGCGTGATCCAGGCTCCGGGCCGGGTGGAAACGCCGCTGTCGCGGACGAAGCCCTCGAGACGCTTCCGCTGCGTCGCAGCCACCGCCCGTGTCGCGGCCGCGAAGACCACCGGCACGAGCTCGCGCGGGACGGCCCAGAGCGTCCGCCGCATCGCGAGCATGCGAACGAGGCTCCGCTCCTCGTACAGCGCGCGCTCGACGTCCGCCGGCGCGACGCCGGTGCTGCGCGCCTGGATCGCGAGGAAGACGGTGACCGCGTCCGTCGCGTGCAGGGTCACGAGTGACCGCGCAATGGTGAGCGGGTCGCCCGCGCGGTCGGGCCGCGTGAGCCGATGACGGCGGACGAGCCTCGCCCGCCTTTCCTCGACGTCGATGCGCTGCACCAGGCTCTTCTACCAACGTAGGATCGTCCCGTGGCGATCGAGATCGACCTCTCTGGGCGTGTCGCACTCGTCACCGGCGGCTCGCGCGGCCTCGGCCGCGCGGACGCGCTCGCACTCGCGCGCGCCGGCGCCGACGTCGTGATCGCGGACATCCAGGTCGAGTCGGACGAGTCGACCGAGACCGCAGAGTCCTACGGCGTGCTCGCCCAGGTGGCGAAGGCCCAGGGGATCGTCTACACCGAGGCGACCGCGAAGGAGATCCAGGGCATGGGCCGGCGCGCCGCGGCGATCAAGTGCGACGTCACCGACCGCGACCAGGTCAAGGAGGCAGTCGATCGCGCTGTCGAGGAGTTCGGCTCGGTCGACATTCTGATCAACAACGCCGGCACGCTCGATCACGTCGGCCAGTTCCCGGATCAGAACCCGGAGCTCTGGGAGCGCGATCTCCGCGTCAATCTGACCGGCGGCTTCAACTGCGCGCAAGCCGTGTGGCCGCACATGAAGGAGCGCGAGTGGGGCCGGATCATCAACATGGCCTCGGTCGCGGGCACGCTCGGCGGCTTCGGTCAGGCGAGCTACTCGACGACGAAGGCCGGGATCCTCGGCCTGACGCGGACGCTCGCGATGGAGGGCGGCCGGCACGGGATCACCTGCAACGCGATCGTGCCGGGGATCATCGGCACGGAGGCGTTCCACTTCGCGAATCCGGCGATGAACGAGCGGATCGCGAATCGCACCGTCTTCAAGCGGCCGGGCGAGCCGGACGACATCGCGAACGCGATCTGCTTCCTCTGCTCCGACCTCGCGGGCTACATCACCGGCGTGCAGCTGAACGTCAGCGGCGGCGTCGAGCTGTTCGTCTTCTAGCTAGGACGTGGACAAGGGGCCGAAGTGGCCCTTGAGTGTTTTCGTTGAACGTGCGACGGTGGAGGAGCCGTTCGTTCCCCCCAACCCCCGGGGCTTCGACGTGCCTGGGAAAGGAGTCTCCGATGCCTTCGCGCTCTGGGTTCCGGCTCGCCGTCCTCTCCGTCCTCCTCGTCGTGCTCTCCGGCAGCGCCGGCGCCGCCCGGGCCGACGCGCCCGACTGGCGCGCTGCGCTCGGCCTGAGCGCCGAAGAGGCGGTCACCTCTTCGGCCGCGGACGCCAAGCGGCGCCTCGCCGGCGTTCCCGGCGCCGAGGCCGTCGTCTCGGATGCAGACACGCATTACCCGGACGGCGACCGGCCGGCGAACCTCGCCGCCGCCCACGCCGTCTTCGACCACGACCGGGAGCTGGCGGTTTCGCTGCAGACTCGCCTGAACGGCGGCGAAAGCTCCGCGACGCTCGTCCCGGCTGCCGCCGACCTGCTCCGCTCGGAGCGCAGGACGGTCGAGCAGCTGCTCGGAGACATCAGCTTGCTGGCGAACACGGCCGCCGACTCGACCTCACTTGACCAGGCGGAGCGCTTCCATGCGCAAGCGCTCGCCGCCTGGCGCAAGGGCGAACCGGTGTCCGCGGTCCAGCACTTCGAGCAGGCCGCCGACCGCGCCTTCGACGTGCTCGGCCGCTACGGGCTCGGCTACAACGGGAGCGCCGATCGCGACGGCGACGGCGTGCCCGACGTGCTCGAGCTGCGTGCCGGCTCAGATCCGCGAATCGGCGACACCGACGGCGACGGGCTCACCGATCGCTTCGAGATCCTCGTCGCCGCGCTCGCGCACCATCCTGCGAAGGCCGACACGGACGGCGACGGAGTGGGCGACGCCGCCGAGGACCTCGACCTCGACGGGCTCTCGGCCGCCGGCGAGCAGCTCGCCGCGTCGAAGCCGCTCGAGCCCGACACCGACGACGACGACCTCCGCGACGGAGCGGAGGTGAAGACGCACGGGACGAGCCCGACAAAGGCCGACACCGACGGCGACGGCCTCGACGACGGCGCCGAGCTGCGGGCCGGCACCGATCCGCTCGACTCCGACAGCGACAACGACGGCGTCCTCGACGGGGCTGACACGACGACGCAGACCCTCTCCCGGGGCGACGTCAGCGTCGACCTCACCGGTGTCGGCGATCTCTCCGGCGCGCTCGAGATCACGAGTCTGGCAGGTGACGCGCAGCTGTCGAGTGCGCCCGGCCAGGCGGGACCGGCGTACGACCTTTCGCTCGCGCCGGGCGCGACCGGCCTCGAGAGCGCCGAGATCACGATCCGTTACGACGAGGCCCGCGCCGGCGGCGACGAGAACGACCTGCGCCTCTTCTGGCTCGACGAGGAGACCGGCTTCTGGCAGCCCGCCGCCGCCACGCAGGCGGTGAACGCCGCCGTGAATACGGTCACCGCTACGGTCGAGCACTTCTCGATCTACGCGATCTTCAACGTCCGGAACTGGAACGCGACGCTGACTGCGCTCGCGGGGACGTGCGAGGAGGGCGGTGGCGGGGGCGGTGGCGACGATGAAGTCGTCTTCGTCGACGTCGCCTTCGTCCTCGACAGCTCCGGCTCCATGACTTCCAACGACCCGCAGGGCTTCCGTCGCACCGCGGCGAAGCTCTTCGTCGACGCAATGCTGCCGGAGGACCGCGGCGCGGTCGTCGACTTCGACGACATCGCTCGGCTCTTCCAGAGCCTGACGAGCGACAAGGCGGCGCTGAAGGCGGCGATCGACCGGGTCGACTCGAGCGGCGGCACGAACATCGCAGCCGGAGTGCAGCTCGGGATCAACGCGCTCGCGCCGAGCACCGACCCGCTCCGCGGCAAGATCATGATCCTGCTCACCGACGGCGTCGGGTCGTGGAATCCGGCGCTGATCGGCGTCGCCGTCGCGCAGCGGATCACGATCTACACGATCGGGCTCGGCTCCGGCGTCGACGAGCCGCAGCTGCAGACGATCGCCACCGGCACCGGCGGCCAGTACTTCCACGTCGCGAACGCCGCCGACCTCCCGGACGTCTTCCGTGAGATCGACGACGAGATCGACGAGGGGAAGGACACGGACGAGGACGGCCTGACGGACTGCGAGGAGGAGGAAGGCGTTCACGACAGCACGTCCTTCGACCTCGTCTTCACGTCCGACCCGCGCGTCAAGGACACGGACGGCGACGGCCTCGAGGACGGCGACGAGGTCAATGTCGACGACCGGTTCAAGTCCGGCGACGTCTTCCTCTATCCGGTCTTCTCGGACCCGCGGAACGTCGACACCGAGAGCGACGGCGTCGACGACGCCACCGAGGCCGACGCGGGCTCCCGCGCGCGCTCGAACGAGACGGACGGCGATGGGCTCGGCGACCTCGACGAGTTCACGATCGGCACCGACCCGATCTCGGTCGACACCGACCTCGACGGCTATGGCGATGGGGCGGAGCACCTCGACCGCGCGGGCGGCTTCGACCCGCTCGTGCCGACCGAGGTCCTCAGTGCCTGGGACTACGCAGGCCACTTCGTGCTCGGGGCGACCTGCGGCGAGCTGTTCGGCTTCTGCCGGCGCGACAGCGTTGCCTGGCTCGCCGGGAACATCTCCGGCGGCGTCTTCATCGTCACGGACATCCGCGATGCGATCGGGCAGCTCTTCTCGGGCGAGCTCGTCGGAGCCGGCCTTTCGATCCTGAGCGTGGTTCCCGTCGCCGGCGACGCACTCTCGGTGGTCGCGAAGGCCGTCAAGTTCATCACCCGTGTCGCCGGCAAGGCGGGCGACGCCCTGAAGATGGTCTTCAAGAGCGACCTGCCGCAGTGGGCGAAGCTCCGGATCCTCGACGACATCGCGGGCTCCGCGGTGGCGAGGGCCCGCGGCCTCGGTGTCACCGACGACGCGCTCGAGCGACTGGGCCGGGCGGGCGTCGACTTCAAGCTCCTCGACGAGGCGATGGCGGGAGCGACTGCCGTGGTGAGGAGCGGGTTCGTCGACTGGCGTACCGCGGAGGGAATCGTCCGCTCGAACTTCGGTGGCGCCGCCAAGGGGTTCAAGACGATCCCGGGCGCCAAGGGCACGAAGGGGTATCGCTTCGTCGACGCGTTCGACGAGACGCTCGCGATCGCGCGGGAGGCGAAGACCGGGCTCGCGCGCCTGACACCCTTCGTCCAGGAGCAGATCCGCAAGGACGTGCTGCTCCGAGGGAGCCAAGGTTGGTCGAAGGTCGAATGGCACTTCTTCCCCAGCTCGGCCAGCGACACGCTCGGCCCCACCAAGGAGCTGCTGGACGCGTTGCGCGCCAACGGGATCGGGTGGGTGATACATCTCCCCTGATGCCGCCGGTCGACTACTCCGAGCTCTCCGACGAGGAGGCGCAGCTCCGCTTCGAGGAGCTGACGTCCTCCTCGCCGGAGCGCGTCGCCTGGCTCCGGCAGGAGGTCGGCGACGTCCTCGACCTGACGCCTGAGAGCCTCGTGCCGCTCTGGGAGTGGTTCGTGCGCCGCGAGGGCGCCCGCAAGGACCGCGACGGGGAGCTGCCCGGCATGGTACGAGCCGGACCCGCCCGAGCTCGCCTCGCAGCGGCTTTCGCCGGCCACGCTCCGCGATGTCGACGCGATGGCGCACTACTTCGCCGACGTGGTCCTGCACAACGTCCCTGACGCCGCGTGGGGGATCGGGAAGCTGCCGAAGCGGATGAAGTACGCGCACCAGAACAAGCCCGTCGTGAAGCTCGCGGACGACCAGGACGTGAACCCGGTCGGGATCGTCTACGGGAACGCGGTGCGGGTCGCCCTCATGGGCGAAGGGTCGGAGCCGAACACGCTTCTCGCCGCCTACCGCACCTGGGTTCCGGCGTGAGCTACGACCTCAACGTGCTCGGGCCGCTCGACGAAGCGCGCGCCGCCGCGCTGCTCGCCGCCGCCGGAGCGGAGGGCGAGGACGACGAGCTCCAGCTCGAGCACGAAGGTGCCGCGGCGACCTTTCTGATCCGGGGCGGCGAGGTGGGTGTCGGCGTGACGACGCTGACCGCCGACGACGCGTCCGCCGCGCGCCGGCTTCCGGCGCATCCTCGACCTCGTGCTCGGGCTGGCGGAGGAGCTCGACGCTCGCGTCTACGACCCACAGGCGGATCGTGTGCTCGACCCGGACGACGTCGAGGAGACCCTGCGTGCGTTCGGCTGACGTCACCGGCGCCGGCATCTCGTTCGAGCTGACGGGCGAGCAGCGGGAGCTGCGCGACCTCGCGCACGACTTCGCCGAGCGCGAGCTGCGGCCGATCGCACGGGAGTGGGACGACAAGGAGGACTGCCCGCCGGAACTGCTCGGCAAGGCCGCGGCGCTCGGGCTCACTGCGCATGCGATCCCGGTCGAGTACGGCGGCGGTGGCGTGTCCGCAGTCACTTCGAGCCTGATCGCGGAGGAGCTCTCGTGGGGCTGCGCCGGGCTCTCGGCGCCGATCGGCGCGACGATGTTCCCGGTTCGGCCGCTGCTGCGCTCCGGTAGCGAGGAGCAGAAGCAGCGCTGGCTGACGCGGCTCGCCTCCACCGAGGGCTGCCTTGCGGCGATCGCCTTCACCGAGCCGGGTGCCGGCTCGGATGTGATGGGCATCCAGGCGACCGCGCGGCGCGACGGGGACGAGTACGTCCTGAACGGCGAGAAGTGCTACGTCACGAACGGCGGCATCGCCGAGCTGACGATCGTCTTCGCCAAGCTCGACGGCGCGATCACGGCCTTTCTCGTCGAGGCCGGCGATCGCAGGCGTCTCGGCCGGCCGCAAGGAGCCGAAGCTCGGCCTGCGAGCGTCCTATACCGGCTCGATCCTGCTCGACGACGCCCGCGTCGCGGCGGACCGGATTCTCGGCGACGAGGGCGAGGGCTTCGCGATCGCGATGGACTTCTTCATGCACTCGCGGCCGCAGGTGGCCGCTTCCGCGCTCGGGATCGCGCGGGCGGCGTTCGAGTACGCGACCGAGTACGCCAACGAGCGCCGGGCCTTCGGCAAGCCGCTGATCGCCAAGCAGGGTGTCTCGTTCAAGCTCGCGGACATGGCGATGCAGGTCGAGGCGGCGAGGCTGCTCGTCTGGCGGGCCGCCGCGGCCCTGGACGCAGGCGAGGACGCTGGGTTGCTCGGCTCGTACGCGAAGGCCTTTGCGGCCGATGCGGCGATGAGCATCACCACCGACGCCGTTCAGGTTCTCGGCGGCGCGGGAATCATGCGCGACCACCCGGTCGAGAAGTGGATGCGCGACGCGAAGGTGCTCCAGATCGTGGAGGGGACCTCCGAAATCCAGCGCCACGTGATCGTCCAGTATCTGCGCCGCTAGCCAACCCGTTCTTTACGGGGCGCGAGACTTTGCCCTCCAGCACGGTGGCTACACTGACCCGACTTCGTGCGTGTTGAAGCGACATCCGTTCGCGTCGGGACGGCTCCTGGCCGCTCCGCACGCCTGATCGCCCGCTGGGTGCTGGTGTCGCTTGCGCTCGCGGCGGTCGTCGTGGCGCTGATCGGTCTCGCGTTCGCTGGTTCGACCGCGCGGATCGCCGACGGCGTCGCGATCGCGGGCGTCGACGTGGGCGGCCTGACGACGAAGGAGGCGCGGACGCTGCTGGAGCAGCGCTTCGACCGCGTCGCACGCGTGCCCGTCGTCTTCACCGCAGGCGGCGAGCACTATCCGATCAAGGCCACCACGCTCGGCGTCGAGGCCGACTGGGCTGCAGCGATCGAGAGCGCTGCCCGCGAGGGAGAGGGCTTCGGGCCCGTCCGCGGCTTCCGCCGGCTGCAGGCTCGGTTCTTCGGCGCGGAGATCTCGCCCCCGGTGCAGGCCTACGGCGCCGCACTCGACTTCAAGCTCGCCGGCCTCGCGGAGGCGATCGACCAGAGCCACGTCGAGGCCAAGCTGGTTCGCCGTGGGCTCGCGATCGAGGTCGTCCCGGGTCAGGCCGGCCGCCGGCTCGACCAGAAAGCCGCAGCCGCGAGCATCGTCCGCACGCTCGCGCGACTCGACCGCGGGCAGCCGGTGGCGCTGCCGGTTCGCATCGATCCGATCGAGGTCACGGCGGCCGACCTGGCTCCCGCCGCCCGCCAGGCCCGCACCGCCCTCTCTGCTCCCGTCCGTCTTCAGCACGAGGGAACGCGCTGGAGGCTGCCGCGCTGGCGGATCGCCGAGCTCCTGTCGCTTCCGGTCGCCGGCGAGACAAAGGTCGCGATCGCCGGGCCGGGTGCGGAAGCCTGGTTCGGCAAGCTCCGCAAGACCGTCGAGCACGCGCCGGTCGACGCCACCTTCGACGTCAAGCCGGGCGGCATCGACGTCGTTCCGGACAAGCCCGGCCTCGGCATCGACGTGCCGGCGACGGCACAGGCGCTCCTGGCCGCGGCCACCTCGTCGACCGGTCGGACGGCCGAGCTCGCGGTCCGCACGACGGCCGCCGAGCGCACCGCAGCGGAAGCGAATGCGATGGGGATCACCGGCGTCGTCGGCAGCTACTACACGACCTACGGCGGCATCCCGAGCCGGCTCCACAACGTCGCTCTCGTCGCGCAGCTGATCGACGGCGCCCTGATCGCGCCGGGCGGGACGTTCTCGTTCAACGGCACGACGGGCGAGCGCACGGCCGAGAAAGGCTTCCAGGAGGCGCCCGTGATCATCAACGGCGAGCTCCAGACCGGGCTCGGCGGTGGCATCTGCCAGGTCTCGACGACGGTCTTCAACGCGGCGTACGAGGCAGGGCTGGAGATCGACGAGCGCATCAATCACGCGCTCTACATCTCGCACTACCCACTCGGGCGCGACGCGACGGTCAACTACCCCGATCTCGACCTCAAGTTCACGAACGACACCGACAACTGGCTGCTGCTGCGCACGTTCGTCGGCTCCGGCTCGCTGACCGTCAACCTCTACGGGACGCCTCAGAACCGGCGCGTCGAGTCGACCGAGCAGCCGCTCCGCGTTGTCGGCGCACCGAAGGTCAACCGCGTCCCCGACCCCACGTTGCTGAAGGGCAAGAGCGAGGTTCTGGAGTACGGCCAGCCGGCGCGGGCGACGAGCGTCAGCCGCACCGTCTACGACCCGAACGGCACCGTGCTGCACGAGGACACGTGGTACTCGTCCTACCGCTCCGAGCCGAAGGTCGTACGGGTGGGGACGAAGCCCAAGCCGAAGCCGAAGAAGCCCGCGGCGCCGAAGGTGGACCCGCTCGTGCCCGGCGAGGTCGACGCCGTGCCGGACGCTCCTCCGGCCTCTAGCCCTCGGCCTTAGCCACCGCCTCCACGAACCAGGCGGGCACACGCGTGGGCAGGCGCGTCGACGCGTCCACGGTCGCGTGCAGCGTGTGGCCGTCGGCGACGAGCTCGCCCTCTCGCTTCGACCGCGTACTCGTACCTGAAGCGCGCGCCGCGGATGTCGACGCACCGCGTCCACACCCGCAGACGGTCGTCGAAGTACGCGGCGCGGTGGTAGCGCACCCCGACCGCAGTGGTGAGCGCCTCGATCCCCTGAGCCTGGATCGCCAGGTATCCACCGGCGTGCTCGGCGAGGTACGCGACGCGGGCGACCTCGAGCCAGACCACGAACGAGGCGTGGTGCGCGATCCCCTGCGCGTCCGTCTCGGCGAAGCGCACGAGGATGTCGGTCGAGAAGTTGTAGCCCTCCATGCGCTCCACCTTACGATCCGCGGATGACCCCGGCTGACCTGGCCCAGTTGATTCGCGAGCGACAGCCGTGCGTCGTCCTCACCGGGGCGGGGGTCTCCACCGAGAGTGGCATCCCGGACTTCCGTTCCGCTGGGGGATCTGGGCGAGCTACGACCCGATGGAGGTGGCGAGCATCGCGGGCTTCCGTCGTGACCCCGCCCGCGTCTGGGAGTTCTACGCACGCCGCCTCGCCGTCCTCGAGGATGTGGAGCCGAACGACGCGCACCGTGCGCTTGTCCGCCTCGAGGAGCTGGGACTCGTGGAGGCGATCGTGACCCAGAACGTCGACGGGCTACACCAGCGTGCCGGCTCCACGGACGTGCTCGAGGTACACGGCTCGATCCGCGCCGCGATCTGCCTCGGCTGCGGCGCACCCGCCGGGCTCGAGCGTGTCCGGGAGTTGCTCCCGCTGCCGCGCTGCGAATGCGGTGAGGTCCTGAAGCCTGGCGTGGTGATGTTCGGCGAACTCCTCCCCGAGGACACGATCGAGCGCGCGACCGCGCTCGCCCGTCGCGCGCGGCTGCTGATCGTCGTCGGCTCGTCACTCGAAGTCCACCCGGTTGCGGGGCTGCCGCTCGAGACGCTCGCCTCCGGCGGTTCGCTCGCGATCGTCAACCGCGGCCCCACCGCACTCGACGGGCATGCCGACCTGCTGCTGGACGGCAGCGCGGGCGCGCTGCTGCGCGAAACCGTGCAGGCACTCGACTAACGGCGTCGTACACTCGCCGCATGCAGGGGTCTACCGACGACCGCCTCGCGACTCTCGAGACGTTGATGAGGCAGGTGCTCGATCGCATCGAGCAGCTCGAGCGCCCAGCCCAGGCCCCGTCGGATGCTCCTCCGCAGCAGCAACCCGCTGCGCCTGCGCCTGGAGCGCCGGCCGCGCCGCCGCGGCCGCCGCGCCCTCCAGAGCCCGTGCGGCCGCAGGTCTCGCTCGAAGACCTGCTCGGCGGACGCGTGCTCGGCTGGGTCGGCGGCGCAGCCGTCGTCCTTGGCGTCGTCTTCTTCCTCGTCATGGCGGCCAACCGCGGCTGGATCGACGAGACGACCCGCGTCCTGCTCGCCTTCGTCGGCTCGACCGCGCTCCTCGTCGCAGGTCTCTACCTGCACGAGCGGCAGGGCCGGACGCAGGCGGCACTGGCAGCGGTGGCGACGGCGATCGCGGCGCTCTACATCACGCTGACGGCCGCAACCCAGCTCTACGACCTGGTCGATCCTGCGCTCGCGCTCGTCTTCGCGGGGCTCGTGGGCGCGGTCGCGACTGCGATCGCGGTTCGCTGGGACGAGCCGGTCGTCGCGGGCATCGGCATCGTCGGGGCGCTGCTCGCACCCGTCCTCGTCGACGCCGGCACCGACTCCGCGTCGCTCGCCTTCATGGCCGTCGCGCTCGCTTCCGCGGTCGGCGTGCTTCTGTGGCGTCGCTGGAGCTGGCTCGGGATCGTGGCGTTCGTCGTCAGCGCGCCGCAGCTCCTCGGCTGGCTCTACGAGGAGCATGACGAGCGCCTGGGGCTTTCCCTCGCCGTGCTGGGCGCCTTCTGGCTGCTCTATGTCATCGCCGCGATCGGTTACGAGCTCCGCGAGCCCACGGCCAAGCTGCGCGTCGTCTCCGCGAGCCTGCTGCTGGCCAACGCGGCGCTGCTGGCCGGTGCGGGCTGGGCGATGCTCGAGGACACCGATCACAGCGGGGCGGCCACGGCCTGGGTGATCGGGGCAGCCGCCGTCCACATCGGCGGAGGCGTTCCGGCGTACGGCGGGCGCATGAGCCGCGAGATCGCCGCGCTGATCGTGGCGGTCGGCACCGCGCTCGCGGCGCTCGGGCTGGCGCTCGCGATCGACGGGCCGGCGCTCGTGGCCGCCTGGTCCGCCGAGGCGCTCGTGCTCGCCTGGGCCGCGCGCAGACTCGGCGACCCGCGGGGCCAGATCGCGGCGGCCGCCTTCTTCACGCTGGCTGTCCTCCACACGGTGTGTTCGAGGCGCCACCCGAGGCGCTGCGCTCGGGTGTCGAGGATTTCAGCACCGCCGCGATCGCGGTTGCGATCGTCGGCGTTGCGGCGGTCGCGCTCAGCCGCCTCTCGGCGCTCCCCGAGCTTCGAATGGCCTACCTGGGCGTCGCGGCGACGGCCGCGGTGTACCTGCCCTCGCTCGCGATCGTCTCGGCGTTCGACGGCGACGAGCTCGAGCCCGGCCAGACGCCGCAGGTGCTCCTCTCCGCGTTCTGGGCGGTCGCGGGCCTGACCGGGATCGTCCTCGGCCTGCTGCGCGACGTGCGTCTGCTCCGCCTCGGCGGGCTCGCCCTGCTCCTCCTGGCGGCGGCCAAGGTGTTCGCGTACGACCTCTCCGAGCTCGAGTCGATCTACCGCGCTCTCTCGTTCATCGCGCTCGGCCTCCTCCTGCTCGGCGGCGCGTTCGCCTACCAGCGGATCCGCAGGGAGGCCGGCGAATGAGGCGCACCCTCGGAGTCGCGCTGCTCGCCCTGGTCGCGGCGGCGCCGGCCGAGCGCGCTCGACGTCGTCGAGCTTTCGCTGGGAGCGCGCGCTCGAGACCGAGGGTGGTCTGTCGGCGTTCGAGCCGGACGGGCCGATGTACCAGCACGCGGCACCCGGGTTCGTCGACCTGCGCGTCCTCGACGCGCGCGGACGGCAGGTCCCCTGGCGCCCGCGCAGCGTCAGGGGCGACGAGCGGCTGCAGGCGCCACAGCTGCTGAACGCCGGCAGACAGGGTGGCGCGGCGGTTGCCCTGCTCGATTTCGGCCCCGAGCGCGTCGTGCGCGACCGGATTCGGCTCGACGTGCCGCTGGAGCCGTTCGTCGGCCGCGCGGAGGTGGATGGCAGCGACGACCGCCGGACGTTCACGCGACTCTCTTCGACGGCGATCTATGACGTGCGCGGCGCCACGCGTGCGGTCAGCACCGCGGTCGTCTTCCCGCCGAGCGACTTTCGCTACTACCGCATCCGGGCGGCAGGAGTGAAGGAGATCCAAGGCGCGACGGCGGAGGCCGTCGCTGCCGCCGGCGCACCGGTCGAGCGGCCGGCGAAGCTCGTCATGCGCCAGGAGAGCCGGCAGACGGTGATCGACGCCGACGTGAGCTACCGCGGCCTCACGGTCAACGAGCTCCGCTTTGCGTCGTCGACCCCGGCCTTCGACCGGCCTGTCGAGGTCACCGGCTCGATGGACGGGAAGGCGTTCTTCGTCGCCGGCGGCGGCCGCCTGTACCGCTTCGGCAAGGCGGGCGAGACCACGCTCCCGCTCGACAGCCGGTATCGGTATCTGCGGATCAAGATCTCGAACGGCGACGACGAGCCGCTGCGGAACCTTCGGGTCACGCTGCGGGCGTATCGCGACTACATCCTGCTCGCTCCGGGTTTCTCGCCGCCCCTGCGCGTGCTCTACGGCGGCCCGGCTGTCCCACCGGAGTACGACTTCGCGCAGCAGCCCCAGGTGAAGGGACGGCCGGACGTCGTGGTGCTCGGCCCGGAGCGCCGGAACGAGGCCTTCGAGCCGCCCGCCGACACGCGGACGTTCGCGGAGCGGCATCCCGGGCTGATCACGCTTGCGCTCGCGCTGGCCGCGGCTGCGCTCGCTGCCGCAGGTTTCTTCGCCTTGCGGCGCCGGACCGCCGAATAGCTACACGGCCGCGCGGCGCACGGTGCGCTCTTCCAGAACCCGCTTGCAGTCGGTGCAGACGTGCTGCTCGACCTCGTACGGGATCCCGGCGTGCTGACGCAGCGCGTGTGCGATCACGGCTTTGTGCTCGTGGAGCTGGCGGGCTCGTCTTCCATGCCTCGTGGCCATCTCGCCTCTCAGACTACTGCCTACACCCTCTATAACAAGTACCAAAAGGGTGAAGAACCTGCAACAACTTTCACAACGAACGACCGGGCAGACCGAGCGCTACCGTGCCTTCGTGCGTGCACTGCTGGTGATACTCGCCGCGTCGGCTGTCGCCGGCTGCGGGGGCGCTGACGACACCGCCACCAGCTCAGACGTCACGGTCGCGAAAAAAGAAGTCACCGTCGCGAAAGAGACCGTCGCGAAAGAGACGGTCGCGACCAAGCCGATCGCGAAAAAGCCGGCCGGCACCTGCGTTGCGGGCTCGACCCGGCCGGTCGGCACTGCGCGGACGACCTACGCCGCGGTCGTGCGGGAGCGCGCGCAGGCGTTCCGCAAGCCCGGCTCGGGCCGGCTCGCGTCGTTCGGGCCGGAGAACGTCAACGGCGTCTCGACGATCTTCGCGGTGCTGGCGAAGCGGGTGGACGAGCGCTGTGCCGCGCAGTGGTACCGCGTGCAGCTGCCGGTGAAGCCGAATGAGAGCACCGGCTGGGTGCGCGCCGCGGACGTCGAGCTCGCGCCGGTGACCACGCGCATCGAGGTCGACCTCTCCGAACGGCGCGTGACGCTCTTCGACCGCGGCCGCCGAGTGCTCACAGCGACCGCCGCGATCGGCTCGCCCGCGACACCGACGCCGACGGGGCGCTACTACGTCAACCAGAGGCTGGTGCCGACCGACGCTTCGGGGCCCTTCGGGCCGGGCGCGATCGGGATTTCCGCCTTCTCCGAGGTGCTGACGGGCTGGACGCAGGGAGGGCCGATCGCGATCCACGGAACGAACCGGCCCGAGCTGCTCGGACGTGCCGTCTCGAACGGCTGCATCCGCGTCCGCAACGACCTGCTCCAGCAGTTCTTCGACCGGACGCCGGCGGGTACTCCGGTTACCGTTCGGAGCTGACGGGGTAGGCTCCGCTCCATGGCCAGACCGAGAACACAGCAGAAGGACATCCTTGCGCGCATGGCCGACCTCGGCGCCGAGGCGCTCCAGAAGCTCGCGGAAGTGCCGGGCGGATCGAAGCTCGTGGACATGGCGAACGAGACCCGGACGCGGCTCGACGAGATGCAGAAGAAGCTGCGCGGCCTGGACGAGCTCGAGAAGCGCGTCGCGAAGCTCGAGCGGGAGCTGGCGAAGCAGCAGCCGCCGCGCAAGTCGACCACTGCCCGCAAGAGCACGACGGCGGCGCGCAAGCCGGCCGCGCGCGAAGAAGCCTCCCGCCTAGGCAGGGTACGCGCACGCGCAGGGCGCCCGGCGCGACCTCGAAGCGCACGGGGGTCGTGCCCGGCTGCTCGCCGTCGAGCTCGATCGGGAGCGGTGCGTCCGCGTCGACGGACACGACCGCCCCGCGCAGGAGCTCGGCCTTCGGGTGCGGCAGGTGGCTGCCGCGGTAGGTCTTCGGCAGCGTCACCATCAGGTCGCGCTTGGTCAGGTCGCCGATCGTGAGCACGTCGAAGAGGCCGTCGTCCGGCTCGGCGTCCGGGCAGATGATCATCCCGCCGCCGAAGGTGCGCCCGTTCGCGACGACGACGTCGTGCATGCGGCCGCCGCGGATCTGGTCGTCGACCGAGACGCGCAGCTCCGAGTTCTGCCAGCGCGCGAAGACGGCGAGCGTCGCCCAGAGGTAGGAGACCTTGCCGCCGAGCGCCTTCGTCGTCTCGTTCGCGCGCTGCGCGATCGCGCCGCTCATGCCCGCGCTCGCGACGTTCGCGAACCAGGATTCGGCGTCGCTCCCGTCCCAGGCGCGGTACGTGACGCGCCCGAGGTCGATCGTGCGGGGCCGGCCGGTGAGCGCCACGTCGATCGCGCCGTCGAGCTTGTGCGGGATCCCGTAGGTGCGGACGAAGTCCCAGCCGGTGCCGCGCGGGATCACCGCGATCTCGACGTCCGTGCGCCCGGCGATCCCGTTCGCGACCTCGTTCACCGAGCCGTCGCCGCCGACGACGACGAGCAGCTTCGCGCCGCCGTCCGCCGCCTCGCGCGCGAGCGTCGCCGAGCTGGCCCGGCCGCTCGGAGAAGAGCGTGTCGCCCTCGAGCCCTCGCTGCGCCGCGCGGTGCGCGATCTCCGGCCAGCGCCGGCCGGTGGCGCCGTTGTCCGACGCCGGGTTGACGAGGAAGACGGTGTTGCTAATGACCGGTGTGCCGTCGCGAGCGCGACGCGCGTCATCCGGTCGACCGCGGCCCGCATCTCGTCGTCGGAGATCCGCTTGAACTCGCCCTCGACGACGATGTCGCTGACGGCGAGCAGGCAGCCGGACTGCACGCCGCGGAGCGCGCCGACGGTGAAGAGCGCGGCGGCCTCCATCTCGACCGCGAGCACGCCGCGCTTCGACCAGCGCTCGTACTGCCCGTCGTCCGGGTTGTAGAAGAGGTCGCTCGAGACGATCGGGCCGACGTGCATCTCCTGGCCCATCTCCTTCGCCACGTGGACGGCGCCGTGGATCAGCTCCCAGCTCGCGGTCGGGCAGTGCGGCTCGTTGGCGACGAGGTGCATCGCGGTCGAGTCGGCGGGCACCGCGGAGAGCGCGACGATCATGTCGCCGAGCTGGTGGTGCGGCTGGAGGCCGCCGCAGGTGCCGACCCGCAGCAGCTTCTTGACGCCGAGCTGGATGAGCTCCTCGAAGACGATCGTCGCGCCCGGGACAGCCCATTCCCGTTCCCTGCACCGAGACCGGCTTGCCCTCCCACGTGCCCGTGTAGCCGAGCAGGCCGCGCTCGGAGTTCCGCTGGACGACGTCGTCGAGGTAGGTCTCGGCGATGTACTTCGCCCGCAGCGGGTCGCCCGGGAGGAGACACGCCTCGGCGTACTCGCCCGGCTCGGCTCGACGTGAATCGGCATCCGCGCAGACCCTATCCGGCAGGATCAAGTGCGTGGCGCACACCGTCGAGCCGCCCCTCGAGCAGATCCTCCGCTACTGCGCCGAGGATCCGGTCGAGCGTGTCTTCCTCGAGGACGTCGCCCGCCGCGGGCTCGGCCGCTTCGCCGGGCTCGAGCAGGACGGGCGCCTCGTGGCGCTCTGCCACACCGGCGCGAACGTCGTGCCGTCGGGCCGCGGCTGCGGCGTCTTCGCCGACGCCACCGTCCGCGCCGGCGCGCGGATGCTGATCGGCGAGCAGGGCGCGGTGAGCGACCTCTGGGACGCCGCGCGGCGCAAGCTGCCCGCGCCCCGGGAGGACCGGCCCGGACAGCCGGTCTACGCGATCTCGGACGCGCCCGGAGCCGGGCGGAGACCGGGCTGCGGCCGGCGCGGCTCGGCGACCTCGACCTGCTCGTGCCCGCCTGCGCCGGGGCGCACGAGGTCGAGCTCGGGATCGACCCGCTCGCGCGGGACGCCGACGGCTTCCGCTGGCGCACGCGCACGCAGATCGAGGAGGGCCGCTCCTGGCTCTGGGCCGAGGACGGCGTCATCCTCTTCAAGGCCGAGGCGTCGGCGTGGACGCCGGAGGCCGTGCAGCTGCAGCAGGTCTGGACCGATCCCGCCGCGCGCGGCGTGGGCAACGGCGAGCCGCGGCCTGCGCGACCTGATCCGGCTGCTGCTCGAGCCAGGTGCCGCGCGTCTGCCTCTTCGTCCGCGCCGACAACCAGGCCGCGATCAGGCTCTACGACACGGTCGGCATGCAGCACGTGCTCGACTACCGGAGCGTGCTGCTGTGAGAGAGCTCGTCCTCGCCCGTCACGGCGAGAGTCCGAGTTCAGCGTGCTGCAGCTTCGTCAACGGCGATCCGGGCGTCTGCGGTGGCCGCTGACCGCGGCCGGGCGCGAGCAGGCGCGGGAGCTCGGCGGGCGCGCGGCCGGGCCGGTGGACCTGTGCGCGGTCACTCGAGTTCGAGCGAACGCGCGAGACGGCCGAGCTGGCCTGGCGGCCGGACGTGCGCGTTCCTCGTCGTTCCCGGAGCTGAACGACTACCGCGTTACGGCGAGTTCGAGGGCGGCCCGCTCGACGCGTAGGCTTCGGCGAGTGGGTTCTGAGCGCGAGCCGCTCGAGGACGCCCGCGGGCGGCGAGCACGCGGCGCGATCGCCGCGCGTATGCGGCGGCTTCGCGCGCTGCTCGATCGCCGGAGGAGACGATCCTGCTCGTCGCGCACTCGCTGCCGATCCGTACCTGCTCGACGCCGGCGAGGGAGCTGGCGCGCGAAGGTCGCGCTCGCGATAGCGGCCGGGCCTGTCGACCTCGTGCGCGCACGATCGACGTTCTCGAGCGGGACGCGCGAGACCGGCCGAGCTGGCGTCGGCGCCGGCGACATCCCGCTGCTCGAGGTGCCCGAGCTGAACGAGTTCGCCGTTTCGGCGCGCTTCGAGGGAACGCTCGCTGGGCCGACGGCTATCGACGAGCTGGGTGCTCACGGATGCGAGCCCACCTCGACGACGGCGTCGCCCGGCAGGCGGGCGATGAGCCGACTGCACCGCGGTCGCGACGTTCGTCGCGCGGCTGTCCGGCGTTCTGCTCGACCGGCCGGAGGAGCGCGTCGCTGCGTCGTTGCCGCACGGTCGCTCGCCGGTGCGCGTACGTCCTGCTCGCGCTCGACGGCAAGCCGCCGACGCGCCGTGCTGGACAGGGTCGAGTCCTGCGCAGGCGCTTCAGCGTCGACGTCGAGAGCTCGAGCCGGGCGGTCGACGGTGCTCGAGGCATGGGCCGCGGCGCCCGCCTGGTAGGGCACACTGAAGCGATGCTGCAGCGCATCGAGTCGTTCATCCGCGAGCGCGGCCTGATCGAGCCGGGCGGCGAGGTCACCTGCCTCGTCTCGGGCGGCGCCGACTCGACCTGCCTCTGGCACGCGCTCGGCGCGCTCGGCTACCGGGTCTCGGCGCTCCACGTCGCGCACGGCCTGCGCGGAGCCGAGTCGGACGAGGACGCGCGCTTCTGCCGCGACGCGCTTCGGCGCCGAGGTCGATCGATGCGTCCGGAACCAAGTCCTCCGAGGCCGAGCTGCGCGAGCGTCCGCTACTCGGTCGCGACCGACCGGCTGCGCGCGACCGGCCACACGGCCTCCGACCAGGTCGAGTCGGTGCTGCTCGGCCTCGTCGCCTCGGGGACGCCGCAGCGGATCAAGGCGAAGCGCGAGGACGGCGTCGTCCGGCCGCTGCTCGGCGTCTGGCGCGAGGAGACGCGGGCCTACTGCGAGGAGCACGGGCTGCCGTACCGCGACGACTCGTCCAACCCGGAGACGAAGCGCGGGCTGATCCGAGACGAGATCCTGCCGCTGCTGGAGCGGCTCGACCCGCGTGCACGCGCCTCGCTGCTCGCGCTCGCGGACGAGCGGCCGCGCCTGCCGCGCACGCTCGAGCGCACGCTCGCGGAGCTGCTCGCGGGCCGCGACGGCACGAAGTCCGCCGACCTCGGCGCGCGGCGTCCGCGCGGTGCGCGAGTACGACACGCTCCGGCTGGAAGGGACGGTGACCGTGGGGGCCGTGGACGCTCGAGTCGGAACGGGCGGGCCTCGAGGTCCGCAGCCGCCGCCCGGGGGATCGGCTCGCAGGCCGCGCCAAGAAAGTGCAGGATCTGCTCGTGGACGCGAAGGTGCCGAGAGCCGAGCGCGACGACTGGCCGCTCGTCGTCTGCGGCGACGAGGTCGTCGCCGTGCCGGGTGTCGCGGAAGCCCCCGGCTGGGAAGGAGCGGTGACGTGGAGACGGTGAAGGACGCAGTCGGCGAGATCCTGATCGAGGAGGACGCGCTCCAGGCGCGGATCGCCGAGCTCGGGCAGGAGATCTCGCAAGGAGTACGAAGGCCGCGACCTGCTGCTCGTCGGCGTGCTCAAGGGCGCCGTCTTCTTCATGGCCGACCTGATGCGCGAGCTCTCCGTCCCGTGCGAGATCGACTTCATGGCGATCTCGAGCTACGGAGCGGCGACCGACTCCTCGGGCGTCGTCCGGATCCTCAAGGACCTGGACGCCAACATCGCCGGCCGCGACGTCCTCGTCGTCGAGGACATCATCGACTCGGGCCTCACGCTCTCGTACCTGATGCGCAGCCTGAAGGCGCGCAAGCCGGCGTCGCTCGAGATCTGCGCGCTGCTGACGAAGCCCGAGCGGCGCGAGATCGACGTTCCGGTCAAGTTCGTCGGCTTCGAGATCCCGAACAAGTTCGTGATCGGCTACGGCCTCGACTTCGCCGAGCGCTACCGCAACCTTCCGTACGTCGCCGTGCTGCACCCGGACCTGATTCCGCCGCATTGACGCGGGTTCGGGCACGAGCCTGTCCCTTCGGGGGATGGGTTTCGACAGCGTAGGCTGCTACCCTCATTTGACCCCGTGAACAGATTCTTCCGCAGCGCGCTGTTCCCACTGATCGTGATCGTCCTGCTCGTCTACCTGGCGAGCCAGACGCTGATCCCGCGCGGCGAGGCCGAGAAGAAGCTCACCTACTCGCAGCTGCGCAGCCAGGTCGAGAACGGCGAGTGTCCAGGCCGGTCGAGTTCACGCCGAGCCGGCTGCTGATCACCGCGACGCTGGTCGGCGGCGACAAGGTCAAGGTCAACTATCCCAGCGACGTCTCCGCGCTCGAGTTCGAGAACGCGCTTGCAGGCCGAAGGACGTCACCTACGACTCGAAGGGCAAGGGCGGGTCCTGGTGGAGCTCGCTGCTGATCTCGCTGCTCCCGTTCGCGCTCCTGATCGGCTTCTGGATCTTCCTGATGAACCAGGTCCAGGGCGGCGGCTCGAAGGTGATGAGCTTCGGCAAGTCGCGCGCGAAGCGGATGACGCCGGACACGCCGAAGATCGGCTTCAAGGACGTCGCCGGCGCGGACGAGGCGGTCGAGGAGCTGCACGAGATCAAGGAGTTCCTCGAGAACCCGAAGAAGTTCCAGGCGCTCGGCGCGCGGATCCCGAAGGGCGTCCTGCTCTACGGGCCTCCCGGCACCGGTAAGACCCTGCTCGCGCGCGCCGTCGCCGGCGAGGCGGGCGTGCCGTTCTTCTCCATCTCCGGCTCGGACTTCGTCGAGATGTTCGTCGGCGTCGGCGCCTCTCGCGTCCGCGACCTGTTCGAGCAGGCGAAGCAGGCGAGCCCCTGCATCATCTTCATGGACGAGATCGACGCCGTCGGCCGCCATCGCGGCGCCGGCCTCGGCGGCGGCCACGACGAGCGCGAGCAGACGCTGAACCAGCTGCTCGTCGAGATGGACGGCTTCGAGATGAAGGACAACATCATCCTGATCGCCGCCACGAACCGCCCCGACATCCTCGATCCCGCGCTGCTCCGCCCCGGCCGCTTCGACCGGCAGATCGTCGTCGACCGGCCCGACCGGATCGGCCGCCGGAAGATCCTCGAGGTGCACTCGAAGGGCAAGCCGCTCGCGCCCGAGATCGACCTCGACACGCTCGCCGCCGGCACGCCCGGCTTCACCGGCGCCGACCTCGCGAACCTGATCAACGAGGCCGCGCTGCTCTCCGCCCGCTACGGCAAGAAGATGATCGGCCAGGACGAGCTCGAGGAAGGGATCATGCGCGTGATCGCCGGCCCCGAGAAGAAGGCCCGGCTGCTCGGCGAGAAGGAGCGCAAGATCACGGCCTACCACGAGATGGGGCACGCGCTCGTCGGCCAGTACCTCGAGAACACGAACCCGATCCACAAGATCACGATCGTCTCCCGCGGCCAGGCGCTCGGCCTGACGATCTCGCTGCCGACCGAGGATCGCTACCTGACGACCCGCTCGGCGCTGATGGACGACCTGGCGATGACGCTGGGCGGCCGCGCCGCCGAGGAGCTCGTCTTCCACGAGGTGACGACGGGCGCCGCGAACGACCTCGAGAAGGTGACGGCGACCTCGAAGGCGATGATCATGCGCTACGGGATGAGCGAGAAGCTCGGCCCGCGCGTGCTCGGCCGCGACCACAGCCAGCCCTTCCTCGGCCGCGACATGGGCAACGAGCCCGACTACTCCGACGAGATCGCCCGCGAGATCGACGACGAGATCCGCCGCGTGATCGAGGAGGCGCACCAGACCGCGCACCGCGTGCTCCGCGAGCACATGGACGAGCTGCACAAGCTCTCCGCGATCCTGATCGAGCGCGAGACGATCGACAAGGATCAGTTCGAGCGCCTGCTCGCCGGCGAGACCGAGGAGTCGGTCTTCCCCGAGGAGGTGCCCGAGACCGCCCGAGCTGCCCGTCGAAGGCCCCGAGCGCAAGCCGGCGCCGAAGCCGAAGCCGCGCCCGGTGCCCGGCGTCTCGATGCAGCCGCCCAAGCCCGAACCCCGCGGCCTAGCTGGCTAGCTCCCTCTACGCAGACAGCGTCTCGCGCGGACGTGAGGGGTCCTGCGCCCCGGCACGTCCTCATGGCCGGTGCGGCGCGGCCGCGAGTGCGAGCAGCGCGAGCGCGCCGACCGCGGCCACCGCGCCCAGCAGGTCGACCGCCGGGCCGCCGGCCGACACGGCCTCGACGAGCGCCAGCAGGACGACGCCGAGCGCCAGCACGCCGACCAGCAGCGCCGCGAGCAGCCCGAGCCTGCGCAGCGACGTTCCCGGCTTCGTCCGCGACCGGCCGCTCAGCTCGAGCGACCAGTACGCGAGCTCGGCGACGGCGAGCAGCGCGGCGGCGACGACCGGCGCCCGCGTGTCGAGCGCCTCCCCCTCGAATCCGAGCAGCGCGACGTACTCGCCGCCGAGGATCGCGACGGCGACCGGGAGCGCGGGCGCGATCCGCAGCGACGAGCCCCGCCGCGAGGAGCAGCAACGCGGTGAGTCGCCGCCGCTGCGTTCGCGCGGACGAGGAGCTCCTCGTCTGCGCCGAGCGCCAGCCAGCCGCCCACGCCTGCCGCGACGAGCACGCGATCGCAGTCGCCGTGCGCTAGACGCGCGCGAGCCGAGCGTGCCGTCGGAATGCCCTCACCCCCTCGAGCACCGCATCGAGCGAGCGCATCGTCACTCCAGCGTCGCCACGGCGACGCCGAGACGCTCGTAGCGCGACGCGCAGCTCCCGCCGTCGCAGCAGCCAGAGGCGGTACGCGAGCGGTCCACCTCGTTCTCGCCGGGCACGGCGAAGGGCACGGGCGAGACCTCGACGATCGCGAGGTCGTAGCCGCGCGCCCTCAGGTCGACGAGCGCCGCGACCGCGCGGTCGTCGAGCAGCGGCGTGACGGCGAGCACGAGCGCCTGCGGCGGCAGCGTCCGCGCCGGGATGATCGAGACGTCCTTCCACGCGTAGTTGAAGACGATCTCGGACTCGAGCAGCGCGTCGACGATCCGGTAGCGCTGCGCGAGCCCCATCCCGGGTGTCAGCCAGCGGAGGATCCCGCCGAACGAGACGAGCCCGACGCGGTCGCGCCGCTCCAGGTAGCGCGACGCGAGCGTCGAGGTCGCGCGCACGGCGAGGTCGAGCGTCGAGCGGCCGCCGGCGCGCGCGTCCGCGAACGTGTCGAGGAAGAGGATCACGTCGGCGTTCCGCTCCGGATGACCGCTCGTTGACGACCATTGCTCCCAAGGCCGGCGCGGCGTGCGCTCGCGCGCCAGTTGATCGAGCGGACGCGGTCGCCGGGCGCGAACTCGCGGAGGTCGGCGAACTCGAGCCCTTCGCCCTTCTGCCGCGCCACCTCGTTGCCGGTGAAGGGCTGCGTGGCGACGGGCGGGACGATCCGGCGCAGCGTCTCGGGCAGCGGGTAGACGCGGAGCAGCGTCTTCCGGTCGAGCCGCTGCTCCCACGACGAGCAGCCCGAGCCGGTCGCGCGCACGCAGCCGGATGTCGCCGACCTCGTAGTTGCCCCAGCGCACGCAGCGGAGGCGTAGCTCGATCGTCCGCTCGTCGTCCCAGCCGAGGCGCACGGAGACGGTGCTCTCTCCGGAAGCGACTTCGAGCCCGTCCGGGAGCACGAGCAGCAGCTCGAGCCGCTCGACGGGCCGTTCCGACGTGACGACGAGCTCGACGGCGACCTCGTCCTGCTCGAGCGCGCGCTCGCGCTCGAGTCGTCAGCCAGATGCGGAGCTCAGGCTGCCGTGCGAGGTGCAGGCCGAGCGCCAGCGGCAGAGCGAACGGCAAGGCCAGCACCGCCAGCTCGGGCCGGCGGACCGCGAGGGCCGAGAGGAGAAAGAGCGCCGCGAGCGCGGCGTAAGCCGTCACCCGCGGCGACGCCGACGAGCGTCATTCCGCCGCCGGCGCCGGCTCTTCGGCCGCGGGCGTGGGCACGCTCTCGAGCATGTCCGCGGACGACGTCGTCCGCGGAGAGCCGCTGCACCCACAGCTCCGGCTTCAGCATCAGCCGGTGCGCGAGCGCCGGCACCGCGACCGCCTTGACGTCGTCCGGGGTGACGAAGTCGCGCCCCGCGAGCGCCGCCTTGCAGCGTGCGAGCTTGAGCACGGCGAGGCTGCCGCGCGGGCTCGCGCCGACCGCGGTCGAGCTGCTGCTGCGCGTCGCCGAGACGAGCTCGACGATGTAGCGCGCCGACGACCTCGCCGACGTGGACGTGCTCGATCGCCGCCTGGAGCCCGAGCAGCGTCGGCCCGTCGATCACCGGCTCGAGCTCGACCTCGTCCTCGCGCCGCTCGAGGCGCCGCGGCAGCACCTCCCACTCGTCGGTCGCGGCTCGGGTAGCCGAAGCCGACCCGGCAGCAGGAACCGGTCGAGCTGCGCCTCGGGCAGCGGGTACGTGCCCTCGTACTCGATCGGGTTCTGCGTCGCGAGCACGAGGAACGGCCGCGCGAGCGGGTGGGTGACGCCCTCGATCGTCACCTGCCGCTCCTGCATCGCCTCGAGCAGCGCGGCCTGCGTCTTCGGCGGGGCGCGGTTGATCTCGTCGGCGAGCAGGAGGTTCGTGAAGATCGGGCCGGGCCGGAACTCGAAGTCGGCGTCGCGCTGGTTCCAGATCGACGAGCCGGTCACGTCGGCGGGCATCAGGTCGGGCGTGAACTGGATCCGGTTGAAGCCGATGCTCGCTCACCTGCGCGAACGAGCGCGCCGTGAGCGTCTTCGCGAGGCCCGGGTAGTCCTCGAGCAGCACGTGGCCGTCGGCGAGGATTCCCATCAGCACGAGCTCGAGGCGCTCGCGCTTGCCGATGACGGCACGCTCGACCTCGTCGAGGATCCGCGTTCGCGTGCTCCTGCACCTGCGCGAGCTCCATCAGAGCGCCTCCAGCGACGTCGACGACCGTGTGCAGCGACGCCAGCTCGAGCCCGGCGCCGAAGCGGTCGCGCGGCGGCTCGCGGTCGGCGCGGACGATCTCCCAGGTCTCGTCGCCGAGCGCCCTGCGCGCCGCCTCCGGGCTCGCGTCGAGGTCGATCCCGCGCCGCGCCGCCAGCAGCTCGCCGGCGATCCTGCGCAGCGGCGGGCGCAGCCGATAGTGGAGGTCGAAAGCCGTCGCGATGCCGAGCGAGACCTCGCGCTCCATCCGCTCGAGCTCCGGCAACCGCTCGTCGCGCCGCCTGCGCTTGCGGAGCGCCGCGTCGAAGGCCGACGTCGGCCGCGACGGGGTAGCGCCGCCCGAACGGCGCGGACGAGGTAGAGAGAGCGCAATCGCGGCGAGCACGAGCGACGTAGACGTGCAGCAGCGAGCTCGGTACGGCCGGGAAGCACGATCAGCAGCACGACGCAGCGACGACCGTCAGGAGGATCGGGAGCTGCGCGAGCCGGATCGCCGTGCGCATCAGCCTGCCGCCCGTGCGCGCTGCGCCTCCGAGCGCAGCGGCCCGCTCGGCTCGGCGAGTGCCCGCGCCGCGGCGAGGTCGTCGCGGACGGTCTCGAGCGCGTCGATCGCCTCCTCCTTCATCTCCGCGGCCACCGCATGCTGCGAGAACTTAGCCCTTTCGAAGAGATCGGTCAGCCTGCGCGCCGCCGGCGGGCTGACGGAGAGCCCGCCGAGCATCCGGCCCAGGTACTCGAGCGGCGCCTCGGACGTCTTCCGCGGCAGGCCGTGCGCGGCGAGCACCCGTTCGAGGCGCGCGTACGCGGCGATCACGGCGCGCCGTGGATCCGGCTCGGCGCGCAGGTCGTCGAGCGACTCGTCCACCGCGGCCGCGAGCGCGTCCGCGAGCGGTCGTCGTCCGCGCTCGCCCAGCGCGCCGCCGGCGCGACCGCCCCGACCACCAGGCCGAGACGGCGACCAGCGAGCAGGGCGAGGGTGATCGAGACCGGGATCCAGGCGAACGTCGGCCTCGGAGCGTCCGCTGCCCGATGCACGCGGGCGTCGCCCTCGCCCGCGCCCGGGGCCTGGGGCAGCGTCACGTCGAGTCCGTCGAGCCTCCTCGTGGAGAGCTCGACGGGCGAGCAGGAGCGCGATCCCGACGAGCATCATACCGACCAGACTGCGTTCCGCAGGCTCGCGCTGCCGGCCACCGCCGGCCTGCGAGACGTTCGCGCCGGCGCAGCACCAGCATGTAGAGGAACAGCGACCGCGCCGACGACGAGCCCGACGAGGTAGAGGCGTGAAGAGGATGTCGAGCAGCGCGTCGCTCGGCCGGCGCGTGCCCGCCCCGCCCGACGAGGTCGACCCGCGCGACGCGATCGCGACGACGCGACGAGCGCCAGGAGGCCGAGCGTCGTCAGCAGGGCGCTGCGGCCGCGCTGGCTACTCTCCATGCAGGGTGAGACGTCCATCGGTGGAGGAACGTTTGCAGCGCCCCGCCGTGATGGGGATCGTGAACGTGACGCCCGACAGCTTCTCGGACGGCGGCGTGCACCTCGATCCGGACGCCGCGGCCGCCGCGGCTCGCCGGATGATCGACGACGGCGCGCGATCGTGGACGTCGGCGGCGAGTCGACGCGGCCCGGCTCGGAGGGCGTCTCGCTCGACGAGGAGCTGCGCCGGGTGATCCCGGTGCTCGAGCGTCTCGAAGGGCTGCCGCTCTCGATCGACACCGCGAAGAGCGAGGTGGCACGCCGTGCGCTCGCGCTCGGCGCCGAGCTCGTCAACGACGTGACGGCGCTGCGCGGCGACCCGGAGCTCGCGGGCGTCGTCGCCGACGGCGGCGCCTACCTCTGCCTGATGCACATGCGCGGCGAGCCGCGGACGATGCAGGACGACCCGCGCTACGACGACGTCGCGGCGGAGGTGGCCGCGTTCCTCGAGGAGCGGCTCGCGTTCGCCGTCGCGGCGGGAATCCCGGAGGAGCGCGTCTGCCTCGACCCGGGCATCGGCTTCGGCAAGACGCCGGCGCAGAACTTCGAGCTCGTGCGGCGGCTCGACGTCCTGCTCGCGCTCGGCCGGCCCGTGCTCGTCGGGCTCTCGCGCAAGAGCTCGCTCGGGAAGCTCTTCGATCCGGAGGCGCGCACCGGCACGCTCGCCGCCTCGCTCGGCGCGGCGGTCGCCGCCTACGAGCGCGGCGCGTCGATCTTCCGCGTCCACGACGTCCGCGAGCACGTGGAGGCGCTCGCCGCGGCCGGGGCGATCGCATGAGGATCGAGCTGCACGGGATCGAGCTGCACGGCCATCACGGCGCGCTCGACTGGGAGCGCGAGCAGGGCCAGCGCTTCCTCTTCGACGTCGAGCTGGAGGTCGGGCGAGGCGGGCAGCTCCGACCGGCTCGAGGACGCCGTCGACTACCGCGACGTCGCCGCCTGCGTGCGCGAGGTCTCCGACGGCCGCGCGTACCACCTGCTCGAGGCGCTCGCGACCGCCCTCGCGGACGAGCTGCTCGCGCGCTTCCCGGTCGAGCGCGTCTCGGTGCGGGTGCGCAAGCCCGACGTCGTGCTCGACCCGCCGGTCGAGTACGCGGCCGTCAGCGCGACGCGGCCGTGACCGTCGCCTACGTCGGCCTGGGCTCGAACCTCGGCGACCGCGAGGCGACGATCCGGCGCCGCGATCGCGCTGCTGCAGGGCGTCGTCGCGGTCTCGGAGCTGCGCGAGACCGATCCGGTCGGCGTCACCGACCAGCCGCGCTTCCTGAACGGCGCGGTCGCGCGTCGAGACCGAGCTCTCGCCGCGCGAGCTGCTCAGACGCCTGCTGGCGGTCGAACGGGAGCTCGGCCGCGAGCGCGGCGAGCGCTGGGGGCCGCGGACGATCGACCTCGACCTGCTGCTGTACGGCGCCGAGACGGTCGACGAGCCCGGGCTGACGGTCCCGCATCCGCGCCTGCACGAGCGCCGCTTCGCGCTGGAGCCGCTCGCCGAGCTCGACCCGGAGCTCGTGATTCCCGGCCGCGGACGGGTGTCGGACCTGCTCGCGGAGCTAGACTGAGCACGTGAGCCACCTCGACGATCTCGACGAGTTCGAGGCCGAGCTCGAGCTCTCGCTGAAGAAGGAGTACACGGCCGTCTTCGGCCTCTTCCGCTACTGCATCCTCACCGCGGACGCGACCTATCTCTGCAACAAGCTCGACCTGCAGGTCTCGCCGCAGGCGAGCTATCCGTTCTTCCACGTGAAGATGGAGGACGTCTGGGTCTGGGACAAGAACCGCCCCACCCGGATCATCCCGCGCGCCGAGGTCTACACCTCGAGCGACGTCACGGTCGAGGAGCTGCGCGGCGAGAACGACGATCCGAAGCTGACCGCGGAGGCGCTGGCCGAGCGCCTCGGCGAGCGCCTCTCACGGACGACGACGACCCGTAGCCGCTACGCCCGTGAGCGACGTCAGGCGCGGGATCAGCGCTGAGCGTTCGATAGGCTCGGCCGATGCTGCTCGCCGTCGACGTCGGCAATACGCAGACGGTGCTCGGCCTGTTCCGGGACGAGCGAGCTCGCCGACAGCTTCCGGCTCGCCACCGACCGGAGCCGCACCGGCGACGAGCTCGGCGTCACGCTCGCGGCGCTCTTCGACCTCGAGGACGTCGACGGGATCTGCCTCTCGACGACCGTGCCGGCGCTGCAGCGCGAGTGGGAGCGCGTCGCGGAGCGCTGGGCGCAGGCGCCGCTGCTCACCGTCGGGCCCGGGGTCAAGACGGGGATCCCGATCCGCTACGACGACCCGCGCGAGGTCGGGCCGGACCGGATCGTCAACGCCGTCGCGGCGAACGAGCGCTACGGCGCGCCGTGCATCGTCGTCGACTTCGGCACCTCGACGAACTTCGACATCGTCTCGCCCGAGGGCGAGTACGTCGGCGGCGTGCTCGCGCCCGGGATCGAGGTCTCGATGGACGCGCTCTTCGCCCGCGCCGCCCGGCTCGTGAAGGTCGACTTCGTGGCGCCGCCGACCGTGATCGGCAAGACGACCGTCGGCGGGCTGCAGTCGGGGCTCGTCTACGGGTTCGCCGGCCAGGTGGACGGGATCGTCGGGCGGATCCGCGAGGAGCTCGGCGTCGAGGCCCAGACGGTCGCGACCGGCGGCCTCGCCGAGCTGATCGCCCCGCACGCGCGCACGCTCGACCGCGTCGACCCGCACCTCACGCTCGAGGGGCTCCGGCTCGTCTGGCTACTCAACCGTTGACGCTCGCGCAGAAGCTCGCTCGGCTCTTCGGCGCGACGTTCCTCGTCGCGGGCGTCGCCGGCTTCATCCCCGGCCTCACGACGAACCTCTACGACGGGCTGGAGTTCGCCGGTGACGAAGGTAGCGCGGAGCTGCTCGGCCTCTTCGAGGTGAGCGTCCTGCACAACATCGTGCACGGGCTCTTCGGTCTTGGCCTCGTCGCCGCGAAGCGCCAGGCGAGCTCGCTCCAGTACCTGCTCTCAGCCGGCGCTTTCTACGCCGTGCTCTTCGTGCTCGGGCTGCTCGGTGGCGGCGACTGGGTGCCGATCAACGACGCCGACGACGCGCTCCACTTCGTGCTGGCCGCGGGCCTGCTCGGCGGCGTGGGCGATGCGGCTCGCGTCCCGTCCTAGCCGCCGCCGTAGATCGAGATCGGCAGGTCCAGCAGGACCTCGTCGCCGCCGGGCAGCTCGGCCTCCAGCCGCTCGAGCAGCGGCAGGGCTCCCGGCGCCGCGGCGATCAGCAGGCGCTCGACCGCCTCGGTCGAGTCGAGCACGACGAGCTCCTGCTTGAACGGGCGCGGGAAGCGGCCGCGGCCGAGATACCAGCCGTAGAACTTCTTCAGGAAGCCGGAGGCGCGGCGCTCGCCGAGCTCGCGGACGGTCTCGCGGATGAAGAGGACGAGCTCCGCGACGACCTCCTCGCGCGTCGGCTCGCGGCCGTCGCCGTCGACGATCTCGCGCAGGATCCACGGGTTGCCCTGGGCGCCGCGGCCGACCATCACGGCGGCGGCGCCGGTCGTCGCGAGCACCGCCTGCGCCTTCGCGCGCGAGGTGATGTCGCCCGACGCGATCACGGGCACGTCGACGAGCGAGACGAGCTCGGCCGTGAGCGCGTGGTCGGCGGTGCCGGTGTACATCTGCTGCGCCGAGCGGGGGTGGAGCGTGAGCGTCGCGGCGCCCGGCCTCGACGAGCTGCGGCCCGACCTCGAGGCACGTGCGGGCGCCGTCGCGCAGCCCGCGGCGCATCTTGACGCTGACCGGAACGTCGACCGCCGTCGCGACCGCCTCGACGATCGCGGCGGCGCGCGCGGGCTCGTCGAGCAGCGTCGCGCCCGCTCCCGTCTTCGTCACCTTCCGGACGGGGCAGCCGAAGTTGATGTCGACGAGGTCGGCGCCCGCGGCCTCGACCATCCGCGCCGCCTCGGCCATCGCGCGCGGCTCCGAGCCGAAGATCTGGATCGCGAGCGGGTGCTCGTCGCCGGCGACGCGGAGGTAGCCGAGCGTGCGCTCGTTCCGGTGCTCGATCCCGGCGCAGCTGACCATCTCCGAGCAGACGAGCCCGGCGCCGAAGCGGCGCCCCTGGCGGCGGAACGCCTGCACGCTGACACCGGCCATCGGCGCCAGGACGAGGCGCGTCGGGATCTCGACGTCCCGGATGCGCCAGCTTTCGCGGAGATCGATGGACATTGCTTTGCGGATGGTACTCACAGGTATTGACCCCGTCCGAGCGCGGCAGCTACCATTCCCGCCCGCGTCGGCGCGACCATCGCCGGCTTTTTGACTCTATGACCCCTCGTCGGGGGAGGAACGGTTGAAGGAAGTCATTCTCACGCCCGAGGGCTACGAGAAGCTCAAGGTGGAGATCGAGCACCTGTCGACGAACAAGCGTCGTGAGGTCGCCGATCGGATCCGCATCGCGCGCGAGTTCGGCGACATCTCCGAGAACGCCGAGTACGACGACGCCAAGAACGAGCAGGCGATGCTCGAGCACAAGATCGCGCAGCTCGAGGAGCGCCTCTCGAACGCGCGCGTGATCCAGAAGCGCGACGTCGATCTGAGCGTCGTCTCGATCGGCGCCAAGGTCAAGCTGAGGGACGTCGATGCGAAGGCCACCGTCGAGTACACGATCGTGGGCTCGGCAGAAGCGAATCCCACCGAGTCGAAGCTCTCGAACGAGTCGCCGGTCGGCAAGGCGATCATCGGCAAGAAGAAGGGCGAGACCGTCGAGGTCGCCGCCCCGCGAGGATCGATGAAGTACAAGATCCTCGACATCCAGGCCGCGTAGCGCTTACCAGCCCTGGCACCACCTGCGGGCGGCGGAGCCGCCCTCCGGCGGCGCCTCGCTCCTCTGACGGCACCCGGCTCTCCGGGTCTGTGCTTGCGCACTATCCCCTCCGGCCGTGCCCCGTCAGCGAAGCGCCGGAGGACGCTACGCACCGCCGCGAAGGGCGCACTAGAGTCGTGAGCATGAACGCGAACCTGCCGAAGCGCTTTCCCGACCGGGACGAGATCGCTGCGGTCCGCGCCGAGGCCGACCTCGTCGAGCCGGGCTCGACGGACGAGTCGAAGTCCTTCCGGCTCGCCGGACGCGTGATGGCGCGCCGCGAGATGGGGAAGATCACCTTCCTCGACCTCGTCGACCGCAGCGGGCGGATCCAGCTCCTCGCCGGCAAGGTCGACGTCGACCTCGGCGACATCGTCGGCGTCAGCGGGCACCCGGCGAAGTCTCGTCGCGGCGAGCCGTCGCTACAGGTGATCGAACTCGAGCTGCTCGGGAAGATCCGCGCGCCGCTGCCCGACACGTTCCACGGCCTCACCGACGTCGAGGCGCGCTACCGCAAGCGCTACCTCGACCTGCTGATGAACGAGGAGACGCGCGCCGACTTCCTCGTGCGCAGCCGCATCGTCGCCGCGATCCGGCGCCACCTCGACGCGGACGGCTTCGTCGAGGTCGAGACTCCGGTGCTGCAGCCGCGCTACGGCGGCGCCTTCGCGGAGCCGTTCGTGACGCACTAGAACGAGCTCGACGCCGACTTCTACCTCCGGATCGCGACCGAGCTCTACCTGAAGCGGCTGATCGTCGGCGGGCTCGAGCGCGTCTACGAGATCGGCAAGGACTTCCGCAACGAGGGCGTCTCGTACAAGCACTCAGCCCGAGTTCACGATGCTCGAGTGGTACGAGGCGTATGCGGACTACCGCGACACGATGGTGCGGATGGAGCAGCTGGTCGAGGCGGTGGCGCTGGAGGTGAACGGGACGACGAAGACGACGTTCCGCGAGCACGAGCTCGATCTGAAGGCGCCGTGGCGGCGGCTCGGCTTCACCGACTCGCTCGCCGAGCACGGCCTCTGGATCCGCGACGAGGCCGGGTTGCGCGCCGCGCTGAACGAGCGCGGCGTCGACACCGACGCCGACAAGGACTGGGCCCAGCTCGTCGACCACGCGTTCAGCTACTTCGTCGAGCCGACGCTGATCGAGCCGACGATCGTGCACGACTACCCGATCGAGATCTCGCCCTTCGCGCGCTCGACCGACGACGACGAGACGCTGACCGAGCGCTTCGAGTACTTCGCCGGCGGGATGGAGCTCGGGAACGCCTTCTCGGAGATCAACGACTCCGAGGAGCAGCAGCAGCGCTTCCTGCACCAGTCCGAGCAGGTCGAGGGCGAGGCCGAGGACCCCGACTACGTCGAGGCGCTCTCCTACGGGATGCCGCCGACCGGCGGGCTCGGGCTCGGGATCGACCGGCTGGCGATGCTGCTGACGGGCCGGGACACGATCCGCGACGTCATCCTCTTCCCGGCGCTGAAGGAACGCAGCTAGGTAGATGCGGCGCGACGACCGGCTCCCCGCGCTCGTCGGGACCGTCGCCGGGCTCGCAGTGGCGGTCGTGGTGACTGTGCTGCAGGCGTCGACCTATCGGGCCGACGCGTCGATTGCGCTCGTGCGGCAAGGGCAGCCTCCGGGCAGACGACCCGGCGCTCGCTCAGGCCGCCGCGGCCGCCGCGGATCTCTTCCACAGCCGCGCCGTCGCCGACCCGGCGATCGCCAACCTGCGGCTCGACGAGTCTGCGGACGAGCTGCTCGACCGCGTCTCGGTCGACACGGAGGCCGAGAGCTCGCTCGTGCGGATCACGGTCGAGGCGCCGAGCCGTGACGAGGCGCGGCGCACCGCACAGGAGCTGACCGAGCTCGTCGACGGTGCGCTTCAACGACCGCTTCGGGCCGACGACGGTCGCGTCGGTGTGGGAGGCCGCGCGCGCGGAGGACGATCGTGTCTCGCCGAAGCCCGCGCGCAATCTCGCTCTCGGCGCGCTTGCGGGCGCGTTGCTCGGTCAGCTGCTGGCCCTACTGCTACGCCACCAACGAAGGCCGGCGGTGTCGGCTCCTCCCGCCACGCGTCGGCCGCCAACCGAACCCGAGCCGGAACCCAGGCCAGAACGGGAGCCGGCGGTAGAACCGGCGCGGGAGCGGGAGCCGCCTCCGATGCCGGAACCAGAGCCAGAGCCGGCTGTTTCCTTCGTGCAGCCCTATCCCGGGACCTGGACGGTGGCGGACGTGGAGCGCTTGCTCGCGGAACAGGGGCCGGCGTTTCCAGAGCGACAGGAGGAGCTCAGCGTCTACCTCGAGTCGTTCCGTGATGTCGCCGGGCCGGATGGGCTCTTACCTGTGGGAGTCGAGGTGGTGGTCGAGGACGTCTTCGCCGACCTGATCGCGAGCGCGCGAACCGCCGAGCTGAGAGACAGGAAGCTTGGCGCCACTTGAGCGCGGTCGGCGACGCGCAGAAAGCTGGAGCGGGCTAGGAGGGTTTGGCGGTGATCGTCCGCCGGTTCCGGACTTCGAACCCTTTGCCATTCAGTACGACGTAGGTCAGCGTCACACGAACGCGGCGATAGCCGACCGTGCAGCCGAACCTTGTGTAACGCCCGGCCACCGCGGCACCGCGCCCCGCACACCGAACCCAGACGTTGGTCCGGAGCAGGCGCGTCGAGGGATTGACGAGGCCGACGTTCCAGCGCGCCAGCATTTTCTCGGCGCCGATCAGGTTGCGCTCGGCGCGGAGTCTCGTCTGGCGCTCCGACGCTGCCTCGGCGTTTCCGATGACGGCCAGGGTCGCAAGGCAGAGGAGGACCGGGAGGAGACGACGCATTCTGCTCTTCTTATCGACCGGTGCTTCGGGTTCTTGATGCCGTTCATACATCCCCGTCTTGGCAGTCAGCGGAGCGAGATCGACCCGAGCACGTCGAGGATTCCTCGGGCGGTTGCGTCCCACGAATACCCCGCAACAGTGGCGGCCCCGGCTGCTTGCAGCTGCTTTCGCAGCTCCGGATCGCCGGCGACGCGATCGATTGCCTCGGTCCAGGCCGAAGCGTCCAGCGGCGGCAGCAGCAGGGCACCGGCGCCCGCCGTCTCGCGCAGGGCGGGTATGTCGCTCGCAAGCACCGGGCATCCCCGGGACATCGCCTCGAGTGGGGTGAAGCCGAACCCCTCGTAGGTCGAGGGCAGCACGAGCGCCAAGGCCGACCTGTAGAGCCCGTCGACGACGGCATCCGAGGGACTGTCGAGGAGGTCGATCCGATCTGCCCGCCTCCCGGCCCCTACTGCCAGCCGGACGTCTTCGGCGCCCTCTCTGGGGCGCCCCGCGAGGACGAGCCGGATCGGTGCGCTCGATTCATGGAAGGCGCGGATGAGCATCGGCAGGTTCTTGTTCGCGGCCAGGTTGCCGACGTACAACACGTACGGAGCCGCAGCGGGAGAGCGAGTTACGACCGGAGCGGATTCAGGTGAGAGGCCGGGTCCGGAGTGGACGACGTGGATCTTCGCCGGGTCGGCGCCGAGCTGCCGGACCGCCTCGTCCTTTGCGAAGCTCGAAACGGCCACCGCCGCAGCGGCACGTCCGATCGCCCATGGGTAGAGCCGGCGCTTGTACGCATTCTTGAACGTCCGGAATCCGAGCGCTGTCATGTCGTGGATCGTCGTCACGAACCGTCGCCGGGGAGCGAGCACCGGGCCGGTCAGATCGAAGAAGTGCAAGAGGTCGTCGCGAGACGTTCGGACAGCGAGGTGCTCGAGCAGCAGGCGTCCCGGTCCGGCGTTGACGGAGCGTCGGACCCCGCCAACCGTACGAACGTGGAGGCTCCGAAGCTCGATGGCCTCGGCTGCCGCGCGCGTCGTCAGCAATGACACCTGGAGGTTCGGGTAGGAGCCGCTCACCCGGTCGAATGCACCGACGAGCTTGGCGGCGTAGCGGGGGACTCCGGAGTGCCCGCCCGCGATCAGGCCGACGAGGCACACCGTTCGCGGCTGATCGTCCGGGGCGGCTCGAGCCGGAGCGGGAGCGTCCAAGTCGTTTGGCTCCACTTTCGGAGCGTACCCAGGCCCGGGGAAGGCGCGAACGTTTCAGAGAGCTGCAGCATCCCTCGTTCGAGGGAATGCACAAACGTTGCGCCGCAAGCGTGCCGAGACAAGCTCCATGAATACAAGCCGCCGCAGCATGTTTCGTCCACTCGTCCTCGTCTCCGCCGCCCTCTTCGCCGCAGCCATCTTCACCGGCTTCGCGGGTGGCGCCGGAGGAACTCCCCCCGGACAATCTCCACCATCTGCCACCGCACCCCCGACCCTGACGGGAAGCGCGATCGAAGGCCAAACACTCAGCGCGAGCCCCGGAAGCTGGTCCGGCGTCTCGATCTCGTACACGTACCAGTGGAACCGCTGTGACTCCGGTGGCGGTGCCTGTGCTGCCTTGCCCGGAGCCACCGGCTCCCAGCTCCAGCTCGCCTCCGGCCAGATCGGCTCCACGATCCGGGTCACAGTCATCGCAACGAACAGGCGCGGCACCGCGTCCGCGACGTCCGGCACGTCGGCAGTCGTCGCAGCCCGCCCCGCTGCGCCGGCGCCTGTCCCGGCGCCTGCCCCGGAGCCTGTCCCGGAGCCTGTCCCGCCGCCCCCGACTTCCGTCCCCGCCCGTCAACAGCACCGTTCCGCAGGTCATGGGCACTCCGGCCGTTGGAGTTGCCGTCTCTTCCACGACCGGTAGTTGGTCTGGCTCGCCCACGTCGTACGCCTATCAGTGGAAGCGCTGCGACTCCGGCGGGGCCGCCTGTCTCTCGATCGCTGGTGCGACCACGGCGTCGCACACGCCGGTCACAGCCGACGCGGGCTTCACCCTTCGCGTCGCCGTGGCTGCGACGAACGCCGACGGAACGTCAGTCGCGCAATCGGCGCAGTCGTCGGTGATCAGCGGTGCCACCGGGACACCGGCTCCCACCGTCCGCAGATACGGCGTCGCGTCCGGCTGGAGGCTCCCGTGGCTCCCGGCGGCCGATCAAACTCGCTACCTGGACAGTGAGAGGGCGATGGGCGTTCAGATCGTGCGCTTCGACGTCAACTGGCCGTCGATCCAGGCGGGTGGCCCGACGAGCTACAACTGGGCGCCGTTCGACGCCGTCGTGCAGGGCTTGAAGAGCCGTGGCATGGATGCCCTTGGCGTCATCGCGTACACCCCTGCCTGGGCGCGTCCGGCCGGCACGAGCGACAAGCATGCGCCGACGAACGTCTCCGACTACGCCAACTTCTGCGAGGCGACGGCGCGTCACTTCGCCCCGCTCGGCGTGCACAACTGGGAAGTCTGGAACGAGCCGAACATCTCCGGCTTCTTCCAGCCTCGTCCTGACGTCGCGAAGTACACGGCGATGCTGAAGGCGTGCTATTCCCGCATCAAGGCCGTCGATCCCAGCGCAACGGTCATCACGGGAGGCAACTCGCCGGCCGGTTCCTACAACGCGCCCTGCGCGACCGCCTGCACGAACATCAATCCCGTCAACTTCCTCGAGGGGATCTACGCCAACGGCGGCGCCGGCTACTTCGACGCCCTTGCCCACCACCCGTACAGCTTCCCCGCCAAGCCGTCGACCGTGGCGAACTGGAGCGCCTGGTACCAGATGGCCGGGACGAGCCCCAGCCTCCGCAGTCTGATGATCGCCCATGGTGACGGGGCGAAGAAGATCTGGGCGACCGAGTGGGGCGCTCCGACGAACGGCCCCGCCGGCTCCGGCTTCGTCTCCGAAGCCGAGCAGGCCAGCCAAGTCACCGAGGCATTCGCCTTGTTCCGCTCCTACTCGTGGGCGGGCCCGCTCTTCGTCCACGATTTCCAGGACGACGGAACGTCAACGACGACGCGTGAGCACTTCTTCGGGCTGATTCGGTACGACTGGTCCCAGAAGCCCAGCTATGCGGCCTTCAGGGCCGCGGCCGCCACGCCGTAACGAAATACCGATCTAGCTGCGAGGCCGCCCCCTCCGAGGGGCGGCCTCGTCGTAGGTCGCGAGCATCCTCTCGACCATCCCCACTCGCGTGTAGAGGCGCCCGACGCGGTCGCGGGCTCGAGAGCCGAGCTGCGACCTGAGGTCGGCGTCCTTGTAGAGCCTTCGGATCGCTTTCACGGCCTCCTCTGGGCTTGCGACGAGGATCGCTGAGTCTCCGACTACCTCCCGAATCGACGGCAGGTCGGTTGCGACGACGGGACGCCCGGCCGCCATGGCTTCGAGCAGAGCGATGGAAAGTCCCTCGAACGCCGACAGGTGGAGCACCACATTCGCCTTGCCGAAAGCTTGTGCGGCCTCGCGCTCGGGCAGCCAGCCCGTCACTTCCACTCCCGCATCGGTCAGGCTCTCTCGCAAGGGGCCGTCGCCGAACCACACGAGCCGGGCCCCGAGCTCCTCTCGAACCACGGGCGAGATGCGGGCTACGAGATCGGGTCGCCTCTGGTGGACCGCTCGTCCAACTGCGGCGATGATGAAGTCTTCGGTTGGCTCGGGGACGACGTCGGCGCCGGCCAAGAGGTCGATACCGTTCTGGACGACGGTTACGCGGGCTCCGCCTGCCATGCGTTCCGCGACGAGCCCCTCGGTGAGCGAGCAAGCGACCGTGTGCGCGCGCGCCGCGAGCACACGCTCCAGCGCCCGGATGGCAGTGCGGAGGCTGCTCCGAACCGATGGATTGAGGAATGCGTAAGCGTGGGGCGTGTAGAAGACGCGCCAGCCGCGTGCCGGAATCGAGCGGCCGACGATCCCTGCGAAGGTGGAGTGGAGATGGAGAACACCGCCCTCATGGCGAGCGAGCTCGCGACTGATCGTCGCCGCTGCACGGGCTGTCGCGACGGCGCCGATCGCCGAACGGGTGCCCCAGTCGGGCACTTCGATGATCCGGACACGCTTGTCGAAGGCCAGCTGCATGACCTCGGGCGTCGGCGTCTCCGGCCGTCGTCCATGGACGACTGTTGTCGGAACATCCATGGCTGCGCTCGCGTTCGCCAGCGCCTGGACGACGCGGAGGACGCCACCGCCGAGGGCTTCGGACACGTGCACGATCGCGCCTACGTATCGCATCAGCTCAACGGCACTTGTGTCGTCGCGGGTTTCGCGCTGCGCCCTAGGATCGGCCGGCGCTTGGCAATGCGTATCCAGGGCTCCCAGTCGAGTACCAGCGGCGCATGCGGATGAGAATACCCTCCGCACATGCGGATAGCTCTCATCTCCAACCTGCTCCCACCCTTTGGGCGTGGCGGCGCAGAGGCGTACGTGAGGCAACTCGGATCGGCGCTTGCAGCGGACGGGCACGAGGTTCTGATCCTCGCGGGGAGCCCCGGCGAAGTAGAGGGAGCCGAGATCCGGCTGCTGCCGCACCTCCCTCGTCTCGAACCGTCAACCGCGTACGTCGGCAAGCTGCTCTGGCATGCGCGGGATCAATGGCTTCCCTCTGTCTACTTCTCGACAGCCCGAGAGCTGAGGCGTTTTCGGCCGCACGTCGTCCACACGCACGAGTGCCAGGGGCTTTCGGCTGCCGTCTTCTCGGCGGTCGATCGGCTCGATCTTCCGCACGTGTACACCGCGCACGACCTCAATCTCCTCTGCGCTCGAGTCAGCATGACCAGGCAGGGAGCGTTCTGCGGCGGGTCGTGCGCACTGTGCCGTGTCCAGCGCTCGATCCGGGGCGGCATCGTCCGGCGTCACATCACCCGGCTGATCAGTGTTTCGGAGTTCATCCAACGAAAACATGTCGACGCCGGTGTGATTCCACCGTCTCGCGCAATCGTGATCCGGCTCGGGGCGGACACCTCGGCGGCGGCGCCCCGCGCCCTGCAAGGCGCCGGCCTTCGGATCGGCTTCATCGGGGCGGTGAGCCGGCACAAGGGGATCGGGACGCTCCTCGCGTCGTTTGCCTCCGCCCCGAGCAACTGGCGCCTCGCCGTCGCCGGCGCAGGCGACATGCACCTGGAGGTCGAGGCTGCGGCGCGTCGAGATTCGCGGATCAGCTATCTCGGCCAGATCGGAGAGGCCGAGAAGGAGACCTTCTTCAGTGGCATCGATACGCTCGTGATTCCGAGCGAGTGGGAGGAGCCGGCGGCGCTCGTCGCGGCCGAGGCCATCGCACGGAGCGTTCCGACGGTGGTCAGCGATCGCGGCGGCCTGCCCGACACCCCAGAAGCTCTCGTGTTCAGCTCCGGCAGTCCGGTCGCCCTCCGCGAAGCGCTGGACAGGTTCGTCGAAGATCCGGCTCGTTATGCGGACGTGAGCCAGCGACTGTACGCCCGCCGTGACGAGTTCTCATGGACGACCCACCAGCGCCGTGTGAACGACGTGTATGACGCCGCCGTCGAGGAGGGATGTGGCCGGCGTGACTGAGGAGGCGAGCGCCGCACCGGAGCTCGCCGTCGTCGTCGTCAACTGGAGGACTCCCACGTCGACCATCGAGAGCGTCAGCTCGTTACTCGAAGACGGTGTCGACCCGTCGACGATTGTGGTCGTTGACAATGGATCCGAGGACGACAGCTGCGAGCGGTTCGAGCGGGAGCTCTCTGGAGTGCGCGTCCTACCGCTGGGGAAGAACGAAGGGTTTGGCCGGGCGAACAACCGAGGAGCCGCCGTCTTTCCGAGGGCTCGCTGCTATCTGCTTGTGAACTCCGACGCGTTCGTCCACCGTCCCGGCAGTGTTGGCTCGCTGGTCGGGGCGCTCGAGCAGGAGCGCGTCGCGCTGGCTGTTCCCCGGCTACTGAACCACGATCTCTCGTTACAGCGGACGGTCGTGGCGCTCCCGACGCCCGGCGTTGCATTTGCGCAGGCAGTTGGGTTGAGCCGAATTCTCGCGAATAGCGCTCAGCCGAGCTGGGGCACACGCTGGGACCACGCCAAGGCGCGTCCGATCAGCTCGGCGACCGGTGCCGTTATCGCCGTGCGGGGAAGCGCCTGGCGAACGCTGGGCGGGTTCTCCGAACGGGCTCACATGTTTGCGGAGGATCACGACCTCTTCTGGCGCGCCCGCAAGCTCGGCTGGATCGTCTGGTTCACGCCTGAAGCCGAGTTCCTCCACACCGGGGGTGCGACGACGAGCCACGTCTTCAGCGAGCCGGCGCGTGCGGCTGCGGTGGCCGAGGCCGAGGCGGCGCTCATTCGAGCCCACTTGTCGCCATTGGCCGCAGCGACGACGCTCCGCCTGCGACAAGCCGGCCACGCAGTGCGCCTGCTCCGGGACCGGGCTCGACGCGACCGGGCTGGGGCGGCCGAACATCTCGCTTACTTCCGCAGCTTCGGTCGTCGGCCGCCGAGGCGGCCCGGCCGCTGACGCAGCGAATGGAGATGAGCGGCCGCGCCGCGGCCTTCAGTTTCGTACCCGCTAGAGTGCTCCGCGTGGACGGGTCCGTGAAGTTTCGTCGGACGCTGGAGCTGCTGAAAGAGGATTGGGCTGCGCATCAGCAGCGGCCGTGGACGCGAGCCGGGTTCTATGCGGTCGCGGCTCACAGACTAGGTCGTGCCGCCGAGCATATGACCGGCATCGTTCGTCGTCCTGTTCGAGCCGTCGCACTCCTGGTCCCGGTCGTCTCCGGGATCGAGCTTCCGCGCGGTGCGCAGCTCGGTCGGCGCGTGCGTTTTCGCACACCAGCCGGGCGTCGTGATCGCGGACAATGCCGTGATCGGTGACGACTGCCTCATCCGCCAGAACGTCACGATCGGGTCGGCGGTGGAGTACGGGCCCGCACCGAAACTGGGAAATCGGGTGCGGATCGGCGCCGGAGCCGTCCTGATCGGTGGCATCACGGTTGGAGACGATGTCGTGATCGGGCCGAATGCAGTCGTGACAGAGGACGTGCCTGCGGGTGCCACAGTCCTGTCTCCTCGACCACGCGTCATTCACCGGTCGGAGACTTTGGGTGCGCCGGCCGCCGGGGTTCAGCTGCCCGTCGCCTCGGGCGAAGTCGACGTCGATCAGATCGTTCTCCTGATCTCGCAGAGCTTTGAACTGAGTGGGCAGATCGACGCGGATACGCCCCTTCTGTCTGCCGGGCTGATAGACAGCCTGGACATCCCGCTCCTGCTCGACATTCTCGAGTCGCGCTTCGAGCTCGAGGTTCCCGTGGAGCAAGTGAGTACGGCGAGCTTCGATACTCCTCGACAGATAACGGCGCTCATCAACGGTGTCTCTGAGTAGAACCTCCGTCGATCTGATCGACGTATACCGGCGTGCAAACGAATCGAGGCTGGATGCGCCGGCCTTCACGTTCCTCAGCACGCGTGAGGATCCCTACACGTACGGCGAGCTCTTCAGTCGTTCCGCCGAGATCGCCGATCGGTTGGTTTCCCTGGACCTTCCTCGCGACGTTCCGTTCGGCATCTTGGTTCAGACGCAGGAAGATCAAGTGCTGCACTACCTTGCCGCACTCACGGCCGGTCTGGTCCCGGCCATTCTCACGCCTCCCAACCCGAAATTGAATGCGGCCTACTACGCGGAGACCATGGCCGGCGTGATGGCGAAGTGTCCATTTTCTGCGGTCGTCACCGATCTCGAGATCGAGCTTCCGAGAGCGACGCTGAGCCCCTACGAGCTCGCTCCGACCAACAGCGAGGCATGGTTGCCGAAAGACTGACGAGCTCAACGCTGCGTTCCTTCAGTTTTCCTCTGGCACGACAGGTATCAAGCGTGGCGTGCTCGTGAGTCGCGAAGCTGCGCTCGCTCAGATGACTGCTTACGGCACGGCCATCGATCTCACCGCTGAGGACGTCATCCTCTCGTGGCTGCCGCTCTATCACGACATGGGTTTTCTCGCGTGTCTCAACATGCCGCTCGCGTTCGGCGCACACACGGTGATGATCGACCCGATCGAGTGGGTGACGCGCCCCGCGATCTTCCTGCAGGCCGCAGCTCGAACGAGGGCGACGCTGTCGTGGAATCCCAATTTCGCGTACGCATTCATGGCCAAGCGCGTCGCCACGAGAGATCTGGACGCTGTCGATCTGTCGGCTTTCCGCGGCCTCGTCAACTGCTCGGAGCCGGTGACCCATACGAGCCAACAGGCTTTTCAGGCTCGCTTCACCCCCTACGGCCTGCGCGATGACGTCTTTTGGGGCTGTTACGCGATGGCGGAGACGACCTTCGCCTTGACGCATGGAACGGCCCTCGACGCAGATGCGCTGGACGCCGCAGGCCCGAGTGAGAGTGCTCCGTCTGGAAGCCCCCACGTCTCCGTCGGCCGTCCGCTCCCCGGAGTCGAGCTCCGTATCCTCTCCGCCCAGAACACGGACGCTCCTGATCGTGTCATCGGCGAGTTGCATGTCCGCTCGCCTTTCACTGCATCCGGCTACTACAACGACCTGCCATCGACCGAGGCCGCTTTCGTCGATGGCTGGTACCGGACCGGCGACCTTGGCTACCGCGTCAACGGCGCGTTCTACGTCGTCGGCCGGAGCAAGGACATGATGATCGTGAGTGGCGTGAATGTCTTCCCGCAGGAAGTCGAGGAGATCGTTTCCGACGTTGACGGAGTCACGAGCGGTCGAGTGACGGCGTTCTCCGAGTTCGACCCGGACAGAGAAACGGAGCGGATAACGATTCTGTTCGAGAGTGAGGTCGAGGATGAGGACGAGCAGCGCGAAATCCTGATTGACGTGAGGCAGCGTATTCTGGCGGTCTTGCAAATCGCGAATTTCGGCGTGCATCAAGTGCCGCCGGGATGGCTTCTCAAGAGCTCGGCAGGGAAGATCGCTCGGAAGGCAAATCAGGCCAAGTGGACAGCTGAATCGCGGTAGAGGTCACACGGCCGACGCATGAGAGTCCTCGTTGCTGCGATCGGTCCGCTCTCGGGCACCGGGTATGCGACGCGGCTCGCCTCCATGGTGCGTGCGTACGCCGCAGCCGGGTGGACCGTTGACCTATTGCAGGCGCGCAACGAGACCCAGTTGCCTCCTGGAGAGGGCACCATGAGCCTGCTCCGCGACTACATCCCCGTGGCGCTCCCGGACCTCCGTCCTCGCGATCACTTCTCGTCGTTACCGCCGCTTGCCCGACTCTTGACGTCTCATCTTCCCGCCGGCCTCGGCAGCCGGACATACGACGTCGCCCAAGCCGAGAGCAGCGCCATCTGGCCCGCTGTCGGGTCCACCGCCGCTGCCGCGAAGATCCTCGTCTTGCACGACGACGACTCGATCCGCTACAGGCGGATCGCCAAGCAGGTTCGCGATCCACGGCGGAAACTCGTGCGCGAGGCGGCGGCGATCAAGTACGCCCGCTTTCAGCGTCACGCGATCCGTGAGGCGGACCAGGTGTGGTTCGTCTCGGAGCCGGAGTTGCAACGCCTGGGCGACACGACCGGCAAGTTCGTGCTTGTCTCGAACGGCGCCACGGCCGGTTTCTTCGAGATCCCGGTCGGCGCCGATCCGGCTCGCCGGATCGTGACGTTCGTCGGGCCGGCAACGTATGACGCCAATCGGCGCGCAGTGGAGTTCTTCATCGGACGAATCTGGCCGCTTGTTCGCGAGCAGGTCGGCGACGCGGAGCTCAGGCTCGTGGGCGAGGGGTGGGGAGAGACCGCACATGCGTGCGACCGGGGTTCACGACCGCGGTTGGGTCGAGGACCTTCCGGCCGAAGTCGGTCAGGCGACGGTCGTGATCGCGCCGCTCCTCGATGGTGGTGGCACGAAGATCAAGGTGCTCGAGGCGATGGCCGCGGCTCGACCTGTCGTGGCAACGGCGATCGCTGCCGAGGGGATTCCGGAGCAGCAACGGTCTGTGCATCGCGGACGACCCAGGTGCTTTCGCGAACTGCGTCGCGCTCTTTCTCTCCGACGCGGCCCTTGCAGCGGAGGCCGGAGAAACCAACCGGCAGGCCGTTCACGGACTCGAGTGGTCTGCGATCTGGCGCCGCGCGATGGCGGAGATCGAGCGGGTGGTGTGGACGGGCGAGCCCGCCTAGGCCGGATGCGGCCGTCCAGGCGAGCTTCTCCGTCGATCGGCGGCGGTGCCGCGATGCGGTGCGATACTACCCCGGTGCAACGGCTCCCAGGGCAGGTGGCGGCCCTGCGGAGAGGTGTGTCCGCATCGTCCTGTCCCGCGCCTCCTGAAGCTATCCGGTGCGCTCGCCGCGTAACGGTGCCAGCAAGTTGCTCGCCGTGAACGTCGACGACGACCTCAGCCACGACCAGGAGCTCCTCGGCGCCGAGGTTCGCCGGCGAGCGAAGAGCAGCGTCGTCCTACTGAGCATTCGCTCGATCGTCCTCCGGCTCGTGCAGGTCGCAGGCCTGTTGGTGCTCGGTCGCCTGTTGGCGCCGTCCGACTTCGGTGCCGTCGCCTTCGGCATGGTCTTTGTCGCAATCGTGACGATCACGGCCGAGGCAGGCTTAGGGGCGACGCTGATCCGACAACCGCGGCCGCCGGAGCGCCAGGATCTCGCGACGTTGCTCGCGTTCCAACTCCGCGTGTCGACGTTGTCGACGGTGACGATCGCGAGTGTCGCTGCACTCTGGTTTGGCACAACCGGCGCGATCGTCGCCGTGCTCATCAGTTCGCTCCCCATCCTCGCGCTGCGTTCTCCCGCGATCATCCTGCTCGAGCGTCGGCTCGAGTATCGACCGATTGTCTACGCCGAAGTTGCGGACACGATCGTGTTTTACGGCTGGGCGGTTACGACCGCCGCACTTGGTTGGGGCGTCTGGAGCCTTGCGACCGCTGCAATCCCTCGCGCGCTCGCGGGCACGGCGGTTCTCTTGGCCATGGTGCCGGAGGGGCGGATTCGTCCACGCATGTCGCGGACTGCGAATTCGACGGATGCTCGGCTTTGGGGTCCGCCTGCAAGCAATCGATCTTGTGACGACCGCTCGCGAACAAGGACTGAACGCGGGTATCGCCGCAATCAGCGGACTCGCCGTGCTCGGCACTTGGAGCTACGCCCACAGAATCATGCAAGTACCGGGAACGCTCTTCTCGGTTCTGTGGCGAGTGTCCTTTCCGGCCATGTCCCAACTTGTGAATGCCCGCGAGAACATGGCTCCGTTGATCGAACGTGGCGTCGCGCTCACGGCCATAGCCACAGGCTTGATGCTGGTTCCGCTGGCCGTAGCGACTCCGGTACTGGTCGTCGAGGTGCTCGGCGAGCAATGGCGGGACATTGGGGATGTGATACCGCTTGGCTGCCTGGCAATGATGATCTCTGGCCCGATCTCGGTGTCGGTCGCCGGATATCTCTACGCGATCGGCGACGCCCGCACCCCCCTCCGGGCGACGATCGTGCACACCGCGGCGTTCATCCTCGTAGCCCTCTCGCTGTTGCGTCCGCTCGGATTGGCAGCAGTCGGACTGGGTTGGCTCACAGCGGCGGTGATCGACACGGTGCTGCTCGGCCGACGCGCTGCGGCGAACTCGGGAGCCGCACTCGTGCGCCCTCTCGCGATCCCGGCTCTGACGGCGATCGTCGCCGGCACCCTCGGCTGGGCTCTCGTCGGTGACACCGCGGGGTCGGCGATCCTTGGCGGTGCACTTGCAGAGCTCTTGTTCATCGGCGGCGTCAGCATCCTGGCTTGGCCGGATCTGCGCGATCTCGTACGAACCATCCGCGCCGGTCTCGGCGGAGTCCGACCCGCCGGCCGTTAGCCCGCTACGGCCCCGACGCGAGCTCTGCCGCTGAACGGTACTGCGGCACAGGCGAGATCGGGTGGCGCGCGCCGCTCAAGAAGCCTTCGACAGCGGCGAGCCACGACGAAAGCTGGAGGCCGGTAGGCCTCTGCAAGGCCGTGCGGGCGCAGACCGTCGGAAGGGCGATCAGCAAGCGCCACAGCGGTGATCAGAAGATCCAGCATCGCCCGTGCCGGAGCGCTGCGCTTGCGCATCAACAAGACGTTGCTGCGCCAGAGATGGAAGCTTTGGCGGGTGCCGATCCGTTGCGTGGAGGTCCCGCCGACGTGGAGCGCCTGCGCTTCTGGGACGTACACACAGGCCTTCGTCAAGTGACGAAGGCGCAACGCGATGCTCTCCTCCTCTCCGTAGAGGAAGAAGTCCTCGTCGAAGCCGCCGATCGAACGCAACGTGTCGGCGCGAAGTGCCATGCACGCGCCCTGGACGTATGCGACGCGTCCCCCGACCCGGTAGATGGCGGAGTCGGCAGGAATGTTCCTGCGGAGCAGCGCGGGGCTCCAGCGGTCGGAGTACGGCAGATGCTCGATCAGCGCATGCCAGGATCTCGTCCAGCGCCGGCAACTGTATTCGGTGGCTCCGTTGGGCTTGATGATGGCCGGTCCGACCATTCCGACACCGTCCTCGCTCAGGACCTGCACCAAGCGGTCGACGGCATGGGGGATCAGCACGGCATCCGGATTCAAGAAGACCACCACGTCACCTGTCGCGTGCCGGAGACCAACGTTGCAGCCTCCACCAAAGCCCACGTTCTCCTCAGAGCGCACGACAGTCGCCGACGGCCGCAGACGCGATGCGTGGGCGGCACCGTCGTCAGCGGATGCGTTGTCGACCACGATGAGCTCGGCATCATCCGGGACGCTGTTGAGGCAATCTGCGAGCGTCTCCCCGGAGTTGTGCAAAACGACGACTACGGTCAGTGTCGTTGGAGAACTCGTAGCCGTGACCCCATTCGACGATAATTCATCGCGGGACATATTCTCGATCTTACCGGCCGCGATCGTGGCGATCATGCTTTGACCTCTACCGCCCACTCACGCGGGTACTCTGAGGACCAGATGTCGACTGCAGCTGCTTACTCCGCTAATCCGGTTGTGACGATCTGCCTGCCCGTTTACCGAGGCGCAGAGTGGATTGCGAGGGCAATCGATTCCTGTCTCCAGCAGACATATGAGCAGTTCGAGCTCTTGATCGTCGACAATGCGTCACCGGATGAGACCGCGTCGATTGCGCGATCGTTCCACGACGCTCGCGTGCGTCTCATCGTGAACTCATCCAATATTGGGATGTCGCCCAACCATAATCGAGCTATTCATCTCGCTCGTGGCCGGTTCATCAAATTCCTTCACGCCGATGATGTTTTGAAACCAAATTGCTTGGAGGAAATGCTCAATGTCATCCAGCAAGATGATCGAATCGGACTCGTCTTTTCTCGTCGTGAGGTGCTCTTGGCCGACGAATCGGATGTCAATGCACGCATCTGGTTCGAACAGTTCAGAGATCTCCACCTGAAGTTCGACGATCTGGGTGAGGTCAACAACGGTAGAGCGTTGCTCGACCAGTGGATGCAGCATGGGTTTGGTGAGAATTGGATTGGAGAGCCGTCTGCAGTGCTCGTACGAGCGCGCTGCTTCGAAGAGTTGGGCGGGTTCAACCCTCAGATTCGCATGCTTTCCGACGTGGACATGTGGGCGCGCATCATGAGCGTGTACGACGTTGGCTTCGTCGATGAAGAGCTTTGCAGCTATCTGCACCATCAACAATCAGCGACGGCTCACTCGGTTGATAACGAGCGACATTGGTTGGATCGGCTTTGGATTACCGAGAGTTTGCTGCAGTTCGAGCACAACACACGCAGGTATCCCCAGCTCCGGACTATGCGTCGTGCGGAGCTTCGTCATGCCACCCGATCTCTACTTGGCGAACCGATAACACTCGGCCGGCGGTCGAAGGAATTCCTGAAGTACTTCGCGGTGAGATTGCGCGGGCATGACGCTCATCGTGTATGAGCGAGTGCGCGTTTTCGGTGACGTGGTCGGATCGGATGGGGTTGCGCAGCCTCTCTTTCTGACTACAGTGCGCAGTTCATGAAGGCGGTCATTCTTGCAGGCGGGCTAGGCACCCGCATCAGCGAAGAGAGCACGATCCGGCCCAAGCCGATGGTCGAGATCGGCGGGCGCCCGATGATCTGGCACATCATGAAGATCTATGCGTCGCACGGCATCGACGACTTCATCATCTGCGCGGGCTACCGCGGCTACATGATCAAGGAGTACTTCGCGAACTACTTCCTGCACGAATCTGACATCACCGTGGACATCGCGAAGAACTCGATCACGACCCTGAGCACGTCGGCGGAGCCGTGGAAGGTGACGATCGTGGACACCGGTGCGGACACGATGACGGGAGGAAGGATCCGCCGCGTTGCGGATTACGTCGGCGACGAGACGTTCTGCATGACGTACGGCGATTGCGTCTCCAGCGTCGACGTGGCCGAGCTCATCGCCTTCCACCGCACGCAGGGTGCGCTCGCGACGCTGACGGCGATCCAGCCGCCGGGGCGGTTCGGAGCGCTGGCTCTCGCCGACGAGAGCGCCACGATCGGTTCCTTCGAGGAGAAGCCGGCCGGCGACCGCAGCTGGGTGAACGGCGGCTTCTTCGTGCTCGAGCCTCAGGTGTTCGACTACATCGACGGTGATGCGACGATCTGGGAGCGGGAACCTCTCCAGCGCCTCGCGACAGACGGCCGGCTGGCCGCCTACCGCCATGCCGGGTACTGGCAGAACATGGACACGTTGCGCGACAAGGTCGTGCTGGAGGAGCAGTGGGCCTCGGGTGAAGCGCCGTGGAAGACCTGGTGACCGGGTGGGCTGACTGTCGGCTCTGCGGCAGCCCGCTCCGGCAGACGTTCGTCGACCTTGGCCTGTCGCCGCTCGCGAACTCCTATCTCGCCGCCGAGGAGCTCGCGCAGGGCGAGCTCTTCTTCCCGCTCCACGTCTACGTGTGCGAGCGAGTGCCTGCTCGTCCAGCTCCCGATGGCGGCTACTCCGGAGGAGATCTTCAGCGACTACGCGTACTTCTCGTCGTTCTCCGACTCGTGGCTGGAGCATGCCCGGCGCTACGTCGACGCGGCGGTGGAGCGGTTCGCGCTCGGTCGGGAGAGCCGGGTCGTCGAGATCGCCTCGAACGACGGCTACCTGCTGCAGTACTTCGTGGAGCGCGGGATCCCTGTGCTCGGGATCGAGCCGGCGGCGAACGTCGCGGCAGCCGCCGTCGAGCGCGGGATCCCGACGAGCGTCGAGTTCTTCGGCGCCGAGGTCGGAGGCCGGCTCGCCCTCGAGCAACAGGCGGACCTCGTCGCTCGGGAACAACGTGCTCGCGCACGTGCCGGACGTGCACGACCTCGTCGAGGGGATGCGCCGTGCTCCTGAAGCCGGAGGGCACGATCACGATGGAGTTTCCGCACCTGCTCCGGCTGATCCTCGAGCGTCAGTTCGACACGATCTACCACGAGCACTACTCGTACTTCTCGCTGCTCACCGTCGAGCGGCTGTTCGGGGACCACGGCCTCGAGCTCTTCGACGTCGAGGAGCTGCCGACGCACGGTGGGTCGCTGCGGATCTACGCGCGCCACGCCGGCCTCGGCGAGCCGGAGGAACGGCTCGTCGCGCTGCGAGAGGTCGAGCGCGCGCACGGGCTGTACGAGCTCGACGCCTACCTCGACTTCGAGGAAGCCGCGCGGTCCGTGAAGCGAGACCTGCTCGCGTTCCTGATCGCGGCGCGCGAGGACGGGCGCTCGGTCGCCGCCTACGGCGCCGCCGCGAAAGGGAACACGCTCCTCAACTACTGCGGGATCCGCGCCGACCTCGTCGACTACGTCGTCGACCGAAGCCCGCACAAGCAGGGCCGTTTCCTGCCAGGCACGCGAATCCCGATCGGGCCGCCCGAGCAGGTGCTGGAGACGCGGCCGGACTACCTGCTGATCCTGCCGTGGAACCTCCGCGACGAGATCGTCGAGCAGATGTCGGCCGTGCGCGAGTGGGGCTGCCGGTTCGTCGTCCCGATCCCAGAGGTCACGGTTCTTGACTGAGGCCGCGACCGTGCTCGAGGCCGAGTCGCTCGCGGCCGGGGCCAAGATCCATGCGCTGATGCGCGAGCTCTTCCCGATCTGCCGCTCGATCTCGGGCGACGGCGTTCGCCGAACCTTCGAGCTCGTCTCGCGCCACGTCCCGCTCGAGCTCACGGAGGTGCCGACGGGAACGGAGGTGCTCGACTGGGCGGTGCCGCGCGAGTGGAACATCCGGGAGGCGTGGATCGCCGATCCGAGCGGCCGTCGCATCGTCGACTTCCAAGACTCGAACCTGCACGTGCTCAACTACTCCGCGCCGATTCGCGCCCGCCTCCCGCTCGACGAGCTGCGCAAGCACCTGTTCGTGCACCAGACGAACGAGGACTGGATCCCGTATCGAACGTCCTACTACACCGAGAACTGGGGCTTCTGCCTCAGCCGTCGGCAGCTCGACGCGCTCCCGGACGGCGAGTACGAGGTCTGCATCGACTCGTCGCTCGAGGACGGGAGCCTCACCTACGCGGAGGCGATCGTGCCCGGCGAGCTCGAGGACGAGGTGCTCGTGACGACGTACAGCTGCCATCCCTCGCTCGCGAACGACAACGTCTCGGGAATAGCCTTCCTCGCGATCCTCGGCGAGCAGCTCTCGCAGCGGCGCTTGCGCTACACCTACCGGCTGCTCCTCAGCCCTGGCTCGATCGGTCCGATCATGTGGCTCGCGCGAAACGAGGATCGGGTCGGACTCGTGCACGGCGGGCTCGTGGCGTCGTGCCTCGGCGATCCCGGGCCGATGACGTACAAGCGCAGCCGTCGCGGAGACGCGGAGATCGACCGCGCGGTCGAGCTCGTGCTCCGAGACGAGGAAGGCGCGCGTGTCCGCGACTTCGTCCCGCTCGGCGGCGACGAGCGTCAGTTCTGCTCGCCGGGGTTCGACCTCCCGGTCGGCGCGCTGTCGCGGACGCCGGCCGACGAGTTCCCCGGCTATCACTCCTCGGGCGACGACCTCGAGCTCGTCCGCCCGGAGCACCTCGCGGACTCCTTCCGCGTCTACCTCGAGGTGATCGACGTGCTCGAGCGCAACGGGCGCTGGCTCAACACGAACCCGAAGGGAGAGCCGCAGCTCGGGAAGCGCGGCCTGTACCGCAGCGTCGGCGGCGGCTCGAGCGAGGAGGCGGCGCTGCTCTGGGTGCTCAACCTGTCCGACGGGGAGCACGACCTGCTCGCGATCGCACAGCGCTCGGGAATTTCGTTCGCCGAGATCGCGGCGGCCGCTTCGAAGCTACGCGAGCACGGGCTGCTTGCCGCTACGTCCGCAGCCTGAGCGTGTAGAGGTCGTCCCGGCGGACCTCCTCCTGCCTGACGACGAGCTGATCGAGGTCGTCGAGCACGTGGATGAAGCGGCCGGAGAGCGCGTCGGCGTCGCCCGAAGCCAGCCTGACCACCAGGCGGGCGGGGAGCTCGGGCGAGACCCAGTCGTCCTCGCCGATCGCCTGGAACTTCGGGAGCCATCGCTTCCCCGCCGGCGATTCCTTCAGGTGCATGGTCAGGTCGGTGGCAAGCGTGCCCGGCGCGATCGCGAAGACCGCGATGCCGTGGCTCGCGGTCTCCGCTGCGAGGCTCCCGGTGAGGTGGACGACGGCTGCCTTCGCCGCCGAGTAGCCGGCGAGGTAGGGATCGGGACGACCGGCGTTGTAGCCCGAGACGTTGATGATCGTCCCCCGCTGCCTCGAGATCATCAGCGGCAGAAGTGCGCGGGCGCACAGAAAGGTCCCGCGCAGGTTGACCTCCACGTCGCGCCACCACAGGGCCGGGTCGACCTCCCAGACGGGCCCGATCGCCTCGCAGCTGCCCGCGTTGTTCACGAGCACGTCCACGGCCCCGAGTTCCCGCTCGACCTGCGCGACCATCCGCTCGACGGCCGCCTGGTCGGTGACCTCGGCGACCACGGGAAGTGCGGTCGCCCCCAGCGCCGCGAGCTCCTCGACGACCCCGTCGAGGTGCTCGTGCGCGCGAGCAGTGACGGCGACGGCGGCGCCTGCGCGGGCGAGCCCCAGGGCCAGCGCGCGGCCGATGCCGCGGCTCGCGCCTGTGACGAGAGCTACCCGGTCTGCCAGCTCCGCACCCTCGATGGCCGAAACTATACTTTTCGCGTGGGGCCGGGCGAGCCGTGAGAATCGTCGGAATCCTGCCGGCGGCCGGCTTCGCGACGAGGCTTCAGCCTCTCGCCACCTCGAAGGAGGTTCTCCCGGTCGGAGGGCGGCCGGTGATGGACTACGTCGTCGAGCGGATGCGTGCCGGTGGCTGCACCGAGCTCCGGCTTGTGACCCGGGCCGAGAAGCGCGACGTGATTCGCCACGCGGAAGAGCTGGGGGCGACGGTCCTGATCGCCGCCCCCGCGACGACGAGCGAGTCGATTGCCGTGGGACTGAAGGGCCTCGAGCCCGACGACGTCGTCCTCGTCGGCTGGCCGGACACGCTGTGGGAGCCTGTCGACGGATACAGGCCACTCGTCGAGGCCGTCGAGCAGGGCGCGGAGGTCGCGCTCGGGCTGTTCGAGCTTTCCGCCGACCTGACCCGCTCCGACGTCGTCTCCTTCGACGCATCGGGTCGGATCACCGGGATCCACGTCAAGCCCGCGGAGCCTCCCTCGAAGTGGATCTGGGGGTGCGCCGCAGCTCGCGCCGGCGCGCTCGGCGGGCTCGAGCGCGAGGAGTGGCCCGGCTCGCACTTCGACTCGCTGTGCCGGCAAGGCGTCGACCTGCACGGAGTGCGCCTCTCCGACGTCTGGCTCGACATCGGCACCAGACTCGCCCTGGAGCGCGCGAACGTCCTCGCCACGACGATGTCGACCGGCTGAGTCCTCTCTCAGCTGCGCGGCGGCGCGGCGAGGTCCGGCCAGCTCCGGTCTCGCTCGGAGATGATTCGTGACGCCGCCGGCGGCCACTCGATCCCGAGAGCAGGATCGTCCCAGCGGACGCCACCCTGGTGCTCGGGTGCGTACGCCGCGGAGTGGAGGTAGAAGGTCTCCGTCCCCGGCGACAGCGTCTGATACCCGTGGGCGCACCCCGCCGGGATGTAGAGCGCGAGGCGGTTCCCAGCATTCAGCTCGACGCCGAACCAGCGCAAGTACGTAGGTGAGTCGCGCCGAAGATCGACGACGACGTCGAAGACGGCTCCCGCCGTGCAGCGGACGACCTTGACGTCCTCGTGCGGCGGCAGCTGGAAGTGCAGGCCGCGGACCGTGCCGGCGTGCTCGTTGTAGGCGATGTTGCACTGCTCGACCTGGGTCGTCAGACCGAGAGGCTCGAGCTCGTCTCGAGCCCACGCGCGGGCGAAGAAGCCGCGCTCGTCCTCGCGCTGCTCGAGCTCGAGCAGAAACACGCCGCCGAGCGTCGTCTCGCTGATGATCATCCGGTGGTGACGGCGGGCTGCTGCCAGCGCAGCTCCCGGTCGAGCGTGCCGCTCGCGAGCTGTTCTTCGAGCCGCCGGAGCCTGACGAACGTGGGCCCGTCGAACAGCTCGCGCGTCATCCCGGCCGCGCGGTATGCGGTCACGAGCTCTCGCGCTCCGCGCTCGGCGTCCCAGTCCAAGCTGAGATCTGGGAACCGGCTCGTGAGCTTGCCGAAGTCGACGCGGTAGGAGCGAGGGTCCGGATCGCCCGTGCCCGCGTACTCGATCGCACAGTCGCCGACGACGGCCTGGACGATCTCCGCCAGCTCCGAGACGCGGTAATTGTCCCGGTTGGAGCCCACGTTGAACGCTTGCGCGTGCACCACGTCCCGAGGCGCCTCGAGCATTGCGACCGTCGCACGAGCGATGTCCTGCACGTGGACGAGCGGACGCCAGGGCGTTCCATCGCTCAGGATGCGGACCGCGCCCGTTGTGAGCGCCCAGCCGACGAGATTGTTCAGAACGATGTCGAGCCGCAGCCGGGGCGAGGCTCCGAACGCGGTTGCGTTCCGCATGAACACCGGCGAGAAGGAGTCGTCCGCAAGCGCGTGCAGCGCCTCTTCAGCCCGGACCTTCGACTCTGCGTAGGCCGTCAGCGGCTTCAGCGGCGCTTCCTCGCTTATCGCGTCGTCGGTGCCGGCGGCGCCGTACATGCTGCACGAGGACGCGAACACGAAACGCTGCACGCCGGCCTCGCGGGCCGCCCGAGCGAGCGTCACCGCCGCGTCGCAGTTGATCTCGAGTGTCAGCTCCGGACTGAGCGCGCCCAGCGGATCGTTCGAGAGGGCGGCGAGATGGACCACGCCGTCGAAGCCCTCGAGGTCGCGGCTGCCGAGATCGCGCACGTCCGCCCTGCGCGCCTGTGGCCACTCTTCTTCGAAGAGGTCGCAACCTTCATAGAGGAACGTGTCCAACCCCACCACGTCGTGTCCGGCTGCGACGAGCGCCGGCACGGTGATCGAGCCGATGTAGCCGTGGTGGCCGGTGACGAGGATCTTCATCGCAGCGCCCGAGTGTAGTCAACCCGGCTGCCGCGTCTGGAGCCGCCTCGGCCGCAGGCGTTGCGGCCTCCAGCGCGAATCCGCGGAGGGTGAAGATCCGCTCGTTCGTCACTGCGTTGCGCCGACGCCGTCGTCCCGTTCGCTTCGGTTCTTTCGGCGGGACCGGCCCGGTCGGCGCAATGTGGGGGTACGACCGCGGCACGCCCGTCGACCGCTGGTACATCGATCGGTTCCTCGAGCAGCACCGGGAAGACATCCACGGCCGCGTCCTCGAGGTCAAGGACAGCGGCTACAGCGAGCGTTTCGGCCACGACATCGTGGAGCACGGTGTGATCGACATCGACGCCGGCAATGCCCGGGCGGATTACGTCGCGGACCTGACGACATGTGCAGGGATCCCGTCGGACCGCTTCGATTGCATCATCCTGACCCAGACGCTCCAGTACGTGTATGACCTCCGAGCCGCGATCGACAGCATTCACCGGATCCTTCGCCCAGGGGGTGTCGTGCTCGTGACCGTGCCGGTTACGAGCAGGATCGTGTCTCCACCCGTCACCGACTACTGGCGGCTCACACCGCTCGCGGCCGAGCGCTTGTTCGTGGAGCGCTTCGGCGCAGCCACGGTCGTCGGCGTCCGGGCGCGGAAACGTGCTTGCGCAGGTTGCGTTCCTCGAAGGTCTCGCGGCTGAGGAGCTGCGTCCGCGAGACCTCGAAGTCGACGATCCGGACTTTCCGCTGCTCGCGTCCGTTCGCGCGCGCAAATCGCTCACGTGAGCCGTGTGCGGTCCCTCGTAGCGCGGCTCGGCTCTCTCGGCGGTCGCCCCGCGGTCGTGCTCCGCGCTGCGGGGAGGCCGGAGGCGGTGGCACTCACCTTCGACGACGGCCCAGGGCCGTGGACCGCGGCGATCGCCCGGTCGCTCGAGGAGCACGGCTGCCGCGGAACGTTCTTCCTGCTGGGCTCGGCCGTCGAGCGGCACGCGGATGTCGTGGCCGGCGCTCGCCGCTGCGGGGCACGAGCTCGGGAATCACCTCTGGTCGCACCGTGATCCGGCGGAGCTCGACGTGAAGACGATTCGGGCGGAGCTCGAGCAGACCGCCGCGGCGATCCAGGACGTCTGCGGCGTGACGCCGAGCCTCGTCCGGCCGCCGTATTGCAGCGCCCCGCGGCGGGTTGCGCGGGCCGCCCGGCGAACGGGAGTGGAGCTCGTCGTCCTGCGGACCGTCGATCCCGCGGACTGGCGCGCAACCTCGGCGGACGACGTCGTCGCCGCTGTGCTTGCGGGCGCCGGGCCTGGAGACATCGTCTGCCTGCACGACGGGGTCGCGCCCTCGAATACAGGCACGACGACCCGCGAGGTCACGGTGGCGGCGGTCGCGCTGCTCGTGCCGCAACTGCTCGAGCGGGGACTCCGGCCCGTGACTATTTCCGAGCTTCTGCGGTGAAGCCGCTCGTCTCCCTGATCATGCCGGTCTGGCAGCCGCGTCCGGACTGGCTCCGGGAGGCCGTGGCGAGCGCCCTCGACGACGAGACGTCGCTCGAGCTCCTCGTCGTCGACGACGGCTGCGAGGAGCCCGTCGAAAGCCTGCTTCGGGGCATCGAGGACGAGCGGCTCAAGGTGCTCAGAGTGGGCCACGGCGGCCCGTATGCCGCCCGGAACGCCGGACTGCAGGCAGCGGTCGGCAGCTACGTGCGGTTCGTCGACTGCGACGACGTGAGCGAGACGGGCAGCACATCGCGGTTGCTCGAGCTCGCCGATGGCCGGGACGACGTGGTCGCGTACGGCGCCACGATGATGTGCGACGAGGCGCTGGAGCCCTTGCGCGTCGTGACGTCGACGCTCGAGGGCGACGTCGCGCGGGCCTGTCTGCTCGGCGAGTTCCACGTCTACGTGGTCTCGATGCTCTTTCCGAGCGCCGTGCTTGCGCGTGCCGGCGAGTGGGAGGAGGAGGGCTTCCGGGTCAGCGGCGACTGGGACTACGTGCTCCGGGCGGTGGAGCACGCGAGCGTCCGCCGGCTCGACGCCGTCGTCACCCGCTACCGCCGGCACGGTGACTCGATCTCGAGCAGCGCCGACGTCGCCGTCGGCGCCGAGGCAGGTCGCCTCGTCCTCGAGCGGTACTTCGAGCGGCATCCGGAGCAGAGAGACACGGAGCTCGCGCGGCGCGCCTTTGCGCGACTCCACCTCGAACGGGCGCGCGCTCACGCCTGGCGCGGCCACTACCGCAGTGCAGGCAGAGAGTTTGCGAGTGGTGCCCGACAGGCCCCTCGCGCCGCCGCCGCCGCCCTCGCCGGCTGGCTTCGTGACCGCGCCGTCTCACTCGTCGCCCCGGCCGCCAGACGCGTACTCCGCCGACGTCGGTGACGACCGAGTGTCTGCCTCACGTCTTCGTTCGTCGTCGCCTCCGACGACGGACGAGCTCCTCCAGTGACCAGCTCGCGGCGCCGCCGAAGAACGCGACCAGGTAGCGAATGTCGCCGTGCCCGTGGATGCTCCGCTCGCGGAGCGGGCGTCGAGCGATCCGACGCAGCCAGAACGACGTGGCGGTAGCGAAGCGACTGAGTATCCAGCGGTCGCCCGAAGGGCGTGCTTCGCCAGGAAGGCCCCCTGTCCGCGACCGTAGTCCCGGTTGGTCTTGTTGAGCGCCCGTCCAGCTCTCCTGGCGCGGTGGTGAACGATCGCGGCCGGTGTTGCGACCTCTGCTCAGCCCGACGCTGGTGGAAGCGACTATCCGTACCGCGGGATGAGCCTCGGCGAGCGCCCACACTTCGGGCTCGACCGGGTCGCTCTGGTCGACGACCACGAGCTCCTCGGGAATTACGGTGCCGGCCAGAATCGACCTCACCGCGTCGCCGACGAGCAGGGAGTTTCCGCGGGTGGCGATCACGACGCAGGACGTCATGGCGCGTCGGTCGACCGGCTCGCTCATCCTCGAGGACGCCATGCGTGGACGCCGCCGATCGCGGAGGCGAGCGTGAACCTCCCCGACGTTCGGGCCGCACGATCCAGGGCACGCCCCGCTCCGGTCACGAGCCACGCTCCCTCGGGTACTCCCGCCTCCGTCGCAGGCACCACCGACCGCTCGAGGCTCGGCCCGAACAGCGGATAGACGAACCGCACCGCCGGCGCTCCGAGATCGACCGCGATCGTGGCATCAGCCGGCACGTTCTCGAGGAAGCGGTACTCGGGAAAGAACAGGTGGCCAACGCTTCTCCGCTCGGCCGGCTCGCCTGCAAGCCGGATGACGTCGGTCGCAGCCAGCGGCTCCGCGCGTCCGGCGGGGTCTACCTCGTACGAGGAGAGTGCCGCTCCTGCCAGCGCGAGAGCAAGCGCCGCGCCGGCGACGCCACGGCGCATCCACCTTCGAGGCGCGTGGACGGCCGCCATCGCAATCGCGATTGCGCCGAGCGCCGCCAGGTCGATCGTGAAACGCGACCACCAGCGGTAGGGTTGGAGGACGAAGACGATCGCACTGGCGGCGAGAGCCACCGTGAGCAGGCTTCGTCGCCGCACCAGCGGGATTGCCAGAATCACGATCAGCGGCAGCCCCAGCCAGGGCCAAAGCGGGCCGAGTCCGCCCGACCGTTGCTGGTAGTCGTAGGAGCCCTGGTGCCAGAAGTCGAGGTCTGACGCCCAGGAGCGGATGACGGCCTCCGGCGCGGACTGCTCCCGGTTCGGGTCGGGGGTCGTGAGGATCTCCTCGACTCCGATCGGCCCGTCGAAGAGCTCGATTCCGGCGATCTCGACGCGGAAGGGGTAGGCGGGATTTCCCGTGTCGACCCAGTTGCGGACGTACCAGAAGGAGCCAAGCGCCAGCGCAGGCCGCGATGAGGGCGGCGGTCGCGCCGGCAGCTGCACGGCGCCCGATCCGGCGCCTTCGCAGTGCGACGACGAGGAGTGTCAGCGCGGTCGCGACGAGGACGACGCCCCAGATGACGCCTGTTCCCTTGGTGCCGAGCAACAGCCCTGCCGCCAGGCCGGCGAGCACGAGCCTCCGAGGATCGGCAGTCACGCTGAAACGCAGGATCGAATGGATTCCCGCCAGCGCGAAGGACGCGATCATCAGGTCCGCATAGTTCGTCGGCGCCTGCGTCAGCACGATCGGAGTGAGCGCGAAGAGGCCGGCGGCGGCCGAGGCGGCGGCGTTCCCGAGCCCCGCAGTGCGGGCGATCCCTGCGACAGAGAGCGCGCCCTAGAGCCGCGCAGCCAATTTGAACCGTGTCGACGAGCGTGTCGTTGCCGAGCAGGAGCATCGGCCAGGTGAACAGCAGCTCGGCGTTCGCCGGGTAGTAGGCGCAGCACAGGCTGAGGGTGGTCGGCTCGAGGTCGCCCTGCTGGAGCCATGAGGCCGCGATCGTGAGGTGGTAGGTGAGCGCGTCGAACGCGTACGGCGGCAGGAGGAACGCCACGACCGTCTGCCAGGTGAGGGCGACGCAGGCGAGCGCCACCACGGCGGCGGGCCAGAGCTCCACCTGACGCGCCCGGGCCCGCATCCCCCGCGACGGCCGCCAACCGCCCGCGCTGCGGAATCGGAGCTCCGAGAGAGGTCGCCGGCGAAGCAGCACGAAGCCAACCAGTGCCAGCCAGGCAGATTCGGCGATCAGGACAGCTCCGACCCGGAGTTGGCCCAGGGCGCCGGTGACAAGGATCAGCGCGGCGATCTCGGCCGCTGCCAGTACGCCCGCCGTGATTGCCGCGTCGAGCCGGGAGTCGGGGCGCAGGAGTGCCGTCCCGACGGCGGCCCCGACGAGCAGGAGCGCGGCGCCGATCGCGAAGACTCCAACGGTGGCGATCGAACGACCCTATCCTCTGGTGGATGCCCGCGCGTGTCAGAGTCGCCATCGGAAAAGCCCTGGACCGTGGCCTTCGAGCAGCCGGAAACGGGGAGGTCGATCTGCCGCTGGCGAGAGCCGCAGCCCTGGACTGGGCGCGGCTGCGGGCGCGCGCGGTTCGACGCCGGCGGGGGGTTGTCGCGGGCGTCGAGGTGGTCGTCACCAGGCCCGGGCACGCGGAGGTCCTGCCCGTCGAGCGATTGCTCGCGGGTCCGAACGAGACGACGGTTGAGGTGCTGGTCTCGGCCGTGAGCCCCGGGACCGAGCGGGCGCAGTGGCTCAGGCTCCCGAACGCCCAGCCTAGCCTGCCGTTCACCCCTGGTTACTCGGGCGCCGGCCGGGTGCTCGCATCCGGTGGAGGCGCCGGCGACCCTGCCGCCGGGACGCTCGTGGCCGTGTGCCGGCTTCCGCACACCTCCGTCGCGACCGTGCCCTCCGCTTGGGTTACGCCGGTTCCGGACGGAGTGCTCCCGGAGGCCGCGGCCCTTGTGTATCTCGCCGTCATCGCCGGCTACGGCGTCCTTCGCGCAGGCATCGAGCCTGGCATGTCCGTCTGCATCGTGGGGGCGGGTCCGGTCGGCGCGCTCGCTCACCGCCTCCTGATGCTCCGCGATCCGGGGCCTGTCACCGTGGTGGCGAGAACGCGCCGGGCCGAGGCAACCGCGCTGCGGCTGGGAGCAACGCGCTTCTGTGTCGCCGACGAGGTGGGTGAGACGGACGCGGCGGTCGTGATCGAAGCCACCGGCGATCCGGAAGGGCTTGTCTCTGCTGTTGCCGCAGCGCGAGCCGGCGCGACCGTCGTGCTGCTCGGATCGCCGCGCGGGCTCACCGCCGCCGCGACCTTCGCGGAGGTTCAGCGCAAGGGGTTGCGCCTCGTCGGGGCCCACATCAGCGCTCTGGCCGTCGAGGCCAGATCCTCGACACACGACCCGTTTCAGCTGCTCGCCTCGTCGTATCTGGACGCGCTCGCCGCCGGGCGGCTCGACGTGGCCGATCTCATCGGGGACGCAACGGATCCGCGGGAGATCGGGCACCTGTATCGCCGGCTGGGTGAAGGCGCAATTACGGCGGCGCAGCTCGACTGGCGGCGCCTGCCGTCGGCGGTGCGTGTCCGCAAGCGACCCCTCACCTCCCGGCCCGTCATGCCCGAGACGCGACCGCGCGTGCGCGTCTCCGCTCACGTCACCCCCGCGCAGAGGACTACTCGACTCCGCTTCGCCGTCATCGGTTGCGGCGACATCGGCTTCAGCAACGCGCGCGCCGTGGCGGCTTCGGGCGGAGCGGAGCTCGTCCTCTGTCACGACTCCGTGACGGAGCTCGCGGAGGCGGTCACCCGCAGCGTTGGCGGGGAAGTCGCGCCGACGCTCGAGCGGGCACTCGATCCGGAGCGGGTCGACGCCGTGTTCCTCTCGGTTCCGCACGACCTGCACGCGCCGCTCGTCGTCAAGGCGGTGGAGGCGGGACTTCACGTCGTCGTCGAGAAGCCACTCGCGAACGACCTGGCCTCCGCGGTGCAGGCGGTCGAGGCCGCCAAGCGGGCCGGCGTGACCTTGTCCGTGTGCTTCCCGTACCGCTACGAGCCCGCCGTCCTCGCCGCTCGAGAGCTTGTGCAGGCCGGCGCACTCGGGCAGGTTCGAGGCACGAGCGTGCTCTTCCATGCAGACAAGCCGGCCGCCTACTGGCTCGGCGGTTTCTCGGGACGAGCGCGGTCGGACTGGCGCGGGAGCCTCGAGCGCGCGGGTGGCGGCGTCCTGATCATGAACGTCACCCACTACATCGACCTGCTCCGGCACGTTGCTCTTCTGGAGCCGGCACGGATCTCCGCCAGCTCTCGAGCGCAAGCTGGGAGCGAGGTCGAGGAGACGATCTCGGCGAGCGTCGAGTTCGCGGGGGGCGCGATCGGCTCCGTGCTCGCCTCGGCCGGGACGCGAGGTGCGCCTCGCAACGTGTTCGAGATCTGGGGAGACTCCGGTGCCCTCCGGCTCGAGCCTGAGCCTGCGATCTACACCGAGCGCTCCATCGAGGGCCTCGTTCCGGGCCGCTGGTCGGCTTTGCCCCAGCACCCGGCGCCGGACTCGAGGCGTGTCTTCGTCGATCGCTTCTGTGACGCCGTCCTCGAGTCACGACCTCCGGATGTCACCGCGGAGGACGGGCTGGCCGTGCAGGCCTTCGTCGAGGCTGCGTACCGCTCGGCTGCGCAGGCGGATGGTCGCTCGGTCGCGATCGAGGTCTTTGCCCCGTGAATTCTCGGGCCATGGCTGCGGCTGCCGTGGCGGCATCGGGGCCGCGTCCGGTCGAGGTGACTGGATCCGGCGCGCTGGCCTCTGCGATCCGCACCGAGCTCGACGTGACCCAAGGCAGCTCCGACGAGCGGCCGGGAACCGTCGTCGTGACGTCGGGAGACGTCGCGGAGATCCAGGAAGCTCTGGCCCGGGTGCGGGATCTCGGCCTGGTCGTCCTGGTTGCGGCACCGACCCCGGACGCGCCGCGTCTCGACCTCTACACCGATCTGCACGTCCGTGGGTTGACCGTCGTCGGTGTCCCCGAGCCGGCCGAGTGAGCTTCGCCGAGCGCCTGCGCTCGGCGTTGCCCGAGCGCATGAAGGAACAGGCCAGATTCGCCCTCGCAAGGCGGTTGGAGAGACAGACCCGCGAGTCCGACCTCGTCCGCGGCGCAGCCCTCGTCATCCATGCGGTCGGGCCGGTGGCCGGGGACGGGCCGTGCGAGATCGATCCTCCGATCGCAGCGAGCCGGCTGGAAGCGTGGGTCGCGTATCTCGCGCGGCGTTACGTGCTCGTACGCGCGGCCGAGTTGCTTGCGGCAGCCCGAGACCGCAGTCCAGGAGAGCGCATTCCGATTGCGCTCACGTTCGATGACGATCTCCAGTCCCACCTGGACTACGCAGCTCCGATCCTGACCCGCCACGGTGTCGTCGCGACAGCCTTCCTCTGCTCCCCGGACGCAGCCGTTCTGGTGGCACGCGCTGCAGCGGGCAATCGACGCCGGAGCGCTCGCAGCCGCGATCTGCCCGGACTGCCCTCAGAGCTGACGGCAGACGCGCTTGCGCGTCGCCCCTGGGCGATCGGCCGCCTCGCGAAAGCGATCGAGGAGCTCCAGCCCGACCGGCGCGCTACGGTGGCTCTCGTGCTGTCCGAACTCGTCCCCGACGTGCAGGCACCCCTGGACGCCGCGGGAGCTCGGGCTCTGTGCGACGCCGGTTGGGAGATCGGGTTCCACACACAGCGCCATGACCTCCTCCTGCAGCTCGACGACGCGTCCCTGGCGGGCGCCCTGAGGGACGGCTCCGAGCGGCTCCCGGTGCGGCCCCGGACACTTGCCTACCCGCACGGCAAGGCTGGGACACGCGAGTCGACCGCTGCACGCGCAGCCGGCTACGAGGCCGCCTTCACCGGCGTGCCCGAGGTCGTGACCGAGAGATCCGACCCGCACCTCGTCGGTCGACTGCAGCCCGATACCGCGACGAACGGGAAGTTCGCGCTGCAGCTCGCCCGCGCCCTTGCGGTTTCGAAGGGACGGGCGGTGTGACCGAGCAACTCCGTCCGGCCGGGGTCGTTGCGCGATCCCTTGTCGGCCCACGCCGATCGTTATCGCCGGAGGGGGCACGTGCTCGTCGCGCTCGCCCGAAGCGACCTGCGGATCCGCTACGGCCGCGGTGCCTGGCAGGTCGTCAAGTGGCTCATCGATCCGTTCGCGCTCGTGGGCATCTATCTGCTGCTGCGAGTCATTCTCGACCGTGGTGGCGAGGCAGTGGGACTGAGCGTCGCGTGCGCGGTGGTGCCGTTCCAGATCGTGTTTCTCTCCGCGACGAGCGCCATGTCTGCGATCTCGCTCCGCGAGCCGATCCTGCTCAACATGCGTTTCGATCGCATGCTGATCCCGCCCGCCGCCGTGTTGACGGAGGCGCTCGCCTTCGGCGCGAGCTTTCTCCTCTTCCCGATCACGATGATCTACTACGGGGTGGCTCCGACCGCGGCGCTGCTCTGGCTGCCCGTGCTGATCGGGGTCACTCTCCTGCTGGCATTCGGGGTCGCCTGGCCCGCCGCGCTGCTGGGGCTCTGGGTGCCGCACGTGAGGGTCTTCGCCAGCCAGGTGTTGCGGATCGCCTTCTTCGCGGCGCCGGGACTCGTCGCGCTGGCCGAGGTCTCCGACGGAGTGCGGCGCTGGATCATCTACAACCCGCTCACCGGCCTCTTCGAGTCGTACCGGCACGTGTTTCTCTACGGCGACTCCCCGGAGTGGTGGCAATTGGTCGTGCCGGGAGGGACGGGGGCGGTCCTCGCACTCGTCTTCATTCCGCTCTACCGTCGGGAGGAGCGGCACTTCGCCAAGTTGGTGTCGGACAGTTGACCTGCGCCGTGCAAGCCGATGGCGTCGGGATCCACTACCTGTTCGATCGGCAACAGCGCACTGTCAGCCCGACGATCGCGGGGCTGCGCAGAGCCGGGGCGGAAACGTGGGCGCTCGCGGATGTGACGTTCGCGATCGGGCCGGGCGAAGGCGTGGCGCTTCTCGGCGCGAGTGGATCGGGAAAGTCGACGCTGCTGCGAACGATCGCGGGGGTGCTCGAGCCCGACACAGGTCGGCTCGCGACGCATGGACGCGTCGGCTCGCTCCTTTCGATCCACGCGGGCGTGATGGCGCTTCTCACCGGTCGGGAGAACACAGTCCTCCTCGGCGTCCTTGCGGGGATGAGCACCGCACAGGCGCGGGCGTCGATCGACGAGGTCCGGCTCAGGAGCGGACTCGGGGAGCACTTCGAGCGACTCGTCGCAAGCTACTCGCAGGGGATGCGCGCACGGCTCGGCCTGGCCGTGGTCGAGCTCGCCGAGCCGGCGATCCTGCTCCTGGACGAGGTACACGAGGCTCTCGACCACGAGTTTCGCGACCACGTCGAGGACTTCTCCCACCGCCTGCTCGCCCGCGGCGGCATCGTCGTCGCGACGGGCCACGATCATCCGATGCTCGAGCGCCTGTGCGACCGGGCGCTGCTGCTCGAAGGGGGGCATCTGGCGGCGGACGGCGAGTTTCGAGCTGTGCAGCACCGCTATCTCGGAGGCAGGCGACCGTGAGCGCGCCCGTCCAACGCAGCGAGAGCGTTGTTCCCGTCAGGCTCGAGCGCCTGTTTGCAGCGCTCACCGCTGCGGGAGTGCGGTGGTCGGTGCTGCGGCCGCCGAGTACGCTCTCAGGCTCCGCCGGGGACGTCGACCTCCTCGTCGACCCCACGAACCTGGAGCGGGTCCGAGACGTCCTCGTCTCGGAGGGCTTCGCCATCGTGCGCCTCGATGGCTCCGACGTGCACGCCTCTGATCTCGACGAGGCCACCGGTCGCTTCGTCTGGATCCACATGCAGAGCGAGCTCAGGCTTGCGGATGAGATCATCCCAGCGGGGTCGGTTCTCGATCAGGTCGTGTTCGATCCGGTCGCCCGGCCGGCAGATGACTGGCTGCTCTGGATCCTCCTCGTCCGCGCTCTCATCGACAAGGGCGGTCTGGCAGAGCGCCACCGGAGCACCGTGCAAGCACTCGCGTTGGCGGGGGTCGGCCCACCGGCTGAGCTCCAGCCGTTGCTGACGCGACACGGCCTGAGCACGGAGGTCCTGCTCGGCCTTGCGGCTGCAGGCGAGTGGGCCCAGCTCGATCTCCACGCGCTTCGGACGGTTGAGCCGCGTCGTCCGCGTCGGCCGGTGTCCGGGGTCGTACGGCGCTTGCAGCGCTTGCGTGGTGGCCGCGGGCTCTCAGTCGCGGTGCTCGGCCCGGACGGAGCCGGCAAGACGACGCTCGTCGACACGCTGGATCGCGAGTTGCCCTTCGAGACCCGTCGGCACTACATGGGGCTCACGGGCGGTCGGATTCCGCGCGCGGAGGCGCTGCGAGTTCCCGGAGTCGTCCTCGCCGCCCGTCTCACAATCCTCTGGGTGCGCTTCGCGCGGAGCGAGTACGACAGGCGTCTCGGGCGGATCGTGCTCTTCGATCGCTACACGCTCGACGGAGCCGTCCCGTCCGGTGTTCCGCTGCGGCCGCTTGCTCGGCTCTCGCGTCGACTCCAGCGACGGGCGTGTCCGATGCCGGACCTGGTGCTGCTCCTCGATGCCTCCGGCGCGACGATGCACGGCCGGAAGGGCGAGTACGACCCGGAGACGCTCGAAACCTGGCGCGCCGCCTACGGGCGGCTCGTGGGGAAGGTGGCTCAGCTCGAGGTGCTCGACGCCGAGCAATCCCCCGACGAGGTCCTACGCCAGGCGCAGGCCTCGATCTGGCGGCGCTATCGACGCCGGCTCGAGGAAGAGCGGCGGTGAGCGCGGCGGACGTTACCGTCGGCGTCGCGACCTGCGGGCGCCCCGAGGCGCTCGCGCGGTGTCTCGCGGGTCTCGCGGCCGACGAAGCGCTGCCGGGTGAGGTGGTCGTCGTGGACCAGGCTCCGTCGGAGGACGCGCGGCGCGCGGTCGCCGCTTCGGGCCTGCCGGGGGTCAGGTACGTCGAGCAGCCGCGGCTCGGACTATCGGCCTCGCGCAACCTCGCCCTCTCCAGCGCGTCCTGTCCCGTCCTCGCCGTCACCGACGACGACTGCGTGCCGGGACCAGGCTGGGTGGCCGCGCTGGCGGCGGCGCTCGGTCGCAGTCCCGTGCCCGCCGCGGTGACGGGTGCCATCCTGCCGCTCGGCGACGGCGGGCCGGGTCTCTACGCGGTCTCGCTGCGGGAGTCGCGTCAGCCTGCGGATCACGCAGGTCGGGTACTGCCCTGGACGGCCGGGAGTGGGGCGAACTTCGCTGCGCGGCGCGAGCTGCTCCTGGCTCACGGCGGTTGGGACGAGCGGCTCGGAGCCGGTTCGGCCGGGCAGGCGGCGGAAGACGCAGACCTGCTCTACCGGTTGCTGCGCTCGGGAGCGGTGGTTCGCTACGAGCCCACCGCCGTCGTACGGCACGAATGGCAGACCCGCGCGCGGCGGTTGGCCACGCGCTGGTCCTACGGGTACGGGGTGGGGGCGATGTGTGGGTTGTGGCTCCGCCGCCGAGACCGCTTCGCTGCGCGAATGCTCTTGGGGTACGCGCGCCTGCACCTGCGGCCCCTCGCGTCCGCGGTCGCCCGCGCCGACCGGCGTCGCGCCGCTGAGCACGTTCGAGCGCTCGCGAGCCTCGGTCCCGGGCTGCTGCACGGGCTCTGGGCCGCCGAGCCCTCTGGTTCGGGGGAGCAGAAGTCGTAACGGACCTCGAGACAGCACAGCCTCTCGACGCGACGGTCCTGATCTGCTCGCGCGGCCGGCCGGCCCTGCTGCTCGACGCCGTCGAGTCGGTGCTGGCGGGCGCCCGCGTTCCTACGGAACTGCTCGTCGTCGACCAAAGTGACGAGCCCCACGGGCGAATTGCACGAAGCGGAACCGTGCGTGGCTGCAGTGTCCGTTACCTCCACTCGAGCACGCGGGGCCTCAGCCGGGCCCGCAACATCGGGCTACGCAGTGCCTCCCATCAGGTCGTGGTCCTGCTCGACGACGACGTGTTCGTCGAGCCCGACTGGCTCGCTCGGCTCCTGGACGGGGTCGCCTCGGCAGGCCCGGTCGTCGTGGCCACCGGACGGGTGCTGGCCGCCCCGCCGGAAGGCGGCGGCGGAGTGCCCCCGGCCTCGCTCGTGTCGCTCGCTGAGCCGGCGATCTTCCGAGGCCGGCAATGGCGCGACGTGATGCCGGGTGCGAACGTTGCCGTTCACCGTGACGTCGTGCTCGCGCTCGGTGGGTACGACGAACGCCTCGGTGCCGGCACGAGATTCGGCGGGGCCGAGGACAACGACATGGGGTTTCGCCTCCTGGAGGCCGGCTACGAGATCCGGCACGTGCCGGAGGCGGTCGTCCTCCACCGCGCGTGGCGTTCCCGCGGGAACCGCCTGCGCCTGCGCTGGCACTACGGCCGGGGCAAGGGAGCGTTTTACGCGAAGCACCTCAGCCTGGACGATCGGTTCATCCTGCAGCGGTTGACGCGAGAGCTGCGGCAGAGGACGCGCCGGATCGCGGGCGCAGTACCGCGTTCGCCCGCAATCGTCATCGGCGAGGCCGTCTCGATCGGAGGAACTCTCTCCGGAGCGGCGTCCTGGATGCTGCGCGAACGCGTTCCCGCCTCACGGCTCCTGCGGGCGCTGCGGCGGTCCGCGTCGTGAGCTCGCGACGAGTGAGTCGTACAGATGCTCGTACCGCGTGGCGACGGCGTCCCAATCCGGTTGCTCGAGGGCCCAAGCGCGTGCCTGTCGGCCAAGCTCGGCGCGGGCCTGTGGATCGTCGAGAAGCCCCGACACTGCGTCTGCGAAGGCGGCTGGTTCCTCGGCAAGCAGCACGTGGTCCCCGTCTCGCACGTCGAGACCTGCAACCGCCAGCGGAGTCGCGACGAGCGCCTTGCCGGCGGCCAGCGTCTCCAGCACCTTCATCCTCATGCCGCCCCCCTGGCGCAGCGGCGCGACTGCTACGGCTGCACGATCCAGGTACGGCTCGACGTGAGGAACTCGGCCGGTGACGACGACGCCCTTCCCCGCGAGCGCGAGGAGCTCCGCCGGCGGTTGCTCGCCCACCACGTACACCGTGATCCCGGGATGCCGGACGCGCAGGCGGGGGAGAATCTCCCTGACCAGGAGGAGGGCGGCGTCGACGTTCGGGGGATGAACGAAGCTGCCGACGAAGACGATCGCCTCCTCAGAGCCCGTTGCATCCAGTGGCTCTGAAGGCGGCGCGACACCGATCGGAATCACCCGCACGTCGGCGCCCGGGGCGACGCGGGCAACGGCTGCACGGTCGCGCTCTGTGAAGACGACGATCGTGGAAGCCCGCTCCGCCACCCGGCGGTCGAAGCGGCGCCACGCGGCGACATCAGCCCGGCGAAGAAGCGAACCGAACCGGCTGTGGCCGGGCGTTCGCAGCTCGCTCTCCGCCCGCGCGGTCCCAGGCTCGTGGTCGACGAGCACGAGGGGGATAGCCGGAGGCAGGAGCGAGGCGGCTTCCGTCAGCACCGCGTAGTCGACCTGGACGACGTCCGGCTGCCACCGCGACGCCACCTGGGCCACTGTTGCAGCAAGTGCGGGCGCGTCGACGTCGATCGCCCAGAGCGGGTTCCCCCGAACGAGCAGGAGAGCCTTCCGTAGCCGACGCCGTGATGCTCGGGTCCGCTTCTGCCGGCACGAACGCCTCGACGAGATCGCAGCGCTCGACGAGCGCCGGGTCGGCCGGGGGATCGGTCGGGGAACGGAGATAGACGAGCGCGAGCGCGTGGCGCTCCGCCAGCCTGAGCAGGAGGTTCGCGGTCGCCTTCCCGCCGCCATGGGTCGCGTCGAGCCGAGGTGGAAACGGGACGATCGAGAGGATCTTCACGGTCGCGGTTCGAGGGTCGCGGGCAGCGCGAGTTCCTCCGGCAGCTCCTCAGCGCCGGCCACCCAGTCGAGGATCTCGAGGAACGGCATCTGACCGTCGGGCGGCGGCGATCGCTGCTCGTTGTCCGCGTGGTGGAGCCAGCACGCGTGGAAGCAGAGCGCAGCAACCTCGTTCGTGAGGTCGAGTGTGTCCGCGAGTCGCGCCTGAGCCGCTCTCACATGTTCGGCAAGGGCGCCGCCGGGCGAGAAGCAAGCACGTGCGGCGCCGGCGCGGTCCGTGTAGCCGCGAGCTGCCGCGGCCGCGTCGGCGACGGCGTAGTGGAGATCCAGCAGGGGCAGACCCTCCGTCGTGGCCGACTCCCAGTCGACAATGCCGATCGATGCCGAGTCAGCGATGAGGACGTTGCTCATCGTCAGATCGCCGTGCACGGCGACGTGCGGCATCGCCGTCCCTTCGAGGGCTTCGCAGAGGTGCTCCAGTCTCCGGCGATACGTGCCGCCGTCGTGGATTCTCGGCTCGAGCCGCGCGGCCGGTGCCAGGATCCACTGTTCGAGCCGGTCGTGCTCGAGTGCACCATCGCGTGCGGTGATCGCCTGCCAGGCGTCGAGCCACTGCACGAGCGCATCGAGGATCTCCGGCAGCCGCCGCGGCGTCCGCGCGAGGAGCAGGGCGGCGTTCGCACCTTTTACGGGAGTTTCGAGGAGGACGCGCCGACTCCCGAGGCTCGTTGCGAGCGCCCGCGGGATGGCCGCCCCTGCGGTCGCCGCCGAGGCGGCATGGAGGTCCAGGTGCGAGGCGAGCTGCTCTGGCGACGAGCTCTCGACGGGCAGCTTGGCGACGGCGGACGGGGTCTTCGACGACGGCGGGAAGAGGTGCAGGGCGACTCCGCCGGCGAGGCCACGAGGGCTGCGCAGGAGGACGGCGGTTCCGGTTGGGGCACCGGTGAACAGCCAGTCGAAGAGTGAACGACTCTCGGCGCGCCGGAGCGCGACCCCGATCGGGCTTCCGAGCGCCGCGAGCGTGCGTTCGGCGCGCGCAGCGGAGCAGGAGCGAGAGGAGCTTGCGGTTCCGTTTCTTCAGCGGCACGAGCTGCCCCAGCGCATAGCGCAACGGCTCCCTTCGCATCGGCACGATCGCCCTGCTTCGGGTCACGTCAGGGATATGCAGGAACGCTTCCCCCGTTCGCAGACCACCCGAGGCAAGGAGCCTCCGCAGCCGTCGGCGCGCGCGCGGCGGTGCCAGGACGTACACGACCCCGTCTGCTGCGAGCGAGGCGGCCGCCGTCCGAGCGGCGCCGGCCAGCCACGCCCGGTCGTACGCTTCGCGCCGCGTCGGCGCGACGACGACGAGCTCGTACTCGTCGACCGAAGCGGATTGACGTTCCGGCGGCCGAAGAGCCGGAGGGCAGGCGCTCCCGAGCACGAGTGAGCGGCGCGAGAAACCGCTCGGCAGCAGCAGCTCGAGCGGCGTCGGCCGACCATCCGGGCTCACGACGGGCGTCCGCTCAGGGCGCGCGCAGACACCGCGCAAGCGGCGGAAGCGCTGGACAGCGCCTCCGCCGTTACGCGACTCTGAACCGAGACGTAGTTGCGCCGGCGAGCTGCGCGGCGCATGGAGAAGCCCGCGCCGATCAGCAACAGGCCCGCCGCCGTGAAGACGCCGAGCTCGGTGCCGGTGAAGGGCAGCTGACCCGCGGTGGTCGTGTCCCCAAGCACCTGACCGCCGGCGACCGCGGACTGCACCTTGCCAGCCGACCCCTTGTAGCCGCCTGGCTTCGACGCAGCGAGCGCCGACGCAGACAGCGCGAACATCAGCACGATGATTGCGACAACGCTGAATTTTCTCATTTCTCCCATTCTCCCTTGCATTCGCCTCTCCCCACGGCCCGTACGGTGCAACCGCCATGCATCCACTACTTTGATCGTAGGGAGCCGTCGGAGTTTCGTCAACTCTTGTATCACGCATTGGTTCGTTCCAGAAACATCTTGTCCAGCGCGGATTGGTCGGCGGGCCGCCCTTCTCTAATCGCGGCCTGAACGAGCTCGAGCGCCGGCTCGAGCGGATTGAGGCGGCGCGCAATCGCCAGTTCGCGCCGGGCGCGCGCCGGTTGTGACCGGTGCGTGGCAACCACGGCCAGCTCGAGATGCGCGTACCAGTCGGAGGGATTGCGGCGTGCGGCACGGGCGAACGCCTGCTCCATGATCGCAGCGTCGCCGCGGCGGGCGGCGATGGCGCCGGCCAGGAGATCGGGCTGGCTGCTCAGACGATTGAGCTGCCGCGCCCGCTCCAGTCGGGCGTAGGCCTGCGACGGATCGCTTCTCCAGACGCGGACCGCCGTCTGCATCTCCTGGGCCGCAAGCCACGGGAAGAACAGTGACCCGAGGCCGAGCACGCCTGCCGCGAGCGGCCCGACAACCGTCAGGCGATCGAGTCGCCGACCCGGGGCACGCCGGCGGCCGGCGAGGGAGACGGCCAGTCCGAGGAGCGCGAAGGCGGCGGCTCCAAGCGCCGGGATCTCCCAGAACCAGTCGACCGAACCGTGCAGCAACCAGTAGAAGACGGACACGAGGGAGGCGGCCGCGAGCCCGCGCGCGGAGCGGGAGCGCAGGCGCAGCGGCAGAAGCGCGGCGCCCACAGCGGCGAAGAACGCGAGCAGCAGCACGGCGCCGATTGCGCCCGTCTGCGCGAGAACCCGCAGCTCGAGGCTGTGCGGGTAGGAGGGTTCCTCGTCCGTCCGCCGCTGTCGGAGATAGTCGACGGCGAAGTTGTCCACGCCGACGCCGACGACCGGAGCGGAGGAGATCTGATCCGCGGCGACCCGCCACAGGTCGTAGCGGTTGCCGCCGAGTCCCGTTGAGAAGTACGAGCGGGAGGTCGACTGCCGCGGTGTCTTGAAATCGTCCCAGGCCTGGCGGGCGCGGTCGGCTGGATGATCGACCTTCGTGACCGCCACGGCGAGGGAGCTCACGACGAGGACTGCAGCGAGGAGCGCCAGACCGAGGTCGAGCGCGTGCCGCGGACGTGAGCCGATCTCGAAGCGCCGGTCCAGCCACGCGAGGGCGAAGCCCGTGGCCCCGGCCAAGAGCGACCAGATGATGACGGCTCGCGTCGCAGCATCGACCGCGGCCGCCGTGTCGCCACCGCCCCGGAACGCCGGGAAGACGTCGAGGATGACGCCCCGCGTCGCCACGGTCGCGATTGCGGGCGGGAGAAGGAAGAGGAGCGAGCGTGTCCGTCCCGGGACGAGCAGGAGATACAGCAGGAACGACACGGGCACGGCGACCAGCGAGGCTCGGCTCTGACTGAGCAGCGCGAGCTGGGGGAGAAGGGCCGCTGCTAGCGCAAGGAGACTTCTGCCGATGAGCGGGGCGCGGCGGCGCGAGGCGAGGAACACGGCGGGCCAGAACGCGATCATGAAGAGAGCGCAGTTGGCGTTCTGGTAGTTCATCGGCTGCGCGAACCGGCCGAACTGGAAGAACGCCGACGGCTCCGGCGCGGCGGCCGCCTGCCACAGCGAGACCACGCCCAGCCCGGCGACGGCGACGCTGAAGGCACCGACGAGCCACGACGCAACCTCGAGTCTCAGCGGGAGCGAGACGAAGAGCGAGAAGATCGCGAGATAGAGGAGCCCGCGGTTGGCGCCGTCCCAGGCGTCGCCCTCCACCTCGCTCCACAGGATCGTCGCGTAGCTCCAGGCGGTGAATGCGGTGAGAAGAATGATCGCGGTCCCGCCCCATCGAGGCAGTCCGAGTGTCCGACCGTAGGTTGCGAGGGCTGCAATGGCGAGCAGCGTGACGAGGATCGCGGCGGGGTACCACGTCGCCGCCCGCTCGCCTCCATCCTGTGCCGCGACCGCGATCACCGCGGCGAACGCGATCGCCCCGGGTAGGAGGCTGCCGGCGCGCAGGGCCCATCGATGCCGACGTGCGACCGGTTCGGGCTGCCGGTCTCCGGTCATCGAGGCGCAGCGTACTGGGGACCGCGGCCGGATCTAGACAGGACCGCAATTGTCCATCACACTGGAGGGGGAATCGGTTTGCGGGTTTCAAATGGGTTCCGGTCTTTTCAGGACCGGGTAATGAGAGGGAGATGAGGTTGCTCGATGTTTGCGGTGCTCGGCGGCGGTTGGTGACGTGACCGAGCTTCAAATCCATGATCTCGATGGGCCGTCGCTCGCCGGAGCGGATGCGGCCACGCTTCGGCTCACGCCGGCTCTGGCGGATCCGGTCCCGAAGCGCCGCCGCAGTTGGCTCGTCTGGCTGGCGCTTGTCATCGCTGACATCGGCGCCGTTGCCGGGAGCTACTTCGTCGTGCGGGCGGTGGGCGGTGCAGAGGCGACCGGCGCGATCCCAGTCGTGGCGCTCCTGCTCTGGCTGTTCGCGTTCTACTCCGCCCGACTATACGAGCGCGATGACGCCATCAATCACGCCACCCTGGACGAGTGGCCGGCGCTGACGCTGGCCGTGACGGTCGGGGCGTGGCTCTACCTCGTCGCGATGTCGATCGTCGGGGAGGCTGGACCTTCCCTTCGTGATCGGTTGGTGGCTGGCGCTCGTGGTCACTGTGCCTCTGATGCGCGTGGCGGCGCGTTCGCTCGTACGCCGCGACCCGGCGTTCCCTCAGAACACGGTCATCGTCGGCGCGGGCAGCGTCGGGCAACTGCTCGGGCGGAAGATCCTCCAGCACCCCGAATACAACCTCAACCTCTTCGGGTTCGTCGACGCGCTCCCGATGGAGCGGCGGGACGATCTGGAGCAGCTGACGTTGCTCGGTTCCCCCGACGACCTTCCTGATCTCGTTGACCGGCTTTGCCTCGAGCGGGTCATCATCGCCTTCTCGAATGATTCCCACCAGCAGACGATGTCCTTGATCCGAGTTCTCAAGGATCTCGACGTCCGCGTGGACATCGTCCCGAGGCTGTTCGACGTCATCCCGCCGCGGCTGACGAGCCATACGATCGAAGGTCTGCCGCTGATCAGCCTCCCGAGGCTCCGGTTGTCCCGCTCGGCCGTCCTCCTCAAGCGTTCGTTCGACGTGCTCGTGGCCGGCATCGGCCTGATTCTGCTCGGGCCGATGTTCCTCCTGACCACGCTGCTCGTCAAGCTGGACTCGCCCGGTCCTGCCTTCTTCAGACAGGAACGAATCGGTGACGACGATCGCAGGTTCTCCATCTTCAAGTTCCGGACGATGGTGATCGACGCGGAGGAGCGGAAGCCGGAGGTCGCCCATCTCAACCGGCACGCCCGTGCCGGTGGGGATCCACGCATGTTCAAGGTCGCGGACGACCCGCGAATTACTCGCGTCGGTCGCGTGCTCCGGGCGTATTCGCTCGACGAGTTCCCGCAGCTGTTCAACGTTCTCAAGGGCGAGATGAGCCTGATCGGACCGAGGCCGCTGATTCCCGAGGAGGATCGCCACGTCGCGGAGTGGGGTCGGAAGCGGCTTGCCTTGAAGCCGGGGATGACAGGGCTGTGGCAGGTTTCCGGACGTAGCGCGATCCCGTTCGAGGAGATGGTCAAGCTCGACTACCTGTACGTCACGACCTGGTCCCTCGCCGGCGATTGCCGGCTTCTGCTGCAGACCGTGCCCCTGGTCTTCCGGGCCGACCGCAACACTCACTGACCGGCGGCCGCGCCGGTGGCTCGGGGACCGAGCAGCCTCCGGGGGTTCGTCAACGTCAGCCGCTCGACAGCTGCGTGCCCGAACCGGCGCGCGACTAGGTCGCCGAGCGGCCGGAGTTGCGTGCGGGTGCCACGTGCCGTGTGCGCGTCCGTCGCGAGCAGGTCTGCGCGACCCGCTTCGAGAAGATTCCATGCTGCGGTGGTGACGGAGCGGTCGCGACCCATGAGCAGGCTGGGGCCGACGATTTGGACCAGCGCGCCGGCGGCGCGTGCCTCGTCGAGCAGCTCTGGCCGGCGTTGCACCGCGTGGCAGCGCTCAGGGTGCGCGAAGACGGGCAGGAGCTCGAGCACGCCGAGCCGTTCGAGCGCGGCGCTCAAGAAGCGAGCAGGCGTCGACGCGATCAGCTCGACGAGCAGGAAGCCCCCAGGCAGCGAGCGGCGAAGCAGTTCGCTGTCGGGTGCCGTGAGAACGAGCTCCGGATGCACCTCGGCGGCAAGGTGTGTCTCGAGCTCGATTTCGAGAGCGGACAGGGCGCGGATCAGATCGATGCGCCGATCGGCAGCCGCGAACGTGGACGTCGGATACCGCCGTGAGTAGTGGGGCGTGCAGACAACCTGCGTCACGCCGAAGCGGACGAGTTGCCTCGCCATCCGAACCGCGTCGAGCTCGAGAGCGGGGCCCGTCGTCCAGGCCCGGGAGCAGGTGGCAGTGCGTGTCGATCACGCTCGGAGCGGCGATTCGGCGGCTGGCGCCTCGGACCCGCGTGCAAGAGCGAGCCCGACGAGCAGCATCGCCACATACGCCGTCGGGAAACCCGTGAACGACTCGCGCGAGAGGCCGTCGAGCATCGTCACGGTGAGAATGCCGACTGCGGCCCAGCCAAGTGCGTCGCCCCGGCGCGCTCTCTGCGCGGCGCGGGTCAGAAGCAGTCCGAACAACGCGACGAGCAAGCCCAAACCTGCGACTCCGATGTCCGCTACGACGGCGAGATAACCCGAGTCGACGACGCCGGCGGATGAACGCGAATTGAGCTTCTTCTTCCCCGTCAACGTCTGCTCCGCCCGCGCCGCGGCCGTGCCCGTGGCGCCGACACCACGGCCGAACACCCAGTCCGTGGCCGAGCCGCCGACCTGCGACTGCCACAGCTTCGTGCGTCCGTTGAGGGTGAGATACGTGGTCGGACTCACGGCCACGGTCCGTGTCGTGGATCGGCCGGAGGTCGCGACGAGAACGGAGACGGCCGCGATCACCGCGGCGCCGAGCAGTGTGGCCGCGATCAGCTTCTGGCCACTGCGGGCAAGAGCGAGGCCGAGGAGTGCGACTGCGATGACAGCAGCGGTCCGAACATACGAGACGACGATGCCGAGCGCGAGGACGCTGCCGACGGCATACATGACCGGGCCACGTCGCGCCCACATCAGCAGCACGGATAGCCCGACCAGGAGAAAGCTCGTGTAGGCGAAGGGCTCGGCGAGGGTGCCGAAGCTCCGGAGCCGCGATCCGATCTGCCGCACCTGTGCTCCTTCTCCGTATTCGAACCCGGCGGCGAGGAGTGCGTCGACGCCGATCGCCTGCTGGGCGAGGCCGATGAGCGCCACCGCAGTGGTGGTTGCGATCAAGGAGATCGCTCCTGCGCGGAACGTCCGCCTCGGCTCGCGCAGCAGCATGCCGACGACGAGCAGCGAGAGCGGCACGCAGAACAGGCGCACTCCCTGATACCACGAAGCTCCGTAGCCGCTCTCCCCCGAAAAGTTCCCGCCGATATTCGTCACGTACAGCGAGGCGATCAGCCCGAAGAGGACGAGCGCGACGTTGTCCAGGCGGATCGGTCTTCGGTCGTAGCGCCGCTGGACGACGAGGAGCGCGGCTGCGGCAACCGCCGCGATCGAGACGAGATCCTTCAACCCGCCGAGGGCAGGGTGCACGAAGACCCTCAGCGTCGGCACGATCGCGAACAGCGGGATGAGCAGAGGCACGGTTACCCACGGCACGTACATGAACCCCGCGACGATGGCGATGAACACGGCGAGCCCGAAGATGGCCAGGACCGGGAGGGAGGCACCCGATCGGCCGACGAGCAGGACGAGGGCAAGCGTCGCCGCCGCGCCGGAGGCCATCCACGCCACCGCCGCACGGTCGACGACGACGACGGCGCCCCTAGGCGGGTGCGTAATACGTGTAGTTGTCGGCATGGCGCGGGGCGCCGACGAGAATCGCCGCCGTGTCGGTCTTCGGCCAACTGCGGTGCATCCGGCCGAATGCACTCAGGCTCGACGACGAAACGCGACCATGTCGGACGACGACCGTCACGAGGTCCACGAGTTGAGCGAGTTCGGTCACGTCAGGAACGCTGAGCGCGGGCGCCGTGTCGATCACGACGTAGTCGAATGCCTTCCGCAGCTTCGTCACCAGGTCGCTCAGTGCGGCGGGGTTCAGCGGGTCCGAGGTGTTGGCGTTGCGGTTGAACGGGATCACCCGCAGCGTTGCTCCATAGCTCGAAACAGCTCCATTCACCGGCAGGCCCTCGACGCCCGGGTCACGTCGGGGAGTCTGGGACTGCCCGTCGAGCGAAACGTCCCACGTCACACCCGAGAGAGCCGCGCCGTTGCGCAGAACCGTCTCGACCCCGCGCGCCTCGGACGGGATCCGGAAGAGCTTCGCAATGGTCGGCCGTCGCCGATCGAGATCCACGAGAGCGACCTTGTCCGCTCGGCGCGCAAGCGCCGCGGCAAGATTCGCGGCAGTCGTCGTCTTTCCCTCCCCGGCGGTCGCACTCGTCACCGCGATCACCGCTCGCGGACGAGCCTGAGCGATATTCGCCGCGAGCAGGTCGTAGACGTCACCGTATCGCTCTCGTCCGCGACCGACGCTCACGAGCCCACTCGACCGAGGAAGGCTCTCGACTCGTCCCAGCACCGGCACATTCAGGATCTCCTCGATTTCCGATTCCGATCGCACCCGCGTATCGATCACTTCGCGGAGCGCGATCACGACGAGGGCGCAGAAGAGGCCGATCAGGGCGCCGAGAACGAAGTCGCGTACCGGACTCGGGCGGATCTGGGCGGCTCCCCGAGCCGGTTCAGCCAGGAGGACGTTGCCGGAATTGAGCGTCTCCAACACCTTCAGCTTGCGCAGCTGCTCCACGAGCTCCGGATCGCGACCGCCTTCCGAACGCAGTTGGCTCTCCACTTCGGCGATCGCCTGTTCGATCGCGGTGCTCGAGACCGACGCGCGCCACTCGGGATACGCCTCCGCGACGGCAGTTGCCGTGTCGATAGCGTCGACAGGGTCGCTGCTGGTCGCGCTGAACGAAATCGTGCTGCCGCTCTTGACGATGTTCATCTTGGAGCCGATTTCCGACGCGCTGCCGAGACTCGCAGGCGCCTCCGCAGCTGCCGCCTCGATCAGCTGCCGAGAGTGCGCCAGCGCCTGCTCCGTCTCCTCGACGAGATCTGGGTCCACGTAGCCGCTGAAGCCGGCGACGACCGACGCGAGATCCGTCGGAGAGAGGATGACTCGCGCGGTTGCCTGGTAGAGCGGGCCTTGTGAGTGGCGGATCGCGTTCATCGCGACGATTCCGATCACGATCAGGGCGATCAGGATCCAGCGCGAGCGCCGAACGATCGCTCTAAGAGTCTCGATACCCTCGCTTCTCAAACTCTGTGCCTCCCGCGCCCAGGGCTGGTCGCGCTCACTGTACGTTCGGGCCGGTCGGACCGCTCTCCTTTTCACGTTATAGCCAGATCTGCCGAATTTCACAGTTGTACGGCACAACGGCCGCGTCCGATACGATGGGGTGAGCTTCGACCCGGAGCTCGGACGATCCGTCCTCCGGAGTTCGGGACGAGAGGACGGTCGTAGGAATTGTTCGAGCGATTCACGGAACGGGCTCGCCAGGTCGTCGTCCTCGCGCAGGACGAGGCCCGCGCCCTCAAGCACAACTACATCGGCACCGAGCACATCCTCCTCGGCCTGCTCCGGGAAGAGGAAGGCCTCGCCGCGCGCGTGCTCGAGTCGCTCGACATCACGGTCGAGGAAGTGCGCGCGCAGGTCGCGCGCATCGTCGGCCAGGGCGACGAGGTCACGACCGGCCAGATCCCGTTCACGCCGCGCGCCAAGAAGGTGCTCGAGCTGGCGCTCCGCGAGGCGCTGTCGCTCGGTCACAACTACATCGGCACGGAGCACATCCTGCTCGGGCTCGTGCGCGAGAACGAAGGCGTCGCTGCGCGCATCCTGCTCGATTTCGACGCCGACGCCGAGAAGATCCGCAACGAGATCATTCGCATGCTCTCCGGCCCCGGCCGGCGCCAGCAGGGCTCGGGCGGAGGAGCTGGAGAGAAGGCGAAGAGCTCGAAGCTGCTCGACCAGTTCGGCCGGAATCTCACCAAGGCTGCTACGGACGGGAAGTTGGATCCGGTCGTCGGCCGCCAGACCGAGATCGAGCGCGTGATGCAGATCCTCTCACGCCGCCAGAAGAACAACCCGGTCCTGATCGGCGAGCCGGGCGTCGGCAAGACCGCCGTCGTCGAGGGTCTCGCCACCCGCATCTCCACGAACCAGGTGCCGGAGCTGCTCAAGAACAAGCAGATCTACACGCTGGATCTCGCCGCCCTCGTCGCCGGCTCCAAGTACCGCGGCGAGTTCGAGGAGCGGCTCAAGAAGGTGATGAAGGAGATCATGCAGCGGGGCGACATCATCCTCTTCATCGACGAGCTCCATAACCTCGTCGGCGCCGGCGCGGCCGAGGGCGCGATCGACGCGGCCTCGATCCTGAAGCCGGCGCTCGCCCGCGGCGAGCTGCAGACGATCGGCGCGACGACGCTCGACGAGTACCGCAAGTACCTCGAGCGGGACGCCGCGCTCGAACGGCGCTTCCAGCAGGTGCGCGTCGAGGAGCCGTCGATCGACGACACCGTCCAGATCCTCCGCGGCCTGCGCGACCGCTACGAGGCGCACCACCGCTGCCAGATCTCGGACGACGCGCTGCGCGCCGCCGCCGAGCTCGCCGACCGCTACATCCAGGACCGGCACCTCCCGGACAAGGCGATCGACCTGATCGACGAGGCGGGCTCACGCCTCCGCATCAAGACGATGACCGCGCCGCCGCGCTACCGCGAGCTGGAGGACGAGATCGAGCGGGTGCGGACGGAGAAGGAAAACGCGATCGAGTCGCAGGAGTTCGAGAAGGCCGCGTCGCTCCGCGACAAGGAGCGGAAGCTGACGCAGAAGAAGAAGGAGCTCGAGGAGAACTGGCGCTCCGAGGAGTCCGAGGAGCAGCCGATCGTCGACCGGCCGGAGATCGCGGACATCGTCTCGATGTGGACGGGGATCCCGGTCTTCGAGCTGACCGAGGCGGAGTCGCAGAAGCTGATCCGGATGGAGGACGAGCTGCACAAGCGCGTCATCGGCCAGCACCAGGCGATCGTGGCCGTCTCCAAGGCGATCCGCCGCGCCCGCGCCGGGATCAAGGATCCGAAGCGGCCGACGGGCTCGTTCATCTTCCTCGGCCCGTCCGGCGTCGGCAAGACGGAGCTCGCGCGCACGCTCGCCGAGTTCCTCTTCGGCGACGAGGACGCGATGATCCAGGTGGACATGTCGGAGTACATGGAGAAGCACTCCGTGTCCCGGCTCGTCGGCTCCCCGCCCGGCTACGTCGGCTACGACGAGGGCGGCCAGCTCACCGAGGCCGTGCGGCGGAAGCCGTACTCGGTGCTGCTGCTCGACGAGATCGAGAAGGCCCACCCCGACGTCTTCAACATCCTCCTCCAGATCTTGGAAGAGGGAAAGCTGACCGACTCGCAGGGCCGCAAGGTCGATTTCCGGAACGCGATCGTGATCATGACGTCGAACATCGGCGCCGGCCAGATCGCCAAGAACCAGACGCTCGGCTTCTCGTTCGGTGACGAGCAGGGGCTCTCGTACGACGAGATGAAGGGTCGCGTCATGGGCGACCTGAAGAAGGTCTTCCGGCCCGAGCTGTTGAACCGGATCGACGAGACGATCGTCTTCCACAAGCTCGAGAAGTCCGAGATCCTGACGATCGTCGATCTGCAGCTACGGCGTCTGCGCGAGCAGATGGCCGGCTACGAGGTCGCGATCGAGCTGACCGATGCGGCGAAGGACGTGCTCGTCGAGCAGGGCTTCGACCCGGCGATGGGCGCCCGGCCGCTGCGCCGCGCGATCCAGCGGTTCATCGAGGACCCGCTCGCCGACTTCGTGCTCGGCCGCAACCTCAATCCGGGCGCGACCATCCTCGTCGACCGGAAGGAAGACCTGACGGGCGAAGAGGGCGAGTCGCTCGTCGACATCAGGATCGTCGAAGGCGAGCCCCGGGCGGAGAAGGTGACGGTTCCGGCCGAGGCGCCACCCGAGCCCGAAGAGGCTCCGGCCGCAGAGGAGTAACGCCGAAGAGGCCGCCGCGAGGCGGCCTCTCTCGTGTTTCCCCCTGCGCCACCCGGGCACGTGTGGTGTGTTCGCCGAGGCCCGAACGGGCCGCACCCACATGAGAGCAAAGGGGAGGGAGAGATGACCGGTCGACGTATCCGCCGCACACGCCTCGTCGCCGCGACAGCCGCCGTTCTCGCCGCGGGGCTTCTGCCCGTCGGCGCAGGAGGCGCCGGGAGCGCGGCGCCGACGATCGAGGCGCTGTCGACGCTGCCGCAGTACGTCTCGGGAGACGACGTTCTCGTCGAGATCCGGCTACACGACGACGCCGCGAGCCTGAGGCAGCTTCGGATCGAGCTCAACGGCGAGGACGTGTCCTCGAGCTTCCGCGGGATGCCCGACGGCACGCTGCGCGGGCTCGTCGACGGGCTAGCGCTCGGCGACAACGAGATCGTCGCGCGCTCGAACGGCAACGGCCAGGGCACGCCGCCGGGCCGCTCCGCGACCCTCCGCGTCGTCAACCACCCCATCAGCGGGCCGCTGTTCTCGGGCCCGCAGCAGGAGCCTTTCTTCTGCGAGACGGTGCAGAACGGCCTCGGGCCGGCGCTGGACGCCGACTGCTCCGCGCCGACGCAGGTTCGCTACCATACCGCACCACCGCCGGTGCTTCGCCGTGCTCGCCGACCCGGCCGTGAAGCCGGCTGACCTCGCACAGACGACGACGCTGGACGGCCGCACCGTCGACTACGTCGTTCGGATCGAGAAGGGCGTGATCGACCGCGCGGTCTACGAGATCGCCGCCCTCCACGACCCCGCCGCGCCCCCGAGCCCGTTCACGGATGAGCCCGGTTGGAACGAACGGCTCGTCTACACGTTCGGCGGCGGCTGCAACGTCGGCTACCACCAGGGCCAGGGCAACGGGGGCGTGCTCACGGACCTCTTCCTGGCGCGCGGCTACGCGGTCGCGTCGTCGTCTCTGAACGTCTACGACAACAACTGCAGCGAGGTCATCTCCGCCGAGGTCGCGCTGATGGTGAAGGAGCACTTCGCCGAGACCTACGGCAAGCCGAGGTACACGATCGGCTTCGGCGGCTCGGGCGGTGCGATCCAGCAGCACCTGATCGGGAACAACTACCCGGGCATCCTCGACGGGATCATCCCGAGCGCCTCGTTCCAGGACTCGATCACGCTCGGAACCGTGCCGGACTGCCGCCTGCTCGCGCTGTACTTCGCCAGCCCGGCCGGCGTCGCCGCGGGCTGGACGGCCGCGCAGCGGGCCGCAGCCTCGGGCTTCGGGACCTTCAATTCGTGTCAGTTCTGGCATCTGGCGTTCGCCAGCCGCACGAACGCGCTCGAGGCCTGCCCAGGCGCGGTGCCCGTTCCGGCGCGGTACCACCCGGTGACGAACCCCGCCGGGATCAAGTGCACGAGCTTCGAGCAGATCGCGACGCAGCTCGGGCGCAACCCGGCCAACGGCTTCGCCTGGCGGCCGCTCGACAACGTCGGCCTGCAGTACGGGCTGACCGCGCTCCAGAGCGGGGCGATCACGCCCGAACAGTTCGTCTCGCTGAACGAGAACGCAGGCGGCTTCGACTTCATCGGTCAGGTCGTCCCGCAGCGCGTCGCTGCCGACCCGATCGGGATCGTGCGGGCCTACGAGACAGGCCGTATCAACACGGGCGGGCTCGGGCTGGCGACGACGCCGATCATCGACGCCCGCACCTACACCGACCTCCCGAACGGCGACATCCATACGCGGATGCACTCGTTCGTGATGCGCGCGCGGCTGCAGGAGGCGAACGGCACCTTCGCGAACCACGTGATGCTGGTCGCGAACGCGGCCGGGTCGGGGGCGATGGCCGTCGAGGCGCTCACGCAGATGGAGGCGTGGCTGGCCGCGATCCACGCGGACGACGAGCCCGGCACGGCGCAGGAGCGCATGCTCCGAAACCGGCCGGTCGCGCTGACGGACGCATGCTGGGCGGGGGCGACGAAGATCGTCGAGCCGTTCGGACTCGGCCTCGCCGGCGCCTGCGCGGCGCTGTACCCGGTGTTCGCGGAGACCCGCATGGCCGCCGGCTCCCCGCTCGAGAGCGACGTGTTCAAGTGCCAGCTGAAGCCACTCGACTTCGGCTCCTACGCCGTGGCATTCACTGCGGCGCAGCAGGCTCGGCTCCAGGCGGCGTTCCCGACGGGCGTCTGCGACTGGAGCAAGCCCGGCGTCGACGAGCGGCCTGCGCTCGGCGCCTGGCTCGACTACGGCGGTTGAGTCCGAGCGGTGGGCGGGCGGCGACCGCCGCCCGCCCACCGTCGCAAAGCCGGAACGGTCCCGTGAATCGATCGGCACACCCCCGTCCGCCGCGGCGGCTAGCCTCGCTGGCGATGGCGAAAGCGGCGGTCAACTATGCGTGTACCGAGTGCGGCTACTCCGCCGGACGTTGGTTCGGCAAGTGCCCTGGCTGTGACGCGTTCGGATCGCTCGTCGAGGAGGCACCCGCCGCTGCAGCCGCGACGGCCGCTGCCAGGCCACTACTCCGCCTCGTCGACGTCGACGCCGCGGAGGCGAAGCGGATCTCCACCGGAGTCCCCGAGCTCGACCGAGTCCTCGGCGGCGGGCTCGTGCCTGCAAGCCTCGTGCTCGTCGGCGGTGAGCCGGGGGTCGGTAAGTCGACGCTCCTGCTGAGCGCGCTCGGCGCGATCTCTGCAACCGGCCGCCGCGCACTACTCGTCACGGGCGAGGAGTCGACGGCCCAGGTGAAGCTGCGCGCTGCGCGTCTGGGTGGCACGGAGGCGGTCGAGATCCTCGCCGAGACGGAGCTCGACGCCGTGTGCGCGACGCTGGAGCGCGAGCGGCCCGACGTCTGCGTGATCGACTCGATCCAGACGCTCTACGCCGCCGACATGAGCTCCGCCCCCGGCTCGGTGGGACAGGTGCGCGAGGCGGCGGGTCGGCTGCTGAGAGTGGCCAAGGAGTTCGGCGTCGCCACGATCCTGGTCGGGCACGTGACCAAGGATGGCGCCGTCGCCGGCCCTCGCGTGCTCGAGCACCTCGTCGACTGCGTGCTCCAGTTCGAGGGCGACCGCTACCACGCGCATCGAATTCTCCGCGCGACGAAGAACCGCTTCGGCTCCACCAACGAGCTCGGTGTCTTCGAGATGACCGGTGAAGGGCTCGTCGGCGTCCCCGACCCGTCCGAGCTCTTCGGCAAGACGCTGCCGGGCGAGATCGGCGCTGCCGTCGCCTGCGTGCTCGAGGGCACGCGGCCGATCCTGCTCGAGATCCAGGCACTCGTCGCGCCCACCGACCTGGCGATGCCGAGGCGCGTCGGCACCGGAGTCGACCCGAAGCGGCTGGCGATGATCGTCGCAGTCCTCTCGCGGCATGCCGGTGTCGCGCTCGGCTCCGCCGACGTCTTCGTCAACGTTGCCGGAGGGATGCGCATCGACGAGCCCGGAGCCGACCTTGCGATCGCGCTCGCAATCGCCTCGGCCGCGCGCAACGCGCCCGTGCGCGAGGGGGTCGCGGCGTTCGGCGAGATCGGCCTCACGGGCCGGCTACGGCCGGCCGCGCAATCGGAGCGGCGGCTCGAGGAATGTACGAAGCTCGGCATCGCGGCGGCCGTCGCGCCCGCCGGCACACGCTCCCGTTCGAAGATCCGGGTCTCCGAGTCGGGCACGCTGCGGGAAGCGCTCCGCGCCGGGCTGGAAGTACGCGAAGAAAACCCCCGCAAATCGGCGTAATCAGCCGAAAAGGTCGCGTTTTCCAGGGGTTTCTGATACACTGGTCGCCGCATGCCGGTGAGCTCTCGAGCCCGCCGGCTTCTTCACTGAACAGATCGATTTTCACCAAGGGGAGGCTGGCTTGTTCGAGGTTGGCGACAAGGTGGTGTATCCGCACCACGGAGCAGGCACGGTCGTGAAGAAGGAGAAGCGCGAGATTCTCGGTCAGACGCGCGAGTACCTGACGATCCAAATCCTGCACAACGACATGACGGTGAACGTGCCCGTCGAGAACGCTGAGCAGGTCGGCCTGCGCACCGTGATCGACGAGGATCTCGTCAACACCGTCGTCAAGGCACTGACGGCCGGCGAGTCGGAGATGCCGAAGAACTGGAACCGGCGGTTCAAGCACAACCGCGACAAGATGAAGACGGGCGACATCTTCGAGTTGGCCGAGGTCGTGAAGAACCTCAATCTGCGGGACCACGAGAAGGGTCTCTCGACAGGCGAGAAGCAGATGTTCGTGAAGGCGAAGAAGATCCTCGCCTCCGAGCTGATGTACGCCAAGGCTGTCGACGAGGACGAGGCAGCCGAGTGGCTCGACGGCGTGCTCGCCGGGACCGGCGAGAAGCCGAAGAAGAAGACCAAGGCGAAGGCCGCCGCCGCAACTGCGTAGCGGGAACTTCTGCGGAACATGAGCGTCTGGGCCCTCCTCGTCGCTGCGGGGGCCGGGGAGCGGCTGGGCGGCGAACGGCCGAAGGCGTTCATGGGGCTCGGTGAGCTGCCCTTGCTCGCCGAGCCGCTCCGCCGCCTCGACGAGTCGGACTGGATCGACGCGATCGTCGTCGCGGTGCCGGACGGCTGGGAGGAGCCGGCGATCCTCCTTGCGGAGGAGCTCGTCGCCACGAAGGTGGTCGCCGCCGTTGCGGGCGGAGCGACCCGGGCGGAGTCCGTGCGGGCGGCACTCGCCGAGGTACCGGAGGACGCGCTCGTCGTGATCGTGCACGACGCCGCCAGGCCGCTCGTGAGCGACGCTGTGCTCGAGCGCGTGCTGGCGCCGCTACTCGCTGCGGAAGGCTGGGACGGCGTCGTGCCCGGGCTGCCGCTCACGGACACGGTCAAGAGCGTCGACGGCGACCGTGTGACGGGCACCGAGTCGCGTGACCAGCTCGTCGCCGTGCAGACGCCGCAGGCATTCCTGGCTCCGAAGCTCCGCGAGGCCTACGCAGGTGACCTGGCCGGCGCCACTGATTGCTCCTCGCTCGTCGAGGCGCGCGGCGGACGCGTCAAGGTCGTCGAGGGCGACCCGCGCCTGCTGAAGGTGACGACGCCGCGCCGATCTCGAGCAGGTCGCGGCGTGGCTGTGAGAGCGTTCGTCTTCGACGTGGGCGAGACGCTGATCGACGAAACGGGCATGTGGGAGCGCGCTGCCGACGCCGCCGGCGTGCCGCGCTTCACGCTCATGGGCGTGCTCGGCGGGCTAGCCGCGCGCGGCGAGCGCCACTCGACGCGCCTGGGAGATCCTGGGCGTCGAGCCTCCGGCCTCGACTTGGGGGCCGGACGACTTCTATCCCGACGCGCTGCCCTGCCTGGCACGCGCTGCGCTCGCAGGGCTTCCTGGTCGGTGCAGTCGGGAACACGCCCGCCGAGACCGAAGATTTGCTGCGCGAGCACGTCGACCTGGTCGGCTCGTCCGGCGCGCTGGGGCGTCGAGAAGCCCGCGCCTGAGTTCTTCGAGCGGATCGTCGAGGAGAGCGGCTTCGCCGCTGCGGAGATCGCCTACGTCGGAGACCGCGTCGACAACGACATCCGGCCCGGCGATCGACGCCGGCATGCTCGCCGTCCACATCCGCCGCGGCCCGTGGGGGTACCTGTTCGACGCGCCGCCGCGGGCAATCCGGATCCGACTCGCTCGCAGAGCTTCCGGAGGCGGTCGGTGCCTGAGCTTCGGATCGGGCTGGGGGTCGACGCGCACGCGCTCGAAGATGGGCGTGCCGCTCGTCCTCGGCGGCGTCACGATCGACCATCCGCGCGGGCTCGCGGGTCACTCCGACGGCGACGTCATCGCGCACGCTCTCACCGATGCGCTGCTCGGCGCTGCGGGGCTGGGAGACATCGGCTCGCTCTTCCCCTCGGGGGACGAGCGCTGGCAGGGCGCCGACTCGCTCGAGCTGCTGCGCGACGCCTACGCGCAGGTTCGCCAGGCGGGGTTCGTGCTCGTCAACGCCGATTGCATCTTGATCGGCGAGGAGCCGCGAATCGCCCCGCACCGTGAGGAGATGCGTCGCCGGCTGGCCGCCGCGCTCGACGTCGAGCCGGCGCAGGTGAACGTCCGCGCGACGACGACCGACAAGCTCGGCTTCACCGGCCGCGGCGAAGGCCTCGCGGCGGAGGCGGTCGCGCTGCTGGAGCGCGCGTGAAGCTCTTCTCGCTACGCCGAGCGTCCCGAATTGCTCGAGCCGCGTCGAGCGCCTCGGCGCAGGTGACGTTCCCGGAGTTCATGCACCACGACGCCGCCGCGAACCTCTACTGGGGCCGGCTCAGTACTACGACTTCCCGGACTTCCAGGTCGCATCTCCTCGACGGCGACGACCGCTCGTTGCCGAGGCGCATGCCGTGCCGATTCCGTTGGACGGCCCGGTCGAGGTCTGCCGACGCGGCTGGGACGCAGGGTTCGTGCTCGGGATGATCGCCGGCGAGCTCGGCCAGGTGCGTTGTCCGCGACTGGCGATCAGCGTCGGCCTCCGGCCAGCAGGGCCGCGGCTCTCGTCGCGGTGATGCGAGGCGTTCCGCGAAGGCGGTCGCCGCAGCCGGCCTGCCGATCTCGCTCGCGCCCGTGCGGCCGAGCTAGAAGGACCTCTACCCGCTGATCCCGATCGAGCGAGTACATCGAGTGGCGACGCGACGACGGCACGCACTTCGACCCCTGGCTGCGCATCGCACGAGCGGCCGGAGGCGAGATCCTCGCGGGCCGCGCCGCGGTCGATGCTGCATGGAGGCTCCGTCGCCGACTGGGAGGCGTGGACGGAGATGCGCTTCCCCGCGGACGGCGAGTACGTCTTCCCGGGCGCGCTCGCGACGCTCGTCGTCGAGAACGGCGTGGGCCGTCACGTCGAGCCGAACGTCTGGGTGCACCACCGGGTCTAGGCAGGCAGGCGGACGAGGCCTCCGTCGTACTCGACGAGACCGTCGCGCACCAGTGAGTCCACGGCGTCGGGTCGGCGCTCGGCGACAGGCGTCGACTCCGTCGGCGACGAGCCGCAGCAGCGCGGCGCGGCGCTGCCGGAACGAGCCCTCGAAGCGAGACTGCTTGCGCAGCGGCTCGTAACGGTCGCCCGCGCGAGGGCAGTCGACTCGCGAGCGGGCAGACGCCGCAGCGCGGCACTCGTGCAAGACACACGGTTGCGCCGAGATCGAAGATCGCCTGCAACGACTCCGGCCCGAACGCATGGCCCGTGCGCTCCTGGATGCGCGCCACGTTCGTGTCCACCGGCAGCACGGCCTCGCCGAACGCCTAGTTGCGAATCGCCGCGGCGGTGTACGGGCCGATGCCCGGGAGCTCGGTCAGGTCGTCCGGCCAGCCGTGCTCGGCGATCGCACGCGCCGCGCGATGAAGGTTGAGCGCGCGCCGGTTGTAGCCCAGACCCTGCCAGGCGCGGATCACGTCCGCCGGAGACGCCGCGGCGAGCGCGGCGGGCGTCGGCCACCGCTCGAGCCACTCGAGCCAGCGCGGGATCACGCGCTCGACCTGGGTCTGCTGCAGCATCACCTCGCTGACGAGGATCGCGTACGGGTCCCGCGTCTTCCGCCACGGGAGGTCGCGACGATTCTCGGCGTACCAGCCGAGCAGGGCGTCGTGCATGGAGGCAAGGGTAGATTGGATCCCCCATGGCCCGCACACGCTTTGCCCCCAGCCCGACCGGCTCGCTCCACCTCGGCAGTGCCCTCTCCGCCGTCGCAAACCGCCGCCGCGGCGACTGGATGCTGCTGCGGATCGACGACACCGATGCCGCACGGAACGTGGCCGGCGGCGAGGAGCAGCTCGTCCGCGACCTCGAGTGGCTCGGGATCGTCTGGAACGACGGGCCGGTGCGGCAGAGCGACCGTCGCGAGCGCCACCTCGAGGCGGCGCAGGCACTCGGCGAGCGCTTCGACGGGATCACGCTCGTCCGCGAGGACGGGCGCCCGACCTACCACCTCGCCAGCGTCGTCGACGACGTCCACTACGGGATCACGCACGTGATCCGCGGCAACGACCACCGGTCCGAACGAAGCCCTGCACCGCCGCCTGCACGAGGCGCTCGGGACCGAGCCGCCCGAGTACATCCACCACGGACTCGTGCTCGGGCCGGACGGGAAGAAGCTCTCCAAGCGGGATCACGGCGTCGCCACCGTGGCCGACCTGCGCGAGCAGGGGATCCCTCCCGAGGCGGTGCGCGCCTACCTCGAGGAGCTGGATCTGCCGCGACATGACGTCCACCTCGACCTGCCGCGGATCCGGCGGCTCGCGATCGACGCGATCGAGTCGCTCTCGGACGAGGAGCTCGCCGCGCGCGCCGGCGCGCCGCCGCAGCTCGCCCGCGCACTGCGCGGCGCCCGCGACCTGGTCGAGGCGCGAGCGATGGCGGCCGCGATCCTCGAGCCGCAGCCGGTGAGCCTCCCCGAGGAGGCGCGGCCGACGCTGGAGCGCTTCGTCGCAGCTCCGGGCGAGCGGGCTTGGACGGGAAGGAGATCGTGCGAGAGCTGAAGGCGGTCGGCGGCGACCTGAAGGCGCTCCGGCTCGCACTCACCGGCGCCGAGCGCGGCCCCGAGCTCTGGACGGTGATCGCGGCGCTGCCGCAGGACGAGGCGCTGCGGAGGGTCGATGCGGCTCTATAGCACCAGCGCCCGGGGGCTCGTCGACCTGCCCGAGCCGCTCCGGCCCGATCGGGATGTACGTCTGCGGCCCGACCGTCTACGCCCGCGCGCACATCGGCAACGCGCGGCCGTTCGTGCTTGCCTCGCTGGTACAAGCGCTGGCTGCGCGAGCGCGGCTACGAGGTCACGCTCGTCCACAACATCACCGACGTGAACGACAAGATCTACGCCGCCGCGCCCGGTGCGAGCGCCGCAGCGGGCCGCCGAGGCGACCGAGTGGTACCTCGAGGACGTCAGCCGCTTCGGGCTCGACGAGGTCGACCACTACCCGCGCGTGACCGAGTCGATGGACGAGATCATTCGCTTCATCGTCGACCTGATCGAGCGCGGCTACGCGTACGAGGTCGAGGGTGACGTCTACTTCCGCGTCGCCCGCTTCGAGGAGTACGGCCGGCTGTCCGGGCAGCGGCTCGACCAGCTCGAGGACGAGGAGGAGGAGCCGAACCCGCTCAAGGAGGACCCGCCGCGACTTCGCGCTCTGGAAGGCGAACAAGCCGGAGGAGGACACGGCGTGGGACTCGCCCTGGGGGCGGGGGCGGCCGGGCTGGCACATCGAGTGCTCCGCGATGGCGGAGAAGCTCCTCGGCCCCTCGTTCGAGATCCACGGCGGCGGGCTCGACCTCGTCTTCCCGCACCACGAGAACGAGGTGGCGCAGTCGCGGGCGCTCGGTCACGAGTTCGCCAGGATCTGGATGCACAACGGCATGCTCCGCTTCACCGGCGAGAAGATGTCGAAGTCGCTCGGCAACGTCGAGACGATCGAGGAGGTGCTCGACCGGTGGGGCGTCGAGACGACGCTGCTCTTCTTCCTCACCGCGCACTGGCGCAGCCCGATCGACTTCTCCGACGAGACGATGGAGCAGGCCAGAGCGCAGTGGACGACCTTCTCGAACGCCTTCGTGCAGGAGGATCGAACCGACCTCGGCCCTGCGTGGGAGGAGTTCGTCGCGGTGCTCGACGACGACTTCAACACGCCGGCGGCGCTGGCCCTGATGCACGAGTGGCGGCGCGTGCGGAACCTCGACCGGCTGCGGAAAGCGCTCGAGATCTTCGGCCTGGCGCCGCCCGATGCGGACGCGCCGGAGGAGATTCGCGAGCTGGCCCGGCTGCGGCAGGAGGCACGTGAGCGGCGCGACTTCGCCGAGTCGGACCGGCTGCGGGCGGAGATCGACGCTGCCGGCTGGGAGGTGCGCGACGAGGCCGGTGGCTACCGCCTCGTCCGCGTGGCGTGACGCGGGAGCAGGTCTACGGCCGCCGGCCCGTGCGCGAGGCCCTGCGAGGGCCGCGCGAGGTGCTCGAGCTCTGGGCGACCGAGCGCGCGGTGGCGTCCGAGCCCTGGCTCGGCGGACGGCCCGCGCGTCCACGTCAAGCCGGATCGGGAGATCGGCGAGGCGGCGGAGACGCGCGACCACCAGGGCGTGCTCGCCTGGTGCGAGCCCTATCGCTACGCCGACGCGCACGAGCTGGCGAATGTCGAGCGCCCGCTCCTCGCCTGCCTCGACCAGGTCACCGACCCTCGCAACCTCGGCGCCGTGATCAGGAGCGCCGAGGGAGCCGGCGCCACCGGTGTCGTCGTCCCCGCCCACGGCTCCGCCCGTGTGACGCCGGCTGTCTGCCGCGCCTCGGCCGGCGCCGTCGAGCATCTGCCGGTCGCAGTGGTGCCGAACCTCGCCCGCTACCTGAACGAGATCAAGCGCGGCGACCTCTGGATCTACGCGGCCAGCGCCGAGGCGGAGCAGGACCTGTGGACGGCCGACCTGACCGGCGGGCTCGCGCTCGTCTTCGGCGCCGAGGGCAAGGGCGTCCGCCCGCTCGTCCGGCGGGCCTGCGACGCCACCGTCTCGATCCCGCTCGCCGGCAACGTCGAGTCGCTCAACGTCAGCGTCGCCGCCGCTCTGCTCCTCTACGAGGCCCGCCGCACGACGCGATGGCTGAGCCGACGCTGTACCTCTTCGACGGCCACAACCTGCTCCACGCCGGCTCGTTCGACGGCCAGCGCGAGCTCACCGACGCGCTCGCGTCCTTCGTCGCCATGCGCGGGGCGCGGGGCGTGCTGGTCTGGGACGGCGTCGGAGCCGATGCGGAGATCGGCCCGCTCTCGGTCCGGTTCGCGGCGCACGCGGACGCCGTGCTCGAGCGGCTCGCCGCGGAGCACCGCGACACCGAGGAGGTCTGTCTCGTCTCCTCGGACTTCGCCGTGCGCGGCACCTCCGGCCAGGCGGTGCAGAAGCGCTCCTCCGTCACGTTCCTCGGCGACCTCGAGCAAGTGCGCCACGAGGAGCCGCACGGCTCCCGCCTGCGCGACTCGCTCGACGACGAGACGCGCGAGCGGCTCGAGCGGATGCGCCGCGGCGAGGAGGGCTGACACGAACATACGTTCCTAAGATATTAGATCTATTGCAAACGACTTGTAACTTGCGGACACTCCTGCTATCTTCTGCCTCAACCTAAGGGTGAGAGTTGAGCGTCCGGCACGGCGGCCGCCATGGCTCTTTCCCGTTATTTGCAGGGAGACCGCGATGTCCGCCCAACCCGCAGTCGTCGCCAAATCGGCGCAGAAGGCTCAACGAGAGCTTGAGGATTTGCAGCTGGTGGTCAAAGCGCGGAACGGCAGCCAGGCCGCGCTCGATGCGCTGATGCGCCGTTACACGGGGTTCGTGCGCCTGAAGGCGAGCTCGTACTTCCTCGCCGGCGGCGACTCGGAGGACCTGATCCAGGAGGGCCTGATCGGGCTCTACAAGGCGGTGCGCGACTTCCGGGCCGACAAGGAGACCTCGTTCCGCAGCTTCGCCGAGTTGTGCGTGACGCGGCAGATCATCACCGCGATCAAGACGGCGACCCGGTACAAGCACCAGCCGCTGAACCAGTACATCTCGTTCAGCCACACCCCCGCCGGCCAGGACAACGACGGCGAGTGCACGCTCGGCGACGCGCTCCCGGGCCCGACGACGAACGACCCGGCCGTGTGCGTGATCTCGACCGAGGAGCTGCAGAGCCTCGTCTTCGCGCTCGGCACGGGCCTCTCGCCGCTCGAGGCCGACGCCCTGCGCTGCTACCTCGAAGGGCTCTCGTACGAGGACATGGCCGAGGACCTGGGCTGCGACTGCAAGACGATCGACAACGCGCTCCAGCGGGTCAAGCGCAAGATCCTGGCCCACCAGAAGACGCGCGAGGTTCTGCAGTAGGGCGAGTACGATTCCGGCACGCGCCGGAGTAGCTCAGCTGGTAGAGCAACTGCCTTGTAAGCAGTAGGTCGTGGGTTCGAGCCCCGCCTCCGGCTCCAGAACGAATGAAGCCCCGCCCCCTCCGTTGCAGAGGGCGGGGCTTCGGTCTTCCTGGGTCACTTGCTCCGCGAGGAGCGTCTTGTCGAAGAAGCCGACGACGCGCCGCTCGTACTCCTGCGGCTGGTCGCGGATGCCGCCGACGTGCTTGGCGGTGGGCATCGCCCAGATCTGCTTCGGGCGCGCCCGCGAGCTCGTAGTACTCCTTGCTCATGTGCTCGATGTTGCCGCCGTTCGGCGCCCAGATCACGAAGAGCGGCTGCTCGATCTTGGGAGCGACGTCGGTCAGGTTCGGCGGCGGGGCGGTGCTGGAGAAGACGGCCGTTCCAACGGTCATGAACAGGAACGCCCGGCGCGTTCAACACCCGCTCGAACCCGTGGAACTCCTCCAGCTGCTCGCTGAGCTGGCGCGTGCCTGCGCCCTCGGAGACGACGGCGGCGAGCTCGTCGGTCTCGGCTGCGGCCTGGAGCATCAGCTCGCCGCCGACGGAGAGGCCGAGCCCGCCGATCTTGCCCGGGTCGACGTCCGGCCGCGCCTTCAGGAACTCGACCGCGGCGAGGATGTCCTTGTCGCCGCCCCAGCCGAGCAGATTGCTGTCGCCTTCGCTCTTGCCCTCGCCGCGCCGGTCGAAGAGCAGGACGCCGTAGCCGTGGCGGACGAGCATGCGGGTGTGCGCCTGCGGGCCGCTGCGGCCGGGGAAGGCGATCACGGCGGCGCCGTTCTTCGAGGGCACGTACCAGCCCTGGAGCTCGAGGCCGTCGCTCGTCCTGAACGAGACGTTCTCGTGCGCGGCGCCGAGGTTCGCCGCCGGCACGGTCTGCCGCATGACGTGCGTGATCACGTAGCCGAATCCGAGCGGCGCGATGGTCGCGTACGCCAGGACCGGTGCGACGACGGTGATCAGCGCCCTGCGGGTGTATCGCCACAGGCGGCGGTCGTCCAGCTTCCGTGAGCGCCAGAGCGTTGCGATCCCGACGCCGATGAGCGCGAGCCCGGCCGGAAGGACGAGCAGGCCGGTGTAGTCGTCGCCGGAGGGGCCGACCGTCATCGTCTGGTACCCCGCGGACGTCGCTCCGATCAGGAGCGCGAAGAGGCCGGCGACGAGCGCGATAGCGCCGCGGAGCCCTGCACGCCCGCGGTGGTAGCCAAAGGCTGCGAGGCCGAGCACGCCGAGGGGTACGAGGCCGCCGGCGAGGTGATCCAGTGCCGACGTGCCGGGCTCGGGGTGCAGGAACGAGTCGTCTACGACGTGGAGCCCGACGATCGCGAGAGAGCCGAGAGCGACGACGGACTGCATGGCAAAGGCGTGAGACGTCGTGCGCAGGTCGGTGCGGATCGCTGTGTCCACGGTGCTGCTCCAGTCTTGAGTGTGAATGCCGGCGGCGCCGCGCTGGTCGCGCGGCGCCGCCGGAGGGTTGGTGTGAGGGCTACGCCGCTTCGGGCAGTGCCGGCGTCGCCTTGGGGGCCGCTCGGCCTCGTGCTCGAGGCGGGGGAGCCACTCGAGCCAGCGCGGCAGGTACCAGTTGCGGTCTCCGAGCAGCTTCATCGTCGCCGGCAGGAGCACGGCGCGGATCAGCGTGGCGTCGATCAGGACGGCGGCCGCGAGGCCGATGCCCATCTCCTTCATGTCGATCACCGGCAGCAGGGCGAACACCGAGAAGGTGCCGACCATGACGACTGCTGCGCTCGTGACGACACCGGCCGACGACTTGATCCCGTGCGCGACCGCGTCCTCGTTCGAGAGGCCGCGGTCGTAGGCCTCGCGGACGCGGCTCAGGATGAAGACGTGGTAGTCCATCGAGAGCCCGAACAGGATCACGAACAGGAACATCGGCAGCCACGGCGTGATGCCGCCGTTGGACTCGAAGTTCAGCAGGCTCTCGCCCCAGCCCCACTGGAAGGTCGCCACGAGGATGCCGTACGCGGCTCCGACCGAGAGGAGGTTGAGGACGATCGCCTTGATCGCGACCACGAGCGAGCGGAACGAGGCCAACAGGATCAGGAAGGCGAAGATGAGGACGAAGCCGAAGACGAGCGGTGCCGTCTTCACCATCCCCGTCTCCCAGTCCTGGTCGAGCGCGGTGTTGCCGGTGACGGCGTACTCGACTCCTTCGACCTGTCCGACCGTCTGCGGCAGGAGGTCGTCGCGCAGGGTGGCGAGCGCCGCCTGCGAGACCTCGTCCGTGCCTGAGCCGGCCAGCGTGATGTCCATCGTCGCGACGGTGTTGTCGCGGCTCGCCTCGATCTCGATCGGGCCGCTCATCTGGCCGGTCGCGAGGGCACGCCGCTCGAGCTCGGCCATCGCGTTCCGGACCGGCTCGGCCCGGACGTCGTCGGCCTTGATCGCGACGACTGCGGGATCGTTGCCGCCCGGGAAGGCCTCGTCGAACTTCTTCAACGGCTCGATCTCGGGGATCGAGATGTCGTCGAGCCCGGTCGTGGTGGTGTTGAGCGAGAACGCCGGGACGGTGAGCGCGACCAGGACTGCGGTGGCGGCGACGGCCGAGACGACCGGGCGCCGGAGCACCGCGCCGAGGATCGCTCCCCAGAAGCGGCTCTCGCCGTCCTTGCGCTTGAGCCGGTGCACGAACGGAATGCGGCCCTTCTCGACCCGGTCGCCGAGCTTGCCGAGCAGTGCCGGCAGAACCGTGAGCGAGCCGATCATCGCGATCGCGACGACCATCATCGTCCCGATCGAGAAGGACATGAACGTCTTGTCGCCCGACAGGAACATCCCTGCCATCGCGATCATGACCGTGATTCCGGAGATCAGGACGGCGCGGCCGGACGTGGCTGCGGCGGCCTCGAGCGCTGCGTGCTCGCTGCGACCTGCGGCACGCTCTTCGCGCTCGCGCCGGAGGTAGAAGAGCGAGTAGTCGATTCCGACTGCCAGGCCGATCAGCAGGATCACTTCCGCGATCGACTCGTCGACCGGGATCCACTGGCTGGGCAGAGCGATCAGGCTCGTCGTCGCGACCACGGCGGTGATGGCGAGCAGGAGCGGGATCAGCGCGGCGACGGCCGAGCCGAAGACGAACAGCAGGATCACGAGGGTCAGCGGGAGGGCAACCATCCCGGCCTTCGCGAGCATGCTGTTGAACGCCTCGTCGGTCGCCTTGCCGGTGCTGGCGCTGCCGAGCTCGTCGATCTCGAAGTCCGGGTGCCGAGCCGCCGCCTTGTCGACAGCCGCCTCGATCTTCTCGATGTAGAGGATGGCCTCCTCGTAGGTGCCCTTGGGGCTGAACTGCACCATCGCCGAGTGGCCGTCGGCGGAGACCAGGTCTGCGTGCCCGGCCTCGAGCGGAGAGTCGAGCTTTCGCACCTGCGGGAACGTGTCGAGCGTCTTCGTGACGTCCTCGATCGCGGCCTGGAAGGCCGGGTCCTCGCCGAGAGCGTCTTCGACTGGATCAGGACGATCTCGCCCTGCTCGTCGGCGGACTGCGGGAAGCCGGCCTCGATGATCTCGGTCGCGCGGCCGGCCTCGCCGACGGCGAGGTCGTTGTCCTCGAGGTACTTGGTGCCGACCGCGCCGCCGATGAAGACGGACGCGACCACGAACGCGAGCCAGCCGAAGACCGCGGTCTTCCAGTGGCTCGCGCTCCAGCGGCCCATTCGGGCCGCGAAGTTGTTGCTGTGCTTCAACGGTGACATGTGCGGGGGTCCTTTCGTGCTTTTCGGGTGGGTTGGGTCAGGCTGCCTGGGCGTGGTTCGGGTTGGAATGCGGCGTCCAGGTGTCGTTGGCTGCGGCAAGCCGCACCGGCGTGGCCAGCGCTGGGGCCGGGGCCGGGGTGGCCAGCCGCGAGGCGACGAGCCAGCCGGCGGCGACGACGAGGCCGCCGGCGACGGCGTCGAAGAGGAAGTGGTTGCCGGTCGCGACGATGATCAGGAGCATCAGCCCGGGGTAGGCGGCGCCGACGAGCCGCATCGAGCGGCGCGAGGCGAGCTGGGCGAGCGCGACGCCGACGATCAGCGAGTAGCCGAAGTGGAGGCTGGGCACGGCCGCGATCGGGTTGTAGAGGCTGCCGAGCAGGTCGGAGCTGAGGTTCAGGCCCGTGTGCGTGCTGACGGTGTCTGCGAAGCCGAGGTTCGCCAGCCGCGGGGGAGCGGCGGGATACAGGACGTAGCCCGCGAGCGCGAGGCCCGTGCTGACGATCAGCGTCGTGCGCAGGAACGGAAACGCATGCGGGCGCCGGCGGTGTACCCAGATGAGCACACCGGCGGTGCCCGCGAAATGGAGGGCGACGTAGAGGAATCCGAGCAGCGCGGGCACTCCTGGGAGCAGACCCGCGAGGTTCTGGATGTCCTGCTCGACGAAGAGGTGGAGGTGGCGCTCCAGCGCGACGATGTCGGCGGTGTGCGCGCGGGCTGCCGCCCAGTTCTCGCTGCCGAACCCGCGCACGAGCTCGTACACGCCGTAGAGGACGGCGAGCGCTGCGAGCTCGATGCGACCCGGGTAGGGCCGGTCTGCGAGGCGACGGATGCGGTCGAGGAACATGACGCCACCCTCGCAAGCCGGCGAGGTCGGAACCATGCGGCAGGCCAGCGTCTGTGGGTGCGGTAAGCCGTACCGCCGCGAGCGGGTTTGAGCGCCGGTTACCACGATGCCGCAAGGATCGAGTCCGCGCGGCCCGGGCGGTATCCGGCATCACCCTGAGCCGACCCTGGTCTTTCCCCGGATCGAGCCCGGTCAGCCGCGCAAGAGCGCAAGCACCGCGAGCACGCGGCGGTGATCCTCGGCGGCGGCAGGGAGCCGCAGCTTCACGAAGATGCTCGTGACGTGCTTCTCGACGGCGCGGAGCGTGACGAAGAGGCGGGCCGCGATCGCCTGGTTCGAGCGCCCCTCGGCCATCAACTCGAGCACCTCACGCTCGCGTGGCGAGAGATCTGCGAGCGGGTCGTCGCGCCGGTGTCGTCCGACGAGCTCGCTCACGACAGCCGGGTCGAGCGCCGAACCACCCTCGGCGACGCGCCGCACGGCCGCTGCGAACTCCTCCACGTCGGCCACGCGGTCCTTGAGCAGATAGCCGACGCTCTCGGCGCTCTCCGAGAGCAGCTCCATCGCGTAACCGGGCTCGACGTACTGGGAGAGGACGAGTACACCGGTGGACGCGTGCCGCTCGCGGATCTCCTTTGCCGCGCGTAGCCCCTCGTCGGTCTGGGTCGGCGGCATCCGGATATCGACGACGGCAACGTCGGGCTGGTGCATGGCGACGTGGCGCAGCAGGTCCTCGGCGTTCCCCGACTGTGCGACGACGTCGAAGCCGGCGTCGTCGAGCAGCCTCGCGATGCCCTCGCGCAGGAGCACGGAGTCGTCGGCGAGCACGACGCGTACGGGCGTGGCCCCGGGCCGGGCGCGCAAGGGCGGGAAGTCGCTCGCCGAGCCCCGGCTCCTCGAGCTGGAAGATGCGCTCCGGGCTCGGGCAGGTCGGGCAGCGCCCAGAGGCCGAGGTCGCGCAGCTCGTCGCGCGGGTGCGAGCGCGGCCGCCGCGGACTCGGACGCGACGATCTGGCCCCCGTGGCCGCTGTCGAGGCGATCCGGTAGGCCCGATGGACGTCGACGCCCACGTAGCCGTCCTCGGCAAGGGCCGCCGTGCCGGTGTGCAGGCCGATCCGGATGCGGACGGGCGCGGGCCAGTTGTGGCCGCCGAGCCGCCGCTGGGCGTCGGTGGCCGCCGCGGCGGCCGCGTCGGGCGAAGCGAAGACGGCGAAGAGCTCGTCTCCGCGCGCAGTCGACCTCGTGCCCCGCCGCTCCGGTGACGGCCTCCCGCAAGAGGCGGCGGATGTCGGCGAGGACGGTCTGCCACTCGTCGCCGAGCTCGCGCGCCAGCCGAGTCGAGCCCTCGACGTCCGCGAAGAGGAAGGTGACGGTGCCCGCTCGGCAGCGCGCGCATACGGGAGAGTCTAGGCGGCGACGTCCAGCAATTCAGGGCTCCTGCGGGCTGCGTACGCGAAGGGGTGGTAGAAGGCGTCGAGGGCGCGGTCTCGGTCGACGGCGAGCTCGAAGCTCGACTCGCTCGCGAAGTGGAGCACCTCGACCGCGACGCTGTCGTCGTCGGGTGACCACCAGAGGGTGACGTCGATGCCGTCGCCCTTGCGGTGTGCGAGATCGATCCTGGTGCTGGCATACATGACGTTCCTCCTTGGTGTTCCGTGTTGGTGTTCCATGCGATGACCGCACACTCCCAGAGCCGGGCAGACGCGCCGATGCGGCGCGCAGGCGTCCGGAGGTGCGGCCTTCCCTACCCTCGGCGGGTGGTTTTGGCCGCGAAGCGGCGCCCGAGGCGGGGAACTACGCGGGCTGCAGCGGGAAGATCGCAGTGACGCAGGTGCCGCCGCCCGCCGGGCTGTCGACCGTGAGGCTGCCGCCGAGCGCCTCGACGCGGTCGGCAAGGCCACTCAGCCCGGAGCCCTCCGCCGGGATTCGGCGCCGCCGACGCCGTCGTCCGAGACTGTGACGACAGCTCGGCTGTCCTCGCACCCGACACGGACGTTCACCTCGCTGGCGCTCGCATACTTGATCACGTTCGCGAGCGCCTCGGCGATCACGTAGTAGGCGGCGGCCCCGACCGCGTGCGGCAGCTCGTTCTCTGGGACGTCGAACTCGACGGGTACGGGCGAGCGTGTGGCGAGGGCCTCGACGGCTGCCGCCAGGCCCGCGATCGGTGAGGACCGCCGGGTGGATCCCGCGCGCGAGCTCGCGCAGCTCGTCGAGCGCGGCGGCGAGCTCCTCGCGGGCCGCCTCGAGCACGGCTACGGCCTCGTCCGGTGCGGAATCGACCTTCGACTGGGCGAGGCGAAGCGAGAGGGAGAGGGCAACGAGGCGTTGCTGCGCGCCGTCGTGCAGGTTTCGCTCGAGGACGCGCCGGCGCGCTCGTCGCCGGCCTGGACGATGCGGGCGCGCGACGCGCGCAGCTCCTCCTCCTGGCGCTTGCGCTGCGTGATGTCGGCGAAGAGGGCCATGTGGCTGATGACCTTGCCGTCGCCGTCGCGGATCGGTGCCGCCGAGATCTCGACGTCGATGTACGACCCGTCGCTGCGCACGCGCTTGCTCTCGATGCTGGGTGTAGACCTCGCCGGCCCGGACGCGGCGAAAGAGCTCGGCGAGCTCGGCCGCTCGGTCCGGGCGGCTGGTGCTTGGCCTTCCCGCCGATCACCTGCTCGGCCGTCCAGCCGAAGATCCGCTCGGCGGCGGGGTTCCAGAGCGTGATCGTGTCGTCGAGGGCGTACTCGACGATCGCGACCGGAGAGGCCTCGATCGCCGCGCGCAGCCGCTCCTCGCTCGACCGTAGCTCTGACTCGCGCCGCTGTCGCTCTGTGGCGTCCACACCCACGATGAGCGCCAGCGACCTCCCTTCGCCGTCGACGATCGGCGTTGCCGTCCAGGCGATCATCCGCTCGCCGCCGTCTCGCGTGCACCAGTGCGAGATCCGCTCGGTCGGCTCGGCGCCGTTGAAGGCCGCCGCAACGCCGAGTCGGGCGTCAGAGCCCTCATCTTCTCGGAAGATGCTGAGGAAGCTGCGTCCGAGCATGTCCTGCTCCGTCCAGCCGATCGTGCGCTCGAAGCCTTTGTTGACCGAGTTGCCGACGACCGTCCCATCGTGGTCGACGACGACGAGCAGACTTGGCGTGGCGTCGGCGAGCGTGCGCAGGAAATCGCGCTCCCGCGCCCGCTCAGACTCCTGCCGTTGTCGCTCTGTGATGTCGAGCCCACCGCAGACGACGTAGCGGACACTCCCGTCGTCGTCGTAGAGAGGCGCCGTCGACCACGCGATCGTCAGTCGTTCGCCCAGCTGGTTGACGAACGTGTGCTCGAAGCTCGCCTCCTCGTGGGCCGGCGCCGCCTCCTCGAACCTGCGGTTCCACTCATCCCGCGCCTCGGGCGCGACGAAGACGTCCGCGAACATCTGCCCCTTGACGTCGTTCTCGAGGACGTAGCCACTTGCGTTCCAGGCCGCGTCGTTCAGGTTCGCGATCCTCCCTTCGCGATTGATCGAGCAGAGCAGCGAGGGGGAGGCGTTCACGATCGCCTCGAGGAATGCGACCTCTGCGCGAAGCTTCGCCTGGAGGCGTTCGTTGTCCAGCCACAGGCCCGCGGCCGCCGCCACGGCTTCGACGAGCTCCGGCTCGTCGCTGATCATCGGATCGTGCAGGAGCGCGGCTGTCGGCCGTCCACCGTGCTCGACGAGGGTTGTCCCGCGTCCCTCGGGCTGGTGGGGCAACGGCTTCCCGTCCGCGGAGACATAGCGTTCCCGCTCCGGTAGCCAGTATGCGATCTCGAGCTTGGGGTCGCCGAGCGCGACGGCGAGCGCGTCGCGGATCGGCCTTCCCCGGTCGAGTGCGAGCAAGAGGTCGCCGACGGCCGAACGTGCCAGCCGGCTGCGCAGCACGCCGACGAGGAACGCGAACGGAACCATGGCGAAGGCCGCGAGGAAGACGTACTGGAGGGGCTCCGCGGCGCTAGCCGAGTAGGCGGCGACGACGATCTGGAGCAGCAGCACCGCCATCGCGAGCGCGCCGGCGCCGAGCACCGGGCCGAGCGCCCGCCTCAGCGCCCCTTCCGAACGCCGATAGCGGGTCACGACGATGACGAGCACCGTCGCCAGAAGCGCGAGCGCGAGAGCCGTGAAGATGACGGTGAGGACGGATTCGAGGTCGTCGTTGCTTGCGACTGCGATCGTGCTTCGGCACCCCGGACAGATCTTGGGGTTGGGAACCTCCTCGAGCAGCGCGGTCGCTACGCCTCCTGTGAGCACGAGCGCGTACGTCGAGACGACGAGCCAGAGGTCGCGGCGTCCGCATGAGCCGGCCACCGGGGAATGCGAGCAACAGGTGGAAGAACGCGCCGAAGGCGAGGCTGCCGAGCGCTACGCCCGCGGTGAACAGCCAGTCGTTGTTCGACTCGTTGAGCGCGCCGAAGAACCAGAGGTAGCCCACTGCCGCGAGCAGGTACCCGGTGCGGTTCTCGGGTCGGCGCCACAGCGCGAAGAGGCCGCTGGCGATGAAGGAGAGCCCGGCCGTGGCCGCGAGCGCGATCGTCGCTGCCTTGTTGTCCTCGTGGTCGCTCGCGAGCACGAGCAGGATTGCGATGCCCGTGAGCGCCAGCCCGAGCGCGGCGGCTGCCGCCAGGAAGATGGCGCGCGCGCTCAACCCAAGCAGATCAGCCAGTGCGGCGCCGCTCAGCTCGGCCTTCGCAATGAAGCCGCGGGCACCGCTCTGCGCGATCAGCCCGCCGTAGTCGCACGCGTCGCGGCTCGAGACGAGCACGACGCCGGGCGAACCGCCGTTGAGACAGAGCTGCCGGCAGACGGCGAAGCCGTCGAGATCCGGGAGCTGCACGTCGAGCAGCACCACATCGGGTGCGAGCTCGCGGACGGCGGCGATCGCGCTCGCACCGTCCTCGGCCTCGCCGATCACCTCGAATCCCTCCGACTGGAGGATCGCCCGCGCCGATGCCCGGAAGCTGGGATGGTCGTCGGCGATCACTACGGTCTTGGGCACAGGCATATCGTGGCAGAGGCGGCGGGCGGTGTCAGTACGGCAAACCGCACTGTTTTTCCCGCTCCGCGAGATCCCTGAAGGGTCGCTTCGCTCCCAACAGCGACGTTTTCTAGGTGGGTACTGGCTCGCCGGCATCCACGCCTTCGCGCGCGCTGAGCGCCTGCTGTGCCTTGACCGCCAGCCAGAGCTCCATTCGCTGGGCCGGATCGTCCGGATGACGGCCCGTCTGCTTGCGCAGCTGGTCCATCCTGTAGCGGAGCGTGTGCCGATGGACTCCAAGGCGGTTGGAAGCCTCGCTCCAGCGGCAGCCACTGTCCAGCAGCGCAGTGAGCGACTCGAGCAGCCAGGAGTTCGTCGAGGCCGGGCCGAGCACGCGTGCCACGAACGCTTCGAGCGTCGCTCCCGGAAGGCTGAGCAGGAGCTCGAGCGAGCCGAGGTCGTGGTAGGACGCGACGGGGCCAGCGACTGCGTCGAGGGCGGCGCGTGCCTCCAGCAGGCTGCGGCCGAGACCGGAGCCGGAGCTCGGCCGGCCGACGCCGACGCGAGTACCGGGCGAGGCGTCGACGAGCTCCCGGGCGATCGCGAGGGCGTCGTCCTCGAGCCCTGTCGCAACGAGGAAGGCCGCCCGGTCGCGTCGCGCGGCAGAGAGATAGCGCGTGCCGCGCGCGTCGAGCGCCTTTGCGGCGGCCGCGCGGACGTCCTCGGCCTGTGCCGGGCCCGCAGCGACCGCGAGCAGCGCGGCATACCGGCCCTGGGGGTCGAGCCCGAACGCCGAGATCCGGCGCACGATCTCCCGCTCGTCGAGCCGGTCGTGCTCGAGGTCCTCGAGCAGGTCGCCGGCAAGCCGGAGCTCCGCCGCCGAAACCGCCTGGCGGCGTGAGAGCTCGAAGGCGAGCGCGGTCTGCCCGTGGTGGAGCACGAGGCGGTCGTACTCGGAGAGCTCGCCCTCCGGCTTGCCCGCGCGCAGTGTCGCGATCGCCCCGTTCGCGACGACCGGCAGTTCGAGCACGTGCTCGCACGCCTCGAGACGACCGCCGTGGCGCTCACTGACCGTGCGGCCGGACACGTCGACGAGCGCCAGCGAGCAACCGACGTGGTCGCCGAGGATCGCGAGCAGAGCGGGGGCGCCGCGTCCCTCGAGCACCGCTTGGGCAAGTCGCTCGTGCACCTCGAGCGCTCGTTCCACGCGGGCGAGCTGCTCGTTCGCGAGCTGCGCCGCGATCGCCTTCGTCAGCGCGATGAACGGTACTTCGTACGGCACCGTCACGAGTGGAAAGTTCAGCCGCTCGGCCTCGTCGGCGAGCGCCTCGGGCGGTTCGCCCCAACCGAAGCCGACGCCGAACGCAAGGCCTGCGAGCCCGTGTCCCGCGAGGCGGCGGACGTATTCGCGCTGCGGCCGCGAGAGCTGGCCGATGCCGAGCCCCGTCGTGATCAGCAGCTCCCCGCCCTCCAGCCAGGGTGTCGGATCGGGCAGCTCCGAGACGTGAACCCACCGAATGACGTTCCCGCCCCCCGCGGCGCCCGCAGCAAGCTCCAGCCCGAGGCCCGGCAGCGCTGCAATGTCTCGGACCGTGAGCATCGTGTGCTGCGCGTCGCTTGGACGCGCGGGCCAAGACGCTACTCGTTGCGCAGGGTCAGAAGCAAGCATTTGCGGCGTACTGGCACGGGCCACGAGCGCGAGTTTACGACATCGTGTCTAAGCCGAGCCATTGGCGCTCGCCCGGCCGTCTATTGCGCTCGGGCGCGCCGGCGAGAGAGAATCGCCCGGTGTCCCTCCGGGAGCGTATGGCTGACGACGTCCTCGAGGCGCGTGCCCGCTACGTCGCGAGAGGTGTCTCGACTCCGAAGCTCGTCGTCGCCCGTGCAGACGGGGCGCAGGTGGAGGCGGCCGACGGCACGATCTACCTCGACTTCGCCGGCGGGATCGCCTGCCAGAACACCGGCCACGGCTTCGCGCCGGTCGTCGCCGCGATCCACGAGCAGGTCGACCGCTTCCTGCACCAGTGCTTCATGGTCGGCACCTACGAGCCGTATGTCGAGCTCTGCCGCCGGCTCGCCGAGCACTCTCCGTGCACAGGTTCAGAGCAGAAGTCGATTCTCGTCAACTCGGGCGCCGAGGCGATCGAGAACGCGGTCAAGATCGCGCGGGCAGCCACCGGCCGGCCTTCCGTTGTCGTTTTCGACAACGGATTCCACGGCCGCACGCTCCTGACGATGGCCATGACGAGCAAGGTGCGGCCGTACAAGGCGGGCTTCGGTCCGTTCCCGGGCGAGATCTACCGGGCTGCCGCGCCGTACCCGTACCGTGGCATCGACACCGACGCTGCGATCGCCTCCCTCGAGCACCTGTTCAAGAGCGAGGTCGACGCCGAATCGGTCGCCTGCGTCGTGCTCGAGACGGTCCAGGGCGAGGGCGGCTTCATCGTCATGCCGCCGGACTACCTCCCGAGACTCGCGGAAGTGTGTGCGCGGCACGGGATCCTGTTCGTCGCCGACGAGGTGCAGTCGGGCGTGGGGCGGACCGGGCCGATGTGGGCGATCGAGCACTACGAGGGCGTCGAGCCAGACCTGCTCGTGTCGGGCAAATCGCTCGGCGGCGGCCTGCCCCTGGCGGCGGTCACGGGCCGCGCGGAGGTCATGGACGCCCCCGAGCCCGGCGGCCTCGGTGGGACTTTCGGGGGCAACCCCGTCGCCTGTGCCGCGGCCGCGGTCGTGCTCGACACTGTGGCCGAGCCTGCGTTCCGCGCCCGGGCGGACGAGCTCGGCGTCGCGTTGCGCTCTCGGCTCGACGATCTCGCTGCCCGCCACGAGCAGATCGGGGAGGTGCGCGGCCTCGGCCCGATGCTCGCGCTCGAGCTGCGCGAGCAGAGCCCGGATCTCGCCCAGGCGGTCACGGCCGCGGCCTTCGAGCGGGGCCTGCTCCTGCTCGCGTGCGGTCTCTACGGCAACGTGCTCCGGCTGTTGCCCCCGCTCAACGTCACGGACGAGGAGCTCGACCGCGGCCTCGGGTTGCTGGAGGAAGCGCTTGTCGCAGCCGGCTGAGATCGACGTCCGCGTGGTCGGGTTGCGGAAGCGCTACGGCGACGTGACCGCGGTCGACGGCGTCGACCTGGAGATCGGACGCGGCGAGTTCTTCACGATGCTCGGTCCCTCCGGGTCGGGCAAGACGACGACCCTGCGCATGATCGCCGGCTTCGAGCGCCCGGACGAGGGAACAGTCGAGCTCGGCGGCAAGGACGTCTCGCAGCTGCCGCCGTACGCGCGCGATGTCAACACTGTCTTCCAGGACTACGCGCTCTTCCCGCACATGACCGTGCAGGAGAACGTCGAGTACGGCCTGCGCGTGAAGAAGGTGGCCCGTGGCGAGCGGCGCCGGCGGGCCGGGGAGGCGCTCGCGCTCGTACAGCTCGAGGGCTACGGGGGCCGGAAGCCCGCCCAGCTCTCGGGCGGCCAGCGCCAGCGTGTCGCGCTTGCCCGGGCGATCGTGAACCGACCGAAGGCGCTCCTGCTCGACGAGCCGCTCGGGGCGCTCGACCTCAAGCTCCGCCAGGAGCTGCAGGTCGAGCTGAAGCGGATCCAGCAGGAGCTCGGGATCACCTTCGTCTACGTCACGCACGACCAGGAGGAGGCGCTGACGATGAGCGACCGCCTCGCGGTCTTCAACGACGGCAAGATCGAGCAGATCGGGGCGCCGGCCGAGGTGTACGAACATCCGGCCAGCGAGTTCATCGCCGGCTTCGTCGGCGTCTCGAACGTGCTCGAGCGCCCAGCGGGTGGAGTGGTCCGGCGCTTTACGGTTCGACCGGAGAAGATCCGCCTGCTCGGCGACGGGGAGCAGCCGGAGCAGGGTGTCCACGTGGAGGAGGGCCGGATCCGCGACGTCGTCTACGTCGGAGCGATCACGCGCTATCACGTCGAACTGGACGCGGGCGGCGAGTTGATGGTGGTGAGCCAGAACCTCGAGAGTGGCTCGAGCGAGGTGCTCGAGCGACAGGGAAGCCGGGTGCGGCTGTGTTGGCGGCCGGAGCACGTGTTTGTAATCGAAACCGGGACGACGGAGGGAAGCTAGATGAGCAAGCGCAGATACGGACGCTGGGCGGCGGCACTGCTCGCAACGGGCGTGCTCAGCGTGATGGCTGCCGGGTGCGGCGGCGACGACGACGATGAGGCCGGCGGGGCCGGCACCACAGCCGCGGAGACGACCGGCGGAACCCCCGAGGGCATGCTCCAGACGCTCGGCGAGGGCGAAGGTCAGGTCAACTTGATCGCCTGGGCCGGCTACGTGGAGGACGGCACCACGGACCCGAAGGTCGACTGGGTGTCCGACTTCGAGACCGAGACCGGCTGCCAGGTCAATGTCAAAGTCGGCAACACGTCCGACGAGATGGTGACCCTGATGCGCACCGGCCAGTACGACGGCGTCTCCGCTTCGGGCGACGCGAGCCTGCGGCTGATCGCGGCGGGTGACGTCGCGCCCGTCAACACCGATTTGATCGAGAACTACGCCGGTGTCTTCGACGGGCTCAAAGACCAGCCGCACAACACGGTCGACGACGTCAACTACGGCGTCCCGCACGGCCGCGGCGCGAACCTGCTCCAGTACCGCACCGACGTCGTCAAGCCGGCGCCGGACTCATGGAGCGTCGTCTGGGACGGCGGCGACGCCGTACAAGGGCAAGGTGACGGCGTACGACAGCCCGATCTACATCGCGGATGCGGCCGTCTACCTGAAGGCGACCCAGCCGGATCTCGAGATCGAGGATCCGTACGAGCTCGACGATGCGCAGTTCACCGCCGCGGTCGACCTGCTCAAGAAGCAGCGGGCGAACATCGGCGAGTACTGGTCCGACTACACGAAGCAGATCGCCGCGTTCACCGGCGGCGAGAGCGTCGTCGGGACGACCTGGCAGGTGATCACGAACGTGCTCGAGGGCGAGAAGGTGCCCGTGGCCGCCGTGCTGCCGAAGGAAGGGTCGACCGGCTGGTCGGACACGTGGATGATCTCGTCCAAGGCCAAGAACCCGAACTGCATGTACCTGTGGATGAACCACATCATCTCTCCGAAGGCGAACGCCGCCGCGACCGAGTACTTCGGCGAGGCGCCGTCCTCCGAGGAGGCGTGCGGGCTCACGGCCAACAAGGACCACTGCACGATCTTCCATGCGGACGACGAGGACTACTTCGACCAGATCTACTACTGGAAGACGCCGCAGGCCGATTGCGGTGACGACCGGGGCCAGGTCTGCAAGGACTACTCGGAATGGACGCAAGCCTGGACCGAGATCAAGGGCTAGCTCATCGCTACGCCTGAGGTAGTCGAGGCGCCGCCCCGCGAGTCTGTGGGGCGGCGCCTTTCTTCGTTCCTCCACCGCCATCCGCGCTTGCGGCTCGGCCTGCTGCTGACGCCGCCGCTCTCATGGCTGCTGCTCGCGTACCTCGGCTCCCTGGCGGTGCTGTTCGTGGCGGCGTTCTGGCGGCTCGATCCGTTCACGGCCGAGGTCGTCCACGACTACGGCTTCCAGAACTTCAGACAGCTCTGGGAGAGCGACGTCTACCGTGCGATCACGCAGCGGACGGTGCTGATCGCGGCCGCGGTGACGGTCACCGATGCCGTGCTCGCGTTCCCGATCGCGTTCTACATGGCGAAGGTCGCGTCGCCGCGCACGCGGAACCTGCTCGTCGTCGCGATCCTGCTCCCGCTCTGGGCGAGCTACCTCGTCAAGGTCTACGCCTGGCGAATCATTCTCCAGGAGCAGGGGATCCTGAACTGGGTGCTCGACCCGATTGGGCTGTCCGGCCCCGGCTTCGGCAACGTCGCCACCTGGCTGGTCTTCTCCTATCTCTGGCTGCCGTTCATGATCCTGCCGGTCTACGCAGGACTGGAGCGGATCCCCTCGTCCCTGCTCGAGGCGTCCGCGGATCTCGGCGCGCACGGCGGCCGGACGCTCCGGAGCGTCGTCTTCCCACTCGCCCTGCCCGCGGTCGCAGCCGGCTCGATCTTCACCTTCTCGCTGACGCTCGGCGACTACATCACGCCGGCGCTCGTCTCGAGCACGCAGTTCATCGGCAACGTCGTCTACATCAACGTCGGCGTCGCGAACAACCTCCCCTTCGCCGCCGCGTTCGCGATCGTGCCGGTCGTGGTGATGATGGTCTACCTGCTGCTGGCACGGCGCGTGGGAGCGTTCGAGAACCTATGACGTCTCGCGGCGGAGCGTGGTTCCTGCGCGGCGCGACAGCGCTCACGCTGGCGTTCGTCTACCTGCCGCTGCTCGTGATCTGCCTCTACGCCTTCAACGAGCGGCGTTCGCTCGTGTGGCCGATCCCGGGCCTGACGACGAAGTGGTTCGGGCGGGCGATCGACAATCCGGGTGTACGGGACGCGCTGCTCCTCTCGGTGAAGGCGGCACTCGGCGCGACCGCGATCGCGCTGCTGCTCGGGTCGCTCGCGGCGATGGCGGTGGCGCGGCACCGCTTCTTCGGTCGCGAGGCGATCTCGTTCCTCGTCATCCTCCCGATCGCGCTGCCGGGGATCGTCACCGGCATGGCCCTGAACGCGACCTTCCGCAACCTGCCGGAGCCGTTCGGCGTCGACCTCGGCCTGTTCACGATCATGGTCGGGCACGCGACCTTCTGCATCGTCGTCGTCTACAACAACGTCGTCGCGCGAATGCGGCGGACGGCGGCCTCGCTCGAGGAGGCGTCCGCCGACCTCGGCGCTGACGCGTGGCAGACGTTCCGCTTCGTCACCTTTCCACAGCTGAAGACCGCCCTGCTGGCGGGCGGGCTGCTCGCGTTCGCGCTCAGCTTCGACGAGGTGATCGTGACCACGTTCACCGCCGGCGCCGACCAGACGCTGCCGATCTGGATCCTGAACAACCTCTCGCGGCCGAACCAGCTTCCGATCGTGAACGTCGTCGCCGTCTTCGTGATCCTGCTCTCGATGATCCCGGTCTACTTCGCGTCGAAGCTCTCGAGCGAGTCCGCGGGCGGGGGCGCGACCGGCGTCGCCGGCGGCGCGCGCTAGCCTAGCCGGTCTTGGCCGGTGCCTTCGGCTTCTTCGGCGGCTTCTGCTCCGCGGCGGCCGGGAGCTCGACGACGAAGGTCGAGCCCTCGCCGAGCTTCGACTCGACCCAGATCTTCCCGTCCATCCGGCGGACGAGCTCGCGGCAGATGTAGAGACCCAGGCCGGTGCCGCCGATCCCACGCGTCATGTCCGGATCGAGGCGGTAGAACTTCTCGAAGATCCGCCGGTGCTCCGAAGGCGGGATGCCGAGCCCGGTGTCGACGATCGAGAAGCGTACGAGACCGTCCCCGTTCGCGATCGAGACCGCGACGAGGCCGCCCTCCGGCGAGTACTTGATCGCATTGTCGACGAGGTTGACGAGCACCTGGCGGAGTTGCCCGGGATCGGCGGCGACGTTCGTCACCCGCTTCGGCGCCTTCAGCTCGATCTGGATCACATCCGGCATGTACGTCTTCGCCGCCTCGACCACCAGGCCCGGCGAGCTTGACGGGATCGCAGCGCTCGATCGTGAGCGGGAGCTGGTTGGCGTCGAGCCGGCCCGCGACCAGCAGGTCGTTGACGATCGTCCCGAGCCGGTCGGACTCCGAGGCGATGACGCCGAGCAGCTGGTCCTTGATCTCCGGGTCCGAGCTCGATGTCCGTGCGCCGGATCGTCTGCGCCGAGCCATAGATGGCCGCGAGAGGCGTCCGCAGCTCGTGCGACACGGTGGCGACGAACTCCGCCTTCATCTCCTCGAGCGCACGCTCCTCGGTCAGGTCGCGGAAGGCGTAGACCGTGCCCTCCTCGAAGCCGACGCCTGAGCCCGAGATCCACAGCTCGCGCCCGCCGAACTCGACCGGCACCGTCTCCGCCCGCACCGGCTCGCCGGGCTTGCTCGCGACGGGGATCAGCGGTGCGATCTCTCTGCCAGCCCTGGACGACGTCCTCGATCTTCTTCCCGAGCACGTCCTCCTCGGCCACGCCTGTGATCGTCCCAGCAGCCGTGTTCCAGAGCCGGATCACGCCGTCGCGGTCGACGAGGACGACCCCGTCGCCGACCGCTTCGAGCGCCCGCGCCGCGCGTCCCCTGCGCTCGGCCTCGGCATAGAGCCGGGCATTGTCGATCGCCGCCGCCGCATGCCGCGCCAGCTCCTGGGCGACGGTCAGGTCGTCCTCGCCGTAGACCCGCCCGGACTCGGCGGTGACGAGGCTGATCGAGCCGAAGACGTCCCCGCGCGCGACCAGCGGGCACCGTGACGTACGAGCGCGGCGCCAGCGTGCGGGCGATCTCGAGCTGGCGCTCGTCGAAGCCGAAGCTTGCGAGCGCCTCATCGTCGATCTCGCGAACGAGCACCGGCTCCTGCGAGCGGATCGCGGTCGCGCCGGCGGCTGCGGACGCGGCCAGCATCGGCTCCTCGAGCTCCCGCGCGAGCTCCAGCTTGAGCGGATCGACGTGCTCGAGCGCCAGCCGCTCCAGCCTGTTGCCGACGAAGATGTCGACGGCGCACCAGTCCGCGATCCGCGGCACCGCGAGCCGGGCGACGTCGGCGAGCGTCTGCTGGTAGTCGAGCGAGCTGCCGAGCACCCAGCCGGCCTCGGCGAGGAAGGTCTGCCGCTCCTCGGCGATCCGGCGTTCTTCGATGTCGGTGTTCGTGCCGAACCATCTGACGATCGTCGCCGCCGGCGTCGCGCATCGCGACCGCCCGGCCAGATGCCAACGGTAGGCGCCGTCCGACGCCGCCGCAACCGGAACTCGACCTCGTACGGCTCGCCGGTCCGCAGGGACGTCTTCCAGCGCTCCACTGCCGTCGGCACGTCGTCCGGGTGCGACGAAATCGCTCCAGCCCCAACCGCTCAGCTCGTCGAAGCGTGCGACCGAAGTACTCGAGCACGCGCTGGTTCACGTAATCGAGCGAACCGTCCGGCAAGGCGTCGTCCAGACGCTGCTGCGGAATCGCATCGGCAAGGAATCGGTATCGCTCCTCGCTCTCACGCTCGAGCGCCGCCAGCTCCTGCTCCTTGATCAGCGCGTCCTGCCGCCTGATCTCGACCGTCTTCTGCCAGAGGTCGATGAAGACCGCCGACCTTCGCCCGCAGGATGTGCGGGTCGAACGGCTTCATCAGATAGTCCACGGCGCCGGCGTCGTAGCCGCGGAAGATGTGCTCTGCGTCCTTGGAGATCGCCGTCAGAAACATGATCGGGACGTGACGGGTCCGCTCACGCCCCTTGATCAGCTCCGCCGTCTGGAACCCGTCCAGCCCCGGCATCTGGACGTCGAGCAGGATCGCAGCGAACTCTTCGTGGAGCAGGTGTCGCAGCGCCTCCTCGCCGGATGCCGCGAGCACGAGCTCCTGTCCGAGCGGCTCGAGGAGCGCTTCGAGCGCGAGCAGGTTCTCGGGCCGGTCGTCGACGAGCAGCAGCTTGGCGCGCTCGCTCATATGCAGCACAACCCGTAGAGGAACGGCGCGATCTCCTCGAGCGGCAGCACCGCGTCGGCCTGCGCCGCCGCGATCGCCGCCTCCGGCATCGACTTCTTCGTCGCGGTCCTCGGGATCCTGGACGATCCCGACACCACCGTTCCGCTTGATCGCGGCGAGCCCGGCGGCGCCGTCCTCGTTCGCGCCCGTGAGCACGATCCCGATCGCGCGGTCGCGGTAGGCCTCGGCGACCGACTCGAAGAGGACGTCGATCGACGGGCGCGCGAACTGGACGCGAGCCTCGACGGAGAGGGCGAAGCGCGCGCCGTCGACGAGGAGGTGGTAGTCCGCGGGAGCGACGTAGACGTGGCGCGGCTCGACGGTCTCCTTGTCGAGCGGCTCCGACACCGGGCGCGCGATGTGGCCGCTGGAGCAGCGACGCGAGCGCGCCTCGGTTCGATTCGGCGGAGCGGTGCTGCGCGATCACGATCGGCTGGTCGAGCTCGACCGGTATTCCGTCCAGCACCGTTCCCACCGCCTGCAGCCCTCCCCAGGACGCCCCGATCGCGATCACTTCGTATGTGATCGGCATCATCGGACCTTCTTGTATAGCCGCTCTTCGGCGTCGAGCTCCTCGAACGAGCCCTCGTGCGGAGAGAACCGGATCGTTTCCTTCTGCCCGAGCGCGAGGACGCCGAACATCGCCAGGCTCTCGTAGAACAACCGGTGCACGTGCTCCTGCAGCGGCTGGGCGAAGTAGATCATCACGTTGCGGCAGGTGATCACGTGAAACTCGTTGAACGCGGCGTCGGAGGCGAGGTTGTGCTGCGCGAAGACGACCTCGTCCACGAGCGACCCGGCGAAGCGCGCTCCGTCGTAGCGTGCGACGTAGTACTCGGAGAACGAGCGCGACCCGCCGGCGCGGATGTAGTTCTGCGTGTACTCCTGCATCTTGTCGAGCGGGAAGACGCCGAGCCGGGCGACGTCGATCACGGCCTCGTTGATGTCGGTCGCGTAGATGCGCACGCGATCCGAGAGGCCCTCCTCGGCGAGCAGGATCGCGAGCGAGTAGACCTCCTCGCCGGTCGAGCAGCCGGCGACCCAGAGCCGCGAGAACGGATAGCGTCCGGAGCGCCGGGACGACCTTCTCGCGGAAGGCGACGTAGAAGGACGGATCGCGGAACATCGCGGTCACGTTGACCGAGAGGTCGAGCAGGAGCCGTTCCATCACGGCCGGGTCGTGCAGGATCAGATTCTGGAGCGCGGAGACCGTCTCGACCTTCTCCCCGTCCATCCGCCGGCGCAGGCGCCGCTTCAGCGACGCCGGCGCGTACTCGCGGAAGTCGAAGCCGTAGCGGCGGTAGATCCCCTCCAGGAGGAGCTCGAGCTCGAGCTGCTCGAGCTCGAGCTCCTCCCCTCTCTACTGGTAGAGCCACACGCGCATCAGGGAGAGAAGCTGGTCGGTGTCGACCGGCTTCGTGATGTAGTCGGACGCGCCGGCCGCGATCGAGCGTTCGCGGTCGCCCTTCATCGCCTTCGCCGTCAGCGCGATGATCGGCAGCTTCTCGAACTCGGGCAGCAGGCGGATCGCCTGCGTCGTCTCGTAGCCGTCCATCTCCGGCATCATCACGTCCATCAGGACGAGGTCGACGTCGCCGGCCGACTCGGAGAGCCTCGATCCCTTCGCGACCGTTCTCCGCGAACAGCACGTCCATCCCGTTCGCCTCGAGCGCGCTCGTGAGCGCGAAGACGTTGCGGACGTCGTCGTCGACGATCAGCACCTTCCTGCCGACGAAGAGCGCGTCCGCTGTTGTGCAGCTGCTCGAGCATCTTGCGCTTCGATTCGGGCAGCTTCGACTCGACCCGGTGCAGGAAGAGCGAGGTCTCGTCGAGCAGGCGCTCGGGCGAGCGGGCGTCCTTGACGACGATCGTCTCGGCGTAGCGCTTCAGCTTCGTCTCCTCCCGCCTGGTCAGCTCCTTGCCCGTGTACACGATCACCGGCAGGCTGTGCGACCGCTCGTCGGTCTTGACCTTCTCGAGCAGGGCGAAGCCGGTCATCTTCGGCAGCTTCAGGTCGAGCACCATGCAGTCGAACGGCTTCTCCGAGTCGAGCGCCGCGAGCGCCTCCTCCGACGAGCCGACGGCGACGATCTCGACGTCTCCGCCACCGCCGACGAGCTCGATGATCGACTGCCGCTGGGCCTCGTCGTCGTCGACGACGAGCAACCGGCGGACGTCGCGGTTGATGAACGACTCGATCTGGCCGAAGACCTCCGCCAGGGCCTCCGCGGACGCGGGCTTCTGGAGGAACGCGGCCGCACCGGCCAGCAACGCCGGCTGCATCTCGTCGACGCGCGGAGACGATGTGCACGGGGATGTGCCGCGTCCCCGGGTGCCGCTTGAGCCGGTCGAGCACGGTCCAGCCGTCGAGCACCGGCAGGGTCATGTCGAGCACGATCGCGTCCGGCCGGAACTCGCGCGCGAGCGCCAGGCCGGTGTCGCCGCGTAGCGCCACGAGCCCCTTGAAGCCGCGCTCCCGCGCGATCTCGAGCTCGGTGCGGGCGAAGTCGGCGTCGTCCTCGATGATCAGCACGACGCGATCGCCCTCCTCGATCGAGTCGCGATCGTCGCTCACCTCGCTCGGCAAGAGGAGGGATGGATCGAGGGCGTCGAGGACGGGCTCGTCTCCGTTGTCGGACTGCTGGATCGCGGCCGTCGCCGGCGTCAGCCCCGCCGTGACCTCGCGCAGGATCTCGGCGCCGGTCTCGGCGGGCGGGTGCTCGACGTAGCGGTCGGGCAGGTAGAGCGTGAACGTGCTCCCCTCGCCGGGCTCCGACTCGACGTGGATCTCGCCGCCGAGCAGGCGGGCGATCTCGCGGCTGATCGAGAGGCCGAGGCCCGTGCCGCCGTAGCGGCGGCTCGTCGTGCCGTCCGCCTGCTGGAACGCCTCGAAGATCAGCGCGCAGCTTGTCGGCGGCGATCCCGACGCCCGTGTCCACGACCGAGAAGCCGACCACGTGCTCGGCGTTTGCGAGCGTGTCGCCGGCGAACTGGCGCTCCTTCGGCGCCTGGGCGACCCGAATGACGACGCCGCCCTCGTCGGTGAACTTGAACGCGTTCGAGAGCAGGTTCTTCAGCACCTGCTGGAGCCGCTGCTGGTCGGTGACGATCGTCGGGAGCGCGTTCTCCGCGAAGTCGAGCTCGAACGTGAGGCCTCTTCTCCTCGGCGACCGGCGTGAACGACCGCTCGAGCGCCGGCGAGCTCCTCGGCGACCGACACCTCGGCGACGTGCAGGTCCATCTTCCCGGCCTCGACCTTCGAGAGGTCGAGGATGTCGTTGATCAGCCCGAGCAGCTCGGCGCCCGCGTTGTGGATCGTGTTCGCGAACTCGATCTGCTTGTCGGTCAGGTTGCCGTCGACGTTGTCGCCGAGCAGCTTCGCGAGGATCAGCAGCGAGTTCAGCGGCGTCCGCAGCTCGTGCGACATGTTCGCGAGGAACTCGGACTTGTAGCGCGAGGAGAGCGCGAGCTGCTCCGCCTTCTCCTCCAGCGCTTTGCGCGCGTCCTCGATCTCGGCGTTCTTGATCTCGATCCGGCGGTTCTGCTCCTCGAGCTGCTGCGAGCGCTCCTCGAGCTCCTCGTTCGTCTGCTGGAGCTCCTCCTGCTGGGTCTGCAGCAGCTCCTCCGAGGCGCGGAGCGTCGCCGTCTGCGCCTCGAGCTCGGCGTTCGAGCGCCGCAGCTCGTCCTGCTGCGCCTGCAGCTCCTCCGACTGGCTCTGCAGGTCCTGGGTCAGCGACTGCGACTGGAGCAGCAGCTCCTCGGTGCGCGAGTTCGCGTTGATCGTGTTCAGGACGACCCCGATCGACTCCGAGAGCTGGTCGAGGAACGTCTGCTGGATCTCGGTGAACGCGCGAACGAGGCCAGCTCGATCACGGCCATCACGGTCTCCTCGAAGAGGACCGGGAGGACGATGATGCTCGTCGGGGCCGACTCGCCCAGACCGGACGAGATCTTGATGTAGTCCTCGGGCGCCTGCGTGATCACGATCGCCTTCCGCTCGAGGGCGGCCTGGCCGATCAGCGCCTCGCCGACCTTGAAGCGGTTCGCGATCGACTTGCGCTCCTTGTAGCCGTACGTCGCGATCAGAGCCAGCTCCAGCTGGCTCTCTTCGCCGACCTCCTCCGCGACGTAGAACGTGCCGTGGTGCGCGGCGACGAGCGGCGTCACCTCGCTCATCAGCATGCGCGCGACCATCTTCTGGTCGCGCTGGCCCTGCAGCAAGCCGGAGAAGCGGGCGAGGTTCGAGTTGAGCCAGTCCTGCGCGGCATTCCGCTCGGTCGTCTCGCGCAGGTTGCCGATCATCTGGTTGATGTTGTCCTTGAGGTCCGAGACCTCGCCCGCCGCCTCGACGGTGATCGAACGCGTCAGGTCTCCCTGCGTCACGGCGGTCGACACGTCCGCGATCGCGCGGAGCTGCGTCGTCAGTGTCTCGGCGAGCTGGTTGACGTTGTCGGTCAGCCCCTTCCAGACGCCCGAGACGCCCTCGACCTGAGCCTGGACGCCGAGCTTGCCCTCGGCGCCGACTTCCTGGGCGACGCGTGTCACCTCGGCGGCGAACGTCGAGAGCTGGTCGACCATCGTGTTGATCGTCCCTGCGAGCTGCGCCACCTCTCCCTTCGCCGCGACGCTGATCTTCTGCGAGAGGTCGCCCTTCGCGACCGCCGTCGTCACGTCCGCGATCGCGCGTACCTGGTCGGTGAGGTTGTTCGGCGAGCAGGTTGACGTTCTCGGTCAGGTCCTTCCAGGTGCCGGAGACTCCGGCCACCTCGGCCTGGCCGCCCAGCATCCCGTCGGTGCCGACTTCGCGGGCGACGCGCGTGACCTCGGCTGCGAACGCCGAGAGCTGGTCGACCATCGTGTTGATCGTGTCCTTGAGCTCGAGCACCTCTCCCTTGACGTCCACGGTCACCTTCTTGGAGAGGTCGCCGTTCGCGACCGCGGTCGTCACGGTCGCGATGTTCCGCACCTGCTCGGTGAGGATGTAGACCATGAAGTTGACGCTGTCGGTGAGGTCCTTCCAGGTGCCCGACACGCCCTCGACCGTGGCCTGACCGCCGAGGCGGCCCTCCGTGCCGACCTCGCGGGCGACGCGTGTCACCTCTGAGGCGAACGCGCGCAGCTGGTCGACCATCGTGTTGATCGTGTCCTTGAGCTCGAAGATCTCGCCCTTGGCGTCGACGGTGATCTTCTTCGAGAGGTCGCCGTTCGCGACCGCAGTCGTCACGGCGGCGATGTTCCGCACCTGCTCGGTGAGCGAGCTCGCCATCGTGTTCACGTTCTGCGTCAGGTCGCGCCAGACGCCGGAGACGTCCTCGACCTCGGCCTCGACGCCCAGCTTGCCCTCTGTGCCGACCTGGCGGGCGACCCGGGTCACCTCGCCGGCGAACGCGGAGAGCTGGTCGACCATCGTGTTGATCGTCCCCTTCAGCTCCGCGATCTCGCCTTTGGCGTCGACGGTGATCTTCTGCGAGAGGTCGCCCTTCGCGACCGCGGTCGTCACGTCCGCGATCGCGCGCACCTGCCCGGTGAGGTTGTTCGCGAGCAGGTTGACGTTGTCGGTCAGCCCGCGCCACGTCCCGAGGACGCCCTCGACCTGGGCCTGCCCGCCGAGGATGCCGTCGGTGCCGACCTCCTTGGCGACGCGGGTCACCTCGGCGGCGAAGCTGGAGAGCTGGTCGACCATCGTGTTGATCGTCGACGCGAGCTGGGCGATCTCGCCCTTCGTCTCGATCGTGATCTTCTGCGTCAGGTCGCCCCGGGCGACCGCGGTCGTCACCTCGGCGATCGAGCGCACCTGTGCGGTCAGGTTGTCGGCCATCAGGTTCACGTTCTCGGTCAGGCCGCGCCACACGCCGGAGACGTCCTCGACCTGCGCCTGGCCGCCGAGCTTGCCTTCGGTGCCGACCTCCCTGGCGACGCGGGTGACCTCGGCGGCGAAGCTGGAGAGCTGGTCGACCATCGTGTTGATCGTCGACTTGAGCTCGAGCACCTCGCCACGGGCGTCGACGGTGATCTTCTTCGAGAGGTCGCCCTCGGCGACGGCGGTCGTCACCTCGGCGATGTTGCGCACCTGGTCGGTCAGGTTGTTCGCGAGCGTGTTCACGTTCTCGGTCAGACCCCGCCACGTGCCGGAGACGCCCTCGACCTGCGCCTGGCCACCGAGCTTCCCTTCGGTGCCGACCTCCTTCGCGACGCGCGTCACCTCGGCCGAGAACGACCGCAGCTGGTCGACCATCGTGTTGATCGTGTCCTTGAGCTCGAGCACCTCGCCCTTGACGTCGACGGTGATCTTCTTCGACAGGTCTCCGTTTGCAACCGCCGTCGTCACGAGCGCGATGTTGCGCACCTGCGAGGTCAGGTTGCCGGCCAGCGTGTTCACGTTTCGGTCAGGTCCTTCCACACGCCCGAGACGCCCTTGACCTGCGCCTGGCCGCCGAGCTTGCCGTCCGTGCCGACCTCGCGCGCGACGCGCGTCACCTCGTCGGCAAACGACGAGAGCTGGTCGACCATCGTGTTGACGGTGTTCTTCAGCTCGAGCACTTCGCCCTTGACGTCGACGGTCACCTTCTTCGAGAGGTCGCCGTTCGCGACCGCCGTCGTCACGTCGGCGATGTTCCGCACCTGCCCAGTCAGGTTGGAGGCCATCTGGTTGACGGAGTCGGTCAGGTCCTTCCAGGTTCCCGAGACACCCTTGACGCGCGCCTGGCCGCCGAGCTTGCCCTCCGTGCCGACCTCGCGGGCGACGCGCGTCACTTCGGCGGCGAAGCTCGAGAGCTGGTCGACCATCCCGTTCACGGTCGTGCCGATCCGGCGGAACTCGCCTCGGACCGGCTGGCCGTCGATCTCGAGCTGGATCCGCTGCGTCAGGTCGCCGTCGGCGACTGCGTCGATCACGCGCGCAACCTCGATCGTCGGCCGCGCGAGGTTGTCGATCAGCTCGTTGACGGCACCGATCTTCTCCGACCACGAGCCCGGCGCGCCCGCGACGTTGGCCCTCTGGTTGATGCGCCCCTCACGACCGACGACCCGGCCGACCCGAATCAGCTCGCGCGTCACCAGTTGGTTCCGCTCGACGAGCGCGTTGAATGCGGCCGCGACCTCTGTCATCGCGCCTTCCGCGCGCAGCCGCACGCTGAAATCGCCGTCCCTCGCGGCCTCGAGCGCGGTGAGCAGCCGTTCGAGCTGGGCCTCGGTCAACGGAGACGATCCGTTCCCGGAACGCGTGCGCGCTGTGGCCTTCCGGTTGGCCTTCGCGCGCTCGCGGGAAGTCGGCACTGGGGGCACAGGGAGCTCCTTTTCTTGTCTTCAGCGGGGGACAGCGAGGAGCTCCTCTGCTCCTCGGCGCGTTCTATGCCCATTCGTGGGCGATGTTTAACGGCCTGCCTGGCGTGAAACGCGTGGTGGTTACGGATTTTCGAGCGCTTGCTCCAGGTCGTGCCAGAGGTCGTCGGCGGGCTCGAGGCCGACGGCGAGCCGGAGCAGCCCTGCCGGGACGCGGTCGCCTTCCCACCGGTGCCGCGTCTCGATCGTGGAGGTGACCCCGCCGAGGCTCGTGGCGTTGACGATCAGCTTCGTCGAGGTCTCGACCCGCCGTGCGAGCTCGCCGTCGGCCACGTCGAAGGAGAGCAGGCCGCCGAAGCCGGGATAGCGCACGACCTGCACGGCCTCGTGCGCGCCGAGGCGGTCGGCAAGCTTCGCCGCCGTCTCCGTCTGGCGGGTCACCCGGATTTCGAGCGTCTTCAGGCCGCGCAGCAGCAGCCAGGCCGCATCCGGAGCGGCGACGATCCCGGTGCGGGTGCGCAGCTCGAGCAGGCGGGCCGCGTGCTCGGGCCGCTTCGCCACCACCGCGCCGAGCAGCACGTCGTGGTGGCCGGCGAGGTATTTCGTCGCGGAGTGCAGGACGAGATCGCAGCCGCGCTCGAGCGGGCGGAGGTGAACCGGGGTCGCCGCGGTCGCGTCGCAGACGACGAGGCCCGGATGAGCCGTGGCGGCTTCGAAGTCGGGCATCGTCAGGAGCGGATTCGACGGCGCCTCGATCCAGACGAGGTCCGCGCCGGCCGGCGGCGGGCCGGTCTGGTCGTAGAGCACGTGCCGGAGCCCCCAGCGCTCGAGCTCGGTGAGCAGGACGCCCGTGCCGTAGTACGCGTCCTGCGCCAGCGCGACCGTCGAGCCGGGCGAGAGCAGTCCGAGCACGATTGCGGTCGTCGCGCCCATCCCCGAGGCGAAGAGCAGCGCTTCGCCGCCGTCGAGCTGCCCGAGCTGACGCTCCGCCTCGACCCCCGCCGGATGCGCGTTCCGCGCGTAGTAGAACGGCCCCGGCTCACCGTCGATGTACGGCCAGGTCGTCGAGCGATCGAGCGGCTGCTCCATCAGACCCGCTGCAGGTGCGTTTCCTTGAACGCGGTCGGGTACTTCAGCCCGTAGCCGATCATGCGGTCTGCGCCGATGTGGACGAGCCAGATCAGGGCCAGCTGCACCGGGAGGGACTCCGACGCCAGCACGCCGCCGACGCCGAGCGCAATCGGCAGCGCCTCCGTGTGGGCGATGTCGTAGGCGATCGCGCCCACTCGCTGCCCGGCCGCGTAGCCGATCATCGCCAGGTCCGGTGCGAGGGCGAGCACCACGAGCAGGAGCCAGCCGAAGCCCTGGTCGAAGTAGAGCGCGAGCGAGCCCGCCAGCACGGCGGCGCCCTCCACGCGGAGCAAGAGGCCGGGCAGCCGGTCGGCGGCGTCCATCGACGGGATGGTATTAGGCTGACCGCCGATGGCAGAGATCCACGACACGACCGCCGCCAAGCTCGCCTGGCTCCAGGAGCTGTCCGAGCAGGCCGCGCACGCCGGCAACGAGAAGGCGGTCGCGCGGCAACGGGAGCGGGGGAAGCTGCTCGCGCGCGAGCGGGTCGAGAAGCTGCTCGACCCGGGCTCGTTCGTCGAGCTCGACCGCTACGTCCGGCACCGCAATCCCGACTTCGACTCGATGGCGAACCGGCCGTACGGCGACGCCGTCGTCACCGGCTACGGCGAGATCTTCGGCCGCAAGGTCTTCGTCTTCTCCCAGGACTTCACCGTCTTCGGCGGCTCGCTCTCGGAGGTCTTCGCCGAGAAGATCTGCAAGGTGATGGACATGGCCGTCAAGTACGGCTGCCCCGTGATCGGGATCAACGACTCCGGCGGCGCGCGGATCCAGGAGGGCGTCGTCTCGCTCGCCGGCTACGCGGAGATCTTCTGGCGGAACGTCCAGGCCTCGGGCGTCGTGCCGCAGCTCTCGCTCGTGCTCGGCCCTTGCGCCGGCGGCGCCGTCTACTCGCCGGCGATCACCGACTTCGTGCTGATGGCCGAGGGCTCGTCGTACATGTTCATCACCGGCCCCGACGTCGTGAAGACGGTCACCGGCGAGGAGGTCTCGTTCGAGGAGCTCGGCGGCGCGACGACGCACGCGTCGAAATCCGGGGTGGCGCACTTCACCGCGGCCGATGAGGAAGCGTGCCTCGAGGACGCGCGCTACCTGCTCTCCTTCCTGCCGCAGAACAACCTCGAGCGAGCGCCGTACGCCGCCCCCTCCGATCCGATCGATCGTGAGGCGGCGGAGCTGGACTCGTTCGTCCCGGACGAGGCGACGAAGCCGTACGACATGAAGCAGGTGATCGCGAAGGTCGTCGACGACGCCGAGTTCCTCGAGGTGCAGCCCCACTGGGCGGGGAACGTCGTCTGCGGCTTCGCCCGGCTGGGTGGTCACTCCGTCGGGATCGTCGGCAACCAGCCGGCCGCGCTCGCCGGAGTGCTCGACATCGACGCGTCCGTCAAGGCGGCACGGTTCGTCCGCACGTGCGACGCCTTCAACATCCCGCTCGTCACCTTCGTCGACGTCCCGGGCTTCCTGCCCGGCACCGAGCAGGAGTGGGGCGGGATCATCCGCCACGGCGCGAAGCTCCTGTACGCGTACGCCGAGGCGACGGTGCCGAAGCTGACGGTGATCACCCGCAAGGCGTACGGCGGGGCGTACGACGTCATGAGCTCGAAGCACATCCGCGCCGACTTCAACGTCGCCTGGCCGACCGCCGAGGTCGCCGTGATGGGGCCGGAGGGCGCCGTCAACATCATCTTCCGCAAGGAGCTCGAGGAGGCAGCCGACCCGGAGGCGCGCCGTGCCGAGCTGATCGCCGACTACAAGGAACGGTTCGCGAACCCCTACCACGCTGCCGAGCGCGGCTACGTCGACGAGGTGATCGAGCCGCGCCGCACGCGGCCGGTGCTGATCTCGGCGCTCGAGGTCTCGCTGACGAAGCGCGAGCCGAAGCCGAAGCGAAAGCACGGGAACATCCCGCTCTAGGCGGAGTGGAAGGACAGCTGGAGCGAGTCGCAGACCCGCTTGTATCCGAGGTCGACGTAGATCTTGTTCGACGTCGGGTTGGCGAGATTCGTGTAGAGGAAGCAGAAGCGCCGGCCCGCGTCGAGCTGCGCCTGCGACACCTCCGCGACGAGAGCACTCGCGTAGCCGCGGCCCCGTAGCTCGGGCGGAGTGTAGACCGGCCCGATGCGGATCCCGGTCGGTGTGGGGCTGCCGAACCCCGTCACGGAAACCGGCCGGCCCTCGTCCTCCCAGAGCACGAAGCCATAGTCGGCGTCGCCCGTGACCCGGAGGTCGATCATCCGTTGCAGGTCCGCGTCGTCCGCGTCCTCGCCGAGCGCCTCGGTCGAGAAGGCTTGCAGCCAGTGGAGCAGGAGCTCCCGGTCGCGCTCACCGGCCGCGACGGTGAGCGCCGGCCGCAGGGCGCGCCGGCTCGAGGCGGTCGAGGGCGTAGACCCCCTGTTCCGAATCCACCTGCGCTACCGCGCCGGTCTTCGCCGTCCAGGCGTCCGCGAAGTCGCGTGCCTCGGGCACGCCGCCGACGACTCCGGGGAGGTTCTCGAGCACGCCTGCGAGCGCCGGCAGCGCGGCGGTGGTCGCCGGCTGCGCCAGAACGAGCCGGAAAGGGAGGGTCCGGAGCGCCGCGCCGACGACCGTGCCGCCCTCCTCGACGAGCCAGAGCTCGAATTGCGAGTAGCGAGCAGGCTGGTCGCGCAGCGTTCCTGCCAGGCCGAGGATCAGGTTGTGCCGGGCTTCGTCCGCGAGCAGCAGTGGCCCCGCGCGCTCGAGGAACTCCGCCGGATCGGAGAGCTTTGCAACCTCCATCGAAGCAGCTTACGAAGCGTGAATTGCCAACGCGTTATGGTCGAGTCATGAGGCGCCTCGCCCTGCTCGCAACCGTGATCGCGCTCGCCGGGTGCGGCGGCGAGGACAAGCCGCTCGTCGTCTTCGCGGCCTCGCCGCTGAGCGGCGTCGCGGAGGAGGTCGACCCGGCCGCCGACGTTGTCGCCGGCGGCTCGGACGAGCTCGCCGCGAAGATCCGTGACGGAGCGGAGGCGGACGTCTTCCTGTCGGCGAGCAAGGCGCCGCTCGACGAGCTCCGCGCCGACGGCACCGTCGAGGAGCCCATCGCGTTCGCATCGAACAGCCTCGTGATCGTCGTGCCGGCGAAGAACACGGCCAACGTCACGCACATCGTCGACCTGACGCGGAAGGGCGTGAAGCTCGTCCTGGGGGCGGACGGAGTGCCGGTCGGCGATCACGCACGCGAGTCGCTCGAGCTGGCGGGGCTCGGGGCGGCTCTCGAGAACGTCGTCGGCCTCGAGCAGGACGCGAAGGCCATCGTCGACAAGGTCGCTCGCGGCGAGGCCGATGCCGGAATCGTCTACGCCACCGATTTCGACGCGACAGGCGACGACGTCCGCGCCTTTCCGATCTCCGAGCACTTCCAGCCGAAGATCCCGTACTACGCTGCGATCGTCTCGCCCGGATCCGACGCCGCGGAGCGGTATCTCGACAGACTCCTCGGCGCGGAGGGCGAGACGGCGCTTCAGATTGCCGGATTCCAGCCCCAGCGTTAGTATCTAGGCAATGCCTAGGCAAACGCTTTCCGCCGCGGCGGCTGCCCGAGCGCTCGGGATCAGCGTCGACACGCTGCGCCGCTGGGACCGCGACGGCAAGATCCGGGTCGAGCGCGACTCCGCCAACCGTCGTGTCGTCGCCGCTGCAGAGGTGGAGCGGCTCCGCGGACGCGTCGGTGAGGAGACGCTCTCGGCACGCAATCGCTTCCGCGGGATCATCCGCTCGGTCGAGCTGGACGGCCTGATCGCACGGATCGAGATCGACGTCACGGAACCGTCGCGCGTGGTCGCGATCGTCACGCGCGAGTCGGTGGACGAGCTCGGGCTGAAGGCGGGGATGAGCGCCGCGGGCGTCGTCAAGTCGACCTCGGTGATGGTGGAGCGATGAGGCGAACAGTTGTCCTGCTCGTGGCCATCAGCGCTCGCGGCGGTCAGCGGCGGCTGGACGACGGCGAGCTCGGACGACCCGGTGACGGTCTATGCGGCGGCGTCGCTCACGAGCGTGTTCCCGCGCATCTCGCCGACGGCCCGCTTCCAGTTCGCGGGCTCGAACCAGCTGGCGTTCCAGATCCGTAACGGTGCTCCCGCCGACGTCTTTGCCTCGGCGAGCCCGGTCTACACCCAGGAGCTCTTCCGCGCAGGCCTCGTCGAGAAGCCACGGCTGTTCGCGACGAACTCGCTGGTGCTTGCCGTGCCGCGCTCCAACCCGGCGAAGATCCGCACCGTGCAGGACCTCGCGAAGCGGCCGAACTTGAAGCTGGTCGTTGCAGGAGCCAAGGTGCCGATCGGTCTGTACACCCGTGAGGTGCTGAAGCGCCTGGGGCTGCTGAGAGTGCTGCGTAAGGCGGTCAGCCAGGAGCCCGACGTGAAGGGCATCGTCGGGAAGCTGGCGTTCGGCCAGGCCGATGCAGGCTTCGTCTACGCAACCGACGTCCGCGCGGCTTCGTCGCGGCTGATCGCGATTCCGCTGCCGGCGCGCTCGCAGCCGACGGTTCGGTACGAGATCGCGGTCGTAAAGGACACGAAGAACCGCGCCGGGGCGCTCGAGCTCATCGCCGACCTGCTCGGCGAGGACGGGCGGCGCGAGCTGAAGCAGGCGGGCTTCGGGCTCCCGTGAGGAGCCTTTTCGGGGCCGCTTTCGCGATTGCGACCGCGGTCGCCCTCTCCTTTCTCCTCCTGCCGATCCTCGCGATCTTCCTCCAGATCCCGCTGGGCCGCCTGCTCGACGGGATGACGAGTCCCGCTGCGGTCGACGCGCTCGTCGTCACTGCGAAGACGACCCTGGTCGCGAACGCGCTCATCCTCCTCTTCGGGACGCCGGCGGCGTACGTGATCGCATCGCGCTCGTTCCGTGCGCGCGCGCTGCTCGTCACCGCGGTCGAGCTGCCGCTCGTGCTGCCGCCCGCGGTCGCCGGCATCGGCCTGCTCGCCGCGTTCAGCTCGATCGGTCTCCTCGGCGGCGCGATCGAGTTCCTCGGGCTCGAGATCGCGTTCACCCAGGTCGCCGTCGTCATGGCGGTGATGTTCGTCGCGAGCCCGTTCTACCTCCGCGCCGCGCATCTCAGCTTTCGAGGCCGTCGACGCCTCGTTGACCGGTGCCGCCCGGACGCTCGGCGCGGGCCCGGCGCGGACCTTCTTCCGCGTCGCCCTGCCGCTCGCGGCCGGCGGCCTCGGCGGCGGGTGGGCGCTCGCCTTCGCTCGCGGGATCGGAGAGTTCGGCGCGACGATCATGTTCGCCGGCTCGCTCCAGGGCGTCACGCAGACGCTCTCGCTCGCCGTCTACGAGCAGTTCGACGTCAGCTTCGACGTCGCGCTCGCGATCGGCGCCGAGCTCGTCGTCGTCAGCGCCGCCGTGCTCCTCGCCGTCAAACTGGTGCCTTCGTGGACACGCTCGATGTCCACCTCGACCACCCTCTTCGCTCCTTCCCCCTCTCGCTAGAGCTCGAGCTCGGGCGGGAGACGCTCGCGCTCGTGGGACCGTCGGGAGCGGGGAAGTCGAGTGTGCTGCGCGCGATCGCAGGGCTGTTACGGCCGGAGCAGGGGAAGGTCACGCTTGGAGCGGCCGCCTGGTTCGACAGCGACGCCGGCGTCGATCTGCCGCCCGAGCGGCGGTCCGTCGGGCTCGTCTTCCAGGAGTACGCGCTCTTCCCGCATCTCGACGTCCGCCGCAACGTCGCCTTCGGCGGCCGCGCGCGAGTGGACGAGCTGCTCGAGCGCTTCCGGATCTCGCACCTCGCCGGCGCCCGTCCCGGCGACCTCTCCGGCGGCGAGCGCCAGCGGGTCGCGCTGGCGCGGGCGCTCGCGCGCGACCCGGCGGTGCTGTTGCTCGACGAGCCGCTCTCGGCGCTCGACGCCCACACGCGCGGGGTCGTTCGCGGCGAGCTCGCCGAGCTCCTCGCCGAGCTGCGGCTGCCGACGCTCCTCGTCACGCACGACTTCGAGGACGCGGCCGCGCTCGCCGACCGGGTGGGCGTGATCGTCGAGGGACGGATCCTCCAGCTGGGCGCGGCGGCCGAGTTGCTCGCGGCGCCGGCGGACGGGTTCGTGGCGAGCTTCACGGGTGCGAACCTCCTGCACGGGGTCGCCCGACCGGGCCCGGATGGCCTGACCGAGGTCGTGCTCGACGCCGGCGGCAGCGCCTTCTCGACCGATCAGGCGGAGGGAAGAGTCGGTCTCGCCGTCTATCCCTGGGAGGTGGCGCTGGCGCGGACCGAGTCGGCGGACTCCGCGGTCAATCACGTGCGCGGTGAGGTGCGCTCGCTCGTCGCGCTCGGCAACCGCGTCCGCGTGCGTGTCGGCCCGCTCACGGCAGAGGTGACGGCGGCGTCGGCCGAGCGCTTGGCGCTTGCCGAGGGCGAGGGCGTCGTTGCCTCGTTCAAGGCGACGGCGACGCCGGCTCGTCCCGCTCGGCTAGGCGGGGACTGCGGCGAGCGGCTGCCGCAAGTCGCCGACGCCGAGCTCGTCCGCGAGCGCGGCGACGATGTCGGGGTCGAACTGGGTACCGGCGCAGCGGTCGAGCTCGGCGATCGCCTCGTCGTCCGTGAGCCGGCCGCGGTAGACCCGGTCGGAGGTCATCGCGTCGTACGCGTCGGCGACGAAGATGATCCGTGCGCCGAGCGGGATCTCCTCGCCGCCGACCCCGTCCGGATAGCCGGAGCCGTCCCAGCGCTCGTGGTGGTGGAGCACCCAGTCGGCGACCGGGTCGACGCCGAGGCTTTCGAGCATGCGGAAGCCGATCTGCGGATGGCGCTCGAGCACGAGCCGCTCCGCCTCGGAGAGTGGGCCGGGCTTGCGCAGGATCTCCTCGGGGATGGCGAGCTTGCCGAGGTCGTGCAGGCTGCCGGCGAGGCGGGTCAGCTCGACCTGCTCCCTGTCGATGCCGAGCCGCGTCGCGATCCGGGCCGCGAGGTCGGCAACGCGCTCGGAGTGCGAGCCCGTGTAGGCGTCGCGCGCGTCGACCGCCCTGGCCAGGCTGGCCGCCGCACGGAAGCGCGCCGCCCGGTCCGGCCCGGCGGCGAGGCGCTTCAGCTCGGCGATCTCGATCACGTCCGGGCGGTAGACGCGCACCTGGTTCTTGCCGTATTCCTTCGCCCAGTAGAGCGCGCTGTCCGCGCGCCGCACGAGCTCGTCCCGGCTCAGCTCCTCCGCCGGCACGGTTGCGATGCCCGCGCTGATCGTGACGGGCCCGGCGGGCTCCAGCTCGACCGCGGCGATCCGTTCGACGATCGCCTCGGCCGCGATCCGCGAGCCTTCCTCGTCGCGTCCGGGAAGCAGGATCGCGAACTCGTCGCCGCCGAGCCGGAACGCCTCGCCACCCTGGCGCAGGTTCGTCGCCAGCTGGGCGAGCACCTTGTCGCCGCCCGGATGTCCGAAGCGGTCGTTGACCCGCTTGAAGTCGTCGATGTCGATCATGCAGAGGCTGAGCGGATAGCCCTGCGCGCGCGAGTCGGCCAGCTCGCGCTCGAGCCGGTCGTGGAAATGGCGGTGGTTGCCGAGCCCGGTCAGCGGGTCGGTCAGCGCGAGCCGCATTGCCCGCAGCTCCCGGAACGTCGAGCGCTGGTAGAGCGCGATTGCGAGCAGCGGCCCGACGAGCGCGCCCGAGAGGAACGGCGACCGCTGCCAGAGGATGACGAGCATCAAGGCCGCCGACGCCATCAGCGCGAACGGCATCCCCGAGATGGTGATGCTGGTGCGGACGACCTGCACGATCGGCTTCCGCGAGCTGACGCTGACGACGAGGCTGATCAGCAGCAGGTTGACCCCGAAGTGCGTGACCGCTGCGACGAGCACTTGCGCGAAGACCAGCGCGGCGTCGTCTCCGCGGAGTGGCGCGATCGCCAATCCGGCCGCCATCGCGGCGATTGCGAGCATCGACGCGTTGTAGAAGACGCGGATTGGCGGCCGGTGCTCGAGCATGTGCATGATCGGCGCCGCGAGGCCGACGATCACGCCCGCCTCCCAGCCGTAGAGCACGATCGCGGCCGTGCAGAAGACGAAGCCGAGCGAGACGCCGCCGGTGTCGATCCCGTCGAGCGGGACCGGGTAGCGCTCTGCGAGCGTCGACGCCGCGAGCAGGCCGGCGATCCCCGCCAGCATCGCCACGTCGGGAGGCGACACGGCGAACGAAATCGCGGCCGCCGCGGCGACCGCGGATCCGAGGAACCCGACGGGCAGGACGACCGCCGCGAGCCTCGGGGGCATTTTGACCCCCGGACTCACAGGGTGGTCCCTACCAGCCCCAGGTGAAGCTTTCCCAACCCCAGTTCCCGAACGCGGCAGCAAGGCTGCCGAGGGTTACGAGAAGCCCGATCATTCGTGCGCTTTTCCATTGCAACATTTCTCTTCCTCCTACCGCGGGACGCCAGACAAGCGGGATACTGCACCTCCGCGGGCGCTGGGTAATCCCTCGAAAAGGGTATTCAGTGATTTCGGTTACAAAGCGGGTCGTTAGGCTTCGCGGCATGTCCGCGACGATCGAGCCGGAGCCGTCGGACGCCGAGCGAGAGGCGATCCTCGCCGTGCTCGGCGCGCCGGTGGAACCGCGCTTGGGCGATTGGGCTGAGACCGCGTTGCTGGAGGGCGTCGAGAATGACGAGCTCGACCCGTAACCGGCAACGGTCTCGGGTCGTTTCAAGAGCACTATGTGCTGCCGCTGTGGAGAACATCCAGCCCGCTCCGCCGAAGAGCCCTTCTGCCCGATCTGCGTCATCTCGATCAAGGTCGAGGTTGCGCGGGGCCTGACCCAGCTCGCCGGCTACCTCGGCGCCTGGGCCGCGTTCGGCGACTGGTGCGACTCGCACCAGACTGTTTAGCGCCAGATCGGAATCTGCGGGAGCAGATTCCGATCGCGCGAAGACCCCTGAAGAGGCCGCTTCGCGGCCTTAGCCGGCCGTCGCATCACGCGGCAGGTCGCCTCAGCGCGCTGCCCGCAGCAAGCGCGGCGCGGACCGGGCGTAATCGAGCCCGGACACCCAGGTGAGGATGAGCGCGACGAGCAGCGCCCACCAGGCGATCGCGTCGTCCCAAGCGCCCGCGGCCGCGAAGCCTCCGAGCGCGGCCGCAGTCGCCTGCGCCCACGTCTTCAGCTTGCCGAGCTCGCGGGCGGCGATCACGACACCGCGCTCGAGCGCCGCCAGCCGCAGTCCCGAGATCAGCAGCTCGCGCGCCACGATCGCCGCGACCATCCAGGCGGGCCACACGCCGTCCTCGATCAGCATCACGAGCACTGCGAGCACGAGCACCTTGTCGGCGATCGGGTCGAGCAGCGAGCCGAGCTGGGAGGTCACCCCGCGCCGGCGCGCGATCCGGCCGTCGAACCAGTCCGTCGCCATCGCGACGCAGAAGAGGCCGGTCGCCCAGTACTCGTTGTGCGGCAGCTCCCACGCGAAGAGGAGGACGACGAGCGGCACCGACGCGGCGCGAGCGACGGTCAGCTGATCCGGGAGCGTCATGGCTTGGGGAGAATACGCGCGGCATGCCTCTCTTCTCGAAAGTCCTGGTCGCGAACCGGGGCGAGATCGCGATCCGGATCTTCCGGACGCTCCGCGAGCTCGGGATCGGCGCCGTGGCGGTCTATTCGGAGGCGGACCGCGACGCGCCGCACGTGCGCGCTGCCGACGAAGCCTTCCTCGTCGGCCCCGGCCCGGCGGCCGAGAGCTACCTCGTCGGCGAGCGGATCGTCGAGACCGCACAGCGCGCGGGCGCAGAGGCGATCCATCCCGGCTACGGCTTCCTCGCAGAGAACGCCGGCTTCGCCCGTGCCGTCGAGGACTCGGGCCTCGCCTGGATCGGGCCGCCGAGCGCGGCGATCGAGCTGATGGGCTCCAAGACGCGGGCGCGGACCGCGATGCGCGCCGCCGGCGTGCCGATCATCCCGGGCGCGACCGATCCGGTCGAGACCGTGGCGGAGGTGCTCCGGCTCGGCGAGGAGGTCGGCTACCCGCTGATCGTCAAGGCCGCCGCGGGCGGCGGCGGCAAGGGCATGAAGCTGGTCACGCGCGCCGGCGGAGGCCGAGCGGGCGTTCGAGTCCGCCCAGCGCGAGGGTGAGAAGTACTTCGCCGACGGGCGGGTGTACGTCGAGCGGTATCTCGAGGATCCGCGCCACGTCGAGGTGCAGGTGCTGGCGGACGCCCACGGGAACGTGATCCATCTCGGCGAGCGCGACTGCACGATCCAGCGCCGCCACCAGAAGCTGATCGAGGAGACGCCCTCGCCTGCCGTCGACGAGGCGCTGCGCGAGCGGATCGGCCGGATCGCGGTGGACGCAGCGCGTGCCGCGGGCTACCGCTCGGCCGGGACGATCGAGGGCCTCCTCACTCCGGCCGGCGACTACTACTTCATGGAGATGAACACGCGGATCCAGGTCGAGCACACCGTCACGGAGGAGGTGACCGGGATCGACCTCGTCCGCGAGCAGGTGCGCATCGCGGCCGGCGAGCCGCTCTCGCTGCGCCAGGAGGACGTCCAGCTCCGCGGCCACGCGATCGAATGCCGGATCAACGCCGAGGACGTGGCGAGCGGGTTCCTGCCGGCTCCGGGGCGCCTCACGACCTACCGGGAGCCGGGCGGGCCGGGGGTGCGCGTCGACTCGGGGGTCGTCGAGGGCACGGAGATCACCGGCCTTTACGACCCGATGATCGCGAAGCTGATCGTGCACGGCGTCGATCGCGAGCACGCGCGCATGCGGATGCTCCGCGCCCTCGACGAGTTCGAGATCGGCGGGCCGCCGACGCTGCTCGGCTTCCACCGCGCGCTCCTCTCGCACCCCTGCTTCATCGCCGGCGAGACCTGTCACGGCATCGTCGAGTCCGAGGAGCTCGCCGCCCGCGCTCAGGAGCTGACACGGGAGCCGTCGCAGGCGACCGCGTCGGCGGACGGCCGGCTGCGACCGCGGGCGACTGCGGTCGAAGTCGGTGGGCGCCGCTACGACGTCACCGTGCTCGAGCCAGAGCCGCCCTGGGCGGAGCTGGCGCAGCGGCGGCGCGAGCGCGCCGCCAGCGGGCCCGGAGGCGCGGGCAGCGAGGCGGTCGTCAGCCCGATGCAGGGGACGGTGCTGAAGGTGGAGGTGGCCGAGGGCGATCGGGTCGAGGCCGGCCACGTGCTCTGCGTGGTCGAGGCGATGAAGATGGAGAACGAGATCTCCGCCCACCGCTCGGGCACCGTCGCGGAGCTGTCCGTCTCGCCGGGTGACGCAGTTGCGAGTGGGCAGGTGATCTGCCTCGTCCTGGGCGAGTAAGCCGCTCTGTGCCGAGACGTCCCTGGCTCACGGCGAGCCGGTCGGCGCGACGGCGAGCCGCGTCGACACGTGGATCCTGCTCGAGTACCGCGGGCTCTGGGCGCACGACGCGGTCGATGGCTCGATCGCTGAGCGACGAGCTGAAGGCGTTCCTCCGCACCGAGCGCCGGCGGCTCCCGCACGCGCGGATCCTCTTCGTCCGCGGCGCCGAGCGGCGCGGCCGGGACGGGCTGCTTGCCTTCCTCGCGCGCACCACGCGAGCCGGCGGCGAGCTGCGCCGCCTCGAGCTCGACCGCCACGACGACCTGATCGGGCTCGACCTCGAGACCGCAGGCTCGCCGGTCGGGCATCCGCTCTTCCTCGTCTGCACGCACGGCAAGCACGACCGCTGCTGCGCCAAGTACGGGCGTCCGCTCTGGGACGCCGTTCGCGAGCAGGTCGAGGAGGGCTGGGTCTGGCAGTCGACGCACATCGGCGGCGACCGTTTCGCGGGCAACCTCGTCGCGCTCCCGGACGGGGTCTACTACGGGCGGGTCGAGCCGTCGGAGGCCTGGCCCGTGATCGAGGCCTCGCTCGCCGGGCGCGTGCACCTGCCCTGCTATCGCGGGCGCTCGTGCTACGGCTTCGCGGCGCAAGCGGCGGAGCTGAGCGTGCGCGAGGAGACGGGGCTGCTCGAGATCTCAGCGGTGCAGATCGCGTCGATCGAGCGTGCCGGGGACGGCTGGCGTGCCGAAGTCGAGGCCGGCGAAACGATGTACGAGGTAGACGTTCGCCGGGAGGAGGGCGAGGCGACCCACCTCACCTGCTCGACGACGGCGCTGAAGCGGCCGAGCCGCTACGTCGCAGAAAGCCTTCGCGCACGAGCCTCCTGAGCAGGACGAGCCGCCCGGCCGCGTCCAGCGAGCCGGGCAGGTCGGTCGCGCGGAACGGCTCCTCCGTCGTGAGCAGGAACTCGAGCTCGGCGGCGAGGCGCTCCGGGAAGCTGATGCTCGCGGCCCTCGAAGAGGAGCCGTGTGCCGTGCAGGTCGGCGATCACGGTGTCACGCCGCTCGAGCTCCGTCTCCACCGTGAGCTCGTCGAGCGCGCGCAGCTCGGACAGCTGTCCGTCCAGGATCGGCCGCCGGCTGCGGACGAAGCGCTCGCGGGCGCGACGCCGAACCGCGTGCGCGTCGAGCGCGGGCAGCTCGGGCGGCTCGTCGCCGTCGATCGTCTCCCGGAAGGCGAGCTCGCTGCTCCTGCGCGTCGAGCTCCGCGCGCGCTTCGTCGATCCAGCGCCGCACGTTGACGCCGACGGTGATGTGCAGCGAGTCGGAGCCGGACGTCAGCGCCTGGTGGAGCCAGCCGCGCGGCAGGTACATCGTGTCGCCGGCGCGCAGGGTCACGTCGAGCACCGGCTCGCCGGGCGCGCCGAGCGCGGAGCGGTAGCGCTGGTTCTTCAGCGGCAGCTCCAGCACGGGCTCGTAGACGAGCCAGCGCTTCTCGCCCGCGACCTGGAGCGAGATCACCTCGTGCGTGTCGTGGTGAACGGGAAGCCCCTGCGAGCCGCGCGGCGTGTAGTACGCGTTCGCCTGCGCGGGGTGACCGAGGAACGCTTCCAGCTGCCGGCAGTAGCGGGCGAGCGGCAGCCAGTTGTGGTGCAGGCCCTGCAGGACGATCGTCGCGCCCGCCTCGAACTCGGCGAGCACGCGGCGCACGTCGGCGACGCCGGTGAAGGGCTCCGGCCGCCAGGCCAGGTCGGTCGTGTAGCCCGAGACCGTCGCGCCCGCCTTGACGACGCGAAACCCGGGCGTCCGGATCCCGGTCTCGGTGATCAGCCGCTCGACGTCCCGGACGGAGAGGAGGTCGTCGAAACGGCCCTCCTCCGAGCGCGGTACGACGAGCGGCGTCCGCTCCCAGTGCTCCGCGAGAAACGTCTCGCTCTCGACCGGCGCGAGCGCGCGGTCGAGAGCGAGGGAGCTAGGCGTCGTCCGAGTCGGTGTCGTCTGCGTCGGTGTCGCTTCGTCGGCGTCGGTGTCGTCCGCGTCACCGTCTGTCGTGTCGGTGTCGTCTCCGTCGGCGTCGCTCGTGACGGGCGTCGAAGCCGCCGTCACCCGTGGACGTCATCTCCTCGTCTTCGAGCGTGGTCGTCTCGTCGTCCATCTGTCCTCCTCGGCCGGGGCGACTCACAGGCCGCTGAGGTTACAGCGTGGTCGCGATCAGAGCCGGTGGGAGCGGTCGGTGATCCAGAAGACGACCGGCTGCATGCCCTTGGGGGGCTCGCCGATGACGCGAAGCGGGCCGAACGCGACGCGAACGTAGCTGCCGTCGGCGAGCGAGCCCGGCGCGGAGATCGTCGCGCGCCAGCTCGCGCCCGGGGCGAGCACGTCCGGCGGCGGTGGCTTCAGCGTCTCGGCCATGCGGACCGGGGGCAGGCTGCCCTCGCGATTCGCCTCTTCGAGCTCTGCGAGGTCGCCGGTGGCGAACAGCATCAGCCCGAACGAGAGCTGGGCACGGTTGACTCCGAGCTCGAACGTGCGACTCGTCGCGTTCGTGATGCGAAGCTCCACCGACCAGCCTTTCGGGCGCACGTCGAGAGCGTCGACGCCGAACCGGAGCTGCTCCCCCGTGCTCGGATAGCTCTCGCGCCAGCCCAGCTCGACGTGCTGCGGCTCGGCCGCGCGGGCGAGCGGGACGGGCTTGGGTTCGGCGGAGGCGCCGCAGCCCGTCAGCAGCAGCACGGCGAGGAGCACGGTCCGGCGCATCGGTCCAATCTACGCAGGTAGAGTCGCCCGCGCCGTGGACCTCTACGAGTATCAGGGCAAGCAGCTCTTCAAGCGCTTCGGGATCCCGGTCTCGGACGGGCGGGTCGCGACGACGCCTGCGGAGGCGCGCGCCGCAGCCGAGGAGATCGGCGGCCAGGTCGTCGTCAAGGCGCAGGTGCTGACGGGCGGGCGCGGCAAGGCGGGCGGAATCAAGCTGGCAGACGATCCTGCGGACGCGGAGGCGAAGGCGGCGGAGATCCTCGGGCTCGACATCCGCGGACACGTGGTGCGGACGCTCTGGATCGAGACCGCCTCCGAGATCGCCAAGGAGTACTACCTCTCGATCACGTTCGACCGCGGGGTCAAGAAGGCGCTCTTCATGTTCACGACCCAGGGCGGGATGGACATCGAGGAGGTGGCCGAGAAGACCCCGGACGCGCTCGTGCGCCTGCACGTCGACGCGCTCGAGGGATTTCAGCCCTACCAGGCCCGCCGCCTGATCTACGCAGCGGGCGTCGAGGATCCGGGCGAGCAGAAGCAGATCGCTGCGATCGTCGGGAAGCTCTACGACGCCTTCGTCGGCACCGACGCGATGCTCTGCGAGATCAACCCGCTGATCGTCACGCCCGAGGGCGAGGTGAAGGCGCTCGACTCCAAGTTCACGGTCGACGACAACGCGCTCTACAAGCACCCGGACATCGCCGAGATGCGCGATACCGCCGCGGCAGACCCGCTGGAGGCGCTCGCGCGCGAGAAGGGCGTCACCTACGTCAAGCTCGACGGCGAGGTCGGGATCCTCGGCAACGGCGCCGGGCTCGTCATGTCGACGCTCGATGTGATCGCGCTCGTCGGCGGCAGGCCGGCGAACTTCTGCGACCTCGGCGGCGGCGGCGACGCCGAAGGCGTCGTCGAAGCGCTCGAGGTGATCCTGCAGGACCCGCAGGTGAAGTCGATCTTCTTCAACATCTTCGGCGGGATCACGCGCTGCGACGAGGTCGCGCGCGGGATCCTCGCCGCGCTCGAGCGGATGACGATCGAGCAGCCGATCGTCGTCAGGCTCGACGGCACGAACGCGGAGGAGGGCCGGAAGGTCCTGGCCGACGCCGCGCCCGAGGGCCTCTACGTCGAGGCGACGATGCTCGACGGAGCACGCAAGGCCGTGGAGCTGGCGAAGTGAGCTGACTGGTCGTCGCGCGCCGAGGCGTACCGCAACGCGCCCGAGCACCGCGAGGGCGAGGATCTCGACCTGATCGTCCGCTGGGCCGAGGGCGCCGAGACGGCGCTCGACGTCGCCACCGGCGGCGGTCATGTCGCGCGCCGGCTGCGGGAGGCGGGGGTCGAGGTCGTCAGCTCCGACCCCGCCCCGGGGATGAAGCCCGACGTGATCTGCCGCGCCGAGGATCTGCCGTTCGCGGACAACGCGTTCGATCTCGTCGTCACCCGGATCGCGCCGCACCACTTCGACGACGTCGCCGCCGCCGTCGCCGAGATGGCGCGCGTCAGCAACGACCTCGTCGTCGTCGAGGACACGCTCTACGTGAGCGACGCAGGTCGAGGAGGCCGAGAAGCTCCGTGACCCCACGCACGTCCGCTCCTACACCGAGCAGGAGTGGCGCTCGTTCCTCGAGGCCGCAGGGCTCGAGGTCGAGCAGGTCGAGTCGTTCGAGAAGCGGCACCCGCTGGAGGAGTGGCTCGATCGCTCGGAGACGCCCGCAGACGACCGCGGGCGCGTGAAGGAGCTGCTGGCCGACCAGATCGAGGGCGACGAGTACGTCGACACGAAGCTCGTCCTGAAGAGCGCGGAAGAGCCACTGATGGCGATCATCGTCGACAAGGACACGAAGCTGCTCGTCCAGGGCCTGACCGGCTCCGAGGGATCGTTCCACGGCCTCCGGAACAAGCGCTACGGCACCCAGGTCGTCGCCGGTGTGACCCCGGGCAAGGGCGGTCAGGACGTCGAGGGAATTCCGGTCTTCAACACGGTCGCGGACGCGGTCGCCGAGACGGGCGCGAACACGACGATGGTCTTCGTCCCGGCGCGCTTTGCAGCCGACGCGATCTACGAGGCCGTCGACGCGGGCATCGGCACCGTCATCTGCATCGCCGAGGGCCTGCCCGCCCACGAGATGCTCCGCATCTACACCTACATCCGCCCCAAGGGCGTGACCATGCTCGGCCCGAACTGCCCCGGCGCGCTCTCGCCGGGCAAGGCGAACGTCGGGATCATCCCGGCGGAGATCTTCACCGAGGGGAACATCGGGCTCGTCTCGCGCTCCGGGACGCTGACCTACCAGATCGGCCACGAGCTGACGCAGATGGGCCTCGGCAACTCGACGATCGTCGGGATCGGCGGCGACCCGATCGTCGGCTCCTCGTTCATCGACGTGCTGGAGAAGTTCGAGTCCGACCCGCAGACCGAGTACGTGGTCATGGTCGGCGAGATCGGCGGCGACGAGGAGGAGAAGGCGGCCGCGTTCATCGAGGCGCACGTGACGAAGCCCGTCGTCGCCTACATCGCCGGCTTCACTGCGCCTCCCGGCAAGACGATGGGCCACGCCGGCGCGATCATCTCCGGCTCCTCCGGCACCGCGCAGGGCAAGAAGGAAGCGCTCGAGGCGAAGGGGATCCGCGTCGGCACCTCACCGACCGAGGCGGCGCAGTTCGCCGCCGAGCTCGCCGCGCTAGACGCGCCAGCGGGCTTCGAACTCGCGCTGCTTCTCCGTCCGCTCGCCCAGCTCGAGCCCGAGCGTCGCGAGCTTCGTGCGCGCGATCTCGCGGTCGAGCTCGGCCGGGAACGAGTGCAGGCCCGGCTCGAGGCCGCCGTGTGCGAGCAGGTGCGCGGCCAGGGCCTGCACCGAGAAGGACAGGTCCATGATCTCGACCGGGATGGCCGTCGCCGCCGGCGACGTTCGTCTGCCGGCCCTCCGGCGAGCACGTAGGCGTGGCGGCCGCCGCCGAGGTCGTGCTCGGTCACGCCCGGCCGCACCTCCTCGCCGGGGCCGAGGCCGTCGATCGCGACCTCGCGCTCGTGGTGGCCGCCGTTCGCGATCAGGACGCCGTCCTTCAGGTACTGCAGCGCCGAAGCGGGCACGGCGTCGATCGCGCCGGTCGCGGAGATGAGGACGTCCGCGTCGGGTAGCGCCTGCTCGAGCGAAGCGACTCGGTTGCCGTCCATGTGCGCCTCGAGCGCGGCGACCGGGTCGATCTCGACCACGGTGACGCGGCCGCCGGCGCCGCGGGCCGCGCGGGCGAGACCCTTGCCGACCCAGCCGTAGCCGACGATGCAGAACTCGCGCCCGGCGAAGTTGAGGTTCGTCAGCCGGTCGATCGCGGCGAGCGTCGACTGGCCGGTGCCGTAGCGGTTGTCGAACAGGTGCTTGCAGAGGGCATCGTTCGCGGCGATCGCCGGGAAGGTCAGCTTGCCCGCCGCCTCCATCGCGCGCAGCCGTGCAACGCCCGTGGTCGTCTCCTCGGTCACGCCCGCGAGCTCCGCGGCGAGCTCGGGCCGGTGCTCGACGATCCGTGCCGTCAGCTCGGCGCCGTCGTCGACGACGATCTCCGGGCGGGTGTCGGCGACCGCGAGCAGGTCGGCGTCGAACTGCTCGCGCGAGGCACCGTGCCTGGCGTGCACCTCGATCCCGCGCGCGACGAGTGCGGCGCAGATCGCGTCCTGGGTCGAGCCGGGGTTCGAGCCGGAGGCAACGACCTGCGCGCCCGCGTCCGCAAGCAGCGTCGCGAGGTAGGCGGTCTTTGCCTCGAGATGGACGACGACCGCGACCCGGCGGCCTTTCAGCGCGCCGTCGGAGAGCCGCTCGCGCGCCAGCGCGTTGAGGACGGGCGAATGCTTGGCGACCCACTGGATCCGCTGCTCACCCTCGGGAGCGAGCGACGGATCGGCGATGTTCGAGCGGGCGGCGGCGTCCATGCCGCGAATGTATCCAAGTAACAGACTGTTACTTGGCGAGCTCGATCCGGCTGCCGCAGCGAACGAGGCCTAGTAACAGACTGTTACTAGGCCTTCTCGGTCGCGCTGCGCTTAGATCTTGCGGCGGGGCCGGGTGGGGCCCCACTTGGAGTTGCGCCGCTTCGACGCGTAGACGAGCCGCGGCGGCGCCACGGTCATCCCCTCGCTCTTGAACTGCTCGGTGTGACCGAGCATCCGCGCGACGTGGCTGACCTCGGCCTGCTGCTCCGGGAGCACCAGCGTCACGCCGGTGCCGTTCCGGCCGGCGCGGCCTGTGCGGCCGACGCGATGGATGTAGCCGTTGTGCTCCTCGGGCGGATCGAAGTTGATCACGTGCGTGATGTCGTCGAGGTCGAGGCCGCGGGCGGCGACGTCGGTGGCGACGAGCGTCTTGATCGTGCCCTGCTCGAAGCGCTTCAGCGCGCGCTCGCGCTGGCTCTGGTTCATGTCGCCGTGCATCGCAACCGCGCTGACGTCGTGGCGTGCCAGCTTCTGGACGAGCCGGTCGGCCCCGCGCTTCGTGCGCACGAAGACGAGGGCGAGCCCGCGCTCCTGCGCCAGCAGGGCGGCGAGCGTCTCGACCTTGTTGTCGGCGGTCACCGGCACGAACTTGTGGTCGATCTCCCCCTGCTGCTGGTCGATCGTCAGCTCGGCCTCGAAGCGGGAGGGGTTGGTCGTGTACGCGCGTGCGAGCTCTCCGACCTGGCCGTCGAGCGTCGCCGAGAAGAACATCGTCTGGCGCCTGCGGGGCAGCCGCGCGACGATCCGGTCGACCTGCGGCTGGAAGCCCATGTCGAGCATCCGGTCGGCTTCGTCGAGGATCAGCATCCTGACACCGTCGAGCGAGACGATCTTCCGCTCGATCAGGTCCTGGAGGCGGCCGGGCGTCGCGACGAGGATGTGGGCCTCGCGCGAGGCCTTCGCCTGCGCGGAGATCGAGACGCCGCCGTAGACCGCGGCGACCCGGAGATCGCAAGCGGGCGCGATCGTCTGGATCTCCGCCGTCACCTGGGCGGCGAGCTCACGCGTGGGCACGAGCACGAGCCCCGACGGTCGTGCGTCGCTCGCGTCGAGCCGCTCGACGAGCGGCACGGCGAAGGCGAGCGTCTTGCCGGATCCTGTCGGCGACTTGGCCAGCACGTCGCGCCCGGCGAGCGCGTCCGGCAGGACGAGCCCTTGAATTCGGAACGGAGCGAGGATGTCCCGGTCCGCGAGCGCCTCAGCGACGCGCGGGGAGACACCCAGCTCGAGGAAAGACTGCATATTCGATTCGACTCCTTCGTGATCGGTCGAGATCCGCCTGCCCCGACCGCCTGTGCCATCACAGGGGTATCCGAAGAAGAACAAACCTCACAGGACGACACCACGCCGTCCGTAAGAACCAAAGTAGCAGCAGTATCGGCAGTTAGGGTGAACCGCATGATCTCCTTCGCCCGTGGCGCACCCGCGCTCGAGTGCCTCGACGCCGAGTTGCTCGCCGACTGCGCGCGGTCGGCGATCCAGCGCGATCCGTCGGTGCTCGCGTACGGTCCCGGCGGCGGCTACGGCCCGCTCCGCGAATGGCTCGGCAACCGACATGGAGTCGAGCCGGGACGGGTCGTCGTCACGAACGGGGGTCTCCAGGGCTTCGTCTTCTACGCCGAGGAGCTGCTGGCCGAGCGTCCCGGGCGGGTGCTCGTGGAGGCGCCGACCTATGACCGGCCGCTGAAGATCCTTGCGCGGCTCGGCGCCGACGTCCGCCCGCGTCGCGATGGACGGAGAAGGGCTCGACCCGGACGCGCTCGAGCGCGAGCTCGCCGCCGGCCAGACCGAGCTTCGTCTACACGATCCCCACCTTCCAGAACCCCAGCGGCCGCACGCTCTCGACCGAACGACGGCGCCGCGTCGTCGAGCTCGCGGCCACGCACGGAGTGCCGCTGCTCGAGGACGATCCGTACGGGCTCGTTCGCTACGAGGGCGAGGCGCCCCCGTCTTTGCACGAGCTCGAGGGCGGCGAGCTCGTCACCTACGCGTCCTCGTTCTCGAAGACGGTTGCGCCCGGCGTCCGTGTCGGGTGGTTCGTCGCACCCGCCGACCTCGCGTCCCGACTCGAGGCGCGCGCCGTCTCGAACTACATCTCGCCCCCTTTCCTCACCCAGGCGACGGTGCACGAGCTGATCGCGCGGGGCGCCTTCGAGCCGAACCTCGAGCGGGTCAAGGGGCTGCTCCGGCAGCGACGGGACGCGATGCTCGGCGCGCTCGGCGCAACGCTCGAGGGCGCGGCGACCTGGAGCGAGCCGGAAGGCGGCTACTTCCTCTGGGTCGACCTTCCGGTCGACGCGAGCGAGCTACTCACCCGAGCCGAGGCGGCGGGGGTCACGTTCGTCAAGGGAGCGGACTTCTTCCCCGGCGGCGAGGACGGCGCCCGGTCGGCCAGGCTGGCCTTCAGCTACGAGTCGCCGTCGGCGATCGAGGAAGGCGTCTCCATCCTCGCGTCCTTCCTGCGCTGACGGCGCCCGTGCAGCTGCGAGAGCAGCACGCCGCCGACGAGGCCGGCGAGTAGCGAGAGCAGGATCACCCAGATCAGCGAGGTCCGCGCCTCGGCGAAGACGAAGTCGACCGATGCCTCCTGGTCGTTGCCGACGACAAAGCCGATCAGATAGGCGCCGATCAGGATCAGCAGGCCGAGCGTGATCCAGAGCCGCGGCTGCCAGCTCCGATCGAACTCGTCGCGCGGCGACTCGTCCCTCGAGGGCCCCTCGTTCATGCAGGAAGCCTACGCTGCTGCGAAGGTCGGCGCCGGGGCCGTACGGGGGACGAGGCGTGGCTGTCGGGGCGGCGCGAGCGCACCCGCCGCCGCAAGGCGGAACGTCGGGCAGGGGTTATCGCCGGGGAGAGCGCACAGCCCCGCTCGGCGGAAGTAGCAATCATTACAGCTTGCTTCAGTACGCTTGCTCATATCCCCTTTTGCTCGTGTCTCGTCCCCCCTGAACAGGAGCGACTATGGAGGCGACTTCGCCCGACGGCAACCCCCCGTTCGAGGAAAACGGTGCAATTTCCGGAGCTTTCCGTACCTGAGAAAGTTGCTGCTTATTACGCTTTTCTCGGCAGCGTTGCCAGCGCGCGCAACGCCTGTCCAAAACTCTCCACAGCGATGATGCGGAGATCCCCTGCATGCCGGCGTGCCTCCACGGCGTTATCCCCAGCCGGAACGAGGAAGACGTCGGCGTCGGAGCGCCTCGCGCCGATCACCTTCTGCTTGATGCCTCCGATCGGCGCGACGCCGCCGTCGAGCTCGAGCTCGCCCGTCACGGCGACTCGGAGGCCGCGGTCGACGTTGCCGCGCAGTTCCTCGACGACGTCGAGGGCGAACGCGAGCCCTGCCGAAGGCCCGCCGACGCCGCCGAGGTCGATCTCGACGCCGATCGGGAGCTTGATGTCGGCGAACTGCTCGACCTGGATGCCGACGATCGGACGGCCCTGCTCGTCGGGGCTTTCGATCGTGCCGACCTCGACGACGCGCGTCGCACCTCCCGCCCGTACCCGCAGGCGCACGGTCTCTCCCGGCTTGTGCTTCGCGATCAGCCGGCGCAGGTCGTCCGGGGTGCGCACGGGATCGCCGTCGACCGCGACGATCACCTCGGTCGGCTCGAGCTTGCCCGCCGCGGGCGCGTCCTGCGCGACGGCGACGACCTGAGCGCCCTCGGGCTTCGCATCGACCTCGTACCCGAGCTCGCGCAGCGCGACGGCTGCCGCGACCTCCTCCGAGCGGTCCATCTGGCGGAGGTTCTGGCGGCGCCGCTCGCGGATGTTCGAGCCGGGTGGCACGAGCGCCTCCTCGGGCACGAGATCCGCTCCGTCGGGCGCGTGCGCCCGAGACGAGCTTCTCGAGCAGGCTCGCCTTGCGGACGATCACGTCCACGTAGTAGATCCCGCCCGGGCCCCGTGTCCTTCTCGCCCTGGACCTTCACCATCGGCTCGAGCGGCTTCGCGCGGTCGGGCAGCAGCAGATAGCTGTTCGAGGGAAGCAGCCACGCAATGCCCAGCGCGACCGCGGCGAGCGACCAGCCCCGTGCCGATGAGCGCTCGTCGGCTTCACAGCAGGCCCCGGGTGAGGCCGCCGTCGACCCCGATGGTCGTGCCGGTGATGTACGCGGCGCGCTCGGACGCGAGGAAGCAGACGACATCGCCGAGCTCGCGCGGAACGCCCCAGCGCCCGACCGGGATCTGCGGCGAGATCGGCCTCGCTCGGCCCTTCCGGATAGACCTCTGCGAGCCGCTGCTGTGTCGATCCGGCCGGGCGCGACGCAGTTGACGGTCATCGCCTTCCGGCCCGACTTCGCGTGCGAGCGTCTTCAGCCAGCCGACGAGCCCGGGCCGCATCGCGTTCGAGAGCGCCAGGTTCGGGGTCGGCTCCTTGACCGTGGCTCGACGTGATCGCGATCACGCGTCCCCGGCCGCTCGCTTCGAGGTGCGGCAGGCAGAGCCGGACGAGCCGGATCGCCGGCAGCAGCAGCGAGCTCATACGCGGACGTCGACCGCCTCGTCGGACACGTCGGCGGCGGGGCCGGTCGGCGGCCCGCCGCCGTTGAGACGACGACGTCGATGCCGCCGAAGGCGTCGACGGCCGTCGCGACGAGCCGCTCCAGGTCGGCCGCGCGGTGACGTCTCCGGCGACGGCAAGCGCGCCGAGCCGGGCAGCCTCGCGCTCGAGCTCCTCCTCGCGGCGGGCGAACATGACGACGTTCGCGCCCTCGCCGGCGAGCGACTCCGCGCAGCGAGCCCGAGCCCGGCGGACGCGCCGCAGACGATCGCCGTGCGCCCGCCGAGGTCGAGGTCCACTAGGTGGTCAAGACGGAGACGACGTCGCGGACCGCGTCCGCGGACGCCTTCAGCGCCTGCTGCTCGGCGTCGTCGAGGTCGAGCTCGACGATGCGTTCGATCCCCTTCGAGCCGAGTACGGCCGGCACGCCCATGTAGAGGCCGTCGATCCCGTACTCGCCCTCGAGGTACGCGGTGCACGGCAGCACGCGCTTCTCGTCGAGGACGATCGCGTCGACCATCTGCGCGGCGGCCGCGCCGGGTGCGTACCAGGCCGAGGTGCCGAGCAGGTTGACGAGCTCGCCGCCGCCCTTGGCGGTGCGCTCGACCATCGCCTGGATCCTGTCCTCGGGCGCGAGCTTCCGCAGCGGGATCCCGCCGACGGTTGTCGCGGAGACGACCGGCACCATCTGGTCGCCGTGCCCGCCGAGCACCATCGCGGTCACGTCCTTGATCGACATGCCGGTCTCCCAGGCGATGAAGGCCGAGAAGCGGGCCGTGTCGAGGATGCCGGCCATCCCGAAGACACGCTCCTTCGCCCAGCCGGAGACGTTCTTCGCCACGTGGCACATCGCGTCGAGCGGGTTCGAGACGACGACGAGGATCGCCTCGGGGCTCGCCGCGACCACCTGCTCGGTGACCGACTTGACGATCCCCTCGTTCGTGCTGACGAGGTCGTCCCGGCTCATCCCGGGCTGGCGCGGCAGGCCGGCCGTGATCACGACGACCTCCGAGCCGGCCGTCTCCTCGTAGCCGTTCGAGCCGGTGACGTTCGCCTCGTAGCCGAGCACGGCGGCCGCCTGGTTGATGTCCAGAGCCTTGCCCTGCGGGAGCCCTTCCTTGATGTCGACGAGCACGACGTCGGCGTAATCGCGGCGAGCGAGCTCCTGCGCGCAGGTGGCGCCGACGTTGCCTGCTCCGACAACGGTGACCTTGGGCCTCACGACGACACCTCCAGCTTCTCGATGATTGCGTCAGCGACCTCGCTCGTGCCGACCGCGGTCGGGTCGTCGCGGCTCGGCTTCATGTCGTAGGTGACGCTCTTGCCCTCGGCGATCACCTCGGCGATCGCGCGCTCCAGCCGCTGGGCGGCGTCGGTCTCGTCGAGGTGGCGCAGCATCAGCATCCCGGAGAGCATCATCGCCATCGGGTTGACCTTGTTCTGGCCCGCGTACTTGGGCGCCGAGCCGTGAGTCGGCTCGAAGACGGCCGCGGCCGCGCCGAAGTTGCCGCCCGGCGCGAGACCAAGCCCGCCGATCAGGCCGGCGCAGAGATCGGAGACGATGTCGCCGTAGAGATTCGGCAGCACGAGCACGTCGTACTCCTCCGGCCGCTGGACGAGCTGCATGCAGAGGTTGTCCACGATCCGGTCGTCGAACTCGATGTCGGCGTTCTCGGCAGCCACGTCCTGAGCGATCTGGAGCCAGAGCCCGTCGGTGAACTTCATGATGTTCGCCTTGTGGACGGCCGTGACCTTGCGGCGGCCGTTGCGGCGCGCGTAGTCGAAGGCGAACTGGACGATCTGGCGCGTGCCGGTCTCGGAGATCGGCTTGATCGAGATTCCGGAGTCACGGCGAATCTTGTCGTAGCCCTTGGAGGCGAGCCAGTCGAGCAGCTCGTCCGCGTCCTCGGTGCCCTCCTCGAACTCGACGCCGGCGTAGAGGTCCTCGGTGTTCTCGCGCACCACGATCAGGTCGACGTCTTCGTACCTGGAGCGCACGCCCGCGTAGCTCTTGCAGGGCCGGATCTGCCCGTAGAGGTCGAGCGACTTGCGCAGGCCGACGTTGACCGAGCGGAAGCCCTTGCCGACCGGGGTCGTGATCGGTCCCTTCAGCGCGGTCCCGCTTCTGCGGATCGACTCGAGCACGTGCTCCGGCAGCGGGTTGCCGTCGTTCTGATCCATCACGTCGGTGCCCGCGTGCTGCACATCCCACTCGAACTCGACGCCGGTCGCCTCGAGCACACGGCGGGTCGCCTCCGCGAGCTCGGGGCCGGTGCCGTCGCCGGGGATCAGAGTCACAGGATGCGCCATACGGCGCCGGACTCTACCGACCGATTGCGCTTCAGGCGTTGCGGGTAATGTCCGGCCATGCCAGGCCCGAAGAAGTCCGTCGCGCTCTCGGGCGTCTCGGTCGCCGAGACGAGCATCTGCTCGATCGACCCGGATGCCGGCGTGCTCATGTACCGCGGCTACGACATCGCCGAGCTCGCCGAGCATTCGAGCTACGAGGAGGTCGCGTACCTGCTGCTCGAGGGCGAGCTGCCGTCCGGCGACGAGCTGGAGGCGTTCAAGGAGCAGCTGGCAGAAGCGCGCACGCTGCCACCGGCCGTGACGACGGTCGTCGACGGGAACGCGATGGACGCATCGCCGATGGAGACGATGCGGACGGCCGTCTCCGCGCTGTCCTTCTCGGACCCGGCCGAGGACGCGATCGACCGGCGCGAGCGAGCACCGGAAGGCCGTCGTCCTGATCGCGCAGCTGCCGACGATCGTCGCGCGCTACGAGCGCCGGCGCCGCGGCGAGCCCGCCGTCGACCCCGACCCGTCGCTCGGGTACGCGGAGAATTTCCTGACGATGCTGCGCGGCGAGGCGCCGACCGCGGAGGAGGCGCGCGCGTTCGAGATCGCGATGATCCTCCACGCCGAGCACGAGCTGAACGCGTCGACGTTCGCCGCGCGCGTGGTCGCCGGCACGAACGCCGACATGCACTCCGCGATCGTGGCGGCGATCTGCGCGCTGAAAGGACCGCTGCACGGAGGCGCCAACGTCGCGGCGATGGCGATGCTCGAGCAGTTCGGCTCCGTCGCGAGCGTCGCCGACGGCATTCGTGCCCGGCTGGAGGCGAAGCAGCCGCTCTACGGCTTCGGGCACCCGCTCTACCGCGCGATGGACCCGCGCGCGCCGATCCTGCGCCGGCTCTCGGAGTCTTTCGCGGACGACGGCGAGCCCAACTACCTCGAGCTCGCCGCGGCGGCCGAGCAGGAAGCGCACGAGCAGAAGGGGCTCTGGCCGAACGTCGACCTCTACTCGGGAGTGCTCTACCACTACCTCGGCATCCCGACCGACCTCTTCATCCCGCTCTTCGAGATGAGCCGCGTGGCCGGCCAGGCAGCGCATGTGCTCGAGCAGCACGCGGGCGGGAAGATCATCAGGCCGAGCTCCGAGTACGTCGGCGAGCCGCGCCGGGACTATCCCGTGCGCGAGCCCCGCTGAGGTACGGTCCCGCCATGAACGACTTCAAGCCGGGGCTCGAGGGTGTCGTCGCGTTCGAGACGGAGATCGCCGAGCCGGACCGCGACGGTGGGTCGCTGCGCTACCGCGGCGTCGACATCGAGGAGCTGGTCGGCGAGTACCGGTTCGAGCAGGTGTGGGGCCTGCTCGTCGACGAGAGCTTCGAGCCCGGCCTGCCGGTCGCAGAGCCCTACGAGGGCGGCGGCCTGACCGGGAACACGCCCGCCGATCTCCAGTCCGTGACGGCGCGCGTCGGCGGCGAGTGGAGCCTGAAGAAGCTGATCGACATCACCGACGACGAGGCGCGCGAGGACCTGCGCCGCACCTCGGCGCAGTTCATCTCGATCGCGGCCCAGTCGGCGCGGCTGGCCGACGGCAAGACCGATCGCGTCGATCCGGCCGTGATCGCGCAGGGGAAGACGACCGCGGAGCGCTTCCTGCTCGAATGGCGCGGCGAGGCCGACCCGAAGCACGTCCAGGCGATCGACACCTACTGGATCTGCACCTGCGAGCACGGCCTCAACGCCTCGACCTTCGTCGCCCGGATCACCGCGTCCACGGGCTCGGACTGCGCGGCGGCGCTCTCGTCCGCCGTCGGCGCGCTCTCGGGCCCGCTGCACGGCGGCGCACCCGCCCGGGTGCTGCCGATGCTCGATGCGGCCGCCGAGTCCGGCGACCCCGAGGCCTACGTCGAGAGCCTGATCGAGAAGGGCGAGCGGCTGATGGGCTTCGGCCACCGCGTCTACCGCGCCGAGGACCCGCGCGCCCGCCTGCTCAAGGGCACCGCCAAGGAGCTCGGCTCGCCGCGCTTCGAGGTCGCCTACAAGCTCGAGCAGGCTGCGCTGGCCGCGCTGCGGAAGAAGTCTCCCGATCGGCCGCTGGAGACGAACGTCGAGTTCTGGTCGGCGGTCGTCCTCGACGTCGCCGACGTGCCGCCGCAGCTCGCCCCCGCCATGTTCGCCTGCTCCCGCACGGCGGGCTGGTCGGCGCACATCCTCGAGCAGAAGAAGCTGAACCGGCTCGTCCGGCCGTCCGCGAAGTACGTCGGGCCCGGTCCGCGCCCGGCCTCGTCGATCGGATGACGCTCCAGGAAGCCGCGCAGCAGGCCGACGAGCTTGCGGCCGCGGGTGACCAGCGCGGGCTCGCGACGCTGCGGCAGCAGTGGGACGAGGAGCTCGAGCATGCCGCCCGGAACGCCGACTACCGCGTCCGCGCCCAGGCCTACCGCGCGATCGCGCAGTTCCGCTTCCGCCAGAAGCTCGAACTCGTCCGGCGCGGGCTGCAGGACGAAAGCCCGGCCGCGCGCGGCTCGGCGTTGATCGCGCTCGAAGGGCTCTCCCGCGACCACCCGGGCGACGTGAACGCGATGCGGGCGCTGCTGCACGAGCTGGCGTCGAACGATCCGAACATGGCCGTCCGCCGGCTCGCGATCGTCTGCCTGAAGAACGGCTCGGCGCAGCGCGAGACGATCCTGATCCTCAACGGCCTGGCCGACGACGACGAGCAGGAGGCGGACGTGCGCAAGACCGCAAAGGCCGTCGCGGCCGCGCTGACGAAGAAGGGCCGCTCCTAGTCGACGACGTCGATCCCGTTCGCTGCGGCGAGCAGCCCGGCGATCTGGACGACATCCGGCCACGGCATCCGCGTGCCGCGCAGACGCTCCACGCCGACCAGCTCGGCCGAGCTCACAGTCTCGAATCTCGCAGCGGTCGAAGCTCGCTGCATCCACGCTCGCCCGGACGAGCACGCACCGTTCGAAGCGCACCGAGCGAAGCGTTGCACCGTGGAAGTCCGCCTCGTCGAGCCTGCAATCCCTGAAGACGACCCGTTCGAGCTGCGCGAAGCGGAACGAGGTCAGGTCGAGCCGGCAGTCCGCGAACGTGCAGTCGGCAAAGGTCGCCTCGGCAAACTGGGCTCCCGTGCCACGGAGCCCGGTTGCCTCGAGGCGGACGATCCTGGCCTCGGCGGCGCCGGCGTTGGCCCAGCTGCCCTCGTGGACGACGACATCGGCGAGATCGAGCCCGGCCATCGCCGTCCCGGTGAGATCGACCCCGCGGAGGCGGCTCGCGCGCAGGCGCAGGTTGTGCAGAGAGAGACCGGCGAGGTCGAGGCCGTCGAGCTCGAGCTCCTCGACCCGGCGCTCCCGGGTGACGTCGTCCAAACCGGCCCGGTCGAGCGTCGCCTCGATCTCGGCCGGCCGTGGCGGCAGCGGAGCCTCGACGGTCACACGAGGAGGCTAGCCTCGTCACAGGTCATGATGGGAGGGTGAAAGCGCTCGTCGGGGTGATCATGGGCTCGCGCTCCGACTGGGAGACGATGCGCCACGCCTGCGAGACGCTGGAGGCGCTCGACGTTCCGTTCGAGCAGCAGGTCGTTTCCGCGCACCGCACGCCGGACCTGCTCTTCGAGTACGCCGCGAGCGCGGAGGCCCGCGGGCTGCAGGTGCTGATCGCCGGCGCCGGAGGCGCCGCCCACCTGCCCGGGATGGCCGCGGCGAAGACGGCGCTGCCCGTGCTCGGCGTCCCGGTCGAGTCGAAGACGCTGAAGGGGATGGACTCGCTGCTCTCGATCGTGCAGATGCCCGCGGGCGTTCCGGTCGGCACGCTCGCGATCGGCCGCGCCGGCGCCGTCAACGCCGCGCTGCTCGCCGCGTCGATCGTCGCGCGCTCGGACGAGGGCGTCCGCGAGCGCCTCGCCCGGTACCGCGCCGAGCAGACCGAGGCCGTGCTCGCGAATCCCGATCCGGCCAAGTAACAGTCTGTTACTTGGCCACGGTCGGCGTCATCGGGGGAGGCCAGCTCGGGCGCATGCTGGCGCTGGCGGGAATCCCGCTCGGGCTCTCGTTTCGGTTCCTCGATCCGGCCGCCGACGCGCCCGCCGGCGAGGTTGGGGAGCTGCTCGTCGGCGCCTACGACGATCCGGAGCTGCTCGACCGGCTGGCGGACGGTGCTGACGCCGTCACGTACGAGTTCGAGAACGTCCCGGTCGAGGCGGCGCGGCGAGTTGGGGCGATCCCGGCTGCGGCCGCGCTCGAGGCGTCCCAGGACCGGCTGGTCGAGAAGCAGGTGTTTCGGCGGCTCGGGATCCCGACCACCCGGATCGACGACGAGGTGGAGACATTTCCCGCGCTCCTGAAGTCCCGGCGGCTCGGCTACGACGGAAAGGGCCAGCGTCTGGTGGAGACACGTCCGGGGACAGTCCCCGGACACGTCCTGGAGGAACGGGTCGCTTTCGACCGCGAGCTTTCCCTGCTCGCCGTGCGCGGGCGCGACGGCGACACGCGCTTCTGGCCGCTCGTCGAGAACGTGCACGACGACGGCATCCTGCGCACCTCGCGCGCGCCCGCAGAGAACGCGCCGCAGGCGCAGGCGGAGGAGCACGCGAGGCGACTGCTCGACGAGCTTGGTTACGTCGGCGTGCTCGCGCTCGAGCTGTTCGATGTCGGCGGCACGCTGCTGGCGAACGAGTTCGCGCCCCGCGTGCACAACACCGGCCACTGGACGATCGAGGGCGCCGCGACGAGCCAGTTCGAGAACCACCTGCGCGCGATCCTCGGCCTGCCGCTCGGCTCGACCGAGTCGCGGCCGTCGCTGCTCGTGAACCTGATCGGCTCGGTGCCGAGGACCGAGGACGTTCTACGGATTCCCGGCGCGCACCTCCACCTCTACGGCAAGGAGCCACGGCCGGGAGAAAGCTCGGCCACATCACGCTCGTGGAGCCGACGCAAGCCTCAGAGGATGCGGTGCGCGCGCTGCGTCTAGTGGCTTGCGGCAGACGGGGCCGTCGATCTGGCGGCCGCACGACGGGCAGATGCGCCGGCGGTGCTTGAGCTCGAGCACGTGCTTCTTCAGGCCCGAGAAGACACATCGTGTAGCCGATCGCCATCGCGAGGGCGACGAAGGTCACGATGTGAGGGTCAACCATCATCGGGTGACGTCCTTTGCGAGGTCGTACGTCGTCGCGCATGAGGGTGCGCTCGGAAGTACAACTCCCGACGGCGCCGATCGGATACGTGCGTGTAGAGCTCGGTCGTCGACAGATCGGCGTGGCCGAGCATCTCCTGGACGCTGCGCAGGTCGGCGCCTCCCTCGAGCAGATGCGTCGCAAAGGAGTGCCGCAGCAGGTGCGGGTGCACGCGCTGCGGCTCGAGGCCGGCCTTCTCGGCGAGCCGGCGCAGGATCAGGAACGCGCCGGCGCGGGTGAGCGGCCCTCCGCGCGCGTTCAGGAACAACTCCGGCCGGTTGCGGCGATCGAGGTGTGGCCGGCCCATCGCGATGTAGCGGCGCAGCGCGTCGACTGCGGGCCGGCCGAGCGGAACGACGCGCTCCTTCGAGCCCTTCCCGAGCGCGCGGACGAGCCGGTCCTCGAGATCGACCGAGCGCCGGTGCAGTCCGGTCGCCTCGCTGACGCGGAGGCCCGAGCCGTACATCAGCTCGACGAGCGCCCGGTCGCGCATCGCGCGCGGCGTCGTGCCGTTGGCGGCGTCGATCAGCCGCTCGGCCTCGGCAGGCGAGAGCGTGCGCGGCAGCGTCCGGGCGCGGCGGGGGAGCTGGAGCGCGGCGGCGGGATTGTCGTCGCGCGCGCCGAGCAGCATCTGGTGCCGGAAGAAGGAGCGCAGAGCGGCGATCCGCCGCGCGACGGTCGACGCGGCGAGGCCGGCGGCGCGCAGCTCGGCCAGCCAGCGCTCGAGCTCCTCGGTCGTCGTCTCGCCGACCGGGCCCTTTCGCCACGCCGAGAGCTGCGCGAGATCGCGCCGGTACGCGTCCACGGTGCGCGGCGCCCGCCGCGTCGCGAGAAGCGCGAGGAAGCCGTCGAGCTCAGGATCAGGAGCGAGGGTGGGAGAAGTCATAGACCTTCCGGAGACGTTTCGCGTCCACATGGCTGTAGACCTGCGTGGTCGAGAGCGACGAGTGCCCGAGCAGCTCCTGGATCGTCCTCAGATCGGCGCCGCCCTCGAGCAGGTGCGTCGCGAACGAGTGGCGCAAGCGGTGCGGGTGGGGGAGGAGCCGGCGGAGCGTGCTCGTGTCGAGGCGCCTGCCCCGCACGGAGAGGAAGAGCGCGTCGTTGGCGCCGCGCGCGAGCTCCGGCCGGCCGTCTCGCAGGTAGAGCGCGACGACGTGCGACGCCTCCTCGCCGAGCGGCACCACGCGCTCCTTGCCGCCCTTCCCGCGGACGCGCACGTGCTCCTGCTCGAAGTCGACGTCGCCGAGGTCGAGGCCGACCGCCTCCGCGCTCCGGAGCCCGGCGGAGTAGACGAGCTCGACGAGAGCGCGGTTGCGCAGGCCGAGCGCTCCGTCGCCCTCGAGCGCGTCCAGGATCGACTCGATCTCCGCGCGCTTCGGCGCCTCGGGCAACCGCTGCGGGCGCCGTGGCCCGAGTGACGCGTCGGGGACACGCGTCGGGCCGAGCGTGAAGCGGAGGAACGAGCGGACGGCGGCGAGCTTCCGGCCGATCGTCGCCGGCGCGAGCCCGTTCCGGGCGCGGCCGAGCTCGGACGCGTACTCGACCAGCACGCGGACGTCGATCTCCTCGACGTCGGTCCCGCGGCGTGCGAGCCAGTCCTCGAAGCCGCGCAGGTCGGAGGCGTACGCGCGCCGCGTCGACTCGGCCAGAGCAGGCGAGGCGAGGAAGCGATCGATCGCAGTCGCGGTATCCACCCTGGGCGATTTCCCTAGAGTCGGGCCTGTGTCCTTTGCACTCGCAACCGGCGCCGAAGCCCGCTGGACCGGCGAACCCGGTCGTCGAGCGGTCGTCTGCGTCAACGGCGGCACCGCCGCCGAGGTGCCGGGAACCTGGAGCGCCTCGGTCGAATGGCTCGTGCGGCGGCTGTCCGCGGGCCATCCCGCTCTGGCGTTTCTCGAGGTCCGCTACCGCGTCAAGTCGTGGCGGCAGCTGGAATCGTGCATCGAGGATGCGCGCGCTGGGGTGGCGGTGGCGCGCGAGGCGGGTGCGGACGAGGTCGCGCTGCTCGGCTTCTCGATGGGCGGCGCCGTCTCGGTGCACGTCGCCGGCGATCCGGCGGTCTCGACGGTGATCGCGCTCGCGCCGTGGCTCTATCCCGAGCTCGACGTCTCTCCGCTCGACGGCCGCCGCTTCGCCGTCCTGCACGGCTCGCTCGACCGCGGCTTGCCCGGGCTCCCGGGTGTCCGCCCCGAGCTCTCCCTGCGCGGCTACGAGCGGGCGCGCGCACGAGGCGTCGACGCGGAGCGCACGGTGATCGACGGCGCGATCCACCCGATCGCCTTGCGCGCCCCCTGGGGCGGCACGGTGCCGATGCCGCGTGCCGGCCGCTGGGCCGAGCTCGTCGGCGAGGAGTTGGAGCGGTTTTGCGCGTAGGTCTCTACCACGGCATCTGGTGGCCGGTGCTGCTGATCGCTCGCCTGCTGTGGCGGATCGAGATCGTCGGCCGGATCCCGCCGGGCGCCCTGCGTGGTGACGGCCAACCACGAGTCGGTGCTCGACCCGCCGCTGCTCGCGCTCACCACGAAGCGGCCGCTGCGCTTCCTGGCGAAGGAGGAGCTCTGGCGCTACCGGCCGGGCGCCTGGCTGATGGAGGCCCTCGGCGCGGTGCCCGTCGCGCGCGGTCGCGAGGGTTACGTCGCGATCGGCCGGGCGGTGGAGCTGATCCGGGCCGGGGAGCCGGTGGCGATCTTCCCGGAGGGCTCGGTGAGCGGCACTACCTGGACGCGGGGCGCAGCGCGGCTCGCGCTCGCGACGGGCGTTCCGCTCGTGCCGGTCCGGATCGTCGGTACCGGGCGCGCCCTGTCGCGCGGGCGCGTCGGCCTGCCTCGCATCCGGATCGTCGTCGGCGAGCCGATTCCCGTCGAGCGCTCGCAGCCGACGGTCGCCGCGGCGCGCGAGCTCACCCGGATCCTGCAGGAGCGCGTCGAGAGCTTGTGATCCCGGGGCACAGCGCGAGCCTTCCCGCGCTCCGTACCCTGTGAGAGATGCCCAGAGGACGGTCTCACGACTTCGACTCGATGGAGCCGCCGGAGCGGCCGGCCGATCCGGCCGTCCGCCGCGCGTACCTGCGCCGGATCGCCGTCCTCTTCCGCCCGTACCGAGCCCGGCTCTCCGGCGTGCTCGGGCTGATCGTCGTCTCCTCCGCGCTCGGATCGGTCCCGGCCTTCCTGATCAAGGAGGTCTTCGACACCGCGCTCCCCGAGCATGACCTGCGCCTGCTGAACCTGCTTGTTGCGGCGATGATCGCGATCGCCGTCGTCACCGGCGTGCTCGGCGTCGTCCAGACGCTGCTCTCGAACCAGGTCGGCCAGCGTGTCATGCACGACCTGCGCACGGCCGTGTACAAGCACCTGCAGCGGCTCTCGCTCGCCTTCTTCACGCGCACCCGCACCGGCGAGGTGCAGTCTCGGCTCGCGAACGACATCGGCGGCGTCCAGCAGGTCGTCACCTCGACCGCGACGTCGATCGTCTCGAACGTGACCACCGTCCTGGCGACGGTTGTGGCGATGTTCGTGCTCGACTGGCGGCTGACGCTGTTCGCGCTGGCGCTGCTGCCGCTCTTCGTCTGGCTGACGAAGCGGGTCGGCGACCAGCGCCGCAAGGTGGCGAAGGTGCGGCAGGAGTCGATGGCCGACATCTCGAGCCTCGTGCAGGAGTCGCTCTCGGTCTCGGGGATCCTGCTCGGCAAGACGATGGGGCGCGCCGGCGAGCTGGCCACCCGCTTCGAGGACGAGTCGGCCCGCCTCGCCGACCTCGAGGTGCGCAGCCGGATGACGGGCCGCTGGATGATGGCGTCGATCCAGACCTCGTTCGCGGTCATGCCCGCGCTCGTCTACCTGTTCGCCGGCCACTACGCGGGCGCCGTCTCGATCGGAACCGTGATCGCGTTCACGACGCTGCAGGCGCGACTCTTCTTCCCGGTCGGCTCCCTGCTCGGCGTCTCGCTCGACGTGCAGACGTCGCTCGCGCTCTTCGACCGGGTCTTCGAGTACCTCGACCAGCCGGTCGACATCGAGGAGGGGACGCGGACGCTCGAGAACCCGCGCGGTGACGTGGCCTTCGAGGAGGTCTGGTTCCGCTACGACGACGCCGCCTGGACGCTGCAGGACGTGTCGTTCGAGGTGCCGGCGGGGACGAAGACGGCGCTCGTCGGAGAGACGGGCTCGGGCAAGACGACCGCCGGCTATCTCGTCGCGCGCCTGTACGACGTGACCAAGGGGAGGGTGACCATCGACGGGGTCGACGTCCGCGAGCTCACCTTCGAGTCGCTGGCGGACGCAGTCGGCGTCGTCTCGCAGGAGACGTATCTCTTCCACGCGACGGTGCGCGAGAACCTTCGCTTCGCCCGCCCCGACGCGACCGACGAGGAGGTCGAGGAGGCGGCGCGCGCGGCTCAGATCCACGCCCTGATCGCCACGCTGCCCGAGGGCTACGAGACGGTCGTCGGCGAGCGGGGCTACCGCTTCTCCGGCGGCGAGCGGCAGCGGATCGCGATCGCGCGGACGATCCTGCGCAACCCGCCGATCCTCGTCCTCGACGAGGCGACCTCGGCGCTGGACACGCAGACCGAGCGGGCGGTGCAGGAGGCGCTCGAGCGCCTTGCCGAAGGTCGGACGACGATCGCGATCGCGCACCGGCTGTCGACCGTGCGCGATGCCGACCAGATCATCGTGCTCGACCGGGGCCGGGTAGCGGAGATCGGCACGCACGAGGAGTTGATCGTCGCCGGCGGCCGCTACGCGTCGCTGGTGTCGCGCGACACCGCGGAGGTACTCAGCGGCTGAGCGCGCCGAGCAGAAGCTCGTGCGGGAGCGCGTGAACGGTGTTGCCGTCGCGGCCGGTCATCGTCTCCGCCGCCAGCATCGCGTTCAGAATCGATTCCTCGACCGCGTCGATCACGGCCTCGTAGAGCGGGTCGATCCGGGTGTCGTTCAACATCCGCAGCGGCAGCTCCCCTTCGTCGGCGTCGAGGTTGCGGTTCCCGGTCGCGAAGCAGAGCGCGAAGTCCCCACTCGAGCGCTCGCCCATCCCGCCCGTTCGCGCGATCCCGTATGCGGCCCTCCGCGCAAGCCGCTCGCACTGGCCGGGGAGGAGCGGCGCGTCAGTGGCGATCAGGACGATGATCGAGCCGGCACCCTCGTCGACCCCGCTTGCGGGTAGCGGTACCGATTCGGGGCCGATCCGCTCGCCGACGGGGACGCCGTTCACGCGCAGCCGTGTGCGGCGGCCGTGGTTCGCCTGCACGAGCACGCCCACGATCCAGCCGTCCTCGACGACGCGCGAGGCTGTCCCGATCCCGCCCTTGAAGCCGTGGCAGACCATGCCGGTGCCGCCTCCGACAGCGCCCTCCTCGACCGCGCCGCCGCCGGCGCCGGCGAGCGCCGACGCCACGTGCTCGGGCTTGACGTGGAAGCCGTTGATGTCGTTGAGGAAGCCGTCCCAGGTCTCGCCGACGACCGGCAGGCTCCACTGGCCGACTCCCTCGCCGTGCTGGGCCGCGGCGACGAGCGCATCGCGGACGACGCCGACGGAGTGCGTGTTCGTGAGCCCGATCGGCGTCGTCAGCAACCCGGAGTCGCGGATCCATTCGAGCCCGGTCAGCTCACCGTTGCCGTTGATCCGGTGCGCGCCGGCGAAGAGCGACTCGGACGGCGGCAGGACGACGGTGACTCCCGTCCGGATGCTGTCGCCTTCGATCAGCGTCGTGTGGCCGACCCGGATCCCCTCGACGTCCGTGATCGCGTTCGCCGGGCCGGATGGGAGACGGCCGATCTCGATTCCGAGGTCGCGGGCGCGCTGCACGTTTCCGACGATAGCTCGCCGTCGCCCGTAAGATGCCCCGCGCATGGCGACGACGGAGTCACGCACGGGTCTTGGCGTCCACGGGATCGAGACCGAGGGCGCCGTCCACTGGAACCCGAGCACCTCGCAGCTCTACATGCACGCGTTCGAGCGGCACGAGGGCCGGCTCGCCGAAGGCGGCCCGCTCGCCGTCGACACGGGCAAGCACACCGGCCGCTCGCCGAAGGACAAGTTCGTCGTCCGCGAGCCGGGCTCCGAGGACCGGATCTGGTGGGGCGAGGTCAACGCGGAGATCTCGGAGGAGCACTTCGACGGGCTGCGCGAGAAGGTCGTCGCGCACATCGGCGACAGCGACATCTACGTCGTCGATGCGTTCGCGGGCGCCGACCCCAAGCAGCGGATCGCCGTCCGCGTCGTCACGAACTACCCCTACCACGCGCTCTTCGCCCGCACGATGTTCATCGACCCGACCGAAGACGAGCTCCGCGTCTTCGAGCCGCAGGCACTCGTCCTGCACGCGCCCGGGCTCGAGGCCGATCCTGAGGCGGACGGGACGCGCACCGGCACCTTCGTCGTGCTGCATCCGTCGCAGCAGGAAGTGCTGATCGGCGGCACCTTCTACGCGGGCGAGATCAAGAAGTCGATCTTCACGCTGATGAACGATCGCCTGCCGCTGGCGGGCGTCTTCCCGATGCACTGCTCGGCGAACGTCGGCGGCGAGGGCGACGTCGCCATCTTCTTCGGGCTCTCCGGCACCGGCAAGACGACGCTGTCGGCCGATCCCGAGCGCTCGCTGATCGGCGACGACGAGCACGGCTGGGGCCCCGACGGCGTCTTCAACTTCGAGGGTGGTTGCTACGCGAAGGTGATCAACCTCTCCGCCGTGGCCGAGCCCGAGATCTACCGGATGACGCGCACGTTCGGGACGATCCTCGAGAACGTCGTCCTCGACGAGCGCGGCGTCGTCGATCTCAACGACGGCTCGAAGACCGAGAACACGCGTGCCGCCTACAAGCTCGAGCAGATCGCGAACGCGCTGCCGGCGAAGCGCGCGGGTCACCCGCAGTCGGTGCTCTTCCTGACCGCCGACGCCTTCGGGATCCTGCCGCCGATCGCGCGCCTGACGCGCGACCAGGCGATGTACTGGTTCCTCTCCGGCTTCACGGCGAAGCTCGCCGGCACCGAGATCGGCGTCAAGGAGCCGCAGCCGACCTTCTCCGCGTGCTTCGGCGCGCCGTTCCTGCCGCAGCACCCGGTCGTCTACGCGCGGCTGCTCGCGAAGAGGCTCGACGAGCACGGCGCGAAGGTCTGGCTCGTGAACACGGGCTGGACCGGCGGCATGTACGGCGAGGGCGAGCGGATGCCGATCCAGGCGACGCGAGCGCTGCTGCGCGCCGCGATCTCGGGCGAGCTCGAGGGCGTCCAGTACCGGACGGACGAGCTCTTCGGCTTCGAGGTGCCGGTCGAGGTGCCCGACGTCGACTCGAAGCTGCTCGACCCCCGCTCCACGTGGCGCGACCCCGAGGCGTACGACGCGAAGGCTCACGAGCTCGCGGCGATGTTCCGCGACAACTTCACCAAGTTCGACGCCGACGACAACATCGTCGCCGGCGGCCCGCGCGTGTAGCTCCACCCGCGCAGAGCGCTTTGTGACCGCGGTCTGGACCAAGCTCGTGGAGGATGCGCGCTTCGCGCCGTCCCCGCACAACACGCAACCCTGGCGCGTGCGGCCGCGCTCGGACGACGAAGCCGATCTCGAGGTGCCCGTGGAGCGGCTGCTCCCCGTCGAGGACCCCGAGGGCCGGTTCCTCACGGCGGGCGTCGGCATCTTCCTCGAGGCGCTCGACGTCGCCGCAGCCGCGCGCGGACTGGCGCTTCGGTACGAGCCGCTCTATCCGCAGCTCGGGGTGCACGCGGCCGAGCCGTCCCTGGCTGCCCGGATGCGCCTGGAGCCGCGCGGCGAGGAGCCGGCTCCGGCGGTCGAGTTGCTGCACCGGCGGCGCACGGCGCGCGGCCGCTACGACGGCAAGCCTGCGCCCGACGCGGCGCTCGCCGAGCTCGCCGAGATCGCCCGCGCGTTCGGGCACGAGGCGCGGTTCACCTCCGACCCGGAGCTCGTCGACTGGATCGTCGGGCTGAACGCCGACACGCTCTTCGAGGACCTCCGCGAGGACGACCGCCGTGCGGAGATCGGCCAGTGGACGCACTTCTCCGACCGCGTAGCGGAGCGTGCCGGCGACGGCTTCTCGCCGACCTGCCTGGGCTTCGCTGGGCCGCTCGTCCGGCTGCTCTTCCGCTACCACCGCCTGTGCGAGCCGGCGCCGGTGCGCGCGCTCCTGCGCCGCCTCTACCTCCGCGGGACGGGCGGCGCCGCGACCGTCGGCTGGATCGCCGGGCCCTGGTCGACGCCCGCTGAGCAGCTCGACGCCGGGCGGATGCTGATGCGGCTCTGGCTCGCCCTGACGTCGCACGGCCTCTACCTGCACCCGTTCGGCTCCGTGATCACGAATCCGGTCTCGCATGCACGGCTGGTCGAGCGGCTCGGGCACCGACGAGGATGCCGGCGAGATCTGGTTGCTACTGCGGCTCGGGTTCTGTGCGGAGCCGCCCCGGAGCGCCCGCCGGCCCGCCGCGGAGGTGATCGTGTGACGTATCCGGTTCGGCGCACGCTCATCTTCGGCTTCCTCCGCGCGGCCCGGCCGGTGCGCTGGCTCGCACTGCGGATCCCGCGCGGCGAGCATCTGCTGCGGCCGGGGCTCGAGCCGGTGCTCAGGCGCACCGGGAGCTGGCGCGCTTGGCTCGCCTTCGAGCAGGCGCGCAAGCACGTGCCCGCGTACCGCGCCTTCCTCGAACGAGCACGGCGGCGGCGAGGTGCGTCCTGCACGGTCTTCGCGCCCGACTTCTCCGCGATCCCGATCACGGACAAGGAGAACTACGTCAAGCGCTGGTCGGTCGAGGAGCGGTGCCGCGGCGGCCGGATCCCGTTGCGCGGCGTCGTCGTCGACGAGTCCTCGGGCACGAGCGGCGAGCCGAGCAACTGGGTACGCGGCTCCGAAGAGCGCGCGGACGGCCGCCAGCTTCTCCAGCTGGGGCTCCACAAGATGTTCGGCCACGACGGCGCTCTTCGTGATCAACGCCTTCGCGCTCGGGCCGTGGGCGACGGGGATGAACGTCTCGATGTCGTCGGTCGACATCGCGATCCTGAAGTCGACGGGGCCCGACATCGGGAAGATCGAGAAGACGCTGCGGCTCTTCGGGCCGCGCTACCGCTACCTCGTCTGCGGCTACCCGCCCTTCCTGAAGACGCTGGTCGACACGGCCGACGTCGACTGGAGCGGGCTACGAGTGCGTCGCAGTCGGTCGGCGGCGAGGGGATGAGCGAGGCGCTGCGCGAGCTACCTGCTACGGTCGTTCCGACCGCGTCTACAGCTCCTTCGGCGCGAGCCGACCTCGAGATCAACATCGCCGCCGAGAACGACTTCACGATCGCGTCTTCGCCGCCTGCTCGCAGAGCGGCCCGGAGCTCGGGCGCGCGCTCGAGCTGCCCGCGCCACGCCGTCGCTGCCGATGGTGTTCCAGTACAACCCGCTCGACTACCTCATCGAGACGAACGACGGCCGGCGAGCTCGTCATCACCGTCTGCCGCGCCGGGACGACCGCGCCGAAGATCCGCTACAACCTGCACGATCTCGGCTCGCGTCGTCCGCTTCCGCGAGGTCGAGCGCGCTGCTCGCGCGGCTCGGCTGCGACCGTCCGACCTCGCGGCCGAGCGGCACCTCGACCTTCCGCTGCTCTTCCACTACGGCCGCTCCGACTCGACGCGTTGCCTTCTACGGCGCGAATATCGCTCCCGCCGGACGTCGAGGAGGCGCTCCTACTCGCTGCCCGAGCTCGCGCGAGCGCGTCGCGCTCGTTCGCGCTCCTCGCCGGCGAGGACGAGGAGGCGAACAAGACGCTTGCCGATCGCCGTTCGAGCTCGCGCGCCGGCGGCGAGAGCGCCGGCGGACGCCGAGCGCGTCGCGCAGCTCGCTGCCTCGCCCGCCTGGCCGAGGTCAACCAGGACTACCGCGAGGCGGCGCGTTTCATCCCGTCGGGCTTCGAGCCGACGCTCGAGTTCCACGCCGCGGGCGACCGGGCCGTTCGACGGCCACGACGTGCGCCTCAAGCGCACGTACGTCCACTCCGCGTAGCCCTCCCCACCGCCGTTAGCGGCCCGTTAGGGGGCCGTGACCGGGCCGTTTGGGCTCCGCTCGACCGTGGGCGCACGAAAGGAGGTGCGCCATGCGGAAGCGGCACATGCCCAATGACGGCGGCGGCGGAGGCGGCTGAGTCAGGTGAGCGAAAGGGAGCCCGAGAGGCTCTCTTTCGCGTTGAGGCCCTTCTCGGCGAACAAGCGCGCCACCTCGGCCGTCTCTCGCTTCGCCGCGGCCCGAGCACCCGCGGCGGCGAGCACCTCCGGCGAGGGCCGTGTGTGTCCGAGTGCGGTCGAGGAGCGCGTCTGTCAGGGACGAGATCGCGACGGCTTCGCGCGCGAGGCTCTCGGCGTCGTCGTGCCGTCCCTCGCGCGATAACAGCCGCGCACGCTGCGACCGCCGGAGGAACTGGACGAGGACGTCCGAGCGAATGACCTGCTGCTCGGCGATTCGGACAAAGTGCTCGGCTTCCTCAGCGCGACCGAGATCGAGCAGCAGCTCGGCGAGATGAATGGCGCGGGTGCTGGCGAACGCCCGGTCGCCGGTGACGGCGAGGGCCTCGAAGCTCGCGCGGCAGATCGCGAGCGGCCTCCTCGGTACTTCCTGCCATAGGCGCTCGACGTCGACGGCGAGTGGGGCGAGGATCGTCTCCAGCACCGAGCGATGACCGAGGTCGTCGTAGGCCGACCGCGCCCGGTCGAGCAATGCCCGCGCTTGTGCGACCTCGCCGCGAAGACCGTGGAGTGCGCCAAGCACCGCCGTCATGTTCGCCTCCGTCATCCGGTCGGGCGAGGACTCGAGCAGTTCGGTACACCGGCGCACCGCCGCCGCGACCGGGAGCGGACCGTAGTAGAGCGCGGACGCCTGAGAGGCGTAGGCCGCCGCCGGTGAAAAGCCTGCGTCGGCGTAATGGGCCACAGCCAGAGCTGCTGCTGTCTCCTGGGAGCGGAAGTCACAAGCGACGGCATGAATCGACGCCAGACCGAGTTGAGCACGGCCGAGTCCGCGCCAGTCGCGGGCGCGCTCCAGTTCGTCGATCGCCGAGACCGTCGCCTCGGCGGCATCCGCGAGCTCGATCTCTCCCGCCAGTAACGCCACGCGCGCGCGCTCGATTGCCACCCGGGACGCGATCGGTCCGGCACTCGTATCGGCGGCGTCGCTTTCGGCGCGGGTGAGCGCCACGTCGCCTTCGACCGGTCGCCCGCGCCAGCCGGAGGGCGACCGCCAGCTCCCAGAGGAGCTCTGCACGCCGCTGGCCCGCCGGCAGGAGCGCGATCGAGCGCTCGAGCAGCGCGATCGCCGCCGACGTGTCGTTCTGCCGCCAGGCGCGCATCGCCGCCAACCCGAGCCGGTCGCCGGCAGCCACCGTGAGGCTCGGGACGTCCGCTCAACTCCGCCGCCTGCTCCAGGTGATAGCCGACGAGCGCGTCGTCTCCCGGGCCGTCGCGGTCGAGCCACGCGGCCACGCGCTCGTGCAGGTCGGCGCGGTCGGTCTTCGTCAGGCTCGCGTAGGCGGCGTCGCGGAGCAGGACGTGGTGGAAGGTGTAGCCGTCGTCGCCCGGGTCGGCCGCCGCGGCGGGGTGGACGAAGCCGGCGCGCGAGAGCGCGAGCAGGTCGCGGGCGACCTCGCCGCCGTCAGCGCGGCGACGGCGCCGAGCGAGAACTCGCGTCCGACCACTGCGGCTCGCTGGAGCACAGCCCGTTCCGCCGGTGCAAGGCGGCCGAGGCGGCCTGCGAGCACGGCTCGAGCGTGGGCGGCAGCCCTTCGCCGCCTTCGGCCGCGAACGACGCGAGCTGCTCGACGTAGAGCGCGTTCCCCTCGGCGAGCTCGACGATCCGCTCGCGTGTCTCGTCGTCCACCTCCGCGGTGCCGGCGACGATCGCGCGCGCCTCGTCCTCACCCAGCGGGCCCAGCGCGAGCGTCTCGCCCAGCGTCCGCTCCAGCTCCGGGCGGGCGAGGCAGAGCACGAGCAGCGGCGCGTCGGCGCGGTCGGCCAGGTAGTCGATCAGGTCGACGAGCGCCGCCTCCGCCCAGTGGACGTCGTCGAGCACGAGCAGGACGGGCTGCGTTCCGGCGAGGGCCTCGAGCAGCCGGCGGACCGCCCAGTACGACTCCCCGAGCGGCGCCGTCTGCGCGCCTTCGGCCAGCGCGCCCAGCCGAGCGAGCACGAGGTCGGCGTCCGGCTCTCCCGCGAGGGCCTGCTCCGGCTCGGCCCGGCGCAGCGCTCCCAGCAGAGGCAGGAACGTGGCGCCGTCGCCGTGCGCGAGGCAGCGTGCGACGAGCACCGTCGTCTGCCCGCCCTCGCGGAGCGCGAGCTCGCGGGCGAGGCGCGTCTTGCCGATCCCGGGCTCGCCGACGACGGTGACGACGTGGCAGCGGCCGGCCTCACGCGCTGCCGCGAGCGCGGCGCGGAGGCGCGCCAACTCCTCGTCGCGGCCCACGAGCGGCGCGTCCAGGCGCCGCTCGGCGCGGACGAGCGCGGCCGTTCGCTCGTCGAGCCTGATCCCGCCCACGCGGGCGAGCTCGACGGCGCGGGTGACGACGGCTCCGGCTCCCTGGACGACCTCGCCGGTGGCGACCCCGGCCGGCAGGCCCAGCTCGCGGGCAGCCAGCACAGCGCGCACGGCGTCGTCGTCCGCCGGCGCCTCCGCGCCGAAGACGGCGACGAGCCCTTCCGGGCCGAATCGCTCGAGTACGCCGCCGTGACGCTCGAGCACGTCCCGCACCGACGCGAGCGCCTCGTCGAGCCGCCGGCGATACTGCTCCGGGTCGTCGGCGGCCGGCGGCGTCGCTGCGAGAACGGTCACGAGTCGGAGCTCGGAGACCTCGCGGGTGGGCGCGTCGCCCGCGTACCTCCGGCGGGGCGGCCAGCTCCGGATCCTGCCGCAGCACCTTCCGCTCGAGCTCCTGCAGCTCCGGCGACGGGTCGAGGCCGAGCTCGTCGGCGAGCGCGAGCCGCGCCGCCCGGTAGACCTCGAGCGCCTCGGCCTGCCGGCCGCAGCGATAGAGCGTGACCATCAGCTGGCCGCGCAACCGCTCGCGGAGCGGGTGCGCGGCGACCAGCGTCTCGAGCTCGCCGACGAGCGTCGCGTGCCGGCCCAGCGTGAGCTCGGCGTCGATCCGCTCCTCGAGCGCTGCAACGCGCAGCTCGTCCAGCCGCGCCGCTTCGCGCCGCGCGAACTCCTCCTCGTCGAGATCGGCGAGCGCAGGACCGCGCCAGAGGGCGAGCGCCTCGGTCAGGAGCGGCGCCCGCGCGGCCGCGTCCGCGCCGAGGGCGGCCGCCAGCAGCCGTTCGAAGCGGTGGGCGTCGACTCTTTCCGGCTCGAGCGCCAGCCGGTAGCCCGGAGCCTGCGTCAGCACGACGTCGCGGCCGAGCGCCTTGCGGAGGGCCGCGACGGTGTTCTGGAGCGACCCGGTCGCCGAGGCGGGCGCCCGCTCGCCCCACAGATCGGCGACGAGCCGGTCGGTCGAGACGACTTCGCCCGCGCGCAGCGCGAGCGCGGCCAGCAGCGCGCGCTGTTGCCGGCGCGGCAGAGCAATCGACCCGCTCGCCGTCGCGCACCTCGAGCACGCCGAGGAGGCGAATTTCCATTGCCTGGTTGTAACACCGAAAACAAAGGTTTCCAAGTGAGCGCGCGATGAGAGCCGTGTGAGCGGCGCCGCGCACGATCGCCGCATGGACAAATCAGGGCGCGTGGCGGACGTGGAGGCGCTGATCAGGGAGATTCAGCGCTACCTCAGGTACCTCGACGCGCTCCGGACGAACCGCCCGCCCAAACGGCGGCGTGGAGGAGGGAGCACGAAATGAAGCGCACAGTTCTTCTCGTTGCAGGCGCTGTCTCCGCCCTTGCGGTCACCGCTGCAGGGACGGCAGGCGTGCAGGCGCTGATCACGGGAGCGCAGATCAAGGACGGGACGATTGAGTCCCGCGACATCAAGAACGGCACGATCGCCCGTGCCGATATCCGTGCGGCGACGCTGGCGTCGCTGCGGGGCGTGCGCGGCCCTGTCGGTGCGCGGGTCCGGCCGGGGCGGTCGGGCCGCAGGGAGCTGCAGGGCCGCAGGGAGCTGCGGGTCCGCAGGGTCCTCAGGGTCCTCAGGGTGCAACGGGGCCGCAGGGCGCGAAGGGCGACCCCGGAGCCGGCGTGCACGTGACCGGATCGGTCGCCACCGCGGCCGACCTGCCGGCAACGGCGAACGAGGGCGACGCGTACATCGTCACGTCGACGGGCCATCTCCACGTCTGGGACGGCGCAGCGTTCGTGGACACGGGTCTCGTTCAAGGCCCGGTCGGGCCGCAAGGAGCCACGGGAGCCACTGGACCGACAGGGCCGCAGGGTCCGGCCGGGCCGACGGGGCGCGGCAGGTGCCGACGGTGGCCTCGTGGGCTACGAGATCGTAACGGCGGCTCCGGTGGCCATCGCGGGGTCCGATTTCGACGTCTCCGGTTCGGCAGCATGTCCGGCCGGCAAGGTCGCCGTCGGCGGCGGGTTGACGCTCGCCGATCCCGCCGGCGACGTCGTCGTCGCGGAGTCGCATCCCACGGCCGGTGGCGGCGGTTGGGCTGTGACGGTTCTCAACAACAGCTTCGACGCAAACAGCATGACGCCGTACGCAATCTGCGCGAACGCCGCGTAGAGAAACGGGACGTGCCGGGGTGAAAGGCGGCCTCTTCCCCCGGCACGGTTCCCGGCCTCTCATGCGTCCACGATTCGGTAGCGTCCTTCACTGGTGGACGCGAAGCACGACGTACTCGTGATCGGGGCCGGGTGCGCAGGCATGCGCGCTGCGATCGAGGCTCACGACGCCGGCGCCGACGTCGCGATCGTCTCGAAGCTCCACCCGACCCGCAGCCACTCCGGCGCGGCCGAGGGCGGCATCAACGCGGCGCTCGGGAACGCCTCCGAGGACGACCCCGAGACGCACGCCTACGACACGGTCAAGGGCTCCGACTACCTCGGCGACCAGGACGCGATCGAGATCCTCTGCAACGAGGCTCCGGGCGACGTCTACCAGCTCGAGAACTGGGGCGCCGTCTTCTCCCGCACCGAGGATGGCCGGATCGCGCAGCGGCCCTTCGGCGCCGCCGGCGCGCCGCGGACCGCCTATGCAGCCGATATCACGGGCCACGTGCTGATCCAGGTGCTCTACGAGCAGCTCGTGAAGCGCGACATCCGCGTCTACGAGGAGTTCTTCGGCTGGCGCCTCGTCGTCGACGACGACCGCTGCCAGGGCGTGATCGCCTGGGATCTGCTGAACGGCGGGCTGAAGGCGATCGGCGCGAAGGCGACGATCCTCGCCACGGGCGGCGCCGGCCGGCTCTACGTCGGCACGACGAATGCCTGGTCCTGCACGGGCGACGCGATGACGATGGCGCTGCGCGCCGGCGTGCCGCTGAAGGACATGGAGATGATGCAGTTCCACCCGACGACGCTCTCCCCGACCGGCGTGCTGATCACCGAGGGCTGCCGCGGCGAGGGCGCCTATCTCCTCAACTCCGAGGGCGAGCGCTTCCTCGAAGCGCTACGCGCCGAACGCGATGGAGCTCGCCTCGCGCGACGTCATCTCCCGCGCAGAGCAGACCGAGATCGACGAGGGCCGCGGGGTCGACGGGAACGTCCTGCTCGACCTGCGGCATCTCGGCGCCGAGAAGATCCTCGAGCGCCTGCCCGGGACGCGCGAGCTCTCGATGGTGTTCGCGGGCATCGACCCGATCCACGAGCCGATCCCGGTCCGGCCGGGCGCGCACTACCACATGGGCGGCGTCGACACCGATGTCTGGGGGGCGACGTCGCTCGAGGGCCTCTACGCGGCCGGCGAGGTCGCCTGCGTCTCCGTGCACGGCGCGAACCGGCTCGGCGGCAACGCGCTGATGGAGACGATCACGTACGGCAAGCGAGCGGGCCGCCACGCCGCCGACTACGCCCTCGCCAACACGACGGTCGCGCTGCCGCCCTCGCAGCTCGCCGATGCCGAGCGCGACCTGAAGGCGCTGCTCGACCGCACCGACGGCGAGCGTCCCTGGCGGATCCGCGACGAGCTCGCGACGACGATGCACGAGAACTTCGGCGTCTTCCGCCGCGAGGAGCAGATGCAGCGGCAGGGAGAGATCGTCGAGGGGCTGCGCGAGCGCTACGAGCGAGTCGTCGTCGAGGACAAGGGCGACGTCTTCAACAGCGACCTGACCCAGGCGCTCGAGCTCGGGTTCATGCTCGAGCTCGCGGCGTGCATGGTCGTCTGCGGCATCGCCCGCAAGGAGAGCCGCGGCGCGCACGCGCGCCCGCACGACTACCCCGAACGCGACGACGAGAACTTCCTCAAGCACACGATCGTGACGTGGGAGGACGGCGCGCCGAGCCTCGACTGGCGAGCCCGTGACCATGACCAAGTGGCAGCCCAAGGAGAGGACCTACTGATGGCCGTCGACGCGACCGCGCACAAGCCGGACACGCACGATCGACGTCGCGCTCAAGATCTGGCGGTACTCGAGCGCGACCGGCGAGCGCGAGCTGAAGCTCTACGAGTTCGAGGCGCCGGAGTGGGTGACGCTGCTCGACTGCCTCGACATCGTCAAGGACCGCCTCGACGGCTCGCTCGCCTACCGCAAGAGCTGCCGGATGATGATCTGCGGCTCGTGCGGGATGCGCATGGACGGCGCCGCGGTGCTCGCGTGCAAGACGCGCATGTACGACATCGCGCGCAGCCGGCCACGTGCCGGTCGTCTCGGCGATGGGGAACCTGCCGATCGTCAAGGACCTCGTCGTCGACATGGAGCCCTTCTGGGCCAAGTTCAAGGCGATGAAGCCCTACCTCCAGCCCGGCTACGACCAGCCCGAGGACGGGCGCGAGCACGTGATCTCGCAGGAGCGGATGAACGTCATCCACAAGGAGTCGCTCTGCATCAACTGCGGCTGCTGCGTCTCCGAGTGCAACGCCTGGGACGCCGAGCCCGAGTTCCTCGGCCCGCAGGCGCTCGCCAAGGGGATGCGCTTCGTCGGCGACCCGCGCGACGCCGCCAAGGCCGAGCGGCTCGACGAGTACAGCGGCCAGCACGGGATCTGGGAGTGCACCCGCTGCTACTTCTGCAACGAGCGCTGCCCCAAGGGCGTCGACCCGCGCGACGCGATCGCGAAGCTCGGAGCCGAGGCGATGAAGGAGGGGATCGACCAGGACATGGGCGCGAAGCACGCCAAGTGGTTCGTCACCTCGGCCAAGACGACAGGCTGGCTGCGCGAGACCGAGCTCGTGCCGAAGACGCAGGGCATCGTCTCCTCGATCAAGGAGATGAAGTTCGCGATGGGCCTGCTCAAGCACGGCAAGGTGCCGCTGCCGTCCCGCCGCACGTCGCCGAAGGCGTCAAGGAGTCGCGCGCGCTCTACGACCTCGTCAAGGAGCAGGGGCGAGACGGCGCGCTCGGGATCGTCCAGGGCGAGCACGCGCTCGGCCGCCTCGAGCACGCCCACGAAGAGGACGAGAAAGAGGGAGACGCATGAGGAAGGTCGCCTACTACAAGGGCTGCCTCGCCTCGCTCTCCGCGAAGGAGCTCGACACGTCCACGCAGGCGCTCTCGCCCAAGGTCGGGCTGGAGCTGATCGAGCTCGAGACGGTCACGTGCTGCGGCGCCGGCGACATCCACGAGGCGGAGCCGGACTACTACCTGCACCTGAACGCCCGCATCCTCGCCTACGCCGAGGCGACGGGCTGCGACACGCTGATGACGGTCTGCAACGTCTGCACGCTCAACCTGCGGCAGGCGAACCACCAGCTCAAGGGCGACGAGGCGCTGCGGGAGCGCGTGAACAAGAACCTCGCGAAGGTCGGCGTGCCCGAGTACAACGGCACGGTCGAGGTGCTCCACTTCCTCTGGCTCGTCGCCGCCGGCGACGGCTACGACCTGCTCCAGCAGGCCGCGCACAAGGGGCTGAAGGGCCTGAAGGTGGCGCCGTTCTACGGCTGCCAGATCCTGCGGCCGTCGAAGCTGCTCGGCTTCGAGGATCCGGACAAGCCGTCCTCGCTCGAGCGGATCATCGAGGCCTGCGGCGGCGAGGCGATCGACTACCCCGCGAAGATCAAGTGCTGCGGCTTCCCGATCATCCAGGCTCGCGAGGAGACGGCGCTCCAGGAGCTGATCCAGCCGATCGAGCAGGCGAAGGAGGCCGGCGCCGACGCGATGGTGACGCCTTGCCCGCTCTGCCATCTCTCGCTCGACGCCTGGCAGGCGAAGCTGAAGAAGCAGACCGGCAAGGACTTCCAGATGCCGATCCTGCACCTCTCGCAGCTGATCGGCGTCGCCGCCGGGTTGGCCGACTCGGAGCTGAAGTTCAAGCGCCACATCGTCTCGGTCGACCCGGTGCTCGAGAAACTCAGCGTTTGAGCGCAAGGATCCGGCCGCTCCGACGTCTTCATAGACGTGGAGGGGCGGCTTCCAGGGGGCTCGGTGGACGCTCCGGGCTGCCGGCGGCGCTCCGGCGCCTGCTACGCACTTCCTGGCTGCGCATGCCGTGCGCTCGTCGTGCCTGCGGACGCGTCGTGGTCATGGCGTCGTGGCGCGGCCGTGCTCGCCTACGGCTGGTTCGAGGCGGGCTGGCTGCGGACACGCGTGCTCGACGTGCCGGTCGCGGGCTTGCCCGAGGAGCTCGACGGGCTGCGGATCGCGCACCTCTCCGACTTCCACCTCGGCCCGCCCTCTCGCGGCGCCGTTGCCGTCCGCCGGGCCGCCGACTGGGTGCGCGAGCGGAAGCCCGACCTCGTCGTCGTCACCGGCGACCTGCTCGTCGCACCCGCGGGGGCGCGCTCAGCTCGACGAGGCGCTTGCGCGGCCTCGACGCGTACGCGTGCTCGGGAATCACGACGTCGCCGTCACGCGCGATCCGTTCTCTCGGACCTCAGCGCTCGGCGGCCTGCCGGCGACGCTGCTCGACGACGCGTCGCGGCTGCTCGACCTCCGCGGCGCGCCGGTCCAGCTGGCCGGCATCGGCGCCGCGCCCTGGGCGGACCGCCTCCCGAACCCGATCCGGCCGCCGCGTTCCGCATCCTGCTCAGCCACTACCCGCGCCTGCGCGCACCCGGGCTTCCAGCTCGTGCTCGCCGGCCACATGCACGCCGGCCAGATCGTGCTGCCCTACCCGGGCGGAAAGGTCCGCCTCGCGCACCTCCGCTCGCGGCTGACCGAGGGCCTCTACCGCGAAGGCGACGTCACGCTGCACGTCTCGCCCGGTCTCGGCACGACCTTCGTCCCGTTCCGGTTCTTCGCGCGGCCCGAAGTGACCGAGTTGGTTCTGCGAAGATTGGCCTGATGGAAGGACATGCCGTCATCTCCGCCGACGTGCTCGCGAGCTACGCCGCCGACGCTGCTCGCGAGGTGGCCGGCGTCCACGGTCTCGTCGGGAGCGCGCTGCACCGCCACGAAGGCGTGAAGGTCTCGCGCGAGGACGACAAGGTCGGGGTGGAGTTGCACGTAGCGCTCGAGTGGGGTGTCGGCGCGGGCGCGGTCGGAGCCGAGGTGCAGACCCACGTTGCCGAATGCCTCGTCCGGATGGCCGACGTGCGCCCGGACACCATCGATGTCGTGATCGACGAGTTCGCCCCGCCCGAAGGCGCCTCATAGCGCAGCGCGTCGTAGGCCTGACCGGCGCGACGCTCGAGCACGCGCCGTCGGTCTGCCAGACCTGCGTCTGGTGGCAGTCGCGTCCAGGGCGCACGGTCGCGAAGGACCGCTGGATCGAGAAGACGGAGGACGACTGGGGCGCGTGGGGGGCCCTCTACCGCGACGACGACGGCCGCCTGCTCGGCTCGATCCAGTACGGCCATACCCAGCTCTTTCCCGCGCGCCGCCGAGCTTCCCGCCGGTCCGCCGTCCGACGACGCGGTGCTCGTCACCTGCGTCTACCTCGTCTCGAGCGCGACGCCGTGGGTCGAGCAGTCGCTCTTCCTCGCGGCGATCGGCGAGGCGCGTGACAAGGGCGCCAAGGCGCTCGAGGCGTTCGCCTACCGCTATCCGGAGGGCGAGTCGACCTACGAGCGCTTTCTCGTCCACCGCACGGTCTTTCCGCGCGACTTCCTGGCCGACTTCGGCTTCCGTCCGGTCCGGGCCGAGGGCAGGGTCGAGCTTGCCCGGCTCGAGCTCGGCGGGCTGGTGCCGGTCGCCGAGGGTAAGCGGGCGAGTGTGCTGCGGGTCGTCAAGGAGGCGTTCGCGCCGGCGCCCGTCCCGCAGCGGCCGTAGATCAGCGGCAGCGGCCTGAGCCGGCGTCGCCGAACGTCGACGCCGGCGACGGGCACGAACCGCCAGTCGTACGCGCCAGGGCGGAGCGTCAGCCGGAGGACGCCGTACGTCCGGTCGTCGACAGCCTCGCTCGCCGGCAGGCGGCGGAGCACCGGGTAATGGCTGCGCCCGCCGGTGCCGACGACGAACGACCGGATCCCGTCGATCGGCGCGAAGCGCTCGTAGTGGTGGTCGTGGCCGGCGAGGACGACGTCCGCGCCCCCGGCGGCAAGCGTGCGCCAGAGCGGTGCGATCGTCTCGTCGGAGCCGTGAAGACCGGAGCTGAAGCGCGGGTGGTGCATGTAGGCGACCGTGCAACGGCTGGGGTGGGCGGCGAGGTCGCCGACGAGCCAGCGCTGCTGCGGCGAGCCCGCGGCGCATCCGCCCGCGGGCCGGCAGTTCGAGTTGATGACGACGACATGCCAGCTGCCGAGCTCGTAGGAGTAGTAGCCCCGGCGCGGGAGCCGGAAGTACGCGATCGCGGCGTCGGCGTTCCCGGTGCCGTACTCGTGGTTCCCGAGTGCGGCGCGCGTACGCGTCCGGAAGCGTCGCCAGGAATAGCAGGCCGCGAACTCGGCGGCGGTGCCGCGCTCGTAGACGGCGTCACCGAGCACGGCCACGGTGCCCGGTATCCGCGCCACGAGCGCCGCGGTTGCCTCGTCGCCGGACGAGCGGCAGGAGGCGATGTCGCCGGCGGCGACGAGCGTCGGAGCGGCGGGCGCGAGCAGCGAGAGTGCCGTCGCGACGGCCGCGATCAAGCGGCGACGCGCTGCTGGGCGAGCAGGAGCTCGGCGATCTGGATCGCGTTCAGCGCCGCGCCCTTGCGCAGGTTGTCGCCGACGACGAAGAGGGCGAGCCCGTTCTCGGTCGTGGGGTCGCGCCGGATCCGGCCGACGAGGACGTCGTCGCCGCCCGCCGCGCCGCCCGGGGTGGGGAACTGCTCGAGCCGGATCCCGGGCGCGCCGGCGAGGATCGCGGTCGCCTGCTCGGGCGAGAGCGGCTCCTGCGTCTCGATCCAGATCGCCTCCGCGTGGCCGACGAGCACGGGCACGCGCACGCACGTCGCGCTCACGGGCAGCGCCGGCAGCTCGAGGATCTTGCGCGTCTCCTCGCGCAGCTTCTCCTCCTCGTCGAACTCCACGCCGTCGAAGTCCCAGTCCATGCGCAGGTCGTTCTCCTCCTGGGACTGGCCCCGCAGCCGCTCCATCGCCTGGGCGCCCGCGCCGGACACCGACTGGTAGGTCGCGACGCGCACGCGCGCGAGCCCGGCCGCGTCGTGCAGCGGCTTCAGCGCGCAGGTGAGCGGGATCGCGCAGCAGTTCGGGTTCGCGACGATGCCCTGGTGCTCGGCCGCGCGGATCGCCGTTCACCTCGGGGACGACGAGCGGGACCCCTGGCTCGAGCCGGTAGGCGGCCGACTTGTCGACGCAGACCGCGCCGCCGCGCGACCGCGTGGGGGACGAGCTCGCGCGAGGCGGAGGTGCCGACCGAGAAGAGGCAGAGATCGAGGTCGCCGGCCGCGAGCGCGTCGGGCGTTGCCTCCTCGACGGTCGTGCCGCCGAGCTCCTTGCCCGCCGAGCGCGCGGACGCGAACAGGCGCACGTCGCCGTAGCCGCGCTCGCGCAGCAGCTCGAGCGTGATCGTCCCGACCGCGCCGGTCGCGCCGACGACTCCGATTCGCGGCTCAGCCAAGGTCGAACGCCTCGTGTAAGGCCTGCACGGCCTTGTCGACGTCGGCCGAGGGAACGTGGCAGGCGATCTTGATCGGCGAGGTGGAGACGATCGGCGCCTCGATCCCGGCTGCCTCGAGCGTCGCGAACGTCTTCGCGGCCACGCCCGGATGGCTCTTCATGCCGGCGCCGACGAGGCTCACCTTGCCGAGGTCGTCGCGCGAGCTCCAGGAGACGCCGAGCTCGTCGAGCGCGCGGGCCGCGTCCGCCTTGTCCTCGACCGGGGCGGAGAAGACGATCTCGGCGTTCGTCTGCACGATCGTGTCCACGTTCACGGACGCCTGCGCGAGCGCGCCGAAGAGCCGCGCCGGCTTGGCGCCGTCGACGCGGTAGACGGTCTCCTCGCGCTGGTGCACGACGCCGGAGATCAGTGCCTTCTCGAGCATTTCTCTGTTCTCCTCCTGGATCCACGTGCCGTCGCCCTCCTCGAAGGTCGAGCGGACGTGGAGCCTCACATTGTGGCTACGCGCGACCTCGATCGAGCGGGTTGCCAGCACGCCGGCGCCCGAGGACGCCATCTCGAGCATCTCGTCGAAGGTGAGGAGCGTGAGCCGGCGTGCGCTCCGGGACGACGCTCGGGTCGGCCGAGAAGACGCCGCGGACGTCGGTGTAGATCTCGCAGTGGTCGGCGCCGAGCGCTGCGGCGAGCGCGACCGCGGTCGTGTCGGAGCCGCCGCGGCCGAGCGTCGTCACCTCGAACGCGGTCGAGACGCCCTGGAAGCCCGCGACGAGGACGATCGTGCCCTCGTCGAGCGCCTCGTGGATCCGACGCGCGCGCACCTCGACGATCTTGGCCTTGCCGTGCACGGTGTCCGTGACGATCCCCGCCTGCGAGCCGGTGAGCGAGATCGCCTCGTGGCCGAGGTCGTGGATCGCCATCGCGGCGAGCGCGCACGAGATCCGCTCCCCGACCGAGACGAGCATGTCGAGCTCGCGCGGGTGCGGCGTGGGGGAGACCTGGTGGGCGAGGGCGAGCAGCTCGTCGGTCGTGTGTCCCATCGCGGAGAGGACGCCGACGACGCGGTGGCCCTCCTCGCGCGCGGCGACGAGCCGTGCGGCGACGCGCCTCAGCTTGTCCGGGTCGCCGACGGACGTGCCGCCGAACTTCATCACGACCGTGCCCAGATGGGGCGCCTCGGCGTCCGCGTCGACCGCCGGAACGGACTCGTAGTCGGTCACGGCCATGCGCGAAAGCCTAGCTGGGGCCCCGGAAGCGACACGAAAAACCCCACAAAAAATGCTGAACCGACGAACCCGAAGGCCCACCGGTTCAGCTCCAGAAACCTACTGGACCGACCCCGTTGAATGCAAGCGGCCCGGAAGAAGAAATCCGCAAAGAGCGGAAATTTAGATTTCGCGGCGGCCGGCGAGCGCGCGGCCGAGCGTCACCTCGTCGGCGTACTCGAGGTCGCCGCCGACCGGAAGCCCGCTGGCGAGCCGAGTCACCGTCGCGCGGTCGCGCAGCCGGTCGGCGAGATAGGCCGCCGTCGCCTCGCCCGTCATGTTCGGGTTCGTCGCGAGCACGACCTCGGTGATCTCGCCGGCGGCGACCCGGCGCAGCAGCTCGTCGATCCGCAGGTGCTCGGGCTCGACGCCGTCGAGCGGCGAGAGCGAGCCGCCGAGGACGTGGTAGAGGCCGCGGTACTCGTGGGTCCGCTCGAGCGAGATCACGTCGACGGGCTGCTCGACGACGCAGACGACGGTGCGGTCGCGGCGCGTGTCGAGGCAGATCGAGCAGAGCTCCTCCTCGGTCAGGTTGCCGCACTCGCTGCAGAAGCGGACGCGCTCCTTGACCTCCTCGATCGCGTGCGCGAGGGCGACGGCCTCGTCCTTCTGCGTCGCGAGGATGTGGAAAGCGAGCCGCTGCGCCGTCCGAGAGCCGATCCCGGGCAGTCGCGTCAGCTGTGCGACGAGGTTGTCCACAGAAGGGCTCAGCACAGCCACAACCTACCCGTCTGTTCCGGACGTCCTGCCTCGCTCAGGCGAGAGCACGCTCGCGCAGGCCGTTCCTCCGTCGACTGCCACGTTCGGCGGACCTTGGCTCCTGACGCTTCGTCGTATAGCGTCGTCGTGTGGCCGCGTTGAACGCGATCGGCATCGCAGTCTCGGATCTGGGCCGCTCGATGAGCTTCTATCGGCTGCTCGGCGCCGAGTTCCCAGAGGGCCCAGCGGACGGACACGTCGAGGCGACAAGGCCGAACGGCACGTGGCTGATGTTCGACGCGGAGGAGGTCATCCTCAGCTTCATGCCAGACTGGAGACGCACCAACGGCAACCAGGTGTCGCTCGCGTTCGAATGCGCGAGCCCCGCCGAAGTCGACGAGGTGTACGCGCACGTCGTCGCGGCGGGCCTCGAAGGCGAGAAGGAGCCGTGGGACGCGGATTGGGGGCAGTGGTACGCGCTGCTCGGCGACCCCGACGGCGTGCGGGACAACCTGTACGCCCGGCTCGCCTGATCGAGGGCCTGTCGGTTTCGGCCCACGCCTCTCTGTGCAACACTCGGCTCGGCAGCGAGTGACGACGACGTGAAGGGGGTCTCCTTGAGCGATTACGCGGTCGCGCACCTCGACGAGATCGACGAGATCGACCGACGGGCGCGAGCCATGGCGACCCGTCCGGCACCACTTCGGCATCACGGCCTTCGGCGTCAACGCGTGGACCGCCCATGACGCGGGCGACCGGATCATCAACGAGCACGACGAGTCCGAGCCGGACGCGAACGAGGAGCTCTACCTCGTTCTGCGAGGGCGCGCCGTGTTCGAGCTCGACGGCGACCGGGTGGTCGCGCCCGCCGGCACCTTCGTCTTCGCCCGTCCCGGTGTGAAGCGAACAGCATTCGCAGAGGAGCCCGAGACGACGATCCTCGCGCTCGGCGGCACCCCGGGAAAGGCGTACGAGCCCGACGGCTGGGAGCTCTGGGCCCCGCTTCGGCCTCTCTACGAGGCGGGCGAGTACGCCGAGGTGGCCGACCGCGGCCGCGAGCTGGCCGAGGCTCATCCGCAGTACGCCGGGTTGTTCTACAACCTCGCCTGCTGCGAGAGCCTCGCCGGCCGGAAGACCGACGCGATCGACCACCTCCGGCGCGCGATCGACATGTCGGAACGGTCTCGCGCGTACGCAAAGGACGATTCGGACTTCGATCCGATCCGCGACGAGCCCGCGTTCAAGGAGCTGATCGGCCGCTAGCGCTCACGCCGCGAGGCGGTCTCAGGGCGCACATAAAGGTTCCGCGTAGACGTAAGGGTTCTGTGAGCAATTGCGTCCCGAGCGGAATTTTCCTGTCAAGATCTACGTTGTATAGGTCAGCGACGCTTCCGGCGGCCCGATTTGGGCTGCCGCGACCTCAAGCGTCGGCTTGGACACGACCCTTCTGGAGGATTTGTTGCGCACAATTGAACTGGGCACTGACGCCCTTGAACTGAACCCGGCCCTCACCGCCTTCCTGCACGACGCAGAGGAGCGCGGCAGCGTGGGCACCGCCGAGCTCGAGGCGCTGCAGCTCGAGCACGATCTCGACGAGGACGCCGTCGAGGCGCTGCGCGCTGCGCTCGTCGCAGCCGACGTCGAGATCGAGGAGACCGCGAACGCCGACGATGCGGAGGCGGGTCTCGACCTGCGCCCGTCGGCCGGCGGCAGCACCGACAGCCTGCAGCTCTTTCTGAACGAGATCGGGCGGCACACGCTCCTGACCGCGGCCGAGGAGGTTGCGCTCGCCAAGCGGATCGAGAAGGGCGACCAGGCTGCCAAGGAGCGGATGACGAACGCGAACCTGCGGCTCGTCGTCTCGATCGCCAAGCGCTACCAGGGGCACGGCCTGCCGCTGCTCGACCTGATCCAGGACGGCACGATCGGCCTCAACCGCGCGGTGGAGAAGTTCGACTACCGCAAGGGCTTCAAGTTCTCGACCTACGCGACCTGGTGGATTCGCCAGGCCTGTCAGCGCGCGGTCGCGAACCAGTCCGACACGATCCGCATCCCCGTACACGTGCAGGAGCGCCGGCTGAAGCTGCGGCGCGCCCGCCAGCAGCTCGAGGCGACCCACGGCCGGCCGCCGACGATCGAGGAGCTGGCGAACGCGACCGAGCTGAAGGAGCACCACGTCCAGGAGGCGCTCGACGCCGTCGAGGCGTCGGTCTCGCTGAACCAGACGATCGGTGACGGCGACGGCGAGCTGGGCGATCTCTTCGCCGACCGCACCGTCGAGGACCCGATCGAGCAGGCGGACATGTCGCTGGAGCAGGAGCGCATCCGGGACGCACTCGCTTCGCTGCCCGAGCGCGAGCGGATCGTGCTCGAGCTCCGCTTCGGCTTCGCGCACAGCCCGGAGGGCGCGAGCCTCGAGCAGATCGGCAAGAAGCTCGGGCTCACGCGCGAGCGGATCCGCCAGCTCGAGTCGGCCGCCTCGGCCGCCTCGAGGAGCGGCTGCGCACCGAGCCGCTGCCGTCCCGCGAAAAGCTCGCCGGCGCTGCTTAAGCCCTAGAGGCCTGGGAGACCCAGACCTCCCAGGCCGCCGGGCAGCATCCCCTGCATCTTCGACTCCATCAGCGCGCTCGCGCTGCGGAGCGCCTCGTTCACGGCGGCGAGGACGAGGTCGGCGAGCATCTCGGGTCGTCCGGGTCGATCGCCTTCGGGTCGATCGTGATCGCCGACGATCTCGCCGCCGCCCGTCGCCTTGACGGTCACCATCCCGCCGCCGGCCGAGGCCTCGACGATCTCGTTCGCGGCCTCCTCCTGCATCTGCGCATCTGCGACTGCATCTGCTGGGCCTGCTGCATCAGCTTGTTCATGTCGATCTTGCTCATCGCGTGCGTGTCCTCCACTTCCGTGGCGTCGAAGGTGTCCTTGAACATCGAGATGAGTGCCTCCTCGGTGAGGGCGTCGTCCTCCTCCTCGACGGCGTCCTCGCCCTCGCCGAGCGCGAGCGTGACGCCGAGCCGGTGGCCCGTGACCTCGTAGAGCGCCTCGCGGATGACGCTGACGTTCTTCGGCTCCTCCGCCTGGCGCCGGTGGAAGTCGGCGCTGGCCGGGAACTCGAGCGTCAGCATCTCCCCCTCGAGCGTCGCCGGCCGCGCTTCGCCGAGCAGGGACGCGACGGGGATCGAGCGCGACTGGACGGCGGGAAGGACGGTTCGCTGCCAGGCGTCCTGGAGCTGGTCGAGGCCGAGCGGCGGCGCCTCGACCGGCGACGCGGCCGCGGGTGCGGGTTGAGGCGCGACGGGTGTCGGCTGCTCGGCCGCGGCCGCGAGGCCGCGGCTGGCGCGGGGGCGGCGGCTGCGCCGGTCGAGCGCTGCTCGAGCTGCTCGACCCGGAAGGCCAGCGACTCGCGGGAGAGGTCGGAGCCGGGACTCGTCACCTTCGACGAGCGCGAGCTCGAGCGGCAGCCGTGGATCGGCGCCCTGGCGCGAGTCCTCGACCGCGACGGCGAGCAGGTCGCAGAGCCGCAGCACGGTCGGCGCCGGCAGCTGGTTCGCCTGCTCGCGCAGCCGCTCGCGCGTCTCGTCGGTGACGGGGAGCGAGTCGGGCACGTGGCCCATGTGCTGGACGAGCAGCAGGTGGCGCAGGTGCTCGAGCAGGTCGGTGACGAGCCGGCCGAGATCCTGGCCCTGCTCGGCGAGCTCCTCCAGGAAGACGAGCGCGCCGGCGGTGTCGCGGTCGACGATCGCGTCGCAGAGGCGGAAGAGCGCGTCCTCCTCGACCGCGCCGAGCAGCTGCAGCACGGACTGGACGTCGATCGTGTTCCCGGTCGCCGAGGCGAGCTGGTCGAGCGTCGAGACGGCGTCGCGGAACGAGCCGCGCGCGCCGCGCGCGATCAGCGCCAGCGCCGCGTCGGGCGCCTCGATCTTCTCGGCGTCGGCGATCCGGCGCAGCACCCGCACGAGCTCGGGCAGCCGCGGCCGGGCGAAGACGAAGGTCTGGCAGCGCGAGCGCACGGTCTGCAGCACCTTCGCGAGGTCGGTCGTGCAGAAGACGAAGACGAGGTGGGGCGGCGGCTCCTCGATCAGCTTCAGGAGCGCGTTCCAGGCGGCGTCCGTGAGCTGGTGCGCCTCGTCGAGGATGTAGACCTTGTAGCGGCCCTCGGCCGGCTGGAGGATGACGCGGTCGCGGATCTCGCGGATGTCGTCGATCCCGCGCTGCGACGCCGCGTCCATCTCGACGACGTCGAGCGACGTGCCGTTCGCGATCGAGACGCAGGCGTGGCAGACCTTGTCCGGCGTCGCGGTCGGCCCGTTCTCGCAGTTGAGCGCCTTCGCGAGGATCCGCGCCATCGAGGTCTTGCCGGTGCCGCGCGGGCCCGCGAAGAGATAGGCCTGGCGGAGCTGGCCGAGCTCGATCGCGTTTCGCAGCGTCCGGACGACCGCTTCCTGGCCGACGACGTCGTCGAAGTCCTGCGGCCGGTACTTGCGGTAGAGCGCAGTCACGCTTCCGATTGAATCAGGAATCGTGACGGTGCCGCGAGCTGCGCTCCCGGTCTCTTCGCTAGCGCAAGCGCGGGACGGCCGTGCACGGACGCTACGACGACCAGGATGGTGATCCAGCTCATTGGCTCAACCCGTTTGCTTTCCCGTTCTCACCGTCCTGGCTCAAGCACGAAGATCTCCGCCGCCATGTCCGGATCGAAGTGCACCTGCGACATGAACCCGATCACCTTCCGTCCCATGATCTCCTCGACCGCCTGACTGAAGGCGGCGCATCGCCATCTGGAACGCCTGCCGCGTCTCCTTGACCGTTTGCTGGTCACCAGCCTCGATCAGCGTCCGCTCCACCGGCGTGTAGATGTCCTCGAGGAACGCGATCACGTGGTTGCGCTGAAAGACCGTGCGGGTCGTGGTCGCGCCGCGCCCGGAGTGCTCTCTGTGCAGCCGCGTGATTGCATTTCCGACCGCAGTCGCCTGCCGCCCATGGTCCGAGTGCTCGGACATCGGTTTGCTCGATTCCCGCTCCTCGGCGATCAGCGCCCGGAAGGTTGAAAGAGCGGTAAGCAGCCCGGCGGACGTCGTACGAAGGACACTCTAGCTTGTTACTTGTAACTTGGGTAACCAGCGCTACAATCGGCGCAGGCGCCGGCAAGGACGACCGTGCGGGCGCTCCGTGCCACATCGCTGGGTGCGTCACCGGTCCTTCAGCGGCCGGTAGCGAACCCCCGGTTTCGGTCACTTTCGACCTTAGGGGTTTGCATGACATCTGTGACGAACGGCATCAGCCGCGGGCGGCAGGCTTTGCGACGAGACGTCAACAAGCGCATCAGCGAAGTCTGCGCGGGAAGCGAAGCCGAGGTCGTCGAGGTCTTCTGCGAGTGCGGGCACATTCGCTGCGCGGACCGGGTCCGGATCGCTACGGAGGCCTACGAGCAGGTGCGCACGTCTGCCGAGTGCTTTGTTGTCAGATCCGGCCACGAGGAGACCGGCGCCGACCAGCTCGTTGCCCGGCACGACGGCTACGTCGTCGTGGAGCGAAAGTCGCGCCGGTGACGCAGCGGCTCGAGGCATTTGTGACGTAGTTCTCCTCCTGCGCCGTATCTGGCGGGCTCGCGTAAGCGTTTTCTAATTTGAAACGCACATGCGAAAACAGGAGGAGAGATGAAGGGGATTCGCCGACTAGGAGTCTTGATTGCCGGGCTGGGAGCAGCCGCGGCGGTGACGCTCGGCGTCGCTCAACCAGCCGCGGCCGCACCTCCGGTGAACACAGCACCTCCCACGGTCTCCGGTACCGCTCAAGTGGGTCAGAGCCTGACGGCCGGAGACGGCACGTGGAGCAACACGCCGACCTCGTTTGCCTACCAGTGGCTGCGCTGCAACGCCGGCGGCAACTCGTGCGACAACGTCGCGAACGGCACGCAGAGCACGTACACGCTCGTCGGCGCCGACTCAGGAAACACGATGCGGGTCCGCGTCACCGCGACCAACGCCGACGGCTCGGCCTCGGCGCAGTCGGCTCAGACCGCGGTCGTCGCACCCGCGACGTCGAGCACGGCACCGAGGAACACCTCGCCACCGACGATCACGGGCGCCCCGCGGGTCGGCGTGGAGCTGACGGCGGGGGATGGGACGTGGACGGCTAACCCGACCAGCTTCGCCTACCAGTGGAAGCGGTGCGATGCCGATGTCGCAACGTGCACGAACGTGGTCGGTGCGAATGGCAAGACGTACGGCGTCCGTCTGGCCGACCTCGGTTACCGGCTCCGCGTCGCCGTGACCGCGCGCAACGCGAGGGGCAGCGCGACCGCGAACTCCGCGATCACCGCCCTTGTCGCGCCGACGGCGACGATCACGAACCGCCGGCCCACGCTTGTGATCATCTCGGTGCGCTTCTCCGGAGCCCGGGTCTATGCACGGTTCCGGATCTGTGACGATTCGAAGAAGAACGTGACGATCCTCGCGACGGACTCGCGTCCCGGCAGGTCCCGCAAACGCGTCGCTTCACGACGCTCGTACCGCCGCGGCCGTGCGGCGTCTACACGCGGAACTGGCTTCCGGCCGCCCGCTTCCGGGGTCCCGGCCGGTACACCGTGACGCTTCGCGCCCGCGACACGTCGGGCCTGACGAGTCTTCCGGCTCGCCGGTCGTTCTCTCGCTAGAGCAGTAGATCGGGCGCCGTCGGGAAGCTCGACCCCGGCGGCGTCCGAGCAGTCGCTCGCTCACTCGTCGAGGTCGCCGTGCGAGGGGTGAAGCAGGAGCGCCGGGCGTCGCGACTCGTATTCCGCCGCCGTCAGCACGATGGTGCGGCGGCACTCAGGGTCAGGGCATTCGCAGATGAACGCAATGCCGCGGTTCGCCTCCCCGAAGAGGCGGAGCCGATCGCGGTTGATCAGGTGGCGGGCTTCTGAGTTCATGAGGCTTGAAACTCGTATGCGTACCAATCCAAGATCGTGCGCCCGCCCGACGCACCGTTTATCTCGCCGTTGGGCTGAAACTCAAACCGTCTTGACGGCGGTCGGCCGTCGTCAGGGCTACGGCTGTCTGGCGAGGTAGCTCCGGCCCGCCCGGACGAGCACGTTCCTCCGCTGGGGGAGGTCGGCGACCTCGACCCTTCCCTGTGTGACTCGGACGAGCGTTCCGTCGCAGCGATCCGCGGTCAGCCATTCCGTCCCGCGGATCGTCGCGGCCGCGTAGCGCCCACGCGTCCGGTATTTCCCCTTTCCTTTCGCCCAGAGATGCCGAACGACCCTCGGCGGCGGGGCTCGGGGCGGCAGAACGCTGCCGGCGCGCGCCGCCTGCAAACTCCGAAATTGCCGCCCGCGAGCCGCAGCTCGACCACCGGCCTGCCCCTGTCGGTCCCGCGCACGAGCACGAAGATCGCAACGGCGCCCCTTCCGGAGACCGCCAGCGTTCCCGTATTCGTCGTCAGCCGAAGCGTGCCGTTGGTGACATTGACCTGCCGGCCGAACGGAACCGGCCCTCCCGCGAACGGCCTCCCGTTCAACAGCACCGTCCCCGTCGGCGTCCCGCTCACCGCGCCCGGCGGGGCGACGGCGATCGACGGCCCGCGCCAGGAATTGCCTGCCGCCCGGTGCGTTCACGACCAGGAGCACCTGATATCTGCCCGCGCTCGTGAACGTGTGTCCCGTGAAACGCGGCGGAGAGCCCGCTCCCCTGCCGGGTGTTGCCGTCGCCCCACACGATCTGCCAGCTGGTTGCTCCGGCGCCGAAGTCGAGGTCGGTCCGGAAGGAGACCGCGAGCGGGGCCGCGCCTGCGGCCGGCGTCGGCGTGAAGGCGACCGGTTGCGAATCGCCTGTTCCGGCGATCACCTCGGCTGAGGTGAGGAAGCGCGCGGACTCGGGAGTGAACGGGGGTGACGAGTAGACGATCAACGTCGCTTCGTAGGTGCCGTCCAGCGTCGTACTCGTGCGGGACGGTTGCGGGCGGCGGGCCTGCGCCTTCGGCGTCGGAGCCGTCGCCGAAGGTGAGCTGCCAGTGCACGATCGGAACGCTGAGGCGCGCAGCGATCGAGAACTCCGACGTCGAGCGGCGCCGGCCCGGAGGCAGGGCTCGAGGTCAGCTTCAGGGCGATCAGCTTCGGCTCGCCGCTCCCGGCCGCCCAGGGCGGGAGCGGGCCGGCGAGGGGCGTGATGCACTCCCGGTAGACCGCGCGGCTCTTCGGCTTCGGCTCGAGGTCGTAGCGCGAGCTCGGGACGGCTCTCGTAGAAGGCCGCAACCTCGGTGGCGTCGTGCGTCTTCAGGAAGGTGCACATGTGCTGGACGAAGGCCGGATCGTCCACCTGGGAGAGCCCCCACTCAGGCACCGAGAACGGCTTCTGGTGCGAGCGCGAAAAGCGGTACAGCTTCTCGAGACCTTGCCACGGCGCCGTGTCGGTGAGGCGCTCGTCGTAGATCGATCCCCCTTCGACGTCGACGTAGCCTCGCCCCGGGTAGTAGAGCTCCGCCGCGTTGCCCGCGACGCGAGGGACGTCGGCTCGCGAGCGGGCTCCAGACGATCCGGAGCCTCGGGAAGGGGTTGCTGAGCAGCTCGCCGTCCCCAACCGGCGGCAGCCCGAGCTGGCGCAGCTTCGCGTTGACGGCGCTCGTCGAGCCGCCGTGAAGGATCACGTAGATGCGTGCGAACGCCTTCCGATAGGTGGCCGGAGAATGAGCCGCGTCCTTCGGCCGTCCGTTTGCCAGATAGCCGGACCAGGCGTTCGCCGAGTTGTTCATCTCGGCGAGCGGCCGGACGTAGATCCCCTTGTTCCAGGTGGCGATCGCCCTGTTGAGGGCGATCAGATACCCGTCGCCCTGCCCGGCGGCGATGCCACCCGGGGTGATCGCCTCGGGCGCGCTCTGCCCCTCGGTTCCGAGGTGGATCATCGGGATCGGGCCGAGGGTCGGGAAGAGGGCGGCAAAGGTCGAGCCCGTAGGATTGCCCGTGCCCCCAGCCGAGGAAGGCGTGATGGACGCTCGAAGCCTGGCCGGTCTGGCTCCGGAACCGCGCGACGTTGCCGGTGATCCCGAGCAGCGGGTCCCGTGTTGCGGCGCCTCGGCGGACGTTCGTGTCCCCGGCCCGGGCGACCCCGAAGGTGAGGGAGGCGACGAGCATGAGCGCAAGCAGGAGCAACCCGATGCCGCCGGCCGACTCGCCTGCGCTGCCCCCGATGCTTTCCCATGCTCGCCTACCTTACGTTCGCGCCTGACCGATACTGGTGCGAAGATGAAGGCGAGGTTGACCACGCGACGCGGCCGGCTCCGAACCCTGCTCTTCTTCGCAATCGGCATCAGCGCCGGCGCGCTCGCGACCCTGGCCTACGGGTTGCACCTCGTCTCCGCGGCTCGAGCTGGCGACCGTCGATACGCGCTTCTCGATCCGAGGTGACGCGGCGAGGCCGAGCGACGTCGTCGTGGTCGGCATCGACGACGTCACGTTCAACGAGACCGAGCTTGCGCTGGCCGTTCTCGCGCAGCCGTGCAGGCCGAGGTCATCGACAGGCTGGCCGCGGCCGGCGCGAAGGTGATTGCCGAGGACATTCAGTACACGGAGCCGACGACGCCGATGCCGGGGTGCGGGACGCGCTGCGAGCAGCTCGCCGAAGACGAGGATGCCGCGCTTGCCGAGTCCGTCTACGCCGCAGGCCAGGGAAACTCGAAGGTCGTGCTCTCGACCACTGAGGTCGCGGACGACGGGAGCACGAACGTCCTCGGCGGCAATCTGCGCGTGCTCGGCGCCCGGGCGGGCAACGGCAGCTACATCCCCGACGCCGACGGCGTGATCCGGCGATTCCCGTACCAGATCGACGGGCTCGAGACGTTTCCGGTCGTGGCCGCAGAGCGCGCGCTCGGGCACACGCTCGACCCGTCGACGTTTCCCGAGAAGCGGGCCTGGATCGACTTCGCCCCGCCGGGGGCGGTTCCGTTTCTCTCCTTCTCGCAGGTGCTGACTGGGAAGTTCGACCCCGCGGTCGTGCGCGGGGCGACGGTGGTCGTCGGCGTCACGGCGCCCTCGGAGCAGGACGTCCACGCGACCTCGACTTCCGGCGAGGGCGTGATGTCGGGGGCGGAGGTCCAGGCGAATGCGATCCACACGGTGCTCCAGGGCTTCCCGCTCCGGAGCGCGCCGTCGTGGCTGAACGTGCTCGCGATCTGGATCCTCGCACTGGCGCCGCCGCTCCTCGGGCTCCGCCTCTCTGCGGTGTCGACGATCGCAGGCGCGGCCGTGGTCGGGGGCATCTATGCGGTCGCGACCCAGGTCGCGTTCGAGCACGGGACGATCCTCGCGTTCATCTATCCCATGGGGGCGCTCGTCGTCTCCACGGTCGGCGGGCTCGGGGCCTACTACTTGCTCGCGGCGTTCGACCGGCAGCGCACACGCGACACCTTCGCGCGCTTCGTGCCGGAGAACGTGGTCGACCAGGTGCTCGCACAGACCGGCGGGGAACTTCGCCTGGGCGGCGTTCGCGTCGTCGGAACATGCATGTTCGCCGACCTGCGCGGCTCGACGATGTTCGCCGAGTCGCTGCCGCCGGAGACGGTCGTCGACGTCATCAATCGCTACCTGAGCGAGTTGACCGAGGCGATCCTCGGGCACGGCGGCACGCTGATCTCCTATCTGGGCGACGGCTTCATGGCCGTCTTCGGAGCGCCGATCCCGCAGGAGGATCACGCCGACCGCGCCGTCGCCGCGGCCCGCGAGATCCTCGAGCGAGCGGCTGCCTCGGTTCAACGAGTGGCTGCGCGAGCAGGGTTACGGCGACGACTTCACGATCGGGATCGGGATCAACACCGGCCCGTTCATGGCGGGAAACGTCGGCTCCGAGAAGCGGCTCGAGTACACCGCGATGGGCGACACGATCAACACCGCGTCCCGGCTCGAGGGGTCGACGAAGGAATCCGGCTTCTATGCGTTGATCGCGGACTCGACGCGCGAGGCGCTCGTCGGACCCGTCGGCGACGACCTGGTGGCGGTCGGCGAGGTCGATGTCCGCGGCCGTCAGGAGAAGATCACGATCTGGTCGATCGAGGCCGCACGGAAGCCGGAACGCACGGCATCGGTCGCGACTGGTCCCGGCGGGTTCGGGGTTCTCGATTGACGTCCCGAGACCCCCTTCCCGCTTTACACTGAGGGCGGACATCACTTGGACTAGGCCTCGGAGAAGGAGATCTCTATGAGCGGAACGGTCGAGAGAGCAATCCTTGCTGGTGGGTGTTTCTGGGGGATGCAGGACCTCATTCGCAAGCGGGCGGGCGTTGTCTCGACCCGGGTCGGTTACACGGGGGGCGAGGTCGAGAATGCGACCTACCGCAACCATGGGACACACGCTGAGGCGATCGAGATCACGTTCGATCCCAATGAGACCTCGTTCCGGGAACTGCTCGAGTTCTTCTTCCAGATCCACGACCCGACGACGGTGAACCGCCAGGGCAACGACGTCGGCATGAGCTACCGGTCGGCGATCTTCTACCTCGACGACGAGCAGCGCCTCGTCGCCGAGGACACGGTCGCCGATGTCGAGGCGTCCAGGCTCTGGCCCGGGCGGGTCGTCACCGAGGTGGCGCCGGCAGGGCCGTTCTGGGAGGCCGAGCCCGAGCATCAGGACTATCTCGAGCGCTACCCGAACGGATACACCTGCCATTTCGCGCGTCCAGGGTGGGTCCTGCCCCGCCGGGCAAACGCCGTCGCGGGATAAGCGTCGCCGAGCGTCTTCGCCTGCGCCGTCACATGACGATGTGCAAGTGGCTCCGCCGCCCGAAGCCGCGCGTAAGCAGGCCTTTCTTGATGGGCGCACCTGGGATTGAACCAGGGACCTCTCGCGTGTGAAGCGAGCGCTCTCCCGCTGAGCTATGCGCCCGGGACGTAGACAAGAATAGCGGCGCTGCTACCGTGTAACCGCCCGGTCGCGCTAGGTGGGGAGTTAGCGGTTCCTTGAACCCGAAATCCGCTCCAGCGGGGCCGAACGCCGTCCGAGGGACGGCTTCAACGGGATCAGGTCTCGCGCACGTGGCGTCGATGGTCGGGTTCCGCGCACTGGGAGCATCCGAACCGCGTCAGGTCCGGAAGGAAGCAGCGCTAAGGATTCCCTCTCAGGTGCCGCGGTCCCGCCCGGCCGGAGCCGGCGACGTGAGCGCCCCCCGAGGAAGCCTTTCGAAGACGGAGCGCGTGACCGGGCCTCGCATCCCTGGCCGGTCGGCTCCCGCCGGGCGGAGCCCGGCTCCCGCCGACCTCGCGCCGCTCGCGGCGCTCCAGCCGGCGGCCCGTACGTCCGTACTGTTCCACCGGCCTACGCACCGCGAGCGGCGCGCCAGGAACGCGCGGCCAGCGTTACCCCCGCATCACAGCTCGACCTAGTCGCGCAGGCTCGCGAAGATCAGTCAGTGCACGAGGCTCTCACGACAGCTGCCACTCGTCGCCTCGCAGGATTGGAACCTCCGCGCCGCCGGCCTCGACCCCGTCGACCTCCACCTCCGGGCCACCGATCATGAAGTCGGTGTGGATGGTCGAAACGTTGAAGCCGAGCTCGTCCAGCTCGGCCTCGCTCTTCGTCTCACCCGCGGAATCGACTCGAGGATCCCGGCTCCGTAGGCGATGTGACAACTCGCGTTCTCGTCGAAGAGCGTGTTCAAGAAGGTGAGCCCCGATCGGCCGACGCGCGAGTCCCCGTCGACGAGCGCCACCTCGCCGAGCAGCGACGCGTTCTCGTCCTGCCGGAGCTGCTCACGGATCAGGTCGGCGCCGGAGCTCGCATTCACCTCCACGGCGCGGCCGCCTTCGAACCGCATCTCGAGATCGCGCACGATGTTGCCGGCGAGGGCGAGTGGCTTCGTCGAGCGAACGGTGCCCTCGGTGCGCCGCCGATCGGGGCTCGTGAAAACCTCCTCCGTCGGCATGTTGACGACGTGCCTGCGCCCGTCGACGGTCGTCTCGAATGCCGTGCACCACGTCGCACCCGGGATCAGCCCGACGGTGAGGTCGGTGCCGGGGCCGCGGAAGCGGATCGAGTCGAACGCGCGCTCGTTGAGCAGGCTCGCGCGCTCGACGAGCTTGTCGATGTGCGCGCGCCAGGCCCCGACCGGATCGGGCTCGTCGAGCCGCGTCGCCGAGGCGACGGCCTCCCAGAGCCGCTCCACGTCGGGCTCGCCGAAAACGGTCTTCGCCCAGCCCTCGTTCGGGTAGGCGAGGATGGCCCAGTTGATCAGACGCTGGTTCGTCGCCTTCAGGTAGCGCTCTGCGACCTCCTTCGAGCGAGTCTTGCCTACGCGGGCGCCGTCGAGGTCGGCGAGAAGCTCCGGCTCGGGGTCGCCGACGATCTGGATCAGCGCACCGTGCGACTCCGCAAGATGGTCGATCCTTGCGAGCGCCCAGGGTGGCGTCCAGCCGAGCGAGTCCTCCGGCGCGTACTCGATCCGGGCGTGCCTGACGTGCTGGTCGGTGTAGTCGACGTCGACGTAGCGGGCGCCCTTCTCGTAGGCGATCCGAGCGACTGCGCGCGCCAGCGGTGCGTGCTCGGGCAACGCGAGACCCAGACGACCTGGCCTTCGCCGACGTTCGACCCTACCTCGACGGCAAGGCGGGCATAGCGCTCGAGTCTCTCTTCAGGCGTCATCGGCGGAGAGCCTACCCTCGCGTTGCTACTTTCCTGCTCCGTGACCTCCACCGTCGAGACTCCCGTCCGCAAGCCGACGTGCCGGAGACCCCGGTAGCGGGCTCGACGCCCCCTGGCAAGTGATCGTCCTGAACGACGACCACAACACCTTCGACGGTGTCGCTCACGCGCTCGCGGCGGTCCTGCCGGGCGTCGACTTCGACCAGGGCATGCGCTTGGCGAACAGGATCCACTCGAGCGGCCGCGCGGTCGTCTGGTCGGGCCAGAAGGAGCAGGCGGAGCTCTACTGGGAGCAGCTGCAGGGGCATGGGCTGACGATGGCTCCCCTCGAACGGACGTAACCGCCCGTGGTAGGTTCCCGCGCGTGCTGCTAGCGATCACGGAGGGGGGAAGCTCGGGCTCGCGACTTTGCGCAGGGCTCCTGATCGTCTTCGCGGTCCTCTCGTCGTTCTACTTCCCGCGGCGCAATCCCGACTTTCCGGGCAACCGGCTCGGCCTCTTCGTCGTCGTCGCCGTCGTCCTCTTCGCGGTCACCATGGTCGGCGTCTTCGTCTTCGCGGCCGAGGAGGAGGAGAGGGCACGCAGCGGAGGCCAACGCGACGGAAACGAGTGGGGGCCCGGAGACGACGACCGAGGAGAGCGGTGCGGCTGAGGGCGATCCGGCGGCCGGCGAAGCCGTCTTCGCCTCGGCGGGCTGCGGCGGCTGCCACACGCTCGAGGCGGCGGGGGCAACCGGCACAGTCGGACCGAATCTCGACGACGCCAAGCCGGACGCTGCGCTCGTCGTCGATCGGGTCACGAACGGTCAGGGCGTGATGCCGTCGTTCAAGGGCCAGCTCAGCGAGAAGCAGATCCACGACGTCGCCGCGTACGTGGTCGCGTCCACACAGGGCTAGTACGGCTAGATACCCTGTCGCTCGCCCGGAGAGGTGTCCGAGCGGCCGAAGGAGCGCGACTGGAAATCGCGTACGCGTCGAAAGGCGTGTCGCGGGTTCAAATCCCGCCCTCTCCGTTATCGCGCAAGGCCGGAATCTGCCGAGCAGATTCCGGCCGCGCTGAAGACCCCTGAAGCTGCGTGGGTCGGTCTGGGGGCTCGCTCAGAGGTTCGGAGCGGCTCTTGTGTGTCGCGGGCTCAAATCCCGCCCCGCCACTGCTCTGCGGCGCTGCATCCGCTGCGATCGAGTCCTGTAGAACCGACTACGCGTCGACGACGACGTCGTCTCTCAGCGGCAGGCGCTCGTGGGCCTTCTCGCCGAGGACGAGGCTGAAGCCGTGCTTGGCGGCGAGCTCGCGCACGTCCTCGACGCCGAGCGAGCCGTGGCGCTCGAGGATCAGCGCCGGCCGGCCGGCTTCGTCGTGGGCGAGCTTGTGGAAGGCGAGGATCGACGTCGACATCGGCAGATGGCGCGAATAGGACGCGCGCACCGCTCCCTCGTCGCGGTGGCCGATCAGGAGGATGCCGTCCTTGCCGCCGAAGTCGTCCTGCATGCCGCGCAGGTCGTAGTGCGCCGCCTCGACCCGCCCTGTGACGCCGCCCGAGACGTTCGCAGAGGTGATGAAGAGGAAGTCCTCGTCCGACCCGCGTCAGGATCTCGTCGAGCAGCTCGTTCGACGGGCACCTGTAGCCCGGGCCGATCACCTGCGTCGTCCGGAGCTCGTCGTCGAGCGAGGTGAGGTGGCCGGGGACGTGGTGCGCCGCCGGGCCGCGGAAGCCCATCGGGCCGAGCGCGTAGAAGTCGTCCATCAACGCGAGCACGCGTGCGCGGTCGAGCCCGTCCGGGAGCAGCGACCAGTCGAAGAGCCGCTCGAAGCGGTCGCGCGTCGAGGTGAGGCTGCCGACCTGGTTCTCGGGCCGGCCTTTGAGCAGGTTCACGCGCTTGACCGAATCCCAGCGCGGGTGTGCGGCGATCGCGCAGAAGTTGCCGAAGTTGTAGAAGAGGGCGACGCCGAGCGCGGTCGCGTGTGTAGCCAGCGTCCGATCCGCCGGGTCGGCGAAGTCGAGCGTCGTCTGCGTCCAGTCGGTCGCGGCGACCGTCTCGAGCACCTCGGCGTCGTCGGCGCCGAGCTCCGGCTGCAGGATCGCCGCCAGCTCCTCGACAGGTATGCCGGCGTCGGGAAGCAGCTCCGGATGCCCGGGAGCGATCCCGGCGCGGGTCAGGATCGCGTACTCGAGACAGTCGGTGAGCGCGAGCCAGCTCGAGTGCAGCAGGTCCGACGAGCTCCCGACCGTCGTCCAGCGCTCGGCTCCCGGAGCGATTCCGGTGAGACGGACGCGGATCTGGCCGCGCGTCCCCTCGCGGTTGCGCGCGATCGTGGCGCGGAAGTCGGTCAGCGAGACGCGCGCGAGGTGGGGGTAGGCGGGAATCGAGCGCACGCCGGAACGCCTGCTCGATCGCATTCACCGGCCCGAGGCCGGTCGCCTCGCCGCGCAGCACCTCGTCGCCGACGCCGACCTCCGCCGACGCGGTCGAGCTGCTGCCGTCGTCGTCCCTGCCCTTGCGAGAGTCGACGGCGTAGGCGAGCGCTCGAACGGCGCGCGGTAGTCGTCGGCCGCGCGGCGCACGAGCAGCTCGAACGACGCCTCGGCGTCCTCGAACTGGAAGCCCTGGTCCTCCAGCTCCTTGAGCCTCGCGGCGACCTCCTTCGCCGCCGGCGACCCCGGATCGACCTCGAGACCGAGCTCGCGAGCCCGCTCGATCACGTTGCTGCGCCCGCTCTGCTCGCTGACGACGATGTGCCGCCGGTTGCCGACGGCGCTCGGATCGAGGTGCTCGTACGTCCGCGGGTCGGCGGCGATCGCGTGGACGTGGATGCCGCCCTTGTGCGCGAACGCCGCGTCGCCGACGAACGGCAGCCGCACGTTCGGCTCGACGTTGGCGACGTCGTCGACGTAGCGGGAGAGCTCCGTCAGGCGGTCGAGCTGGTCGCCCGCCGCACACTCGACGCCGAGCTTGAGCACGAGGTTCGGGACGATCGAGGAGAGATTCGCGTTCCCCGTGCGCTCGCCGTAGCCGTTGATCGTTCCCTGCACCTGGCGCGCTCCCGCCGCGACCGCTGCGAGCGAGTTCGCCACCGCGAGCTCGCCGTCGTTGTGCGCGTGGATGCCGACGGCGCTTCCGAACGCGCCGACGGCGTCGGCGACGGCCTCGGTGATCTGGCCGGGGAGCGAGCCGCCGTTCGTGTCGCAGAGGACGAGCCAGTCGGCGCCCGCGTCGGCGGCAGCCTGCAGGACGGCGAGCGCATAGTCGCGATTCGCGCGGTAGCCGTCGAAGAAGTGCTCCGCGTCGATCACGACCTCGCGTCCGTTCGCCTTCAGGTACGCGACCGAGTCGGAGACCATCGCCACGTTCTCGTCGAGCGTCGTCCGCAGCACGGCGTCGACGTGGTAGTCCCAGGCCTTGGCGACGAGCGCGACCGTCGGCGTCTCGGCGTCGAGCAGCAGCCGGAGCCCGGCATCGTCCTCGGCGCGCATGCCCGCGTGCCGCGTGCTGCCGAACGCGCTCACCCGCGCTCGCTGCAGCCCTTCCTCGCGCACGGCGACGAAGAACTGCGAGTCCTTCGGGTTCGCGCCCGGCCAGCCGCCCTCGATGTAGTCGACGCCGAACTCGTCCAGCTTCCGCGCGATCGAGAGCTTGTCGTGGAGCGACAGCGAGATACCGGTGCCCTGGGAGCCGTCGCGCAGCGTGGTGTCGTAGATCGTGACGCGATCGGTCATCGGCGAGTTTCCTGTCGGGCGACAAGAACCTACGTGCCGCCTGCGAGCGAAGCAAGCGGCCGTCCGGCGCCGTTGCGCCGGACGGCCGTGTGGATTTGGCTAGCCGGGCCCCGGCAGCGCGAACACGGGACAGACGAGCGAGTCCTTCGCGAGGCCGGCCACCGGTCGAGCAGCCAAAGGATCAGGCTTCGCCGCCGGCGACTGCACCGTCCGCAACTTCGCAGCGGCGGCCGACCCGCCCTTCAGGCGGAGGATCTCGATCCCTCGCGCCATGTCGAAGAGGTAGATCAGATCGCCGCGCCAGGCGGTGTCCCACGAGAGCGAGCTCGGGTTCGCCGCGTCCGTCCCCGTGACGTAGTAGTAGCCAACCTGCCGGAGATTGCGAGCGTTGGACGCATCGATCAGGCGGAGGCCCTGCCCGTACCAGCCGGCGGCGACGGTCGAGCCGGACAGCTCGAAGTAGTGCGCCGAGCAGCCGGTGATCGGCGCCGCGGTGTCCGGAGCGTCCTGCGTCGGGTGGAACGCGCTGAGCGCCTTCAGCCGGTAGGGCTGCGCCGGCGTGGAGTTCGTTGCAGGCTCCCCGCCCAGCGAGTCGGTGATGTCCGCGGCGACGATGCGGCCGCCCTGGTCGCAGGGGGTCGTGAAGTCCTCTTCCGTCATCAGCACGATGTTGTCGTCGGCCACACCGGAGGCGTGCACCGTGCCGTCGAGCGGCCGCGCGGAGTTGTGGATGAAGTCCGTCTGCGGCTGCGCGACGCCGTCGGCGCCACCTTCGATCCCGCCGCCCGCAACGAGGATCGGATTCCACGGCTTCGCGACGCGCATCGTGTCGGTGCTGGGGTCGCGGTGCCGACCACGCGTCGCGTAGCCGAGCAGGCCGCCGCGGCCGCTGGTCCACGCGATCCCGTTTGCGTCTACGTCGACGTCGTGGGAGTAGTCGGTCAATCCGTCGTTCCGCCAGAGGTCGATCGGCTCCGGGAACACGCGCGGATTTGCGGGGTCGGTGAGGTCTGTCACCCAGATCGGGCGTCCGTCGCCGCGACCTCCCGGCGTAAAGGCGCCGAGATCACCCTGGTCGTTGCGACGTGCGGGCCCGCCCGTCCATACGTAGTGGCAGTTCTCGATGCAGCTCGACGTATGGCCCGCGGGCAGTTCGACGAAGTCCCCGATCTGCCGGAGATTCTCGGGATCCTGGTACGAGATCACGTAGAAGCCCGAGCGGCAGGCCGGGTTTCGGGTCGACCCTCCGGGTGGGCAGCCGGTCTGGCCGGCATCCGTGTGACGCGGGTCGAGTGCGCCGATGATCAGGTTGCGCCGCACGTCGAGATCCATGTCCTCGTCCTGCCAGTAGCCATTGGGGCCGAGGATGTCGGCGGGCAGGAACGTGTCCAGCAGCTGCGGCGACTCTCGGGTCGCTGACGTCGTACGTCTTGAAGCCGAAGCGGCCGGTCGTGACGAGAATCTGCCGCTGCTCGACCGTGTCGAACTTGCCCTCGACGATGCTCGCCGAGTCCGGAACGCGCGCGACGTACTCGAGCGAGTCCGAGATCACGGCGCCCGGTGGCGCCTCGGCGAGAGTCGCGGCGCCGGCGTTGAGCACAACCACCAACGCTGCGGACACCAACAGAACAAACTTGAGCCCCATCGCGGCCTCCTCTGTCGACGGCGTGGAGTGTGACGCATCTCGCCGGATTTCGCCCAGCACAACTGCGCGGGCGGCCGCGCCTGGAGCTCCTCGAAGGTCAGGAGCGCTTCAGGCGCCTGCGCCGGCGACGGCCGCCGACCAGCTCCAGCGTGCGCGGCTCGAAGCTCACGAGGACCTCGTTCAGCGAAGCTACGCGCTCCTGGAAGCCGGTCAGGCCGCGCCAGCGCCAGATCATCTGGAGATCCTCCCAGGGCCCGAAGCTGACGAAGCGGGTGGGATCGTCCACGTCCCGAAGCAGCATCGCCGGCTCCGCGAGCCCCTGACCAGCGCTCCACTCGGCGAAGTCGGTCCATCTGCGGACGAACTCGTCCTCCTGGCCGGGCTTCACGATCCACGTCGTCGAGGTGTACGGCTCGGTCACGGCGCAAGCGTAGACACTCAACTCGCCGGCCGGGCGCTCTGGCCCGGCCGGCGCCGATGTCGGTTAGAGATTGTCCGCGAGGAACTCCACCGCTGCGTCTGAGTCGACCCGGTACGAAAAGTTCGGCCCGGAGCAGCGCGTGCTGAACGTCCAGGTATTGATCGCGACGACGGTGCCGTCGTGGAAGAGCGGCCCGCCCGAATCTCCGAAGCACGTCGCCTGCGTGATCTTCAGGAACCGGTCCGGGAAGGCGTCGTGCTTGGTGATGACCGAGACATCGCGGAAGCTGCGGATCCCGTCGTCGATCACGACGGGGTGATTCGCGAGCAGGCTTGCCGGTGATGAACGCATCCGTGCCGTAGCCGACGACGGTGAATGTCTCGCTTCGTCAGGTCGAGCCCGGCGAGATAGTCGGCGTCTGCGACGGGCGCCGGGGTCACACCCGCGACGGCGTCGTCGAGGAAGACGAGTGCGATGTCTTCGGCCGGAGGCGCGAGCCAGATGTGCTTCGAGTTGCCGCGCCCAGGCGGCGAGGTGAACCAGTCGGGGTTCACGACGACGCTCTCAACGGTGGAGTACGGCGCGTCTCCCTCCGGGTCGAACGAGATCCGTAGGTCGTCGCGGGCCAAACCCGTCGGGCCCTACGTCGACGAGGAAGTCGGTGCAATGGGCGGCCGTCAGCACGACGTCGTCGCGGATGAGCGTGCCCGAGCAGAAGTCGAACCACTCACCGTCGACCTGCAGTTGGAGCACGCCGACGTTCTCGTAGACGTTGTCCGTATCGTCAGTTCCGCCGATCACCGCGCCGGCTGGGCCGGCGACGAGGAGGACGACGACGGTGATGGCCGCCGCAAAGAGCGTTGTGGCACTACGTGTTGACCGCATGTGTCCCTCTCCCTTCTCAATCCCGTTTTCTCGTAGACCCCGGTTCGGCGGCGACCGTACAACGCCGCGAGAGCGAATGCAATCCGGTGCGGGGCTCAGATCGTGATCCAGCTCGTCTCGGCCGGTCCCGCCGCCGCCGGGTGGCCGGTGATGCGCAGGCGCATCCGTCCTTCGGGCACGTTCTCCGCACGGAACCGGCCATGCGCGTCCGCTGTGACGACGATAGGAGCTCCGCCTGTCTGGACCTCGATCTCCGCAGCCCCCGCCGGCACGAGCTGGCCGACGAGCGTCCGGTGCGCTCCGTCGCCGAGGATGTCGAGCTCGATCGTGAAGCCGTCGGCCTCGAACGTGACCGCGCGAACGCCGCCACTCGACCGGACGAGCGCGAGCCGCTCGTCGTCGACGATCGAGTCGGAGAGAAGCTCGGCCAGCTCCGCGTCGACTCGGAGCCACGTCAGGCTCTCTCGTCCGGCATTCGCGAGCGCCTCCGGGATCGGGTCGACGACCGAGGCGATCCGCCGCAGCTCCTCGAGGAGCAGCTCGTCGCGGCGTCGTGCGACGGTCATTGCGCCTCTCCCAGGTTGAAGGCCGCCAGCCGTGGATCCTGGCCGAGCCGCTCGAGGCAGCGCCTGCGGCGTCGGCCCGATCGCTCCGATCGGCATGTCGAGGGCCGCCGAGACCTCCTGGTAGCTCGGCTCCGTCTCCGCCATCAGCACGCGGAGGAGCGCCTGGCAGCGCTCGCCGAGCTCGGTGAACGCCTTCCAGAACGCCCGGTCGCGCTCGGCGGTGAGCAGGTCTTGATCCAGGGTGCCGCTGTCGCCGCGCTCGAAGGTCGGCCAGCTCGCTCGGGACCTCGCGGGCGCTGTGCCGGATCTGCCGCAGGCACTCGTTTCGCGCCGTCGTCGCGAGCCAGCCGCCGAGCCGCTCCGGATCGCGGATCCGATCGAGGTGCTCGACGAGGCGCAGCCAGGTCGTCTGCACGACCTCGGCGCCGTCGACGGTGTTCAGCCGGTGCGCGCGGACCGTCGCCCAGACCAGGCCACCGAAGCGCTCGACGATCGAGTTCCAGGCCGCCTGGTCACCGTCGCCGGCGGCGCGGACGAGCTCTGCGAGTTCCACGCTCACCCCGCCCCGAAGCATACGAATCCTGCACGCGCCGCCACGGCCTCGTGGTCGTCGCCGACGTCCGCCTGCGCCCGCACGAGCGCTTGGGCGGGAGCGACCCCGGCGGCGAGCTCGCGATGGAACGCTGTCATCAGCCGGGTGCCCGTCTCGTCGGGAACGGTGACGACGCTCGCGACGATCGTCGCGCTGCCGAGAGCGAGCAGCGTCGCCGTGAGCCCCATCAACTCGTCGCCTGCCCTCACCTCCGAGAGGCCGGAGTCGCACGCCGAGAGCACGCAGAGCGTCGGCGCCTCGTCGAGCGACTCGAGGTCGTACACCGTGAGCGGTCCGTCGGCGAGGTGGATCGACGAGAAGAGCGGGTTGTCGGCGCGGAACGATCCGTGTGCCGCGAGATGTGCCACGTCCGCTCCGTCCAGAGCGGTCAGCACCGCTTGTGCCGTCGCCGCCTCGGCGAGGAGCGGCGCCACCCCGTGCAGGGCGCCCACCGCGCGCGCCTCGACGGCGGCGAACGGTAGTCCCGGCCCCGCCGCAACCGTCACCCGACTCGCGCCGGACCCGGCCGGCGCGCGCCTCGGCCTCGGCCCACGCTGCCGCGGAAGGCGCGACGACGAGCGGGCGCCCGGTCAGGCTCGGCACGATCGACCACGGCATCGCGTGCAGCGCGCCGGTAGGGACGAGGACCAGCGGCCGCTCGTCGATCGCTGCAGCGAGGGGCCGGACGAGCAGGTCGTCCAGCCGGCCGGCCGCGTGGCTCGCCGCCTCGGAGGCGGCGGCCTGCGAGGCCTGAGCCGTGGTGCGCCGAGCCAGCCGGCGCAGCGCGAATCGGAGCGCGTCCAGCTCCTCCCGCGCTTCTGCCGCAGCGCCGAGGGCGTGGAGCCGCGTGGCACCGCCGGACACCGTGACGGCGTGGAGCCGGCCCTCGACCTCCAGGTAGGAGATCAGGGCGCGCTCGCCGAGCAGATCGTCCAGCTCGGCGCGGGCTCGTCCTTCGGCGGCAGCGCGGATGCCGCCCGGCGCGCGGCGGGTGCGTTGCCGGACCGAGTTCTCCAGCTTCGCCTGGCGCCTGCGGAGGTCGCGCACGTCCCGCCCCGCAAACGCTCCCTCCTGGACATCCGCGACGATGCGCCGCAGCTCCGCGAGCTCGGCCGCCAGCTCCTCGTTGTCCGGCGGCCGGACCGGCCGGAGGCCCAGGGAGCCGGCCCGGCACTCCTCCAGCCAGGCCAGCACGCGCGCCGGCTCGGCGTCCTCGAGCGCCAGCCGGAGCCCGAGCGCGGCGAGCTCCTCGGCCTGCTCGCCTACGTGCGCGCGAAGCTCGGTCGCGCCGAGCGCGACGCGGTAGTCGTCCAGCAGGCGCACGCCGGCCCGGAGCGCGGCGTAGGCGCGAGGGCGCTTGCCGTCCGCGAGCGCGAGCAGGGCGCTCGCGTGCTTGGCGCGCACGCGAAGGTCGACCGGGTCGCGCGGGCCGACCCGGACGTGCTCGAGGGCCCGTCTCGCAGCGGCGGTTTCGCCGAGAGCGAGCGCGATCCTCGCAGCGAGCAGGTGCGCGTCGAGCGCGGCCACGGTCCAGCCGGCGGAGGCCAGGGCGGTGGCTGAGCGCCTTGCGGCTCTGAGCCCCTCGGCCGAGGGACCGTGCTCGAGGAATGCGGCTCGGAGCGCGGCGGAGCGAGCGAGCGCGGTCCACCGTGGCCGGCGCTGGCGCGCGAACGCCTTCGCGGCCGCCTCGGCCTCGACCCGGGCGGTCTGGAAGTCGCCGCCGACGAGGGCGGCCTCGGCCAGCATCAGCCGCGCCTCGGAGATCTCCAGCGCCATCGACCCGCGCGCGAGCTCGGAGACGGCCTGCTCGGCGGCCGCCCGCGCCTCGACGACGAGCCGCACGTTGAGCAGCAGCTCGCAGCGGTCGCTCATCCCGTACGCGAGCGGCACGCCCTGCGCGCGGCGCCGCTCCTGCGAGCGGTCGTAGTAGTCCAGTGCCGTCGGCACGTCACCGCGCCGTGCCGCCACCCAGCCGAGGTTGTGCTCGACCTCGGCGAGGGCCAGGTCCAGGTCGAGCTCCGCGTAGATGCGAGCGGCCGCGACGAGGTCCTCCTCGGCGGCGGCGAGCGACCCGCGATACGCGTGGACCAGCCCGCGGTTGTTCAGCGCCCGTGCTTCCCAGAGCCGGTCGCCGTGCCGGCGGAAGACGACGAGCGCGCCGCGGTAGCCGTCCAGTGCCTCGTCGAGCCGATGGTGGTGGTGGAGGAGGATGGCGCGCTGGAGCTGGAGCCGCGCGCCTGCGACGCCGCTGAGCGCGGTGCCTGCGGCGTCGATCTCGCGGAAGGCGCCGCGCGAGTCTCCGGTGTAGAGCAGCGCGCGACCCAGGCTCATCCGCGCTTCCGCCGCCCGCAGCGGCAGCTCGGCTCTCTCCGCGATCCGGACCGCCCGTCGCAGGTGCAGGACGGCGGCGTCGCCGTCCCTCAATCCGAGCGCGGCGAGGCCGAGCGCGCGCTCGGCGACGGCCACGGCCTCGACGTCCTGCGCCGCCTGCGCGGTCCGCAGCACCTCCTCGGCGAGCACCTTCGCGCGCCGGGGTGAATCCGGAGCGAGCTCGATTGCGCGCTCTGCAGCGGCGACGGGCTCGAGGTCGGTCGGTTCGGACCTCACGTCTCGCGAGCGTAGTCGAGGCAGCAGCGCAGTACTCATCTCGACTTGAAGAGCGCCGCACCCACAGCCAGATACATACGATCTTGCTGCGATGGCACGCGAGCGAGAGCCGGCTCATCCGCGCGACGCGATTCGCCGCCACAGGGAGGCTCGGCTGCGCGAGCGGCCGGACGTCCGGCTGACCGAGGGCGAGCGCCCGCATCTGCATGCACCGAACGAGCTGCTCGTCGCGCGCGACGATCTGCCGTCGCTCGCACGGACGCTCGAAGAGCTGGGCGCGACGGAGCTCGACACGACACCGGGACTCGAGGAGCGCCTGCTCCGCTTCGAGGTGCCGGCGGGAGAGGACGTCCAGGGAGCCGTCACTCGGCTCCGTGCTCGCGGGCACTGCCGACGCCCTGGCGCGCGTCGCACCGCACCACGTGCTCTGCGGCCTCCCGTTCGTCCAGGGCGGGCCGGCGGGCTTCCCGCTCGCAGCGGACGAGGTCGTGGACTTCTCGGACGGCGACGGCGACGGAGCCCGCGTCGCCGTGATCGACACCGGCTACACGCCGAAGCTGCACCCGTGGCTGGACGATCGCACCAGGGCTGCTCCGGACACGCTGGAGGCGACCGACGTCCATCCGCAGAACGGTTGGCTGGACGACGAGTCGGGCCACGGGACCTTTATCGCCGGCGTCGTCCTCCAACGGGCCCCGAGCGCGACGATCGAGATCGCGAAGGTGCTCGACACCGAGGGCTACGGTTCGGAGCTCGACGTCGCGCGGGCGATCCTGGACCACGCCGACGCGGACATCATCAATCTCTCCCTCGGCTGCTACAGCCACGACGACCAACCGCCGCTCGCGATTGCCGAGGCGCTCAGGCACGTCTCGCCGACGACCGTCGTCGTCGCCGCGGCCGGCAACGACTCGACGCACCGGCCGCTTTGGCCGGCCGCGCACAAGCGGGTGCTCGCGGTCGCCGCCGTCGACGACGATCTGGAGCGCGCTTCGTTCTCGAACTTCGGCTGGTGGGTCGATGCCGGCGCGCGAGGTGTCCAGGTGTTGAGCACGTTCCTCGAGTTCGACGAGGCTGGGCACACCAGGCCGATCCGGGGCCGCAAGCCACAGAGTTTTCACCGCTGGGCCAGATGGAGTGGCACCTCGTTCGCGGCCCCGAAGGTCGCCGGTGAAATCGCGGCGACGATGACGCGCCTCGGCAGCAAGAGCGCCCGCGAGGCCGCGGCTGCGCTGTTCGCGAGTCATCAGGGCCGGGTCGATCGCGAGGTCGGCGCCGTCTTCGACATCTGACCGGCGCCGCGATGTATCTGCGGGCCTGCTGGTCGCTCTTCCTCGTTGTACGCGCGAATCGAATTCGCGTAGCCGCTACGAAAGGATGAGCTCCATCATGGTCACTTCGCTCAAGGAATGTCCAAAGTCTCACGCACAGGCGGGCCGGCAGGAAACGAGCCGGTCTGCCGTTCTCCTCGACTCCGAGCCGATCATGCTGGAGATTCTCGCTCGGTTTCTCGAGCCGGTCGGCGTCTCCGCGGTCTCGAGGCAGACGACTGCCGCAGGCGCGCTCGACGCGGTGCGCGAGCATTGTCCGGACCTGCTGCTTCTCGACCTGCACTGCGTCGACGCGGTCCGCAGCATCAGCGAGGCGCGGGAGCTCGTACCCGGGCTCAAGACGATCGTCTTCGTCGCGCCCGGTGCTGAGGCGATGCGTATCGCAGCGCTTGCAGCCGGCGCGACCGTTGTGATCTCCCGCGCCGTGTCGCGGGACGACCTTGCGCGCGCCGTTCGTCAGGCCTTCGAGCCCTCGATCGACCTCGCGCGTAAGGCAAGTTGAGCCGGCATGTATCAGCCGGCTCGCTCGCGCCTCTTTTTCGATAGAGGGGGCGCTAGGGAGTGGCCGCGGCGCCGGCTCTCCCCGGCAGGCGAGCGGGGAAGAGGGCCTCGGACGGCGAGGCCCTCTTCTCAACCGCTGAACGCCAATCGGTGCGGGGCTACCAGTCCCCGACGCTGCCGTCGGCGTAGAAGACCCGCTGCGGAAGCTCGGGCTCGAACGGATGCGCGCGCACGACGTCGAGGTCGATCTCGACGCCGAGGCCCGGCAGCTCGGACGGGTAGGCGCGCATGCCGTCCGGGTCGATCCGGTGCGACTCGGTGACGACCTCGGCGCGCCAGGGCACGTCCGCCGTGACCGCTTCGCAGATCACGTAGGAGGGCGTCGCCAGCCCGAGCTCGATCGAGGCGGCCGTCGACACGGGCCCCTGCGGGTTGTGCGGCGCGAGCGCGACGCGGTAGGTCTCGGCGAGCGCGGCGATCCGTCGCGCCTCGGTCAGGCCGCCGCAGTGCGTGATGTCGGGCTGAAGGACGCTGCACGCGCCCTTCTCCAGGAGCTCGCGGAACCCGTGCACGCCGACGAGACGCTCACCGGTCGCGATCGGCGTCGAGACGGAGCGCTGGATCGCGGCGATGTCGTCCGCGCGCTCGGGCCAGCACGGCTCCTCGAGCCAGTACAGCCCGAACTGCTCGAGCGCATCGGCGAACAGGTGGCCCATGCGTGGGCTCGGCCGCGCATGGCAGTCGACCATGAGGTCGATGTCGTCCCCGACCGCGTCCCGCATCGCGGCGACGCAACGCTCGGCGTGCCGAACCGGCGCGAGCCCCTCGAGCGGCATCGTCGGCGGCACCGCCATCGTCTTGAAGGCGGTGAAGCCGCTCTCGACCATCGCGCTCGCGAGCTCGGCGAAGCGCTGCGGCTCGTCGCTCTCGTAGAAGTCCTCCATCTTCCCCTCGCCGAGGTGTCCGTAGAGGCGCACGTAGTCGCGGACGCGCCCGCCCCAGAGCTGGTGGCAAGGAACGCCGTGCACCTTGCCGAGGATGTCCCAGAGCGCGATGTCGATCCCGCTCATCGCCGTGCCGCGGACCATCCCGCTCGCGTGCCAGAAGTGCTGGCGGAACATCATCTGCCAGAGGTGCTCGATCCGGGTCGGGTCCTCGCCGACGATCAGCTCCGCGATGTCCTCGACCGCACCGACGACGGCGCGGGTGTGCCACTCGAGCGTCGCCTCGCCCCAGCCGTAGAGCCCGGGCTCGTCGGTGACCACGCGGACGAACACCCAGTTGCGCATCCGCGCGTGGCAGACGTGCGTCTCGACCGCGGTGATCTTCACGCACACTCCGCGCAGCAGCGCGACGCTCTCGTCGACGACCCGCTCGATCTCCCCCCGGTCGACATTCGAGTTCGTGATCCCGTAGGCCCAGCGGTAGCGGTCCTGGTCGAGCAGGTCGTCGAGCGGGACGCCGTCGAGCAGGTCGAGATCCTCGCTCGGCGGCAGGTAGCCCGCGTAGTCGTTCGTGTAGCCGAGCGTGAACGTCGTCTGGAACGGGCTGCCCTCGCGGATGCGGGAGCCGCACTCGTTGAAGAGCTCGAACGGATTCGCGGCGATCGCCGCGTCGCCGATCCGCAGCACCTGCAGCTCGGCGCGGACGGGCTCGTCGGTCCGGCGCGCCATGTCCGCGTACATCGCGAGGGCGGAGCGCTGGTACAGCGTCGGGAAGTCCTGCGCGGAGGTCGCGGTGTGGACGCTCTCAGGCCAGGCCTCTGGAAACTCCGGCGCCTTCATGGACTGGAGCTCGACGATCCGCCGCTCGAGCTCCTCCAGGTCCCACTCGATCCGGCGGCGCCGGAGCTCGAGCCACGTCGACGCGGCTCCGAGCTCCGCGTCGGCGGTCGTCTCGATTTCCGCCAGCGCCTCGAGTACGGCCGCGCCGACCGCCTGGCCGAACTCGTCCCGGCGCTCGAAGCTGTGCCGGCTCGCCTCGCGGTTGCCGAACCAGTAGTCCCAGGCGGCGATGTCGCCGGCGCAGCCCTGGAGGAAGATGCACTCGGTCCCCGGACGGCCGGCCTCGACGGCCTCGCGGAGTGGCCCCGGGAAGTCGGTGTTCCAGAGCAGTGACTCGCCGCCGATCAGCGTCGGATGGCATGCGAAGCTCGCGACGACGGCGATCGGACTACCGTCCTCCGTGTCGACGCGCAGCACCGGCACGCTGTCGTCCACCGGACGCTCGCGACGGACCCTGTTGACGCTGATCCCGGGCGCGCGGCCGGTTCCCCAGCCGACGCGAGCCGGCCGCCGTCCGCGCCAGGCCGCGTAGACGGCCCCGGCGAGCTGGTCGGGCAGAGCCTCCACCCACGGGGCGAACGCGCCGGTGTCGGCGAGCCCGGCCACCGTGGAGCCCCGCGAGACGCTCGGAGCACTGTGGTTGTGCGCGGCGTTCACGAGTACGGCCTCGGGCGGAATCCCGGTCAGCTTCTGCACGCGCTCGCGCACCGCGGCCGTCATGTCTGCGCCGGCGAAGACGAGGTCGCTCGCGACGATCGCGATCGGGCTGCGGCCGTCGTCGAGGACGAGCGCCTGCGCGATCATCGGCTCGCGGATTCCTTCGGCGAGGCCGGTCCGGGCCGACCAGCAGCCGTGCGGAAGGCCGCAGGGCGGGGTGATGTCGGCGCGCGCGACGCCGGCGGTCAGGTTGGTCAACGAGTGTCCTTTCTCACTGTTGCGCGACCAGCTCGGCGTACGCCTCCGGCCGCCGCTTCTTGAGTGCAAACCAGGGGTTCTCACGGGCCCGGTCGACGAGCGCAGGGTCGAGCTCGACGGCGATCCACTGGTCTCCCGTGCCGGGCACGGACTGCGCGAGCATCGACCCGTCCGGCGCGAGGACGTAGGCGCCGCCGACGTGCGTGCTGTGACCGTCGAACCCGACCATGTCCGAGAAGACGGCGTAGACGCCGTTGTCCCGCGCCAGGAAGTCGTGCAGCCTCGGTGGGCTCGGCCGCGTCTCGAGCAGTTCCTCCTGCGCGCGCAGCATGTCCTCCTCGGTCAGCTCGCGCTCGCGCCCGTCGAACGTGAGGATGCCGCCGCCCGCGGGCATCGTCCGGTTCGCGTGCGGCAGCAGGATCACCTCGGCACCTTTCAGCGCGAGGATCCGCCAGCTCTCGAAGAAGTCGCTGTCGTGGCAGATCGCCGTGCCGACGGTGCAGAAGCCGAGGTCGTAGACGCCCCACTCGTACGCCTGCCGGAAGCGGAAGAACTCGTCGAAGGAGGCGTGCACCTTGCGCTGGAGCCCGATCAGGCCGTCCCGCCCCACGAGCGCCGACGTGTTGTAGTGCGTCCCGCGGTAGAGCTCGCAGAAGCCGTACGAGACGACGATCCCGCACGCCTTCGCCTGCTCGTGGATCGCGTGGAAGATGCGACCGTCGTGCGGCTCGGCGAACCGCGTCACCTCGGGGCTGCCGTTGTTGCCGGTGACCGAGGTCTCCGGGAAGACGACGAGGTCGCACCCTGCCTCGGCGGTCTCGGCGATCAGCCGCAGATGCGTCTCGAGGTTGTGCTCCACGTCCAGGTGGCGGACGTCGACCTGCGTGGCGGCGACTGTGCAGCGTTTCATCAGTCGAGCTCCGACGCGATCGGCCTCGCGCGCGACGACGACGATGTTGTCCCCCTGCTCGGTGGTGGCGACCGCGCGGACGACGCAGACGATCCCGTCGGTCTTCGCGTGCACGGTCTCGGGCTCGCGATCGAGCCGCTCGAGAAAGTGCATGCGCCCGACCGGCTGGCCCGCCTCGACGCGCTCCCCGAGGTCGACGAGCGTCTCGAAGAGACCGGACTCCGGCGCGGGCACGTAGTTGTCGCGCTCCGTCGCCATCAGGATCGTCGGCGGGGTGTCGCGCACGACGACGTCGCCCGTGAGCACGCCGAAGTGACGGAGCACGTTCGCAAGCCCGCTCGCGGCCAGCCGGTGGATCTCCGCGGTGACGTGCCCACCGCCGCCGAGCTCGGTGCTGACGACGATCTTTCCCTGGCGCTCCGCCTCGCTCGACAAGGAGGCCGGTGCCGCCGATGTCGATGTAGACGCAGCACCAGTCGGAGTTCCACGCGAGCATCCCCTCGACCATCAGCCGCCGCTGGTTCGGGTCGTCGACCCAGTGCATCTCAGACCAGGGCAAGTGGAGCGCGTTGCGGCCGCCGCTGTGGATGTCGATGACGACGTCTGCCATCGGGAAGAGCACGGTCGAGAGGAAGTGGGCGAGCTGCTCGTCCGGCGGACCCGTCGGCGAGCCTGGAAACGAGCGGTTCAGGTTCGCGCCGGACGGCCAGAGCCGCGTATAGGCGCGCGATGCCTCGGGCGAGGCGCAGGGGATCACGATCACGCGCCCGGTCACCTGCTCCGCCTGCAGCTCGCGGGCGAGATTGAGCGCGGCGATCTGTCCTTCGGGCTCGTCCCCGTGCACGCCGCCGATCACGAGGGCGGTCGGCCCCGGCCCGTTCGCGACGGAGACGATCGGGATCAAGAGGCCCGACCAGCCGGCCACGTTCGAGGAGCGCGGAACGCGCAGCGCTCCAACCTGCTTGCCGGCTGCGGTCAGGTCGATCGTGCAGGAAACCGGAGAGTCGGTCATGCCCTAACCATCTGGGCGACTCTAGTGGATTGTTGACAATTTCGCTATGATCGACAATCTGGCACCAGGCCGCCCGGCATCGTTCCAAGGAGCCCTGCTTGAAGATCACCGATGTCGAGGCCGTCGTCCTGCGGCAAACCGCCGTGAACGAGGGGATCGCGGACGGCAGCCAGGACGATCTCGTCATCCTGATCCACACCGACGAGGGGATCACCGGCATCGGCGAGGTCGATTCGGCGCCCGAGGCCGTCGCGGCCCTCGTGCGCGCACCGGGCTCGCACGCGATCGCGCAGAGCCTGCACGAGTTGCTGATCGGCGAGGACCCGCTCGACGTCGAGCGGCTCTGGGACAAGATGTATCGCGGCGTCATCTTCGTCGGCCGCCGCGGGATCGCGATCCATGCGATCAGCGGCCTCGACATCGCGCTCTGGGACATCAAGGGCAAGGCGCTCGGCAAGCCGGTCTCCGAGCTGATCGGCCCCGTCAA
>CAWGGO010000008.1:0-281896 GCA_963822205.1 uncultured Gaiellaceae bacterium | reverse complement strand
GGCTGGGACACCCAGCTGATGAGATTGAGCAAGTGATCGCGAAGGGCTGCCGCGTCCGGCGAGATATCGGGCATGCCGTTAGCCAGTACACGGCGCGAATCGCGTTTGGGCGTCAGCCGATTTGCTCGGCCAGCCCGATGAGAATGCCCTCGGGGCCTCGGACGTAGCAGAGCCGATACACGTCTTCGTACTGGACCACCTCGTCGACGAGCTGCGCGCCGTGCTCGCGGAGCCGGGCGAGCGTATCGTCGAGGTCGTCGACCGCGAACATGACGCGGAGGTAGCCGAGGGCGTTTACCGGTGCGTTCCTGTGATCGGCGACCGGAGGCGGCGTGAGAAAGCGCGAGAGCTCGATCCTGCCGTGGCCGTCCGGCATACGCATCATGGCGATCTCGACGCGCTGGTCGCGCAGTCCAGTGACGCGCCCTGACCAGTCTCCTTCGATCATGGCTCGCCCCTCCAGTTCGAGGCCCAGCTCGGCGAAAAAAGAGATAGCGGCATCAAGCGACTCCACCACGATGCCGACGTTGTCCATCCGTAGAAGCGCCACGCGGCCAGTATCGCGGATCGCAAAGATCGCCCGTGCCCGCAGGGTACGTGGGGTCAGACATCCGTACCTCTGGTTTGGCCAGCGTGCGGGGATGTCACCCGAGCTTCAGAGGATCTCCCGGCTGAGCGCCGCTCGGACCAACCCGGGACCGTGTGTTCGGCCGTGCATCTCGTACGATGGCGGAGGAGGATGCCACGTGGCGACGTCTGATCCGATCGCCGAGATCATCGGGGACTATCGAGCCTTCGCGGCGATGCAGCGCGACCGTCTTGTTGCCCGCGGCATCGACATCGCTCCCTACCCGCTCAGCCACCTCGCCGTCCGCGTCGCCGATTGGGACCTTTATGTCCACCAGCGCACGCTTCTCGAGCGCCATGCGAGGGCGAACAGCGAGAACGTCTGGAACGGGCGTCCGATCTCCTTGATCGTGCTCGCCGAGCCGCTCGATGTCCTCGACGGGACTCCGGTCTCGCTCATCGAGCTCATCCCGCCTGTTCACCAGCGCGTCTACCGGATGGGTCTCGAGCACCTCGGCGTCGTGGTCGGTGAGGACATCGACGACTTCTCACGAGTGCATCGGGCCGCGCTGACTGGCCAGCAGTTCCAGAGTCCCTCAGTCGAGCCGTGCTACGTCCTGTTCGAGGACTTCACCCACGTGAAGTTCTATCGCCACTCCTTGTACGACGGCGTCATCCTCGAGGGAGCGCGCTTCGACGGCTTCAGCCACGTCGACGACTGGGTGCCGCAGCGGCTGGTCACCGCCACCGGCCCGAACCCGCTGCCGCGGTGACCCGGGCTGCTGCCGGGCAACAAGAGCGCCCCTGCGCCAGAGTTCAGGAATGTCCCCGACCCGAATCGAGCTGCACGGCTGCTTGGGGCGCCTAGGTGCGCGGCGCGTACTCGACGCTCCCGAACGGCCACTCGGACGCGAGCCACTCAGTCACGACGCGCCAGAGCGGCGTGTCTAGCTGCGCGTGGCTCGCCCGTACCCAGGAGAGCGCACGGGCGTCGTAGTCGCTGTCGGGCAGCGGGTAGATGTATACGCACCCGATCACGTCGCGGCTCGCCGGATCGAGCACCGTGTACGTGAACCCCGTCCGGTTGCGAAAGTCATCGGCATGGCGCTGCAGGTCTGCCCGGTTCTCGTCCGGCGTCATCTCCCGCGGCCAGCTGCTGTCCTTCCATCCGGGCGTCGCGTGGATGTGCTCCCCCGACCAGGTCCACGCGTCGTAGTCCTGGTCGTTGTGCTCGGGGTCGAGTGGCTCGAGCATGAACTGCGGCGTCTCGAGCCGCCGAGGGGCGTCGAAGTCGCGCGGGACGAACTCCTCCACGCGACCGATCGTAGAGCCTTGGGGCGCCGGGCAAGCGAATCGTCACCTGGGCCAGTGTTCAGGATGTTTCCTGAGCGCCTCCACGCCGACCTGACGATGCTCGGACGCCTCAGGGTCGGCCTGGCGCGGGCGCGAGCCGTTCCGCTCGCCGCGCGTAGCCCTTCACCCTGGAACCCTCCTGCGTGCTGCGGTGTAGTACAGCGCGATGCTTCGTGCCGCCGCAATCGCAGCAGCAATAGCAAGCCTCGCGCTGGCCGCGCCCGCCCATGCCGCAGCGCCCAACTACATCCTGATCCACGGGCGAGGGCTGGAAAAGCCCATCCTGCTACCACGCTGGTCAGAAAACGGAACCGTTCTCCTCACGCTCCTACAAGCGCCTTACGCGAGTCCACAGCGCATCCGGCAGCTTCACAATCGCCCCAGGCTCGGCATGGCCCTGTTCTGGGGCTGGAGCGACCGACCCCGGCCCTCAACCCCAGCCGCAGCCAACCAGCGAGGCTGGTTCTACCCAGCACACGGCTCCCAACCGCCGGTCGTCGCGCTTCGGGTTGACGGCACCGACAAGCCCCGACTCGCCCCGCCCCGCTTCCTCCGCATCCTTGCCCGGTACGGGGTGCCGATCCGCAACTAGCCTATTTCGCTGGTCCCTCCTGTAGTGACAGCGGGAGCATGAATTGAGGGCGAGGGCCGGCGCGCACGCCGGCCCTCGCTTGAAGCCGTGGCTAGCGAGACTTCGCCCCACTGCCGGTGTTCTCGATGCGGAAGAGATACGGCGCGTCGAAGACTGTGACTGCGCCGCTGGCGAGGTTCGAGATCGCGACCGTGAGGTCGCCCTTCGCTCGCCCCTTCAAGCACCTCGTGTCGAAGCCCGCGACGCGGATCTCGTCGCCGTTGAGCCGATACACATACCACGATCCTTCGCGGATCTCGCCTGCACTCGAGCCGGGTGTGATGTCGCAACTCGAGATGACCTGAACCGACCAGTTGTTGTCCTGCTCGGGTCCGTCCACGTAGGTCCACTCGTCCGGCGAGGTCGCCGAGGCAACAGCCGCAGCGGTACCGCCGACGGTCACGTTCGCGACGAACCAGCCCGCGTCGAGATAGCCGGCATCGGTCGAGTAGCGGAAACGCACGTTGGTCGTTCCGGCCGGAAGCGTCCCGGTCAAGTGGACGTACTCGGGTTCGTCGACGAAGTAGGCGCCGCCCGAGGTGCCGGTTAGCCCGTTTCCTTCCGTGTTGTTCTCATGCGGGTTGTCGTCGGTGGTGACCTCGGTCGAGCCGCTGAAGAGCGGCACGGTCACCCAGTTGCCACCGACCTGAGCCTCGACGAACCCGTAGTCCCAGCCCTCCTCGATGAAGTACCAGGTGTCGAAGCCGATCGACTGGCCAGCGGCGACGGGGGACGTGACGTTCAGCAGGTTGTCCGAGTTGTTCTCGTACCCGCCCCACCAGTGGGCAGTCGCGGGCCCCGGCGGATCGATGTCGACCGCCGGCTGGCCACTGAAGTTCAGCGCGAATGTCGAGCCAGGATTGGTGAACCGCTCGTAGGAGGCCCCGAACGGCAGCGCGACCTGGGCAGGCACGTTGTCCTTGCGCCAGCGCGGCTCGGGCATCGCACCCTTGTAGATCCCACGACCATTCCAGAAGAGATCGTTCGCGAGGTCGATCGTCCAGCCCCAGGAGGCTTCCTCCGAACCCAACTCGAAGGAGCGGAGGTCGTACTTCGTCCCCTCGGCATCGAGGTACATCGTGACGACCCAGTCCTGGAACAACTCCTCGACGCTCGGCAGATCGTCGGCCGCCACCGCGTTGTAGGCGGTCAGCGCGTTCTGGACGCCTTCGAGGCTGTCGGCCTGCTCCGCGAAGATCGTCTGGATCAACCGGTCGCCCGGCCCGTCGTTGAGACCGTCGGGCAGGTAGTTGCCGCTGCCCTCGCCGCCGGCTCGCTCCCACAGGTAGAGGAAGAAGCTGAACGACGCCCCGTAGTTCGACAGCGCGCCGCCCCAGCGTGTCAGTGAGGTCTCGCGGTGGAAGACCTGCTGGTTGGCAACGTGCGAGCCGCCGGCGGGGTAGCCGTTGAGGAAGATCGCCGTATCTGCCAGTCCTTCATCGACCCACGACAGCTCTGTCGTGTCCGTGTACTCCATCAGCAGATGCTCGAGCTCGTGCGCAATCACGCCCTCCATCAGATAGGGCACGCCGTTCTCGTTCCCGGTCTGGGCACCGACGCGGTTCGCCCAGTCGTACGGATCGATCACGATCACGTTCATCCCGAGCGAGGTCAAGAAGTCCGGCGCGAAGTAGCCGACCGTGTAGCTCGTCTCGGCACAGTCGTAGTACGACCCGTCCTGGATGTTGTAGACCAGGACGACGAGCGCGTCGTTCGAGGTTCCCGGAGGCGCCCCCATCTGCCCGAACTGCGCTTCGTCAACGGCCACGATGTGATTCGCGAGCTCATCACCGAGAGCGGTGACCTGGCTCTGTGTAATCACGTAGTCCTCGCGGGCGTTGTCCGCACAGGGCTCGAACTCGTCAGTCGGATCCGGGTCGAACTGCGGATCGAGGCTCTCAACGCCTGCGACGCCGGCAAACGCACCTTCCGGAACGTACACATACACAGGCGTCCCGTCCGGGGTCTGCCCGTCGTAGGCAAGCGTAAAGGTCTGGTCATACGACGCACCCGACTCACTGTCGTCGAGCGGAACGACCAGAACCGGATCTCCCGCAGCCTGCGCCGCGAAGGCCTGACCCGTGCCGAACGCCATCGCCGCAACAAGCGCGACCAGCACCAGCGCAAGTCGGCAAACGCCACTCCTGCTTCGCATGTCTCTCCCCCTCCTACACCTTGCCCGGACCCCCTGCCCGAGCGACCGGCGGGAAGAGTAGCCGCTTTGCAAAGACACTGTGCACAGCGAACTGTCGAACAGAGGCGCTAGACGCACAGCTCACCTGGCAGCGGGCGAGCGGCCGGCAACGCGATCGGCGAGGATCCGCCTGTGCTCGCCCTCGTCGCCGCCGCTGCCGCGCTCGCTGCGCCGACTGCCGCCCCGCCGCCGAACGCCGCCGCTCCCCTCCGGGGCCGCACTGGTCGCCCAGCGGCTCGCCGCCTCCACCCAGTCACTCCACGTCGCCGTCGATCTCTGGCGTACCTCCGAGACTCCGCGGCCGCCGCGGCAGCTGCTCCTGTGGGCGCTGTACCAGCAGCGCCTGTATCTCGCCCTCGGGCTCTCCTCGCCCGAGCGGGGGGACGCGGTCATCAGCCGGCTCCCCCGACAGCAGCGGGCGAATGCACGGGACGTACTCACCGCGCGACGGGCGCTCGTCCGTCTCACGCCGCCGACCACACAACCGCTCTCCGCATTCCGAACCGCCCCCGCAGCCCCAGCCAACCGGCTGCTCGACTACTACCGCGAAGCGCAGCGCCGCTTTGGCATTCCGTGGCACGTCCTGGCCGCGGTGAACTTCATCGAGACCGCGTTCGGCAAGGTTCGCTCGCCGAGCACGGCCGGCGCGCAAGGGCCGATGCAGTTCCTCCCTGCGACCTGGCGCACCTACGGCCTCGGCGGCGACATCTACGAACCTCGCGACTCCATCCTCGGAGCCGCCAACTACCTCCGCGCCTCCGGAGCGCCCGCAGATCTCCGGCGCGCCCTCTACGCCTACAACCACTCGACCCTCTACGTCGAGGCCGTCCTCGCCTACGCCCGCGTCATGCGCCGCGACGTGCGCACGTTCTACGGCTTCCACGCCTGGCAGGTGTTCGTGCGAACACCGAACGGCTACCGACGGCTTACGACCCCGTAGCGACTAGGGCTCCAGGCAAGTGATGTCAGGGGTCGCATCGCCGCGTCCTTCCGCATCCACTGGGCCGACCGCGCTGATTGCACCCTGCGGACAGTCGGATCCCGATCCACGTGCAGATCCCTGCGCGAGGAGGACAACGGAGGCGAGCACCATGATGATGATGAGCGCGAGCAACGGCAGCCATGCCCTTGCGCGGCGCCGCCGTCGGGCTCGTCGCCTTCCGGGGGTCAGGTAGCTCGGCCTTGGTGGGTTCAGCGCTCGTCGCATCCGAGGAAACAACGCGTCTGGAACGCGAGCGGGTTGCGAGCTCTCAAGAATCGACAAGTCCAAGCCGACCTGCCGATCTTCACCGTGTGCGGATCAGCCGCCGCTGATCGCGGCGATCACGTCGACGCGCGAGCGCGCCTCGAGCGCGGTGTCCAGCCCGGCGCGCTCACGGTCGACGTATACGTGGATGTGCCGGCGTAGCTCAGGGCCCGGCTCGCACAGGCGGTCGCGAAAGCCGGGCCACTGCTCCTCGAGACGGTCGAGCGCTTCATCGACGGTGCCCGCTTCGACTTCCAGGCGGCGCGGCAGGCCGGCGAAGAGGGGCGCGAGCGTCGAGGGTAGGTAGACCTCGGCCACGGCTATTCGACGACGGCGACTTCGACCGACATGATTCCGGGCAGGTAGCTCGCGATCTCACTCCAGCTCTCGCCCTCGTCGGCGCTCGCGAAGAGCTGACCCGTGCTCGTGCCGAAGTAGACGCCGGGCTCGTCGTAGGGGTCGATCGCCATCCCTTCGCGCAGCACGCCGACGTGCGCGCCGTGCTGCGGCAGGCCTTCTGCGAGCCGCTCCCAGCTCGAGCCCGCGTCGCGGGTACGCCACACCGCCGCGCTTCCGTCGGGCATGCAGCGGCCATGGCCGGGGTCGAGCGGAATGACGTAGAACGTGTCGCGATCGTGCGGATGCGCGCCGGCGGCGAAGCCGAACTCGGTCGGCAGGCCTTCCGTGATCTCCGTCCACGAGTGGCCGGCGTCGTCGCTGCGGTGCATGCCGACATGGTTCTGCTGGTAGAGGCGGTCGTTGTCGACCGGCGACATCACGAGCTTGTGGACGCAGTAGCCGACCTCGGGATTCTCGATCGGCCAGTCGGCGCGCAACCCCCGGTTGCGGGGAGTCCACGACCCGCCGTCGTCGGTCGTCTCGAAGATGCCGACGCCCTGGACGATGGCCCAGTAGCGAGAGGCGTCGTCAGGGTGCTGGAGGATCGCGGGGATTCCGAGGTGGCCCGGCGGCTGGTTCGCGGGGTCGTTCCACCCCTCGCTGCCCGGCTGGCCCTCGAGCGTGCTCAGGAGCGACCAGGTCTCGCCGCCGTCACGGCTCTCGAACACCCCGGGCATCTCGGCGCCGGCGAACACGCGGCCGTTGGCCACAGTCAAGCCGGACACCTTCGAGAGCTTGAGCTCGGTCTCTCCGTAGGTGAGACCCTCGCTCGACTGGTCCCACGTCTCACCGAGGTCCGGGCTGCGCCAGATGCTCGCGCCGTGCCACTCGCTCGCGCCGGCCGCGTAGATCGCGCCGGTGCCGGCGTCACGAACCGCGTGGTAGATCGGCCAGCCTTCGCAGAACGGGCCGCGCAGCTGCCAGTCACGACGACCCTCATCGCTCTCGAGCAGGAAGCAGCCCTTGCGGGTACCGACGATCAGGACAGTCTTCGACATCGATGTCACCTCCGGTTGCGACGACGCGTGTTGAGTACTCGGAAGTCAAGACTTGCAGAACACTGGAAACTCATCGGTGAGACGAACGGGATGCCTGGAAATCGACAGGCGGCATAGGATTGGCGACGTGACCGTGACGCCGGAGACGGGACGGTGGGAGGCGCTCGCCGCCGCACGAACCCGTGCCGATGTCGGCGAGGGCATCGCTTCGGTGCTGGCGCTGCTCGGAATTCCCGACCTGATCTCCTTTGCGGGCGGCTTTCCGGACCCGAAGACGTTCCCGCGCGAGCGCATGTCGGCGCTGCTGCAGGAATTCGCCGCCGCGGGCGAGGTGAGTGCATTCCAGTACGCGCCGACACGCGGGCTGGCCGGGCCGCGCGACGCCCTCGCAGACCGGCTCGAGCGGCTGCAGGGCCGCCGTCCCGCCGACGACGAGCTGCTGATCACGAGCGGCGGGATCGAGGCGCTCGAGCTCGTCACCAAGTCGTACCTCGACCCCGGCGACGTGGTGGTCGTGGAAGCCCCGACGTACCTGGGCGCGATCCAGGCGTTCCGCAGCTTCGAGGCGAAGCTCGTCGCCGTCTCGATGGATCAGGACGGGCTCGAGGTGGATGAGCTGGAACGCCTGCTTGCCGCGGGTCTGCGCCCGAAGCTCCTCTACAGCATCCCCGACCACCAGAACCCGGCGGGTGTGAGTCTCTCCGGCGAACGGCGCGCGCCGCTGGTCGAGCTCGCGCGCCGGTACGGGTTCCTGATCGTCGAGGACGTCGCGTACCGCGAGCTCGGCTTCGCCGCCGACACCTTCCCGAGCCTCTGGAGCCTCGCTCCGGACGTCGTCGTCCAGGCGGGCACGACGTCGAAGACGATGTTTCCCGGGGATCCGGCTCGGCTGGGCGGTCGGCCCGGCGGACATCGCCGCCCGGCTCGTCTCCGCCAAGCAGAACACCGACCAATGCGCGGGCGCGCTCGGGCAGCGGCTCTTCGAGGAGTCCGCCCGCCGCGGGTGGCTGGACGAGCAGGTGGCGCTGTCGCGCGCGCTGTACGAGCGCAAGGCCGCGCGCCTGCTGGTGGCGCTCGAGCGCTCGATGCCCGAGGGGGCCCACTGGACGCGACCGCAGGGCGGCTTCTTCTCCTGGCTGACGCTGCCCGAGGGCGCCGACTCCGTCGAGCTGGCACAGCGAGCCGTGGAGCAAGGCGTCGGGATCGTGCCGGGCACGCTGTTCTTCCCGGACGGCCGCGGCGCGAACACGGTGCGGCTCTCGTTCAGCCTCGTCGACGAAGCGCTGATCGACGACGGCATCGCGCGACTCGGGGCGCTCCTGTGAGCGAAGCGAAGCGCTACCGCTGGGAGGACATGCCGAAGGAAGCGCTCAAGCCGGACCTGGCGCGACGGCTGATCTCGACCGAGCGGATGATGATCGCGCACGTGTACCTCGACAAGGGGTGCATCGTCCCGAAGCACTCGCACGAGAACGAGCAGCTGACCTACATCCTCGAAGGAGTCCTCCGGTTCACGCTCGGCGAGGACGAGTCCGAGGTGATCGATGTCTCCGCGGGTGAGGTCCTCCACCTCCCCTCACATCTCCCGCACAGCGCGGAGGCGCTCGAGGACACGCTGGACGTCGACATCTTCTGCCCGCCGCGGCAGGACTGGCTCGAAGGGTCTGACGCCTACCTCCGGTAGGGCGAAGCGGTGTGGGCCGACATCGGCGCGGGGCTCCTCGAACCGCTGATCGGCGCCTGGCGGTCCGTGCGCCGGCTGGAGCGTGAGATCGTCAAGGACGACGGCCCGCCGCCACCGCGCTGCGAGTTCACGAGAGGTCGCCTCTGGCGCAAGCGCCGGTGCTCGCTCGACGCGTTCCACGTCGGCGAGCACCGTTGGACTGACCTCTGAGCTAGCTCGACCTGGCGAGCTCCTCCATCTCCGCCGAGTAGCGCCCAGCCACGGCCGCGCTGTTGTTGCGGGCGCGAAGGGCGAGGAACGACTGGCCTGCGTCGACGCCGTCCGCGGATCCTCCCCACGCCTTCAGCGCGGGCGCCTGCAGCGCGCGGCCGTACGAGAACGAGAGCACCCATGGCTGCGGGCCGCGCGAGTTGATCGCGTTCAGGTTCTCGGTCGCCTGCTCGTCGGACTGGCCGCCCGAGAGGAAGACGATTCCTGGCACGGCCGAGTGGACGGTCTCGCGGAAGCACTTCAACGTCCAGTCGGCCACCTCGTCCGCGCTCGCCTGCGTCGGGCAGTCCTTGCCGGAGAGGACCATGTTCGGCTTCAGCAGCATCCCCTCGAGGTCGATCCGCTGGTGGTAGAGCTCGTCGAAGACCTTGTGCAGCGTCCGCTTGGTTGCGCGGTAGCACGTCTCGATGTCGTGGTCGCCGTCCATCAGCACCTCCGGCTCGACGATCGGGACGATCCCCTGCTCCTGGCAGAGCGCCGCGTAGCGCGCGAGCGCGTGTGCGTTCGCCTCGATGCAATAGGCCGTCGGGATCCCGTCGCCGATCGCGATCACGGCGCGCCACTTGGCGAACTGCGCCCCGAGGCCGCGGTACTCCTCGAGCCGCTCGCGCAGGCCGTCGAGTCCCTCGGTCACCGTCTCCCCGGGCGCGCCCGCGAGCGCCTTGGCGCCGATGTCGACCTTGATCCCGGGGATGATCCCCTTGCCGGACAGCAGCTCCGCGAACGGGGTGCCGTCGGCGGCGGACTGGCGCAGCGTCTCGTCGTAGAGGATGACGCCGCTGACGAACTCCTCCAGCCCGGGCGTCGTGAAGAGCATGTCGCGGTACGCACGCCGGTTCTCCTCGTTCGACTCGAGCTTGATCGAGTCGAACCGCTTCTCGATCGTCCCGGAGCTCTCGTCCGCGGCGAGGATCCCCTTCTCGTCGGCGACGAGCGCCTTCGCGATCTCGTGCAGGTCGTTAGCGGCCATCGCGTTCTCCTTTCATCAGTTGTCGGACCTTCTCGGACGGGTGGTAGGCGGCGATTCGCCGCACGGTGCCGGAGCGGGAGCGCATCACGATCGACTCGGTCTCGACCCCGCCGCCGCTGACGCGAACCCCGCGCAGGAAGACGCCGCTCGTGACCCCGGTCGCGGCGACGAAGACATCCTCGCCGGAGACGAGGTCCTCGGTCGTGAGCACTCTGTCGACGTCATAGCCGGACTCCACGAGCTTCTGGCGCTCCTCGTCGTTGCGCGGCCAGAGCTTGCCCTGGATCGCTCCGCGCAGGCACTTGATCGCCGCGGCGGAGATGACGCCCTCCGGGGTGCCTCCGATCCCCATCAGCATGTCCACGCCGGCGAACGCCTGCGCCGCCGCGATCGAGGGGGCGACGTCGCCGTCGCGGATCAGGTTGACGCGCGCGCCGGACTGGCGCAGCTCGCCGATCAGCTCGTCATGGCGGTCGCGCTCGAGCACGACGACGGTCACCTCGCTGACGTCGAGCCCCTTCGCCTTCGCGACCGCACGGACGTTCTCGGTCGGGCTGGCATTGATGTCGATCGCCTCCGCCGCCTCGGGGCCGACCGCGATCTTGTCCATGTAGAACGCAGCGCCGGGATCGAACATCGTCCCCCGCTCGGCAACGGCGATCACGGCAATCGCATTCGGCTGCCCGAGCGCGGTCAGCCGTGTGCCCTCCAGCGGATCGACCGCCACGTCGACGGCGGGGCCGGTGCCGTCGCCGACCGCCTCGCCGTTGTAGAGCATCGGCGCAGCGTCCTTCTCCCCCTCGCCGATCACGACCGTGCCGTTCATGCTCACGGTGTCGAGCATGAGGCGCATCGCGTCGACCGCGGCGCCGTCGGCCTTCTCCTTCTCGCCCCGCCCGACCCAACCCGACGCCGCGAGCGCCGCCGCTTCGGTGACGCGGACGAGCTCGAGGGCGAGGTTGCGATCGGGGGCAGTGCTCAAGGCACTGCAGACTCTATGCCGAGCGGAGCTAGGGCGTGGCCGTCTTCACCACGATTTCCTACATGGTGTCTGGCGCTTCGACGCCGATCAAGTCGAGCGCACGGGCGATCACGGACTTCGTCGCGGTGACGAGCCCGAGCCGGAACGACTCGGCCTCGGAGCCGAGCACCTTGTGGTGGTGGTAGAAGCGGTGGAAGTCGTCCGCGACGCGGATCGCGTAGGTCGGGATCGCGTGCGGGCCGCGCCGCTCGGTCGCCTCCGCGACGACTGCGGGGAACTCCGCCAGCCGCTTGATCAGGTCGCGCTCCTCGGGGGCGAGCTCGGCGGCAGGCCCCGCGGACGGCAGCGGCGCCCTCAGCGTTACGCAGGATGCCGGCGATCCGGGCGTGCGCGTACTGGACGTAGTAGACGGGGTTCGACGCGCTCTTCTCGCCGGCGAGGTCGACGTCGATGTCGATCGCCTGGTCCGGCCCCCGCGAGACGAGGTACCAGCGCGCCGCGTCGATGCCCACCTCGTCGATGAAGTCGTCCAGGAAGACGACGTCGCCGCGCCGCTTCGACATTTTCGCCTGCTCGCCCCCCTTCGTCAGGTGCACGAGCTGGTAGAGCAGGACTTCGACCCGGTCCGGGTCATAGCCGAGCATGCGCGCGACCGCCGCGTACCAGTTGCGCGTTCCGTGATGGTCGGCGCCGAGGACGTAGATGGCGCGGTCGAGCCCCCGATCGAGCTTGTCGGCGAGATAGACGACGTCCGCGGCCCGGTAGGTAGGCGTTCCGCCCTCGGAGCGGACCAGGACCCGGTCGTCCTCGTCCCCGTACGCGGACGAACGCGCCCACACGGCGCCGTCCTTCTCGTACGTGTCGAGGCGCGGCAGAAACTCGGGCAGCCGCTTCTCCAGCTCGCTCTGCTTCGCCCAGGAGTCGAAGTGGATTCGGAACGCGGAGCAGCGAGAACTCGATCTGGCCGAGCATCGCCGGCACCGGGTCCTCCGGCAGCTTCGCGAGCTCGGCGATGTAGTCGCCCTGGTAGCCGTCCTCCGGAGGCTCCTCCCCGCGCCGCCGCGCCTCGACCGAGGCGCGGAACTTCTCCATCTGCGCGCCGGCGTCGTTGTAGTAGTACTCGCGCTCGACCTCGTGCCCCGCGAACTCGAGCAGTCGCGCGACCGAGTCGCCGTAGGCGCCGTTCCTGGCCGCGGCCACCGTGATCGGGCCCGTCGGGTTGGCCGACACCATCTCCACCTGCACCTTCTCCTGCGACCGCCGCCGAGCCGCCGCCGTACGCGTCCCCGGCCGCGAGGATCTCGGCCAGCGCGTCGCCGAACCAGGAGGGCGTCAGCCAGAGGTTGACGAACCCGGGGCCGGCGATCTCGGCGCGCTCGATCCGTCGGGCAGCCTGCCCGCGTGCTCGACGGCTCCTCCGCGATCGCCCGCGGCGGCTGCTTCCGCCGTGCCCGCCAGCCGCATCGCGGCGTTGGTCGCGTAGTCGCCGTGTGTCTCGTCGCCGGGCGCTCGAGCGCGATCTCAGCGCCCGCCGTCGTCGCCGAGCGCGAGGACTCGAGCCGCGCGATCGCCTGTGCCGCCGTTCTCATCGCGTTATCGTACGGGCGTGGAGGAATCCGGCCAGGAGCGTCAGCTCAACATCCAGATCGACGAGAAGCACCTGGCCGGGTCGTACGCGAACTTCGCGAACATCTCCTTCTCCGACTACGAGTTCACGCTCACCTTCGCCCGGATCGACCACGAGGTCCAGGAGGGCGACATCCCGGGAATCGTCGTCGCCCGCGTGAACATGTCGACCAAGTTCGCCAAGGAGCTGCTCGACGCGATGCAGGACTCGTGGTCGAAGTACGCCACGGTGCGCGGCATCCAGAACCTCCCCGAAGCACCACCCAGAGAGCCCTAGAGGTTGATGTGAGGGGATTTTGGGCCGCGGGCGGCCCCTTCAGGGATCTTCGCGCGATGAGCATCCGCTTCCGCGGATGCTCATCCTGCGCAAAATAATCGTGCGGATCGCGGTCTTCTCGGACGTGCACGCGAACCTGCACGCGCTGGAGGCAGTGCTCGCGGAGATCGACGCAGGCGGATTCGACGAGCTCTGGTGTCTCGGCGACGTCGTCGGTTACGGGCCGCGGCCGAACGAGTGCACTGCGCTCGTGCGTGAACGGGCGACCGTCTGCCTGGCCGGGAACCACGATCTGGTCGTGCTCGGGAAGATTCCGATGATCCTGTTCGCCGACGACGCCGGCGTCGCTGCCCGCTGGACCCAGGGTGTCCTGGCCGACGACGCACGGACGTTCCTGGAGACGCTCGAACCGCTGGCGACGCGCCCCGGCGCGGAGCTTTTCCACGGGAGCCCTCGCGACCCCGTCTGGGACTACATGCTCTCCGAGGATGCGGCCCGGCAGAGCTTCGCGGCGACCTCCGAGCCGCTCGTGCTCGTCGGGCACAGCCACATCGCGCTCGAGATCTCGAATGACGGGCTCGCGTTGCACGGGGGCATCGCGGCCGGCGGGCAGCGAGTCGACCTCGGTGGTCCGCGCCGCCTGCTCAATCCCGGTTCGGTCGGTCAGCCGCGAGACGGCGACCCGCGCGCTGCCTGGCTCGAGATTGACAAAGACGCAGGGTGGGCAACCTTTCGCCGTACCGATTACCCGGTCGAGCGGACGCAGACCGAGATGCGCGAGCAGGGTCTCCCCGAGATCCTGGCCGAGCGGCTCGCCACCGGCGTCTAGCCGACCTCGAGGAAAGGGGTCACATGGCGGAGCTGACGAATCTGGAGACCAAGCTGGGCGAAGTGATCGGGCTGGCGATGGCCGCGCAGGCGGCGACCGAGCGAGTCGAGAAGCTGACCAAGGACCCGAAGCTCGTCGCCGGGCTGAAGAAGATGCGCAAGGAGGCCGCCCAGGCCGAGAAGGACGGGACCGCCGTCGCGGCCTCGCTCAACGGCAAGAAGAGCAAGATCCTCGCCGAGGCCCGGACGGTGAAGACCAAGGGCGCGACGATGATGAAGGCGTACCTGGAGCGTGGCTCGGACGACCTCGACGGCTTCGAGTTCCTGACCATGGCCGAGGCGGGCGAGGTCGGCCACTGGTCGGTGCTGCAGGAGCTGAACAAGCAGGCGAGGCACGCGGGCGTGCGCAAGCTCGTCGGAACGCACCTGCCGATCCAGAAACGCCATCTCAAGGACGTGATGGCCGCCAGCCTGCAGCTCGCCGCCAAGGAAGACGCGAACGCTGAGGCGTAGCGCCTCGGTGCTGCTCGTGTTCCTCGCCTCCGGTTGCGGCGGCGAGGAGCACGGGCTTTCGAGCGACCTCGCGAGCAGCTCGCCGCGCGCAGCGAGGCGGTCGCTGTCGAGATCGAGGCCGGGGACGCCTGCGGTGCGCGAGCCGAGGCGGAAGCGCTTCAGGCCGGGGTGATCGAAGCCATCAACGACGGCGACGTGCCGCAGGAGCTCCAGGAGGAGCTGCTCGGATCGGTGACCGCCCTGTTGGCCGCAATCGAGTGCGACCCGCCGACGGCCCCTGAAAGCGCCGCCGGGGAGGCGCGACGCGTCGCCGACCTCCTGCGCGAGAGCTAGACGACAGCCGGTTCGGCGGGCTGCTCGCCGGTGGTCGCGAAGGTGATCCCCTCGCGGGCGAGCGCGAGCTGGACTTCCTCGCGCGCCTTGTAGATCCGCCACTTGACCGTCGCGAGCGTGACCTCGAGCGAGTCGGCGATCTCGGTGTAGGAGAGGCCGACGACGTCGCGGAGCAGCAGCGCCATCTTCAGGTCGACGCTCAGATGCTCGACCGCGCGCCAGACTGCGTCGATTGCCTCGACCCGCTCGAAGGGGGCGTCGACGACCTCGAGCGGCGGGATGTCCTCGAGGTTCACGACCGAGCGCGGCCGGCGCTCGAGCGCGCGCAGCTCGTCGAGCACGCGGTTCTTCGTCACCTGGAAGAGCCAGGTCGTGAACCGGCAGCGGAGCGAGAAGTTCGGCAGCCCCTGGTAGACCCGGAGGAAGACCTCCTGGGTCAGATCCTCTGCGAGCGAGCGGTCGCCCACGAGCCTGAGCACGTAGTTGTAGACGGGGAGCTCATACGCGCGGACGATGAGCGAGAAAGCTCGCTCATCTCCTCGCTGGGCCTTCCGCAGGACGCCGAGATCAGGCTGTGGCAGCGACAAGTGGGCGGGAGTATAGCGCCGAGATCGTCAAACGGAAGGCCGCGTTATCGCCGGAGCGCACAAGTTGTCTCCCGTCATCTCGGACGGCTATGTCCAAACCCAGGAGCCGCAGGGCTGTAGGAGCTAGATCGGACAATTCGCCGCTTTTCTTTAGTGTGACTTCACTCGATGTGAGTATGAGAGGAACGGGATTCGTCGTGTGAGCGGTGTGCGGGCTGACGCCGTCCGCCTCCAGCATCTGCTCGGCATTCCCGTGGTCGGCCGTCACGAGGCAGACGCCGCCGGCAGCGTGCGTCGCCTCGACGACGACTCCCAGGCACTCGTCGGCGACCTCGACCGCCTCGGTCACGGCCGGGATCGAGCCCGTGTGGCCGACCATGTCCGGATTCGCGAAGTTGATCACCGCGAAGCGGTAGCCGTTGCCGATCTCGGCCGCGAACCGCGAGGCGACCTCGCGGGCGGACATCTCCGGCTTGTGGTCGTAGCTCGGCACCTCGCGCGGGCTCGGGACGAGAATGCGCGTCTCCCCTGCCCACTCGTCCTCGACGCCGCCGTTGAAGAAGTAGGTGACGTGCGCGTACTTCTCCGTTTCGGCAACGTGCAGCTGGCGGGCGCCGGCGCCGGAGAGGACCTCGGCGAGCGTATGAGGAACCTCCTGCTCGCCGAAGGCGACGGGCACGTCGAGCTCGGACGCGTAGCGGGTCATCGTCGTCAGGTCGAAGCCCGCCTCGACGAGCTTCGCCGTCAGCTGGCGCCCCCGGTCGGGCCGGAAGTTGAAGAAGATCGCCGCGTCGTCCGCGCCGAGCCGGGGCGCGCCCTCGACGACGATCGGCTCGAGGAACTCGTCGGTGACGCCGGCCTCGTAGCTCCGCCGCACCTGCTCGAGAATCCGCTCCGGAGGGGTCTGCGTCCCCAGCCCGCGCACGATCGCGTCGAACGCCTTCTGCGTCCGCTCCTCACGCTTGTCGCGGTCCATCGCCCAGTACCGGCCGATCACCGTCGCGATTCGCTCGACCGGCAGCTCGGCGAGGTCGGACGACGGCGGAGGTCGGCGAGACGTCGCGTCCGTCGGTGAAGGCGTGGATCCACGTCCGCTCCTCCATGCCGAGCCGCCGCGCGAGCTCGAGCAGCGCCTGCACGTGCTCGATGTGCGAATGGACGCCGCCGTGCGAGACGAGACCGAGCAGGTGCACGTCGCCTCCGCGTGCGCGGGCACGCTCGAAGGCGCCGACGAGCGCCTCGTTCTCGTACAGAGAACCGTCGCGAATCGCCTGGTTCACTCGCATCAGGTCCTGGAAGAGGATGCGACCGGAGCCGATCGTCAGGTGCCCGACCTCCGAGTTGCCCATTTGACCCTCCGGCAGGCCGACCGCCTCGCCGGAGGCCTTCAGCGTCGTGTGCGGGTACTCACGCCAGAGCCGGTCGAACACCGGTGTCGCCGCCAGCTCGACCGCGTTGCCCGGCCCGGCGGGCGCGCAGCCCCAGCCGTCGAGGACGACGAGCGTTACGAGGTCGAAGCGGCGTGGCAAATCGCTGCGAAGGAGTCGGGGTCGAGCGAGGCGCCGCCGACGAGCGCGCCGTCGATCGAGGGCTGAGCGAGGAGCTCGGCGGCGTTCTCGGGCTTGACGGAGCCGCCGTAGAGCACCGGCCGGTCGAGCAGACCCTTGATGAACGCGTGCGCCTCCTCGGCCAGCGCGGGCGTGGCCGTCTTGCCGGTGCCGATCGCCCAGACGGGCTCGTAGGCGATCACGAGCTTCTCGTGCTCGCCCGCCGCGAACGCGATCGCCTCGACCTGGATCTTCAGTACGAGCTCCGTGTCCCCCGACTCGCGCTGCTCGAGCGTCTCGCCGACGCAGGCGATCACCGCAAGCCCGGCGTCGAGCGCGGCGCGCGTGCGGCGGGCGACCATCTCGTCCGTGTCGCCGAAGAGGTGCCGCCGCTCCGAGTGGCCGACCAGCGCCCCCTCGACGCCGAGCTCGAGCAGCATCCCCGGCGAGACCTCGCCGGTATACGCGCCCGTCGGCTCCCAGTGGACGTTCTGGGCGTAGATCGTCCGGCCGCTCGCGACCGCCGCCGCGAGCGAGACGAACGGCGGGCAGAAGACGGTGTCCACGCCCGCCGGCGCCTCGAAGCCGTCGAAGAACGCCTGCGCCTCGCGCGGTCCCTTGAACATCTTCCAGTTGCCGGCGATCAGCATCGGGTCAATTCTCCGGGATTGCGGCGACGCCGGGGAGCTCTTTGCCCTCGAGCAGCTCGAGCGAGGCGCCGCCGCCGGTCGAGACCCAGGTGATCCGGTCGGCGAGCCCGAGCTCGTTGACGGCGCGGACGGAGTCGCCGCCGCCGACGACGGTGAAGCCGTCGCACTCCGCGAGCGCGTGGGCGACCGCCTTCGTCCCCTCGGCGAACCGCTCCCACTCGAACACGCCCATCGGCCCGTTCCAGAAGACGGTCTTCGCCTTGCGGATCTTGTCCGCGAACTGCTCGCGTGTCTCCGGCCCGATGTCGAGGCCGAGCCAGCCCTCGGGCACGGCGTTCCAGGCGACGACTCTGCTCTCTGCGTCCTCGGCGAACTCGGCTGCCGCGACGACGTCGACCGGGAGCCGCACGGGCGCCTCGAGCGGGTTCTCGACGCGCAGCTGCTCCGCCATCTTGCCGCCGATCAGCATCGTGTCGACGTACTCCGCCAGGTTCTCGAGCACGCCGAGCTTGTCCTCGACCTTGAGCCCGCCGACGACGGCGACGTACGGCCGCTCCACGTCCTGCAGCAGCCGGCCGAGCATCTCCAGCTCCCGTTCGAGCAGCAGCCCCGCGTAGGCCGGCAGCAGCTGCGCGACCCCGACGGTCGAGGCGTGTGCGCGGTGCGCGGAGCCGAAAGCGTCGTTGACGTAGAGGTCGCACCCCTCGGCGAGCTCGCGCGCGTACTCCGGATCGTTCTTGGTCTCCCCGGGGTGGAAGCGGGTGTTCTCGAGCACCTCGAACCGCTCGTCAGGAAGCAGCGACCGCAGCCGCCGGCGTACGGGCTCGATCCGGAAGGCGGGGTCCTCGCCCTTCGGCCTGCCGAGATGCGAGCAGACCCGGATCCTGGCGGCGTCGCGCTCCAGCAACAGCTCCAGAGTCGGCAGCGCGGCTCGGATCCGCGTGTCGTCGGCGACCTCCCCGTCCTCGAGCGGAACGTTCAGATCCGCGCGGACGAGCACCGTCTTGCCGGCGACGTCGGCGTCGCGGACCGAGCGGGGCTTCCTCAGAGCAGCTTGCCGATCAGGTCGACGAGCCTGCAGCTGTAGCCCCACTCGTTGTCGTACCAGCCGAAGACCTTGACCATGCTCCCGTTCGCCATCGTCAGCTCGCTGTCGAAGATGCACGAGTAGGGCGAATGCTGGATGTCGGTCGAGACGAGCGGATCCTCCGAGTACTGGAGGAGCCCGGCGAGCGGGCCCGACGAAGCCGCGGCGCGGAACGCCTCGTTCACCTCTTCCACGGTCGTCTCGCGCGAGAGCCGGACGACGAGATCGGTGACCGAGCCCGTCGGCACCGGAGCGCGGACGGAGATCCCGTCGACCTTCCCCTTCAGCTCCGGCAGCACGAGCCCGATCGCGCGGGCGGCGCCGGTGGAGGTCGGGATCAGGTTGATCGCCGCTGCGCGGGCGCGCCGCAGGTCGTCGTGCGGCATGTCCTGCAGCCGCTGGTCGGCTGTGTACGCGTGGATCGTGGTCATGAAGCCCTGCTCGATCGTGAAGCCGTCGTGCAGCACTTTCGCGAGCGGCGCGACGCAGTTCGTCGTGCACGAGGCGTTGGAGACGATGTGGTGCGAGTCCTTGTCGTAGGTGTCGTCGTTGACGCCGAGCACGATCGTGAGGTCCGGATCGGTGGCGGGCGCCGAGATGACGACCTTCTTCGCTCCTGCGTCGAGATGCTTCTGCGCGCCGTCGCGATCGGTGAAGAAGCCAGTCGACTCGAGCACGACGTCGACGCCGAGGTCGCCCCACGGAATCGCGCCGGGATCCCGCTCGGAGAAGAGCTTGAGCTCCTCGCCGCCGGCATGGATGACGCCGTCGCTGAGCTCGACGTCGTCCTGCGAGCGGCCCGAGCGTTCGAGTCGTACTTGAGCAAGTGCGCCATCGTCTTCTCGTCGCCGAGGTCGTTCGCCGCGACGATCTCGATGTCGCCACGGCGTTCGAGCTGGGCGCGGAAGAAGTTCCGCCCGATCCGGCCGAAGCCGTTGATCCCTACGCGAATCGCCATTCGTTTCCCCTCTGTCTCGGTTGCCGCGCCGAGTCTAGTTTCCGAGCGGGTACTTCCCGCGCAGGTAGCGCAGGTACGGCTCGGAGTCGAGGCCGCCTCCGGTGATCCGCTCGACGAGCTCGCGCGGCGTGAACTTGCGTCCGTGGCGCCAGAGGTTCTCGCCCAGCCAGCCTGAGAGCGCGTCGAACTCGCCCTGCTCGAACTGTTCGGGCAGGTCCGGAATCGCGGCGTTCACCTGCTCCCACAGCTGCCCCGAGATGACGTTGCCGAGAGCGTACGTCGAGAAGTAGCCAATCGCGCCGATCGCCCAGTGCATGTCCTGGAGCACGCCGAGCGCGTCGTCGCGCGGCTCGACGCCGAGGTACTTCTGCATCCGCTCGTTCCAGATCTCCGGCAACTCGTCGAGGTCGATCGTGTCGGCGAGCAGCTCCTGCTCGAGCTCGAAGCGGAGGATGATGTGGAGGTTGTACGTCGCCTCGTCGGCCTCGACCCGGATCAGCGACGGCTCGACCCAGTTGACGGAGCGATACCAGTCCTGCAGCGCGACGTTCCGGAGCGCGTCGGGAAACGTCCGCTGCAGCTCCGGATAGAAGTGGCGCCAGAACGGGAGGCTGCGGCCGACCATGTTCTCCCACATGCGGCTCTGCGACTCGTGCAGGGCGAGCGAGGCGCCGCTCGCAAGCGGGGTTCGTACGAGCTCGCGGGCGACCCCGTGCTCGTAGAGGCCGTGGCCGCACTCGTGCATCGTCCCGAAGAGGCCGTCGAGGTTGTCGTCGAAGTACCGCGTCGTCAGGCGGATGTCGGTGGGCGCGATCGAGGCAGCGAAGGGATGGACGGCCGTGTCGAGTCGCCATTCCGACGGGTCGAACCCGAACCGCCGGATCACGTTCAGCTCGAACTCCTGCTGGCCCTCGAGCGGGAAGGTCCCGCCGCGAACGGGCCGCTCCCCGACGGCGCGGGCGGCCGCGACGAACGGGACCTGCTCCTGCTTCAGCCGGTCGAAGACCGTCCGCACCTCCGCCGTCGTCATCCCCGGCTCGAAGTCGTCCAGGAGCACGTCGTACGGCTCGTCGTAGTCGTCGAAGCACTCGACGTAGCGGCGCCGGAGATCGAAGTTGTGGCGCAGCGCCGGCAGGAACTGCGAGAAGTCCGAGTCCTGGCGTGCCTTCACCCAGACGGGCATCGCGAGCGACGCGGCGCGCGACATCTCGGCGCGCAGCTCGGCGGGCACCCGGCGTGCCTTCTCCCAGTCGCGGCGGACGACGCGGATCAGGCTGGCCTCGTCCGAGTCGTACTCGAGCGTCTCCGCGACAGGGACGAGCTTGTCCAGCAGCCGGCCCATCTCGTCGGAGGTGAGCGCCTCGTGCGCGATCCGCCCGATCGTCGCGAGCTGCTCGGCCCGGACGCCGCCGCCGCCGGGCGGCATCTTCACCTGCTGGTCCCAGCCGAGCAGCGACGAGGCGCGGTCGAGATCGTGGATCTCGGCGACGCGTTCCTTCAGCTCTGCCAGCGCAGCTATTCATCGAGGCAGAACCGTACCTGTGCCCACGGGAACGCCTGGTGAGCGGATCCTCAACGATCGACGAGCGAGCCCCGGCAGCGACCCACGCAGCTTCAGGGGTCTTGGCGCGAACCGGGATCTGCTTCCGCAGATCCCGGTTCCGATTGCGCCACAAAAAAGGACAGGCGGGCCGGAGGGGGAGCTCCGAGGACGACCTCCCCCTCCGCAGAACCGCGCTCCGGTGCCGGCGACGGACGGGGTCTGAATCCGACGCCGGACGAGCACGGACCCGCCACGTCAAGAGTAGGGCAAAGACCGAGCTCTCGTCACCCGTGTTACAAGTTGGAAACGAGCTCGTCGAGCTTCTTGAACCGCCGGTGGACGGAGGCTTTCGTGCTCGGTGGGTCGCATTTCGCCGCCAGCTCTCGCAGCGGCAGCGTCGGGTGGCGGAGCCGGAGCCGCGCGACCTCGTACAGCCGGTCGGGCAGCCGCTCGAGGGCGCCCGTCGCCTGCAGCGCACGGACCGCTTCGAGCTGCTCCTGCGCGGCGCGGCTCGTGCGCACGAGGTTCGCGTGGTCGGCGTTCGCGAGCCGGTTCGCCTCGCCGCGCGCCGCCGCGACGATCGAGCGCTCCTCGAAGGCGAGCACCGCGTCGCCCGCGCCCGCGGCGCTCAGCACGGCCTCGATCGCGTCGAAGCCCTTGGCATAGGCGGCAGCATGCCGGCCGCGGTCGAGGACGCTCAAGGTCACATCGCTTGCGGCGGCGACGGAACGGAGGAACTCGGCGCCGTCGAGCGAGGTCGTGCGGAGCTCCAGGTGCGGCGACCGCGGCCCCGAGAGCGAGCCGCCACCGAGCAGCGCGCCGCGGAGATACGCCCCGCGGCAGCAGGCGCGACCGACCACCCGCTTCGGAGGCCGTTCGAGCGGCGCGTGCCGGGGGTCGAGGACGCCCGCCTCGACGAACATGGCGAGGGCGGCCTCGTCCCCCGTGACGTGCAGCTGGTAGCGGGTGGCGCGATCGAACGCGCGTCGGCTGTAGGTGCGGATCTCCGAGTGGATCCCGAGCTCGCGCAGCAACGAGAAGGCTCGGCGTGCGACCCCGGACGTGGCGAGGTCGAGGTGGAGAGCGATCTCACCGCGGCCGCGCAGGTGGATCGTGCCGGCGGAGTGGAAGAGCGCCGAGATCTCGGCGAGCCGGCAGCAGCCGCGCTTGGGCGCGATCGCCGCGAGCTCCGAGCGGAGGTCGTCAGAGAGCGCCATGGCCCTCCAAGGCGAGCAGCCGGCGCTTGTACTCGACGCCGAGCTCGCCGTACCCGCCGATCCCACCGACGGAGACGACCCGGTGGCAGGGCACGAAGAGCGAGAAGCGGTTCTCGGCGCAGAACGTGCCGGCCGCCCGCGCCGCCCGCGCCCGGCCGGCGAGGGCCGAGAGCTCGCCGTAGCTGACGATCTGGCCCCACGGCACGCTCCGCAGCGCCCCGGCGAGCGCGGCCTGGAACGGCGTCGCCCAGTCCTCGTCGAGCGGCACGTCCTCGAACGAGACCGGCTCGCCGCCGAAATAGCGGTGGAGCCTTTGCAGCAGTTCCGGCACGAACCCGTTGTCCTCTCGTGCAGATTTCCTCGATAGCGTTTCAGTAGGGACACCCGGGGTGCCCCTGGGGTGCGTTTCGGGCATGGAAGCGGCCGGCGTCGGCGGGTCGTGCGCGACGACGACCCGGCCGTCGCCGACCCACAACTCCCCCACGCCCCAGCCGTCGACCTCGTAGGGATGGCGCGTCACGCGCATCGCTGCCGACTCTACAATCGCGCCGTGAGCGCTCCCGGACTCTTCCGACCTCCAGCACCCGTCAACGAGCCGGTCAAGAGCTACGCGCCGGGCACGCCCGAGCGCGAGGAGCTGCGCGTCCGGCTCGCCGAGATGGAGCGCGAGCGGATCACCATCCCGATGGTGATCGGCGGCAAGGAGGTCGAGACGAAGGAAACGACCCAGGCGGTGATGCCGCACCGGAAGGAGCACGTCCTGGCCGACGTCGCCAAGGGCGGCCCCGAGCACGTGCAGCAGGCGATCGACGCCGCCCGCGAGGCGCACGCAGACTGGTCGCGCCTGCCGTGGGAGGAGCGTGCGTCCGTCTTCCTGCGCGCCGCCGAGCTGCTCGCCGGCCCGTGGCGCTCGACGCTCGTCGCCGCGACGATGCTGAACCAGTCCAAGACCCCGCACCAGGCCGAGATCGACGCCGCCGCCGAGCTGATCGACTTCTGGCGCTTCAACGTCGAGTTCATGCTCCGGATCTACGCGGAGCAGCCGGTCTCCTCCCCGGGCGTCTGGAACCGGCTCGAGTACCGCCCGCTCGAGGGCTTCATCTTCGCCGTCAGCCCGTTCAACTTCACCGCGATCGGCGGCAATCTGAGCGGCTCCCCCGCGCTGATGGGGAACACCGTCGTCTGGAAGCCCGCGTCGACCGCGGCGCTCTCCGCGCACTACACGCTCCAGCTGCTCAAGGAGGCCGGCCTGCCCGACGGCGTCATCAACCTCGTCTACGGGTCGGGCGCCACGATCGGCGACGCCGCGCTCGCGAGCCCCGAGCTCGCCGGGATCCACTTCACGGGGTCGACGCCGGTGTTCCAGAGCATGTGGAAGACCGTCGGAAGCAACATCGCCGGCTACCGGAACTACCCGCGCATCGTCGGCGAGACGGGCGGCAAGGACTTCATCCTCGCGCACCCGAGCGCCGACGTCGACGCTGTCGCGACCGCGATCGTGCGCGGCTCCTTCGAGTACCAGGGTCAGAAGTGCTCGGCCGCGTCGCGCGTGTACGCGCCCAAGAGCATGTGGCCGGCGCTGCGCGAGCGCCTCGAGACGCAAGTCGGAGAGCTGAAGATGGGCGACGTCGCCGACTTCTCCAACTTCATGGGCGCGGTCATCGACGGCAGCTCGTTCAAGACGCAGAAGGAGGCGATCGACGAGGCGCGCGCCTCCGCGAAGGCCGAGGTCGTCGCCGGCGGCTCCTACGACGACTCCGAGGGCTACTTCGTCGAGCCGACCGTGATCCAGACGGAAGACCCCGGCTACCGGACGATGCAGGAGGAGCTCTTCGGGCCGGTCGTGACGACGTACGTCTACGACGACAAGCGCTGGGCCGACACGCTCGAGCTCGTCGACGCCGGCGCCAAGTACGCGCTGACGGGCGCCGTCTTCGCCGACGACCGCTATGCCGTCGAGGAGGCGCACTCGGCGCTTCGCTACTCCGCCGGCAACTTCTACGTCAACGACAAGCCCACCGGCGCGGTCGTCGGCCAGCAGCCCTTCGGCGGTGCGCGCGCGTCCGGGACGAACGACAAGGCAGGCTCGCTCTGGAACCTGATCCGCTGGGTCAGCCCGCGGACGGTGAAGGAGATGTTCGTGCCGCCGACCGACTATCGCTACCCGTTCATGGACAGCGACGGAACGGACGGCTCGTAGCGAGATAGCCTGACGGCGTGGGCGAGGTCCTCCACGCGATCCGGGTCTTCTTCGAGCAGCTGGCGAACGTCGAGTTCGGCGCACTCGGGCTGGCGATCCTCTGCCATGTGCTGAAGACGATGTGCACGAGCCGCGCGTGGCGGAACACGATCGCGGCCTCGTACCCCGACGAGCCCGTTCGCTGGCGTTCGATCTACGCCGCCTACCTGTCCGGCGTCGGCGTCAACGCGATCATCCCCGCCCGCGGCCGGCGATGCGGTCCGGCTCTACCTCGCCCACCGGGCCGTCCCCGGCGCCACCTACACGACGCTCGCCTCGACGCTGCTCGTGCTCTCCATCTTCGACACGACGATGGCCTTGCTGATCTTCACGTACGCGCTGACGCTCGGCGTCCTGCCGGGCGTCGGCTCGCTCGGCAGGCTGCCTGGCTTCGACTTCGGCTTCTTCGCGAGCAATCCGGAGTTCTCCGCCGTGCTCCTCGTCGCTCTTGACGATCTTCGCCGTGATCGGGGTGATGTGGGCGCGCCTGCACATCGAGGAGTTCAAGCAGCGCATCGGCATGGGTCTCGCGGTCCTCCGTGACCGGACCGAGTACCTGCAGCACGTCGCCGCTTGGCAGGCAGGCGACTGGCTGCTGCGTTTCATCGCGATCTGGTTCTTCCTCGGCGCCTTCGGGGTCGACCAGTCGCTCCGGAACGTCCTTCTCGTCCAGGTGACGCAGAGCCTCGCCACGCTCGTCCCGATCTCGCCGGGTGGCATCGGGACCGAGCAGGCCTTCATCGTCTACGTCTTCTCCGGCACCGGCATCGGCCGTTCCGCGCTGCTCGCGTTCAGCGTCGGGATGAAGCTGACGCTGATCACGACGAACATCGTCCTCGGCTTCGGCGCGCTCTTCCTCACGCTCGGCCACGTGGACTGGCGCTCGCTCGCCGGCAAGCGCACCGCGGCCGATCCGTAGGACCTAGGAGGGGCCGGCGGTCCTGTGCAGCTGCGCGTAGATCGCCCTCGCCGTCTTCGCGGGGACGCCGGGGACGCCCTCGAGCTGCTCCTGGCTCGCCGCCAGCACGCCCTCCGTCGAGCCGAAGTGCTGCAGGAGTGCACGCCGCCGCACGGGGCCGACGCCTTCGAGCGTGTCGAAGAGCGACTCGCGTGCCCGGGCCGAGCGCCGCTGGCGGTGAAACGTCAGCGCGAAGCGGTGGGCTTCATCCCTAATACGTTGGAGCAGTTGCAAGCCGGCGCTGTGAGGATCGAGGACGATCGGGTCGGACCTCCCCGGTACGAAGACCTCCTCGACCCGCTTCGCGAGCGCGATCACGGCCACACGCGGGAGCTCGTACGCCTGCATCGCCGCGAGCGCCGCCGACAGCTGCCCCTTGCCGCCGTCGATCACGACGAGGTTCGGCGCGGTCGCAAACCCCTCGTCGTACTCGTCCTCGACGCCGGTGCGCAGGCGCGCGAAGCGGCGTGAGACGACCTCGGCCATCGAGGCGAAGTCGTCCTGGCCGTCGAGCCCGCGGACCGCGAACTTGCGGTAGTGCGCCTTCTTCGCGATCGCGTCCTGGAAGACGACCATCGAGCCGACGATCTCCTGGCCCTGGATGTTCGAGATGTCGTAGCACTCGATCCGCAGCGGCAGGCTCTCCAGATTGAGCGCCTCGCGCAGCTCCTCGAGCGCGGCGACGCGGCGGATCCGCTTCTGCTCCGACACGACGGCCTCGGAGTCGAGCGCGACCCGGGCGTTCTGCGCCGCCAGCTCGGCGAGCCGCTTCTTCTCGCCCCGGGCCGGCGCGCGCACCTCGACGCGCGAGCCGCGCAGCTCGCTGAGGAACTCCTCGAGCGCCTCCAGCCCGGTCGCCTCGGGCGGGACGATGATCTGCGGCGGGATCGAGGGCGCGTTCCCGTAGTACTCGAGGCAGAACGCCTCCAGGATCGTCGTCACGTCCTGACCCTCGACGTTCTCGAGGTGGAAGCCGTGGCGGTCGATCATCTTGCCGCCGCGGAGCGGGAAGACCTGGACCGCCGCGCGATCGTCGGCGGCGGCGACGCCGATCGACGTCGATCGAGCCGGTCTCGCGCCGGTCCGCCCCCTGCCGCTCGGCGAGGTTCTCGATCGCGAAGAGCCGGTTCCGGTACCGGGCCGCATCCTCGAAGCGCTCATCGGCGGCCGCCTCGCGCATCTGCCGCTGCAACTCGCGCACGATCGTGCGCGTGTCACCGGCGAGAAAGTTGATCACGCCTTCGATGATCTCCCCGTACGCGGCCTTCGAGATGTAGTCGACGCACGGCGCGTGGCAGCGCTCGATGTGGAAGTCGAGACACGGGATCCCGGAGTGGCGCCCCGGCTTCGGCCCCTCGCACGGCCGAAACTGGAAGACGCGATTGAGGACGTCGAGCGTCTCCCGGACCTTCTTCGCGTTCGCGTACGGCCCGAAGTAGAGGACGCCGCGGCGGTGCCGTTCGCGGGTGAACATGACGCGCGGATACTCGTCCTCGACCGTGACCGCGATGTACGGGAACGACTTGTCGTCGCGCAGGCGCACGTTGAAGGGCGGCCGGTATCGCTTGACGAGGTTCTGCTCGAGGTGCAGGGCCTCCACCTCGCTCGAGGTCACGATCACCTCGAGGTCGGCGATGCGCGGAACGAGCCGCGGGATCGAGGCGCGCTCGTCCCCGCGGCCCGCCTGGAAGTACGAGCGCACGCGGGGGCGCAGCGACTTCGCCTTGCCGACGTACAGGACGTCGCCTTGCTCGTCGCGGAACAGATAGACGCCCGGCTTCGCCGGAATTCCCTTCAATTTCTCCGTGACGTCGGCCACCCCGGCTACCTTAGCCACGGCTTGAAACGTCTTCATCGCGACTTCTCTGCGGCACTTGCGCTCGTTCCCGCGGCCAACGCCGGCGGCTCGTCGATCTCGCTCGGTGCAGCCGAGGACGCCGTGCGCGCGCCGACGCTCGTCGAGGCGGAGGCGAGCATGGGCCTGGTGCGGCTGGCCGGCTTCCGCGCCGTCCGGATCACGAGCACCTGGGAGCCGGGCCTGACCGCTCCGACCGAGCACGAGGCCGCGGTGCTGGGCAACGTCGCCGCGGCGGCGGCCCTTCACGGCGTCCGCGTCTACGTGTCCGTCTATCACGCCGGCTCGCGGACGACGCCGCTCACGCCGGCGGCCCAGGCGGAGTTCGCGGCCTACGTGGCGGAGATCGTGCGCGCGAACCCGAGCCTGCGCGATGTGATCGTCGGCAACGAGCCGAACCTGAACCGCTTCTGGCTGCCGCAGTTCAACGAGGACGGCACCGGCGCCTCGGCCGCGGCGTACCTCTCGCTGCTCGCCGCGACCTACGACGCCGTCAAGGCGGCGGCGCCGGAGACGATCGTCTGGGGCGGCGCTCTCGCTCCGCGCGGCGTCGACAAGCCGTTCACCGGCCGCGACACGATCTCGCCGACGCGGTTCATCCGCGAGTGGGGCGAGGCGTACCTGGCGAGCGGCCGCACGACCCCGTTCATGGACGGCTTCGCCTTCCATCCCTACGGCGTCAACTCCAGCTCGGCCATCGACCTGCCGCCGAACGACCCCGACCATCTCGCGCTCGTCGACCAGAACAAGCTGGTGCGCCTGCTCGGCAAGGCCTTCGACGGCAGCGCACAGGTCGGCTCCGGGCTGCCGATCCTCTACGACGAGTACGGGATCGAGTCGATCGTGCCGCCCGAGAAGGCTGTGCAGTACGCCGGGACGGAACCGGCGACCACGCGTCCGGTCGACGAAGCGGCACAGGCCGCGGCCTACGCACAGGCGATCAAGCTCGCGTACTGCCAGTCGAACGTCGCCGGCATCCTCCTCTTCCACGCCCGCGACGAGGCCGGCCGCAGCGGCTGGCAGTCCGGCCTCTACTACCCCGACGGCACGGCCAAGTCCTCGCTCGGCGTCGTCCGCGACACCATGGACGCCGTTGCCAGCGGAGCGCTCGGCAAGTGCGCGGTCGCGATCAAGCCCGCCGTCGCGTTCGCCCCCCGCACCCGTACGATCTCGCTCCGGTGCGACCGCGACTGCGTCTACCGCGCACGGCTGCTGCGGCTCCCGGCCGGATCGATCACGGCGTGGAAGAACGGACGTGCGGGTCCGGGCAGGCGGCAGTCGTTCCAGCTCGGCACCCGCGTGGCTCCGGGGGCATACAAGCTCTCGATCACGTTCGTGCACGCGACACGGCCGGGGCCGGTCGTCGTGCGCGGCAGCGTCGAGTTCTCGGTGCGCTCGCCCTCGCCGCGCTGACGCTCGGCGGCTGCGGCGGCAACGACGAGCCCTTCCTCGTCGGCGCGGTCGACGACCGGGTCCGCCACCCCGGGCCGTCGCTCGTCCAGCTCGAGGAGGCCGGCTTCGGGGCGGTCGGGATCACGAGCTTCTGGCAACCCGGCCTCGCGGCGCCGGCGCCGGAGGAGATCGCCGCGCTCCGGGGCGTCGTCGAGCGCGCCGGCGAAACGCGGATCTTCCTCGGCGTCTACCACACCGGCTCCTCGACCACGCCGCTGACGCCCGAGGCCCGGGCGGAGTTCGCCGCGTACGTCACGGCGGTCCTCCGCGACACGCCGGAGATCCGCGACGTGATCGTCGGCAACGAGCCGAACCTGAACCGCTTCTGGCTGCCGCAGTTCGACGCCGCCGGTGAGGACGTGGCGGCCCCGGCCTACCTCGCACTGCTGATCGAGGTGTACGACGCTGTCAAGAAGGCCGACCCGGCGATGACGGTCTGGGGCGGAGCGGTGGCGCCACGCGGAATCGACCGGCCGGGGACCGGACGCGACACGCACTCGCCGACGACGTTCATCCGCGACCTCGGTGAGGCCTTCCGAGCGAGCGGCCGCGACGAGCCGCCGCTCGACGGATTCGCCTACCACCCGTACCCGGCGAGCTCGAGCATTCCACCCGACCGGCCCACCGATCCGAAGTCGAAGTCGATCCTGCTGGCGGACTACGAGGAGAAGCTCCGGCCGCTGCTGGACGAGGCGTTCGGCCCCGGTCTCCCCGTGCTCTACAGCGAGCTCGGCGTCGAGACGGCGATCCCGGCGGCGAAGGCGGGCCTGTACGAGGGCGAGGAGCCGGGTCGGCCGGTCGACGAGGCGACGCAGGCCGAGTACTACCGCAGGGCGATCGAGCTCGCGGCCTGTCAGGAGAACGTTGTCGGGCTGCTGCTCTTCCATTCGCACGACGAGCCCGCGCTCACCGGCTTCCAGTCGGGCGTCTACTACGTGGACGGAACGCCGAAAGCGAGCCTCGAGCCCGTGCGCGACGCGATCCGCGACGCCGGGTGCTGAGTACGATGTGGGCGTGAACGCCGTTCCGCAGGGCCAGTACGTGGCCTACTCCTTCCACAAGGTCGACCCGGCCTGGCGCCGGCTGCCGGTGGAGGAGCGTTCGGCGATGAAAGACGCGTTCGCCGACGTGGTCGAGAGCTGCAGTGACCGCTTCGAGCACCTGCGCACCTACTCCACGGCCGGGGTGCGGCCCGACTGCGACTTCTTCCTCTGGAAGATCACCGAGCGCTACGCCGACCTGGGCGAGCTCGGCTCCGCGCTCAACGCCACCCCGCTGGCCGGCTGGCTCGACACTCCGTACTCCTACCTGGCGACCACGAAGGCGTCCCCGTACACCGAAGCGCGGCGGCCGCGCAAGATCGTTCCGAAGGGCTCGCCCTACCTCGTCGTCTACCCCTTCGTGAAGGTGCGACCGTGGTACGCGCTGCCGCTCGAGGACCGCCAGCGCGCGATGGACGAGCACATCCGCGTCGGCCGCGAGTTCGAGACGATCCACAACCACACCACCTACTCGTTCGGCATCGACGACCAGGAGTTCATGACCGCGTTCGAGTGCGACGAGCCGTCCGACTTCATGCACCTGATGCTGACCCTGCGCGAGAGCGAGGCCTCGGCCTACACCGAGCGCGACACGCCGATCTTCGTGGGAGAAGGGATGACGATCCGGGCGGCGCTCGACGCGCTCGACGGAGCGTCCGCGCAGGTTCGCGCGTGATGGCGCGCGCGGCGCTGCTGCTGCTCGCACTGCTCGCGCTCGCGGGTTGCGGCGGAGACGAGACCGCAGCGCCCGAGGCTGCGCCGGCCGCGGACGTCCACGAGCTCGCGAACGTCCTCCAGCTGCGTTCCGATTTCGAGGCGGACGCCGGCAAGACACGCGTGATCGTCCTCTTCTCGCCCACCTGAAGCACGTGCCTCGCCGGCGCCCGTTGGGTCCGGGACAACGTCCTCGAGAAGGAGCAGTCGCAGGACCTGCAGGTCTACGCCGTCTGGCTCAACCAGCGCTCCACCGACGCCCGCGATGAGATCGACGAGTCGACCCTGGCCGATCCGCGGGTGAAGCAGTACTGGGACGGGGAAGGGATCACCGGCACGTACTTCGCGGAGGCCGACCTCGGCGGCCTCGGCTACTCCGGCTTCGTCTACGACGTCTACTACGTCTTCGGGCCGACTGCCACGTGGGCGAACGAGCCGGAGCCGCTCGCAGGCTCGGCGGACCGGTGGTCTCCGAGGGCGGCGAGCTCCTCGCCGCTCTGGAGACTCAGCTGTAGCGCTCAACGACTCACGAAGCGGTGCGCTTCCGACCCACTGGTCTTGGGAGGCGGGCCGACCCTTCGGGGTCTTCGCGCGATGAGCATCCGCTTCTGCGGATGCTCATCCTGCGCTATGAGTAGGTGTGCTCGTTGCGCCAGATGCGGAAGGCGGCGTAGGCGCAGCCGCCGAGCACGAGGAAGAACGCGAGCGCATCCGGCCCGCTCGGGCGGAGGCCGATGAACGCGCCGATGTCGACGACCGCGAGCACGATCGCCGCGTAGAAGATGTTCCGGCTCCGGTCCTGCCACACCTCGATGTCGCCGCGCTTCTCGCGCCAGAGCAGGAAGAGGAAGAACGCGATTGCGAGGAAGAAGGCGATCCGGAGCAAGCCGCCCACCGTCTGCAGCACCGACTGGAGCGAGAGCACGACGACGACCAGCGCGATCAGCCCGATGATCAGGAACCCGCGTAGCGTCGAGTGCTCGGAGAAGAAGCGTCTCATCACGATCCGGTCATGAATGCTCGCACAGCGAGAGCAGCAGCAAGCGCCGAGGTACCGGCGAACCAGACCAGGCGCTTCGGCCCCTCCGCCGGTGCGTACATCCAGGGCGCCAGGATCGCGCCGAGCGAGAGCGAGCCGTAGACGTAGTGCAGGTCGTCGGGAGCGCTCCGGTCGTCCGAGAGGAGCAGCAGCCCGAGCCCGACCTGGGCGACGAGCAGAGTCTGCGCGAGCGCGAGCAGATTCGCGACCAGCCGGCCGGCCCCGCGCCGCCGCCAGTAGACGAGGCCGCCGGCGAGCGCCGCGAGCGCCGGCACACCAACGACGAGGAAAGCCAGGACGTTGTGGGCGGATAGCATCGCAGCGGAATCTAGCGAGAGGAGACGAAGTGGTTCAGGAAGGGAAGCCGGCGCCGGAGTTCGAGCTCAAGAGCGACGCGGGAGACACCGTCAAGCTGTCCGACCTCCGCGGCACGCCGGTCGTCCTCTACTTCTATCCCAAGGACGATACGCCCGGTTGCACGACGCAGGCGTGCGGGATTCGCGACGCGTGGGGCGAGTTCGAGCGCGCCGGCGCGGTCGTCCTCGGGGTCAGCCCCGACGACGAGCGCTCGCATGCCAAGTTCAAGGAGAAGTACGAGCTGCCGTTCGCGCTACTCGCCGACACCGAGCACTCGACGGCCGAGGAGTACGGAGTCTGGAAGGAGAAGAGCTACGCCGGCAAGACGTACATGGGCGTCGAGCGCTCGACCTTCGTGATCGACGCGGACGGCAACGTCGCGAAGGTGATCCGGAACGTGAAGCCGGACCGGCACGCGGACGACGTGCTCGCTGCGCTCTCGTCCTGACCACGTTCCCGCCGCAGCTCGCCGACGCGATCGAGGCCCTCGTTGCGCGTGCGGGCGGGTCGGTGGTCGCGGAAGTCGAGCGGCTCTCAGCGGCATATCGCAGCGACGATCGTTCGCGAGCGGCGCGGACCCGGCCCGAGGTCGCGGCCTACCTGGCCTACCGGGCGCCGGCCACCTACGCCGCGGCGGCCGCCGTTTTCCGGCAGGTCGCCGCAGCAACGGCCGGACTGGCGGCCACGCTCGCTCCTCGACGTCGGCGCAGGGCCCGGCGTCGCAGCCTGGGCCGCAAGAGAAGCGTGGCCCTCACTCGAGGAACTGACGCTGGTCGAGGTCGAGCCGGAGATGGTCGCGGCGGGCCGGGAGCTGCTGCCGGGCGCGCGCTGGCTGACCGTCGACGTCTCGGCGGCGCCGGGCCCCGCCGAGCTCGTCGTCGTCTCGTACCTGCTCGGCGAGCTCGCGGAAGTGCCCGGTACCGCTGTGCGCCTGTGGCAGCACGCGACGGACTCGATCGCGTTCATCGAGCCGGGAACACCTGCGGGCTACCGCCGCATCCTCGAGGCGCGGTCGTCCGTGATCGACGCCGGCGGTTCAACCGTCGCGCCGTGCCCGCATGATCTCGCCTGCCCGCTCCCGGCCGACGACTGGTGCCACTTCGCGGTCCGCCTCCCTCGCTCGAAGCTGCACCGCCGCGCGAAGGGAGTGGAGCTCGGTTACGAGGACGAGAAGTTCTCCTACGCGGTGCTGAGCCGCGAACCAGTCGCACAGGCTCCGGCGCGGATCATTCGCCAGCCGCAGGTCCGCTCTGGCCATGTCCACCTCGTCACGTCCGAGCCCGACGGGATCCACCAGCGCACCGTCAGCCGCAAGCAGGGCAGCCTCTACAAAGACGCGAAAGGCGCCGCCTGGGGCGCCGCTATCGACCTGCGACGCGAGCCGCCGCCCTGAGCCGGTCGGAGACGCGGAGGCCAATGAGCAGTCCATGTTCGTCGGCCGCCACGACCAGCTCGACGTTGTCGCCGAAGTCGATCGGCTCCCGGAAGTCGAGCTCCGCGACGAGCGGCCGAGCAGCATCCACCTCGCTTGAGGCGAGCGCGTGCTCGACCGCCTGCCAGTACACGGCGTTGTTGACGTGGCCGTGCAGGTCGATGTCGGTCGCGCGCAGCGGCCAGGGCCGGCCAAGGGTCCCCGAGGGCGGTTCCGGCAGCTCGAGCTTCGTCGACACGCGCCGGCCGCCGGTCGCCTCGCCGTAGACGCCGAAGTCCTCGATCCGCTCCGGCCGCTGGTCGGGCCCGAGGTGGATCCAGACGCTGTCGACCTCAGCCCGCCCGCCGCGGTTGCCGGCCAGCGACCACCGTCGTCCAGCGGCGATCGCGGCGAGGCCGCTGCACCAGGTCGTGAGCTGCACCTCGTGGTCACGAAGGAACGGCTCGAGCACGTCGATCCGGAGCCGCCGCACGAACCAGAGGTGCGACGGCGTCCCCCAGCCGGTCTCCTGCACATCGTCGATCGCGACGTCTTGGAGCATGCGTGCTAGCGCGTCGAGCCGGACACGGCCGCCCGGGTCGACGTCTGCGAGCCGCACGCGTCGGCGCGCCGAGAACGTTCGCCCGCGCATGGGGATAGGGATCCCGGGATCCAGCACCCCGGCGAGCCTATCCGGCGACCCACCATGCGGATGAGAGGACTTGAACCTCCACGCCCCGAAGGGCACACGGACCTGAACCGTGCGCGTCTACCAATTCCGCCACATCCGCGCGGAGCGACAGTGTACCCGGCCATAACACGGCCTTAAGACGTCTCGCCTACCATGACCGCCGTGCGCCGGGGTCTCCTGATCAGCCTCCTCTGCCTTGTCGCGCTCGCGACCGGATCTGCGCGTGCCGACAGCCCCACCGCCCGGCGGCGAGCTCGTCGAGATCGTCGTCGGCCTCTCGCAGAAGCCGCTCGGGACGACCCGCTGGGCCGCCGGGCGGCAGCTGCAGTCTCGCACGATGATCTCCTCGCAAACCGCCCTCGCGCGCCGGATCGAGAGCACGATCCCGCAGGCGCAGATCCGCTGGCGCTACCGGCTCGTGGCGAACGGCATGGCTGTGGTCGTGCCGCGCTCACAGCTCGGCCGGCTCACCTCGCTCCCGGGCGTCGCCAAGGTCTATCCGAGCGTCCGCTACCGCACCCAGCTCGACCGCAGCCCGCAGCAGATCGGCGCTCCTGTGCTCTGGGGCCCGGGCCTGACGAACGCCGGCCAGGGAATGAAGATCGCGATCATCGACGAGGGGATCGACCAGACGCATCCGTTCTTCTCGCCCGCCGGATACACCATGCCGCCCGGTTACCCGAAGGGCCAGGCCGCGTACACGACGGCGAAGGTGATCGTCGCACGCGCGTTCCCACCCGCCCGCCCGACCTGGAAGCACGCAGGCAAGCCGTTCGATCCCGAGTTCTCCTCGCACGGCACGCACGTCGCCGGGATCGCGGCCGGCAACGCGAACACGCTCGCCGAGGGCACGCGGATCTCCGGTGTCGCACCCCGCGCTTACCTGGGGAACTACAAGGCCCTGACGATCCCGACCGATGCAGACGTGGGTCTGGACGGCAACTCGCCCGAGCTCGTCGCCGCGATCGAAGCCGCGGTCGCGGACGGGATGGACGTGATCAACATGTCGCTCGGCGAGCCCGAGATCGAGCCCTCGCGCGACATCGTCGTGCAGGCGCTCGCCGCGGCCGCCCGCGCAGGCGTCGTCTCGGTCGTCTCTGCCGGCAACGACTTCGACGACTTCGGCCGCGGCTCGGTCAGCTCGCCCGGATCTGCCGCCGGACGCGATCACGGTCGGAGCGGTGACGACGAGCCGCGGCGGCGCCGACGACGTCGTCGCGTCGTTCTCCTCCAGCGGCCCGACGCCGCTCTCGCTGCGCCTGAAGCCGGAGGTGAGCGCGCCGGGGGTCTCGATCCTGTCGGCGAGGCCCGGCGGGGCGTACACGACGCTGTCCGGCACGAGCATGGCCGCACCGCACGTCGCGGGAGCCGTTGCGCTCCTGCTCCAGCGGCATCCGGCCTGGACGCCGGCGCAGGTCAAGTCCGCGCTCGCGCTGACCGGCGATCAAGCGTTCGCGGACAACCTCAAGTCGGAGGAGATCTCGACCGTGCGCGGCGGCGGCGGCGTCGTCAACCTGCCGCGCGCGGACAATCCACTCGTCTTCGCGGCCCCGGTCGCTCTGTCCTTCGGGCTACTCGGGTCGGGCGCGAACGTGACCCAGTCGGTCGAGCTCACGGATGCGGGCGGCGGCGCGGGCCCTTGGTCGGTGACCGTCGAGCGACAGACGGCGGCGACGGGAGTGACGCTGTCCGTCCCGACCACGGTCACGGTGCCTGGCACGCTGCCCGTCTCGGTGACGACCACCTCGGCGCCGGACGCAGAGCTCTCCGGCCACATCGTGCTCACGCGCGGCCCCGATCGGCGCCGGATCTCGTATTGGTTCCGGACCGGGACGCCGGCGCTCGGGAACACCGCCAGGACGTCGCTGCGCCGTACCGGCGTCCACTCGTCGACGACGAAGGGCGGCAGCAGCCGGGTCACGGGCTACAGCTATCCCGAGCGGCCGTCGGGGCTCGGCTTCGCCGCCGAGCTGCCCGGGCCAGAGCGCGTCTTCCGGGTCACGCTCGCGCGGCCGGCGGTCAACTTCGGCGTCGTCGTCACGAGCCGGGCCAGTGGCGTGCGCGTCGAGCCGAGGATCGTGCACGCGGGCGACGAGCGGCGGCTGACCGGCTACGCCGCGCTGCCGTTCAACCTCAACCCGTACCTGCGCATCTTCGGCGATCCAGTGCTCGCAGCCGGGACGATCCTGCCGGCGGCCGGAGCCTACGACGTCGTCTTCGACAGCCCCTCGGCCGCGCGTGCCGGCAAGTTCTCGTTCCGCTACTGGCTGAACGACACGACTCCGCCGACCGTCGCGCTCCGGAAGACGCGCGTGCAGCGGGGCACGCAGCTCGTCGTGACGAGCACCGACCGCGGCTCCGGTGTCGATCCGGCCTCGCTCGTCTTGCACGTCGACGGCAAGGAGCGGGACGGCCGGCTCGCGGCCGGACAGGTGCGCATCTCGACGGCGGGCCTGCGCAAGGGCAGGCACGTGCTCCGGCTCCAGATCTCGGACTACCAGGAGTCGCGGAACATGGAGAACGTCGGTCCGATCCTGCCGAACACGCGCATTCTCACGACGACCTTCGTCGTCGCCTAGTCCAGCGACATCGCGGTGCAAACCGCGGTGGGCGCCCGCGCGTAATCCTCATACAGTCCCTACGGGAGGCATCAGAGTGAACAAGCGAAGCTTCGTTGCGAGCGCGGTGGCGCTGCCGGCGCTCCTGGCAGCGGGAATCTGGACGGGCCTGAGCGCCGCCCAACAGGGCGCCGAGAGCGCGACGACGACGGGCTTTACCGCCCGGCTCAACGCAGCACAGGAGATTCCGAAGCCGACAGGCGTTCGGGCCGGGGCGCAGGGCACCTTCACGGCCGGACTCGTCCGGAGCGGCTCCGGCGGGAAGCTCTCCTGGCGGCTCAACTTCCAGGGCTTGACCGGGAAGGCAACGGCGTCCCACATCCACGTCGGCGTGCGCGGCCGGGCCGGCGCGGTGCGCGTCGCGCTGTGTGGCCCATGTCGATCGGGGGCAAGCGGCTCCGCCAATGTGACTGCGGCGACGATCACCGCTCTGCTCGCCGGGAGGACGTACGTGAACGTCCACACCGCGCGGAACGCCGCTGGTGAGATCCGCGGTCAGATCACGAAGACCGCGACGCCACCCGTCTTGCCGCCGCCACCGACCACGACCGCCACCACGGGAAGCACAACAGTGGTCACGGATGACTACTACCCCTAGCGTAGCTAGCTTCGGCGGTCCTTCTCCTCGATCGTCGGGAGACCGGCGAGGTCGCGCTCGACGCTCGCCGCGAACTCCTCCTCTTCGGAGCGGATCAGCTTCAGGCTCGCCTTCCGCTTGCTCCGCTCGCGCTGGCGACGCGCGTCGGCACCGACGAACTTGCCCACGCGCGACCATTCCGCGCCGATCACGACGGCAACCGCAAGGGCGAGCAGGACGATCCAGGGCCAGCTCACGATTCAAGTGTACCCGGGGAAGCTCTGAGCTAAAGTGATCTCGTGGCCCGGATCGCGCGCCTCCTGATCACGGCCGCGGCCATCATGCTGGCGGTGCCCGCCCTCGCGCACGCCCAGGAGCGGACGCTCACCTTCACCACGCCCGCGATCTCGGTCGAGGGGTACGGCGTCGCCCAGCAGCCGATGTACGCCGAGTCGCCGTCCATCGACGGCTACGTCGTCGGCATGAACGCCGAGGTCGTGGACGCGGCCGGCAGAGTGCAGGGCCGCGACAAGGTGATGCTGCATCACATCGTCTTCGCCAAGGTCGGCGTTCCGGATTACACCTGCGGCGGCTCGACCGAGCGCTTCTTCGCCGAAGGCGAGGAGCGGCTCGCGCTGTCGCTTCCGCAAGGCTACGGCTATGCGAACAAGGCGACCGACCGCTGGGGGCTCCTCTACATGTTGATGAACCACAAGCCGCAGCGCTTGAACGGGTTCATCCGCTACACGGTGCGCTACGTCACCGGCGAGAAGCTGACGCCGGTCAAGCCGGTCTGGCTCGACGTGCGCAACTGCACGGGCGGCATCGACCCGGTCTTCGACGTCCCCGGCGGCGGCAAGCGCTTCTCCACCTTCACGAAGACCGCCGACTTCACCATGCCCGAGGGCGGCAGGCTGATCTCCGGCGGCGGTCACCTCCACGGCGGCGGCGTCCGCCTCGAGCTGCGGAACGCGACCTGCGGCACGGTGCCCTTCACCTCGCGTCCGACCTGGGGTGGCCCGAAGCCGAAGCCCCTGCTGCACGAGCCTGGGCCGACGAAGATGTCGGCGTTCCGTTCGACGGCGGGCATCCCGGTCGCGAAGGGGCAGAAGCTCCGGCTCGCGGCGGTTTACGACAACCAGGCGTCGCACACGCGCGCGATGGGGATCATGCTCCTCTTCCTCGCGCCCGCTGCCCTGACGGGATGCGGCGCGACGCCTGCGCTCGAGATCGATCTCGGTAATCCGTCCGCGCCGCCGCCGTTCTCGATGCCGCTCCCGCGCACGCCGACGGGACCGGTGTCGACCGCGAAGTCGACCTTCGTCGGAGACTTCCGCTACGGGGCCGAGCGAGTCTCGCTGAAACGCGGCACGACCTTCACGTGGCGCTTCCTGGGCACGGTCCACCACGACGTCACCGTCGTCGGCGGCCCGGAGGGCTTCTCGGCACCCTGGTCGCTGACGGGTGTCTTCAAGCACCGCTTCACGAAGGCCGGCACCTATCGCCTGTTCTGCTCGCTGCACCCGGCGAAGATGGTGCAGCAGATCAGGGTCCGCTAGGGCGAGGAGACGAGCGCGTCCACGGCGAGGGGGACGAGCTCGAAGCGGTCGACGTCCACGAGGCCGTGATCGGTGATCTTCAGGCTCGGGATCACCGAGAGCGCGAGGAACGCCAGCGACTGGAACGGCGATTCGACCTCCGACCCGAGCGCGTGCACCGCGGCGACCGTCGCCTCGCTCGCCTCGATCACGCCGGCGAGCGGCCGGTCGGAGACGAGGCCCGCGATCGGCAGCGGCAGCTCCGCGGCGATCTCGCCGCCGTCGACGACGACGAGACCGCCGCCGAGCTCGACGAGGCGCTCGACGGCTCGCACCATGTCGTCGTCGTCGACACCGACGACCACGAGGTTGTGCGCGTCGTGCGAGAAGGTCGACGCGAAGGCGCCCCGGCCGAGCCCGAAGCCGCGCACGAAGCCGAGCCCGATCCGCCCGGTGCCCAGGTGCCGCTCGATCACGGCGATCTTGGCGAGATCGCGCTCGGGATCGGCGACCGCGGCGCCCTCCTCGGCCTGGAGCTCCTCGACGAGCGCCTCGGTGACGATCTGGCCCGGGACGAGGCCGATCACGCGGGCGCGGCCGCCCTCCCACGGCACGCGGAGGTCGACTGCCGTCACCTGCCGGACGCGGACGCTCTGGGTCACCCACTCAGGCACCGGCGTCGCCGGGATCTCGTCGACCGCCCGTCCGCGCTTGAGCACGATCTCCGGCAGGAAGCGCTCGAGGTCGGGCAGCAGCAGCAAGTCGGCCTGGTAGCCGGGCGCGATCGCGCCGAGCGTGTCGAGCCCGTGCCACAGAGCCGGATGGTGCGAGGCCATCACGAGCGCGTCCTCCGGTGCGACGCCGTAAGCGACCGCGTCGCGCACGATCGCGTTGATGTGGCCGTCCTCGGCGATGTGCTCGGGCTCGCGGTCGTCGGTGCAGAACGCCATCCGCGAGGGCCCGAACTCGGCGACGAGCGGCACGAGCGCGCGCAGGTTCCGCGCCGCAGAGGCCTCCCGGATCAGGAGCCACATGCCGGCGCGCAGCCGCTCGCGTCCCTCCTCGGCGGTGTACGCCTCGTGGTCCGACCCGATGCCGGCCGCGGCGTACGCCTGCAGCGCGTGGCCGAGCACTCCCGGCGCGTGGCCGTCGACGCGGTCGGCGCCCTCGACCGCCAGCTTCGCGAGCTCGCTCGCCGCGCCCGAGATCACGCCCGGGAAGTTCATCATCTCCGCGAGGCCGATCACGCGCGTTGCGCCGGAGCAGGCTCTCGAGGTCGCCGGGAGTGAACGGGCGTCGCGGCGACTCGAAGCCCGACGCGGGCACGCACGACGAGGCGGTGAAGTAGACGTCGAGCGGCAGGTCCTCGCAGACGTCGACGAGCCAGTGCACGCCGTCGGTACCGAGCACGTTCGCGATCTCGTGCGGGTCCGCGACGACGGCGGTCGTCCCGAGCGGCAGCACGAGGCGGGCGAACTCGGATGGGAGCAGCTTCGACGTCTCGAGGTGCATGTGTGCGTCGATGAAGCCGGGAACGACGAAGAATCCCTCCGCGTCGAGCGTCTCGGCGCCCTCGTACGCGCCGAGCCCCGCGATCACGCCGTCGCAGATCGCGACGTCGACGTCGAGCCACTCGCGCGTGAACACGCTGAGGACCCGGCCCGCCGCGGACGACGAGATCGGCAGCCTCGTCGCCCCGGGCGACGGCCAGGCGCCGCGCGAGATCACCCGTCCAAGGCATCAGATTTCCCTGCTCGTGTCGATATCGCCAGTATGACCGCGCAGCTCGTGGTTGCGTATGCCGTCCTCTGGGCGACGCTGTTCAAGGCGTTGCTCGTCCCGCGCGCGCGTGATCCCGCGCGGAGTGCGCGCGCTGCGGCCTCCTCTTCGAGCGGCACGAGCTCGGCCAGCCGGTCTGTCGCTGTAATCCGTCTAGCCGGACGACTCCGTTTCGTCGCGCGCTGTCCCGCGCGTCACGCGCCGGCAGGAGCGGGTGGCCCTCGACGACGGCCGCGGCAACCTCGACGAGCTTGCGCCCCGAGTTTCGCGACTGGGCGCGCAGGAGCTCGAAGGCACGTTGCTCGTCGACGCCGTGGCGCTCCATCAGGATGCCCTTCGCCCGCTCGGTGACCGCGCGACGGCCGAACGCCCCCTCCAGATTCCGGAACTCGGCGAAGCGCTGGAGGACGATGTCGAGCGCGCTCTCGAGCTCGTCGGCCTCGCCGTCGGCGAGGTAGGCGAAGACACCGCGCTTGGCCGCCTCTCTGATGAAGCTCGGATCCTCGACCTCGAGCACCGCAATCACCGGGCACGCCGCCTCCTGGACGATCCTCGAGATCAGCCCCAGCGCATCCTCCGAGCTCTCGCCGACGGCGACGAGCGCGACGTCAGGCGTCGCGTGGGCCGTCATGGCGGCGACGTCGGAGACCTGGAGCTCGCGGGCGATGACGACATGCCCGAGCTTCTCCACGATTTTGGTCGTGGCTTCGAGTCGGTCCGGTCGCTCGTTGGCGATGAGGACGCGAAGGGCTTCTGTTCGATCGGAGCTCATACGCGCGTAGTCGCTGGTCGGCCTGATTTTAGCGCGTGTCGCGCCATCAACGGCTACCCTGACGTTGTGCGTTTCGCATCGAGCCAGCCGTGAGCACCGCCGAAGCCCGCCACCAGGTGCGAACCCGCGCGTTCAATGAATGGATCGAGGGCGCGAACGACAGCATGGGCCTGCCACACCGGGACGGATTCGTTCCGATGCGAGTGCGGCGACGGCGCGTGCGCACACGGGATCGCGCTGACCCGGGCGGAGTACGAGCGCGTCCGCGCCTACCCGGCGCGCTTCGCGATCGCCCACAACCACGAGAACCCGGAGAGCGACCAGGTCGTGGCCGAGCACGAGCGCTACACGGTGGTCGCGAAACTGGTCGGGCAGACAGCGCGGCAGGCCCACCGCACCTACAGGCGTTAGAACACGCGCATCGGCAGGCGCGAGAGCGGCTCGCCGCCCTCCGTCGCCGACGAGCCACGTGTCCTGCATGTAGAGGCAAGCCTGACCGTCCGCCGCGATCGCGTGCGGGTGCATCGAGAGCACCATGCCCGTGCGCAGCACGGTCTCCAGGCCTTCGCCGACGCGCGGGTGCTCGATCATCGTCATCCCGATCGAGTGGCCGGTCACGTGGCCGAGGTGGTAGCCGCGCTCGGTGAACCCCTTCGAGACCGCGCGATGGACGTCGTGCGCCGTGGCGCCGTCGCGCATCGCGGTCCGCGCGGCCGCGTGGTACTCCTCGTAGGCCTCGAGCATCGGCTCGACCTCGGGCGGCGTCTTGCCGATCGCCCGGGAGACCTCGACCCAGTGCATCCCGGGGCCGGCGACCTCGAGCGACGGGAGCACGAAGTCGCCCAGGATCGTCTCCCTGCGCGCGATCCCGAACTCGGGCCCGGTCAGGACCATGTTCATCGTCAGCCGGCCGCAACCGCGCTCGACGAAGAGTTGCTCGGCCGCGGCCATCGCCTCGGCCGCGGTCTTCCCCGGCTGCGTAGGCTCCGAGGAACGCTTCGAACCCGTCCTCGTTGATGCGGACGCTCTCGCGCACGGATTCGAGCTCCGCCTCGCTCTTGACGGCGCGGGCGAGATCGAACTCTGCGTCGAAGGGGACGAGGTCGAGGCCGTCGAGAGCGCGGAAGTCGCGGACGGCCATGATGTAGTCGAGCCCGTAGACGCCGATTCGGCCCCAGCCCCGGTCGCGCGCCGTCGCGGCGATGTGCTCGCCGGGACGGTCGTGGAAGACCTGCTCGAGCTGCGCCGTCCCGTGCTCGCCGACGTAGCGCGCCTCGGTCGGGAAGACGATCTGCGGCTCGCCGGCGGCCGGGACGAGGACGTACGCGTAGCGGTGCACGATCTGGAAGCCGGAGAGGTACGTGACGGAGCCCTCGAAGCCGCTGTACTCGCTCCCGGACACGATCAGCGCGTCGAGCTCGTGCTCGGCCATCGCGGCCCGGACGTTGGCGTACCTGCGCTCTAGCTCTGCATCCAAGCGGCTTCAACTCCTTTGATCAGGGCCACGACGGCCTCGTTGAGCGGGGTCGGAACTCCGTGCTCGCGGCCGAAGCGGACGATGCCGCCGTTCAGCCAGTCGACCTCGGTCGGGCGACGAGCCTCCACGTCCTGCAGCATGCTCGCCTTGTGCCCGTAGGCGACGTCTGGCCTGGCCGCGTGGTCGATCAGCTCCTCCGGGTCGGCGTCGAGCTCGATCCCCTGCGCCGCCGCGACGGCCTTGCCCTCGTCGACGAGCCCGCTGACCAACCGGCGCAGGTCCGGCCGCTCGCAGACGCGCCCGTGCGTCAGGCCGGTGAGGGCGCCGATCGGGTTCGTCGAGGCGTTGAAGATCACCTTCCGCCACTGGGCGCCGCGCGCGTCCGGCGACGGCGGTTGCCGGCATGCCCGCGATCGTGCAGGCGGTCGGCGAGGCGCTCGATCTCCTCGGCGCGCGCCGGGCTCGGCTCGAATGGGCCGAAGGTCGTGTCGCCCTTGACGTCCCACTGCACGACGCCCGGCTCGAGGATCTTCCCGGCGGGGAACGTCGTGCCGCGAATCACGCGGCGCGACGTGCGCGGCGATCGTCTCCTCGTTGCCGACGCCGTTCTGGACGGACGCGACCGCGCCGTCCGCGAAGGCATGGGCGGTAGCGGCGATCGCTGCCTCGGTGTGCATCGCCTTCGTCGCGACGATCCCGAAGTCGCAGGCAGGCAGCTCGGCGGCGTCGCTCGTGGCGCGAAGTCCACGTCGCGTGCACCTCCCCCGCTCCCGTCAGCCGCAGCCCGTTGCTCGTTGATCGCGGCGACGTGCGCCGCGTCGAGGTCGTACGCCCACACCTCGACGTCGTCGAGCGAGGCGAGGTTGGCCGCGAAGAGGCTGACCCGACGGCGCCGCAGCCGACGACGCAGACGCATCACACCGGCCTCCGCGGCAGCCGCAGCTCGCGACCGCCGGTGAGCCCGGACGGGCGCAGGATCAGCATCAGCGCCATCAGCGCGCCGAGTATGACCAGCCGCGAGCCCTCCGGCAGATCGAGCGTGAAGCCGACGCCGATCCCATCCTCGGCGTTGCCGAGCAGCGAGTCGAGGCCACTGACGGCGAGCGCGCCGACGACGGCGCCCCAGAGGCTCGTGATCCCGCCGACGACCAGCATCGCGAGCGTCAGGAAGGTCAGCTCCAGGTAGACCTGCTCGGTCGTGATCGAGCCGAGCATGTGCACCAGCAGGCCGCCGGCGAAGCCGCAGAGCGTCCCGGAGAGAGTGAACGCCCAGAGCCGCTGCCGGTGGACGCTGATCCCGACGGCCTGCGCCGCCGCCGGATCCTCCCGCGTCGCCCGCGCCTTCCGGCCGAGCGGGCTGCGCTGGTAGGCGTAGGCGACGACGACGACGAGGAGAGCGCCGACGGTCGCCTGCAGCGCTCCGGTCTCTCGGGACGAGCGAGAGCGTCGTCGCCCCCGGGCCGATCTTCGTCCACTCGCGCAGCAGGTTGTGCGTGATCTCGAGCACCGCGAACGTCGCGATCCCGGCCGCGAGCCCGGACAGGCGCATCAGCGGCAGTCCGACGAGGAACGCGAAGACGCCGCCGACGGCGGCCGCGAGGAGGAGCGACGCGGCGTTGCCGATCGTGTGGTCGCGCAGCAGCGGGAAGAGGTCGGGCAGGATTCCCGTCTTCGACTCGAGCGGCACCGTCATCACTCCGGCAGCGAAGGCGCCGAGCGCGACGAAGCTGATCTGCCCGAACGAGAGCACGCCCGAGTTGCCGACGAAGACGTAGATCGCGACGACGACGGCGACGGCGACGAGCGCGTTCAGGAAGTGGATCTCGTTGGAGCGAGAGACGAACGTCGCGCCGATCCCGACGGCCGCGATCAGCAGCATCGGCCCGGCCAGGGAGATCCAGTTGTCCACTCGTCTCGTCATACGCGGTCGACGACGGCTGTCCGGCCGCGGGCGAACAGGCCCGCCGGCCGCAGGAGCAGGACGAGGATCACGAGCGCGAACAGCGCCGAGGGCAGGAAGACCGTCTTGTCAGTCGGCAGGGCGCCGTTGATGACGCCGCTGGCGAACCCGATCGCGAAGCCGCCGAGGGTCGCGGTCCAGAGCCGGTCGATCCCGCCGACGACGACGCCGACGAGGACGACGATCGTCTCCTTGAGCGCGAAGTCGGGCTGAACGAACGGGAGCTGGACGGTCAGGATCACGGCGACCATGGCCGCGAGCACGCCCGAGAGCAGGACGGCGACGCCGATCACGGTGTCGGCGCGGACGCCGAGCAGCCGCGCGGTGCGGAAGTCCGTCGAGGCGGCGCGCATGTGCAGGCCGACCCTCGTCCGTCCGAGCAGCAACGCCAGCAGCGCGAGCGTCACGGCCGCGACGACCACGGCGAGGATCGTCACCTTGCGGACGTCGACGCCGCCGATCGAGACCGCCTGGTTCAGCGATGCGAGCGAGACTGCGGGCTCGCCGATCGTGCCGTCGCGAATGTCGAGGATCAGCGCGACGTTCTGGAGCAGGAACGCGACCGCGAACGTCGTCACGAGCATCACGGCCGGGGAGGCGGTGCGCAGCGGTCGGAAGACGGCGCGCTCCATCAGGAACGAGAGGGCGATCACGACGGCGAAGCACGCGGCGATGCTCCCCGCCACCGGCCAGCTCGACGTGAACGCGAGCGTGTAGGCGCCGGCCATGATCAGCTGCCCGTAGGCGAAGTTGACGAGCCGGAGCACGCCGAAGACGAGCCCGATCCCGACCGCCATCAGCGCGTAGACGGCGCCGAGGCCGACGGCGTCGACGAGCGTCTGGGCGTCGAGGGCGGCGACGAGGCTCATGCGAGGTACGCCTGGATCATCTTCTCGGTGTCGTCCGCGTCGGCCGGGGTCAGCGTCATCCGCAGCTCCCCGTTCGCGAGCACGAGCGTGCGGTCGGCGAGCGCGACTGTGCGCTGCGCGCGCTGCTCGACGAGCAGGACCGTGACGCCGCGATCGCGAATCGCCGCGAGCGCCTCGAAGACCGCGTCGACGACGGTCGGCGAGAGCCCGAGCGACGGCTCGTCGAGCAGGAGCACGTCCGGAGCCGCGACGAGCGCGCGCCCGATCGCGAGCTGCTGCTGCTGGCCGCCGGAGAGCGCCCCGGCCTGACGGGCGCGGGAGTCGGCGAGCATCGGGAAGAGCTCGAAGGCCGCCGCGAGCGGATCGCACGCCGCCGCCGTTGCGCCGGCGGGCTGCGAGCCCGAGCAGCAGGTTCTCCTCGACGGAGAGCTCGCCGAAGATCCGCCGCCCTTCGGGGACGAGCGAGATCCCGGCGCGGGCGATCGCCTCCGGCGCGCGCCCGCGGATCGACCGGCCCGCGAACCGGACGTCCCCCTCCGCTGCGGGAACGACGCCCATGATCGCGTGCAGCGTCGTCGACTTCCCGGCGCCGTTCGGGCCGATCAGGCCGACGAGCTCTCCGCGCTCCACCGCCAGGCTGAGCCCCCGAACCGCGGGCACCGAGCCGTAGCGCACGACCGAGCTCGTCCAGCTCGAGCATCGGGCTGTCGTCATTCGCGCCTTCCGCGACGGCGCTCTCGCCGAGGTAGGCCGACGTCACGTCGAGGTTGCCGCCGGATCTCGGCGGGCGAGCCCTCGGCGAGCGTTCGCCCCTGGTCGAGCACGTGGATCCGGTCGCACACCTCCATCACGAGCGCCATGTTGTGGTCGATCAGGAGCACGCCCGCGTCGTACTCGTCCCGAATCGAGCAGGACGACGCCGGCGAACTCCGGTACCTCTGCCTCGGAGAGGCCCGCTGCCGGCTCGTCGAGCAGCACGAAGGCAGGCTCGCGTCGCAACCGCACGGGCGACGCCCAGCAGCCGCTCGTCGCCATGCGAAAGCGTCGCCCGCGAGCGCGTCTCCGTCGAGACCGAGGACCGAGAGGAGCCCGTCGGCCAGCGCTCGCGCCGCCGCGGGCCTCGAGCCCGCGCCGAGCGCCGCGACCTCGATGTTCTCGCGGACGGTCAAGCCGCGGAACGAGCGGTTGTGCTGGAAGGTCCGGGCGATCCCGGCGCGAGCGCGCCGGTGCGGGCTCCAGCCGGTGACGTCCTGTTCCTCCAGCTCGACGGTGCCCGGCGGTGGGCAGGTCGAAGCCGGTGAGCACGTTGACGAGCGTCGACTTCCCGGCCCCGTTCGGGCCGATCAGGCCGACGACCTCGTGCCGGTGCAGCTCGAGCGACACGTCGTCGAGAGCGCCGGACGCCCGTGAACGAGCGCGAGACGGAGGAGGCCCGGAGCGTTCCTCCGGGCCTCCCCTGCGTCTGCCTGCGACTGCGTCCGCCAAGCAGCCTAGATCTTCGGGACGACCTTGGCGGTCACGGCGCCGACGTAGCGCGCCTTGTTGTTGTGGATCTTGATCACGCGGTACTGCCGCCCGAAGACGGTGTGGAACTGCGGCGAGAAGCTGACGAGCCCGGAGAGGGTCGGCACCTTCTTGAACTTCTCCATCGTCGCGGCGAGCGTCGCGCCGTTCGTCGAGCCGCCCGAGCGCCGGATCGCGGTGGCCACTCCGTCGACCGCGGCCGAGCCGGTGACGAAGCCGCCGGTGAACGCCTTCACCTGCTTCGCGAGCGCCCGGACCGCCCGGTTCGGGTCGTCCCCGAACGCCGAGGCGAAGGTGACGGCGTAGTAGTCCGTCACCAGCGGGCTCTTCGGCAGCCAGTACGTGCCGTCGCCGGCCCACGAGTTGAGGATCGGCGTCTTGTTGCCGAGCGAGCGCAGGCCCGAGACCAGCGCCGGCAGCTCACCGAACGCCGTCGAGGTGACGATCACGTCCGCCTGGCGGCCGTTCAACCGGCTGACCGCCGTGTTGACGTTGTTCGCCCCGGTCGCGTAGCTCTCCCGGCCGGCGATCTTGCCGCCGAGCTGCGTGAAGCGCTTGTCGAACGCCTGGACGACGTTCTTGAAGTAGACGAGCAGCGTGTTCGTGGCCAGGTTCGCCGTCCGCCAGCCCTTGCGATACGCGTACTCGGCCATCGCCGAGCCCTCGTCCTGGGCGACGTTGCCGAAGCTGAACGCCAGCTTGCCCGCCTTGCCGAAGCGCTTCGGGCCCATCTGGTCGGTGCCGATGCACGGCGCGATCGTCAGCTTGCCGGCCTTGAGCGACTCCTGGACGACCGGGGTCGCGAAGTCGACGTCGCACGTCGTGAAGATGATGTGCGCTCCCTGGCCGAGCAGGCTCGCCGCGCACGACTTGGCCTTGGCGGGGTTGTTGTTGTTCGTGTCGCAGGTCTCGATCTTGAAGCGGCCGTCCGAGCACGCCGCCCTTCGCGTTGATCTGGCCGATGCGGATCTTCGCCGCAGCCAGCGCGGGGCCGTCGAACGGCGCCATGTTCCCCTTGCTGTCGAACGCCCAGCCGATCACGATCGGCGACGCCGCGTTCGTCGCGGAGCCACCGAGCCCTGTGCCGGCCACCGCCACGACGAGCGCCGACACTGCGAGCAGCGCCCCGAGGGCGCCCCACCGCTTCCTTGCCGTCATTCCTGCCTCCCTTTGGATTCCCGGTCCATGCAACTGTCTTCCTTCGCCTTGATCAGGCGGTACAGCGTCGTGTGCAGCGGCACCGGCACGCCGAGCCGCTCGCGCCTCGCGGATCAGCGAGCCCGTGATCAGCTCGATCTCGGTCGGCGCGGCGCGCCTCGACGTCCTCGAGCATCGACGGGTAGTGCGCGCTGCCTCGCTTCGTCGCGAGCACGTTCATCTCCCACGGGTCCTCGTGCAGCTCGATCCCCGCGGCGGCGGCGACCGCCTTGCCCTCGTCGACGAGGGCGTGGACGAGATGGCCGAGGTCCGACGGCTGCTCCTCGGCCGCGAAGTGTGGGTCGTGCGGCAGCCCGGTCAGCGCCGCGACCGCGTTCACGGTCGCGTTGAAGATCAGCTTCGACCACTGCGCCGGCCGGAGGTCGGGGAAGGCGCGAGCCTTCAGGCCCGAGCGCTCGATCAGCGCCGCGAGCTCCTCGACGCGCGCGTACGGGATCCCGTTGTACGGACCGAGCCAGGTCTCCGTGTCGAGGATGTACTCGACGTGCGTGTCGTCGTGCCGCGTGCCGCTCATGAAGGTGACGCCGGAGACGAGCGGCCAGTCGCCGTGGCTGCGCACGATCTGCTCGGCGCCGAGGCCGTTCTGGATCGTGACGACGGTGGCTTCGGGAAAGCGGCCCGCGAGGGAGCGTGCGGCGTCGTCGAGCCCGGTCGCCTTCGTCGCCACGATCGCGACGTCCAGCTCCGGCAGCTCGGCCGGGTCGTCGGTGGCGTGGAGCTTGCCCGTGAACTCGGCCCGCCCGGTCACCTCGAGCCCTTCCGCCTCGAGTGCGCGGGCGTGCTCGGGGCGGCGCGTCAGCACCCAGACCTCCGCGACGCGGCTCAGATGAGCCGCATAGAGACTGCCGATCACCCCGGCCCCGACGACGCAGATGCGCTCGATCATCCGCAGCCGAGTATCCCGCGCCGGTGACATGTCAGTCAATGGCAAGCGTCAGCCGCGGGCGATCCGGCGGAACTCGGCGTCGGTGACGAGGCGGCGCTTCTTCGCGCCCCCATCCGCTTCACCTTCGGCGAGCACCTCGGCGTGCCGGTCCTCCGGGATCTCGAGCCCGAGCTCCTCGGCCTTCAGGCGGATCGAGTCGAGGCCGCTCTTCTTCCCGAGGACGACCCCACGCGCCGCGCCGACGAGCTCCGACGAGTACGGCTCGATCGCACGGCGGGTCGTGGAACTGGCTGGCGACCGCGCCGCTCTCCCGGGTGAAGAGGTTGTCGCCCGTGAGCGGCGTCCACGGCGCGAGCGCGTAGCCGGAACGGTCGCGGACGAGCGCGGCGAGCTCGCGCGCCTTGGTGAGATCGAGCCGCGTCGGGATCCCGTAGAGCGCCTCGAGCGCGAGCGCCACCTCGAGCAGGTTGGCGTTGCCGGCCCGCTCGCCCATCCCGTTGACCGTCCCGTGCACCCAGGTCGCGCCCGCCTGGACGGCGGCGATCGCGGCCGCGGTCGCGAGCCCGAAGTCGTCGTGGCCGTGCCAGTGCACCGGCACGTCGAGCCAGTCGACGGTGCGCCCGACGAGGTACGCGGCGGCCTCGGGGGTCGCGACTCCGATCGTGTCGACGACGACCGCCTCCTTCGCCCCCGCCTCGACCGCGGCCTCGTACGCGCGCTGGAAGAAGCCGAGGTCGGCACGCGAGCCGTCGACGCCGAAGAAGGCGACCGTGATCCCCTCACCGGCCGCGAACGAGACCGCCTTGCGGATCCGGCCGAGCATGTCCTCGTGCGAGACACCGAGCGCCGCGAGCTTCGCGTCCGAGATCGGGCTCTCGATCACGGCCGCGCCCACCCCCAGGCCGGCGAGCTGCTCGACGTCCGCCTGGACGGCGCGGGCGAAGCCCCAGACCTCGGCGCTCAGCCCGGCGCCCGCGATCAGCCGGATCGCCTCGGCGTCCTCCTCCGAGACGCGCGCGAAGCCGGCCTCGATCCGGTCGACTCCCGCGTCGTCGAGCGCGCGGGCGATCTCGAGCTTGTCCTCCGGCGAGAGCACGACACCGACCGTCTGCTCGCCGTCGCGGAGCGTCGTGTCGTAGAGGCCGACCGTGTCGTGCGTCTGCGGCTCGAGCGCGCGCTGGTTGAGCTCGCCCGTCCAGACGTTGTCCCGATCGATCGTCATGTCCTCTGGCACGATCCCGTCGGGGAAGCGGCAGAGCCGCTCGGGCTGCGCTCTCGGTGATCAGGAAGTTGTCCTCGACGCGCAGCCCGCCGCCCTCCGGCCAGTAGACGCCCGGCTCGATCGCGAGCACCATGCCCGCCTCGATCGTGCCACCGCCGGCCTGGTGCGCGTAGGGCGGCTCGTGCGCGCGGGCGCCGACGCCGTGGCAGATCGGATGGCTCGGCTGGCCCGGATAGCCCATCTCCGCAATGCCCGCGCGGATCATCCCGGTCCAGCTCGGCCAGGCTGCACCGGCCGGACGGCACGAACTCGATGCGGCCGCGTAGACGCCCAGGAGCTGCTGCTCGAGCTCGGCGTAGCGCGCGTCGAGCTCGCCCGGGACGAGGTTCTTGGTGTGGTCGCACCAGTAGCCGTCGGCGCAGACCCAGATCTCGAACAGCGTCGGCTCGTGCTCCTGGATCGGACGGCTGCCGGTCGACGTGAAGGTACGGATCCCCTGCACCGGACCAGACGAGCGAGAAGCCGCGCGCGAGGTCGACCTTGGCCGTTGAAGCCGGTCCCGTGGGCGTGCACCCAGGCACTCCCACATCGCGCCGACCTCGCACTCGCGTCATCCCGGGCCGGATGCCGCGCCTGGACGTGCTCCATCGCGCTCGGCCGCGATCTCGTTCGCGAGCCGCATCCGCTCGATCTCCTGCTCGGTCTTCATCGCGCGCGCCTCGGCGAGCAGCAGCGTCGCGTCGCCGGCTTCCGGGAAGGCGTCGAACCATGCCTTCGTGAAGGTCGTCGGCTCGCCGACCATCCGGTCGGTCGCCTGCGTGCCGAGGGTGAGCTCGATCCCGACCCGCTCGTACTCGGAGGAGATCTGGCGGGCGAGGTCGAGGGCCCGCATCGCCGGCGGGCGAGGGTCGCTCTCGTCGTAGCCGTGGAAGAGCCGCACCTCCTGCGTCCAGCTCATCCGGTCGGCGTCCGCCTCCGAGGCCTCGAGGCAGATCAGGACCGGGTCGCCCTCGCTGCGGGAAGACGACGGCGTCATATCCCTTCATCCCCCAGAAGTTCGTCAGGTAGAGGACGTTGTCGGGCGCGCGGACGACGAGCGCGTCGAGCTCCTGCTCGGCCATCAGCGCGCGTACGCGGTCGAGCTTCGCGTCGTCGCGGACCCAGGTCACACGTACTGCTCTTCGACCTGCTCGCGCTCGCGATCAGCGTCGACCATCATCCGAACGAGCTCCTCGAAACGCACCGTGGGCTCCCAGCCGAGCTTCTCCTTCGCCTTCGAATAGTCGCCGATCAGGAGGTCGACCTCGGAGGGGCGGAAGTAGCGCTCGTCGATCGTCACGTAGCGCTCCCAGTCGAGGCCGGCGTGGCCGAACGCCGCCTCGAGGAACTCGCGCACCGAGTGCGTTTCGCCGGTGGCGAGCACGAAGTCGTCGGGCTCGTCGGCCTGGAGCATCCGCCAGGCGCCCTCCATGTAGTCGCGTGCGTAGCCCCAGTCGCGCTTCGCTTCGAGGTTGCCGAGCGCGAGCGAGTCTTGCTCGCCGCGCAGGATCGCCCCGACCGCCCGCGTGATCTTCCTCGTCACGAACGTCGGGCCGCGACGCGGCGACTCGTGGTTGAAGAGGATCCCGTTCGCCGCGAACATCCCATACGCCTCTCGGTAGTTGCGGGTGATCCAGTAGCCGTAGGCCTTGGCAACGCCGTAGGGGCTGCGTGGGTGGAAGGGCGTTTCCTCGTTCTGCGGAACGGCGTGCACCTTGCCGAACATCTCGCTCGAGGACGCCTGGTAGAAGCGGCAGTCGAACCCCGCTTCGCGGATCGCGTCGAGCAGTCTGAGCGTGCCCATGCCGACGATGTCCGAGGTGTACTCGGGCACGTCGAAGCTGACCCGCACGTGGCTCTGCGCGCCCAGGTTGTAGACCTCGTCCGGGCGGATCGTCCGCATCAGCTGGTTCAGGACCGACGCATCGGCGAGGTCGCCGAACACGAGCTCGATCTCCTTGAAGACGTGGTCGATCCGGGACGTGTTGAACGAGCTCGAGCGCCGGACCATCCCGAAGACGCGGTAGCCCTTCTCGAGCAGGATCTCCGCGAGGTAGGAACCGTCCTGGCCGGTGATCCCGGTGATGAACGCCGTCCGCTGAGCAGCCACGAAGGGTGGTTCTACCAGCGCACGCGCGGCGGCGCGGCGGTGCCGTGCGCCTCCTGCCAGCCGACGACCGGATTGCGGAGCACGCCGATCCGCTCGATCTCGGCCTCGATCACGTCGCCCGGCTTCAGGTAGAGCGAAGCCGCGTCCTCGGAGAAGCCCGCGACGCCGCTCACGGTCCCCGTCGAGAGCACGTCGCCCGCCGAGTAGCCGAGAGCCGAGTAGTGGCTGAGGATCTCCGGGATCGTCACGCTCATCCGGCCCGAGTGCGAGGTCTGGCGCACGTCGCCGTTCACGCGCAGCTCCATGGCGAGGTCGTGCGGATCGGGGATCTCGTCCGGAGTCACGATCCACGGGCCGAGCGGGCAGAACGTGTCGATCGCCTTGCAGAAGCTGAAGACGCCGGAGCGCATCTCGCGCCGCTGGATGTCGCGCGCGGTGATGTCGTTGAAGATCACGTAGCCGCCGACGTAGTCCATCGCCTCCTCCGGCGGGAACCACTTGCCGCCCTTCTTCAGCACGACGGCGAGCTCGAGCTCGTAGTCGAGCTCCTCGGTCAGGTGCTCCGGATAGACGACCGGCTCGTCCGGCCCGACGATCGCGTCCACGTTCTGGAAGAAGACGATCCACGGGGCGATCTCGTGCGTCCAGCCGACGGTCTTCGACTCCTCCTCGTGCTCGCGGAAGTTGCCGGCCGTGTGAAAGAACTTCTTCGGCACGATCGGCGCGCGCAGCGTCGCCTCCCCCAGCGCGACGCGCTCGCCGGTCTCGTCCGCACCGCCGCGCTCGAACCACTCGCGCATCGTCGGCACGTCGAGCACGACGATCTCCTCGCCGTCGATCCGGCCGACGCGGCCCTCGTCGAAGGTGACGAGCTTCATCCGCAGATCCTCTGCGCCGCGCGCGCATAGACCTCGGCGATCTTGACCAGCCCTTCGATCTCGAGGTTCTCCCCGTACTCGGGGTCGGGCAGGCCGGACGAGGTGCCGTAGTTGACGGTCGCGATCCCGTAGCGGCTGAGCACGGAGGCGTCGGAGAACCAGCGGGTGACGTCGCGCTCGGGCATCCCGCCGAAGACCTCCGCGTGGGCTTCCTCGAGCGCGCCGACGAGCGGGTGCGACTCCTCGAGCTCGGCGCCCGGAGCGGTGACGTAAACCTCGGCCTCGACCCCGTCGAGCGTGCGCGCGAACTCGAGCGCCCGCCGCCGCGCCTCCGCCATCTCGACGTCCGGCGGCACGCGCAGGTCGAGGAAGAGGTCGGTCCGGTGCGGCGTGCGGGAGACGCGCCAGCCGAAGCCGCCCTGGATCGCGCCCGACGTTCGCGACGCCACGGACGTCGCCGTAGCTCATCTCCTCCTCCCAGCTCGGCAGCCAGTCGAGTACCCGGTCGAGCACGCCGCGCATGCGCACGATCGAGTTCTCCTCGAGCCGTCCGGACGAGAAGGCGGTGTGGATGAACGGGCCGGACGTGGAGAGTCGCAGCCAGAGCGTCCCGAAGTGCGCGAGCACGAGCTTCTGCTCGGTCGGCTCGCCGAGGATGCACATGTCCGCGGCGCCGCCGTGGCCGACGAGGTGGCGCGAGCCGGCCGCGTAGCCGCGGAACTCCGCCCCCTGCGCGTCGCCCTGCTGCGTCTTCTCGATCTCGCCGGCGACGGCCGCGATCATCACGTCTCCCTGGAGCGGCTCGTCGCCGAGCGCCCGCACCGCCGCCAGGTAGGCCACGAGCGCGCCCTTCATGTTCGAGATCCCGAGCCCGTAGATGCGGCCGTCGCGCTCGAATCCCTGCGGCTGGAAGCCGGGGATCCCGGCCAGCCACGGCTCCCGGCCGGAGTACGACGTGTCCATGTGCCCGTTGAACATCAACGTCGGCCCGCCGCCGGTGCCCGCCCGCGTCGCGAGCACGTTCGCGCGCCCGTCCTCCACCTGCTGCCACTGCACGGCGAGGCCGAGCTCCTGGCACTGGCCGGCCATCCACGCCGCCATCGCCTCCTCGGAGCCGGTGAAGCTCGGGATCGAGACGGCCGCCAGCGCGTCGGCGACGAGCGCGGTCGCGGTCGATCATCGGAAATGCGGCAGGACCTTCTCCCCGAAGAGGCGGATCTGGCCGTGCCGGTCGTCGCCCCACAGCTCGAGCATGACATGGGTGCAGCCGGCGTCGCGGTACTCCTCGATCGCGGCGATGCAGTCGTCCGGCGTGCCGGCGATCGGCTTGCACTTGTCGAGGATCGCGTCCGTCACCTGCGCCTTCGCCGCCAGCCGGCCGCCCTGCTCCATCGCCTCTGCGACCGGGCGGATCTCGTCCTGCTCCAGCCCGGCGAGGTCGAGCAGCGTGTCGGCGGCGCCCTGGATGTTCTGCACCTTGTTCGCGAGGTACATCCCCGCGATCTCGCGGGCGCCGTCGCGGCCCTGGTCCCGGTCCTCGTCGATCGAGGCGACGACGGTGCAGCCGACGTCGATCTCCGAGCCCGACGAGCCCGCGCGTGTGCCGGACGAAGGCCGGCGTCGTGATCGACGGCGTCAGGCAGCCGTCGGCGAGCTCCGCAGCGAGCGCCCATCATCTTCGGCGCGGTCGCGGCGACGTACACGGGCGGCACGTCGCGCGGCGCGTGCGCCTCCGGCGAGAGCGCGGGCACCGAGGCGCTCCACGTGTCGCCCTCGTACTCGAACGCCTCGCCGCCGAGGACGCCGCGGACGATCTCGACCGCGTCCCGCATCGGCCCGAGCGTCTTCTTGGTCTGCATCTGCGCGTTGTTGAGGAAGATCTTCGACGTCCCGAAGCCGAGGATGAACCGCCCCGGCCCGGCCGCCTCCTGGACGACGCGCGCGTCCATCGCCACCTGCACCGGATGGCGCGTGAACGGCGAGATGATCCCCCAGCCGATCGTGAGCCGCTCGGTCTCCCGCGCCATCAGCGCCGAGACGACCGTCGACGAGCGGGCCTCCATCCCGTGCTTGCGCCACCACGGATAGGCCTCGGCGAGCCAGATCGTGTCCATGCCGGCCTCGTCCATCACGCGCGCCGACGCGAGCATCTCGTCGAGCGGCTCCATCGTGAGCTGCATCACGCCGATGCGAAACGGGACCGTCACGGCGAGCTCAGCTCTGCTGCTCGGAGCCGCGGCTTCCGAGACCTGCTTCTCGAGCGCCCCGAGCACGTTGCCGACCTGCTGGTTGATGATCGGCTGCAGCACGCGCTGGCCCATCGCGCCGACCGGGCCGGCGATCTTGACGTCGGCCTCCCAGCGCATCGAGGTTCCCGTCGCCGGACTCGGTCAGATGGAACTGCGTCTGCATGTTCATGATCGCGCCGACGCCGTTTCCCTTCGCGTTCAGCTGCGCGAACTCCGGCGCGCGCTCCTCGACCTTCTGGAAGTCGATCGTCATCCGCAGCCCGCCGAGGCCGAGCGGGATCTTCACCTTCGCCTGCCAGTTGCGCTCGTCCTTGACCTCGAAGCCCTCGACGCCCGGCATCAGCTTCGCCATCTGCGCCGGGTCGTTCAGCACCTCCCAGACGACGTCGCGCGGCGCCGACAGCTCCTTGACGCCCTCGACCTTCATGCAGGAGCCACCGACACGTTGGCGCGCGTCGGCTCCGGGTCCTGCAGCATCGACCAGACGCGGTGGTAGGGGTTGCAGCTGTCGTAGACGATCGGCCTTCCCGCGGGCCGGAGGGCGTCCTGGATCGCCGAGCAGATGCAGTGGATTCCGCCGCCGCCGCCCTCGCCCATCCCCTTCGAGCCGAGCGGCGTGAACGGAGACGGCGACTCGATCGCGCCGGTCTTCAGCGCCGGCACGTCGAGCGCGTGCGGCACGTGGTAGTCGTAGAAGTTCGAGGTGAGGAGCTGCCCGTCCTCGTCGTAGACGAAGTCCTCGAAGAGCGCCGCGCCGATCGCGTGCACGGTCGCGCCGTGCACCTGGCCCTCGACGATCTGCGGGTGGATCCGCGTCGCCGCAGTCGTCGACGGCCGCGTAGTCGACGATCTCGACGACGCCGGTCTCCCGGTCGATCTCGACCACGCAGGCGTGGATCTGCGTCGCGTAGGTCAGCGTCAGCTTCCCGGTCTTCTTCTCCGTGTCGACCATCCCGAAGTAGGGCCGGTAGACGAAGCGGTGGTTCAGCGTCGGGTTGAAGTCGGGCGGCAGGAAGGCGTTGTTCGCGTTCACGATCGCGCCGAGCGCCATGAACGGGAGCGCAGCCTCGGGCGGGCCGTCCTTGATCCGCGCGAAGCCGTCCGCGAGCTCGATCTGCTCGGCGTCGCACTGGAGCACCGCCGCCGCGAGCTGGATCATCTCGGCGCGCAGCAGATCGGCCGCGCCCTTGACCGCGCCGAGCCCGGTGACCGCGAACTGGCTGGCGTAGGTGCCCGAGAAGCCGGCGTTCGAGTTGAAGAACGTGTCGTGGCCCTGGCGCACGTTCACCTGGTCGGGCGAGCAGCCGAGGATGTCCGCGACGACCTGCGACGCGGTCGTCTCGTGGCCCTGCCCCTGCGGGACGGTGCCGAGCGTGACGACGACCTCGCCGAAGATGTCGAGCTTCACCGTCGCCGCCTCGTTGTTGCCCGAGAACTGGAGCTCGGGGTTCAGGAGCTGCGACTGGCCGAAGTTGTTCGTGCCGGAGTCGAGCGTCGAGCCGATCCCGAGGCCGAGCAGCTTGCCGCGCGACGCCGCCTCCACGCTGCCGCTCCTCGATCGAGTCGTAGCCGATCAGGTCGAGCGCGATGTCGAGGCAGCGCGCGTAGTCGCCGGAGTCGTAGACGCAGCCGTTCGGCGTCTCGTACGGCATCTGCTCGGTCTTGACGTAGTTGCGCTTCCGCATCTCGACCGGGTCGATCTCGAGCTCGGCGCCGACGATGTCGATGATCCGCTCGGTCAGCCAGAGGTGCTGCATCCGCGAGTAGCCGCGGTTCGGCGAGACCGGCGACTTGTTCGTCGTCACCTGCGTGAAGTCGACGCGGATGTTGCGCCAGGCGTAGCAGCCCGGAGTCACCTGCGCCCAGATGATGCAGCCGAGCGGCTCGTAGCGCGGGAACGCGCCGCAGTCGTCGAGCGCCTTGACGTTGAAGCCGAGCATCGTCCCGTCGGCCTTGACCGCGACCTCGACGTCGTGGAACCAGCGCTCGTTCCCGTGCGCGTTCGCCGTGTGCTGGTCGGTGCGCCACTCGGTCCAGTTGCACCGGCCGGTTCAGCTTCCGCGCGAGCAGGCAGAGCGTGACGTAGTACGGGTGCAGGCAGATCTTGTTGCCGAAGCCGCCGCCGATGTCGTGCGTGATGAAGCGGAGCTTGTCGATGCCCGGTGCGCAGCGCGGGCGCCATCCAGATCGCGCCGACGCCGGGCATCTGGTGGTTGCAGTGCAGCGTCCACTGGCCGCTCGCCCGCTCGTACTCGACGAGCGCGCCGGAGCACTCGAGCGGCGTCGAGCTGAAGCGGTGGAAGTGGAGCTCGTCGATCGTGACGATGTCGGTCGGCCTCGGCCTTCGCCGCCTCCCAGTCGCCCCAGTCGAAGACGCCGCTCCAGACGACGTTCGAGCCGGCCTCGTCGTGCATGACCGTCTCGTTCTTGACCGCCTCGCGCGCGTCGACGAGCACGTCGAGCGGCTCGTACTCGACCTCGACGAGCTCGGCGGCGTCGCGCGCGAGCTCGCGCGTGGCGCGCGCAGACGGCGGCGACCGGCTCGCCCATGAAGCGCACCTTGCCGACCGCGAGCGCGTAGTCCTTGATTTCGTTGCCGGGCGGCGTCGACATCTCGAAGAACGGATCGGTCTGGATCGCGACCTCGTCGCCGGTCAGCGTCCCGTAGACCCCGTCGAGCGCGAGCGCGGCGGCGACGTCGATCGAGACGATCTTCGCGTGCGCGTGCGGCGAGCGGACGAAATGGACGTAGCCCGTCCCGTGCCGGCGGACGTCGTCGAAGAAGACCCCCTGGCCCTGGACGAGCCGCCTGTCCTCCTTGCGCGGGATCGACTGGCCGATGTGGCCCTTCTGCAGCTCGACCGGCGCGGTGCGATGTCGGTGTCGGTCGTGCTCATTTGTCCGGCTGCCGTGACACGATCGCCTCGACGATGTTCACGTAGCCGGTGCAGCGGCAGATGTTGCCCTGGATCGCCGTCCGCGCCTCCTCCTCGCTCGGATGCGGGTTCTGCGCGAGCAGCGCGGACGCGCTCATCAGCATCCCGGGCGTGCAGTAGCCGCACTGGAGCGCGTGGTGCGCGGAGAAGGACTGCTGGAGCGGGCTCAGCTCGCCGTCGACCGGGGCGAGCCCCTCGACGGTGGCGATCTTGGCGCCGTCCGCCTGGACCGCGAGCAGCATGCAGCTCTTCACCGCCTGCCCGTCGAGATGGATCGTGCAGGCGCCGCAGTTGCCGGTGTCGCAGCCGATGTGCGTGCCGGTCAGGTCGATGTCGTCGCGGATGAAGTGGACGAGCAGCCGGCGCGCGTCGACCTCGCGCTCGTAGACGTCGCCGTTCACCTCGACCGAGATCGCGCGGCTCCTGGCGGGCTCGTCCACGCTCATCGTCCTCTCTCGGTCGCCTGCTGGACCGCGCGGACCGCGCAGACGGCGGCGAGATGGCGGCGATAGTCGGCGGAGGCGTGCACGTCGGACGGCGGCTCGAGCCCCGCGTCCGGCGACGGCCTCGCGGATGCTCGCCTCGTCCGCGCGCGGCCGGAGTGACCAGGATCGGCACGGCGTCGACGCAGCCGAGCGCGATCCGCGTCGCGCCGCCGGAGAGGCTGGCGGCGGCGTTCGCGATGCACGTGCCGTCGCGGCCGATCGTGATCGACGGCGAACCCGTCCGCGGCCTTCGCGGCCGCGGGGACCGAGACCGAGAGCAGCAGCTCGCCCTCGCCGACCGCGGTCAGGTAGACGCCGAGGAAGAACTCCTCCGCCGGCACGCGTCCGCTCGCCGTCCGCGCCGCGGATCGTCATCGAGGCGCCGAGCGCGACGAGCAGCGGCGGCAGGTGGTTGGTCGGGTCGTTCGAGCAGACGTTGCCGCCGATCGTGCCGCGGTTGCGCACCTGGACGTCCGCGATCTGCGCCGCCACCTCGGCGAGGATCGGGCGCGAGACGTCGACCTCGGACGACGCCATGATCTGCGTGTAGGTCGCCATCGCGCCCAGCTGGAGCGTGTCGCCCGAGACCGTGATCGAACGCAGGTCCTCGAGCCGGCCCAGGTCGACGAGCACGTCCGGCGAGGCCGCGCGCGCCTTCATCACGTTGACGAGCGTCTGGCCGCCGGCGAGGGCGCGCGCGCCTTCGTGCGCTGCCAGGAGCCGAACGGCCTCGTCCACCGACGACGGGCGCACATACTCGACCTCACGCAGAAGCATCGGGGGAATCTAACGCAGATTCCAACGTGACATGTCAAGGCAGTAGAGTCGCGCCGTGGCGGGATTCGACGCGGTCTTCGTCGGCAGCGGCGTCAACTCGCTCGCGGGCGCCGCGCTGCTCGCGAAGGACGGCTGGCGCGTCTGCGTGCTCGAGCGAAACGACTGGCTCGGCGGCGCGATCAAGACGGTCGAGGGCCTGACCGCGCCGGGGTTCACGCACGAGGTCTTCTCCTCCTGGCACCCGCTCTGGGTCGGCTCGCCCGCCTATGCCGAGCTGAAGCCGGACCTCGACCGCGCTCGGGCTCGAGTACCTGAACACCGACCTGCCGACGGCAACGGCGTTCCCGGACGGCTCGAGCGCGCACCTCTCGACCGACGGCGCCGCCAACGTTGCCGAGCTCGGGCGAGGCGTGGCAGCGCCAGTTCGACCAGTTCATGGCCGGCGCCGACATCGCGTTCGGCGTGCTCGGGACGGAGCTCTGGTCGGGCCAGGGGCTCTCGCTCGGCCGCAAGGCCTACCGGCAGCTCGGCCGGCGCGGCCTCGTCGAGTTCGCGGGCCACTCGCTGCTCTCGGCGCGCGACTGGCTCACGGACACGTTCGACCGCGAGCAGGCGCACGGCCTGCTCGCCCCCTGGGTGCTCCACACGGGCCTCGGCCCCGACCAGGCGGTGTCCGGCTTCATGACGCAGGTGATCGCGTGCGCGCTCCAGCTCGGCGGGATGCCGGTCCCGCAGCGGAGGTGGCGTGAAGCTCGTCGAGGGCCTCGCAGCGATCGTGCGCCAGGCGGGCGGCGAGCTGCGCACCGAAGCCGACGTCGAGCGGATCGTCGTCTCGGAAGGTCGCGCGACCGCGGTCCGGCTCGCCGGCGGCGAGACGATCGCGGCCTCGCGGGCGGTGCTCGCCTGCGTGACCCCGACCCAGCTGTACGGGCGGCTGCTCGGCGAGGCCGATGCGCCGTCACACGTCCGCGACGCCGCGCCCGGTTCCGCTACGGGCGCGGCGAGATGCAGATCCACATCGCGATGAGCGAGCTGCCCGCGCTGGCGCGGCGACGAGCGTCTCGCCCGCACCCCGCTGACTCCACCTCACCCCCGGTCTCGACGGCGTCTCGCGGGCGGTCAACGAGGCCGACCGCGGCCTGCTCCCGGCCGAGGCGACGATCGCGCTCGGCCAGCCGATGGCAGTCGACCCCTCGCGCGCGCCGGACGGCTCGTGGGTGATCTGGGTGCAGCTCCAGGAGCTGCCGCCGCAGCTGAAGGGCGACGCGGCCGGCGAGCTCGACACGTCCGCGCGGCTGGACCGAGGAGCTGCGCGAGGCATACGCCGACCGGATCGTCGAGCGGATCGGCCGGCACATCGAGAACCTCGAGTCGGCCACGATCGCACGCGTCGTCATGTCGCCCGCGGACATGGAGGCGGCGAACCCGAACTGGGTCGGCGGCGACATCTACGCGGGCTCCTGCGCGCTCGACCAGAACCTGCTCTTCCGCCCCACGCCCGCCTCGCCCGGCCACGGCACGCCGGTCGAGCGGCTCTGGCACATCGGCGCGAGCACGCACCCTGGGCCGGGCCTCGGCGCGGGCTCCGGCTACCTCGTCGCGAAGCAGCTGACGAAGCCGCCGCTCGTGCGGCGGCTGCTGGCGAAGGTTCCCGGCCTGCCGTGACGCTCTCGCTCAGCGAGATCTCGACCGTGGGCGCGTCCTTCGCGGACGACCTGCGCGCCTACAGCGCGGCGGGCTTCGACGGGATCGGGATCTGGGAGATGAAGCTCGGCGACGACGAGGCCGACCTCGAAGCGCTCCGCGCCGAGCGGCCTGCGCGCGACGAACTGCGTCCCGCTCGTGCCGTCGATCCTCCCGAACACGGTGATCGAAGGGCCCGACGACGTCGAGGTGCGGATCGAGTCGATCTGCGCGTCGATGCACCGGTTCGCGCGCTACGAGCCGGACTGCGTGCTCTGCCTGACCGGCGCCGCCGGGGACCGGGACGAGCGCCGAGGCGCGCCGGCTCGCGATCGACGGGCTGCGGCGGGTTGCCGCGGCAGCCGCCGAGGCCGGCGTTCGGCTCGGCCTGGAGCCGATCCACGCCTCCGCAGCGCGACGGCCTGACCCTGATCACGACGATCCCGGAGACGCTCGCGCTGCTCGACGAGGCCGGGCTCCCGGACGTCGGGATCATGGTCGACCTCTGGCACGTCGGCGACACGCCCGAGATCGAGCGGCACCTGCCGGAGAACGTCGACCGGATCACGGGCGTCCACGTCGCCGAGCAGCTTCTCCGGGGGCGCGCGACGACCGAGCGCTGCCGGGCGAGCGCTGCGCCGCAGCTGATGCGGGTTCTGCACGAGGCCGGCTGGCGCGGCGCCTGGGACGTCGAGATCTTCGGCGACCCCGAGCAGCCCGACTCGCTCTGGTCGCTCGGCGTCGAAGAGGCCGCGCGCCGCGCCTACGCGGCGGTCGCAGCGGTCGCGCCCTTAGAGCGGGCGGCCCGTGAGGGCGAGCACGTTGGCGACGAAGACCTTCGTCTCGTCGTAGAGCCCGACCTCGCGCACCGCCTTCTCACCCTGGTACCACGCCGCGAGCGCGAGGCGCTGGTCGCCGTTGAAGCGCTTGAGCAGGTGGTTCAGGAGCGTCATGCCGACCTCGACGCCGCCCTCGCCGGTCTTCGGGACGGAGCGACCGAGCAGCACGGTCTCGACGAACGCCCACGTCGCGGGGATGACCTGCATCGGGCCCCATGCTCCGACCGACGACGTGACGTTCGTCTGGAACCCGGACTCCTGCCAAGCGAGCGCCCGCGCCAGGTTGACGGAGATGCCGTAGTGAGCGGCCCAGCGGTCGATTTCGGCACGCACCGTGGATCTTGCTCAGCTCCTCGGCCGGCCCACTGGCCGCCGCGCCCGGAACGCGCAGCTTCGCGCCCTCGACGACGAGGTTCACCGACTTCAGGTCATTCGCCTTGGCCAGGGCCGGCACGGTCGTCTTGTGCTTCTGGGCGATGGTGGTCAGCGTGTCGCCGGGGCGCACGACGTACGAGACCGGCGTAGCCGTAACCGCCGCCGTTGTCTGTATCAGCACCGGCGCGCGGCGCCCGTGCCCGAAGGACGTCAGCGTCGCCGGCCCTGCGATTCCGTCGACCGCGAGGCCACGAGTGCGTTGGAAGCGCACGAGGGCGGCCTTCGTCGAGGCGCCGAAGTGGCCGTCGAGATCGAGCAGGCGCAGGTGGCCCGCGCGAGCGAGCAGAAACTGGAGCGACGAGACGTCCCACCCGTACGCGCCCTGCGTGAGCACGCGGCGCGCGACGAGCGGGCGGCCGAGCGCCCCGAGCTCAGCGCGGGTGCGAGCGCTCAGCTCGCCGGTGACCGGGATTTTCGCCGCGCGCTGGAACATGCGCAGGCCCTTGGCCGTCATGGGACCGGCAAGGCCGTCGATGGTGCCGAAGTACATCCCCTTCGAGCGCAACGACACCTGAAGCGCCGCGATCTCGGGATCGGGAGCCGCGAACGCGGACGGCGCGGCAAGCAGGGCGGCGGCAACCGCCGCGGTGAGTACGAGTCGGATTCGCACGGGACGGACACTTTTTGCGCCCGCGCGGCAGATCCTGCAAATCCTTACAAATGGGCAACGCCCTTCCGCGGGGGTCCCGAGGACCCACCCGCGGAAGGTTCCCGGCGGCCGAGTTCCTAGTTCTGCCGGAAGTCGACGATCTGGCTACTCGTCTCGCATGCCGTCCGAGTCTCACCGGAGCGGTCGACCGCCTGTCCGAGAATCGCAAGCGGTCCGACCTTCACGCCACAGACGTTCGCAGCGATCTGCGCGGCTACCCCGACGTTCACGTCGCTGATCACGCGGTTGAGTGTCACGACGACGTCTCCGTCGATGACGGTGACGTCGAAGACGGCGACGTTGACCAGCCCGTCCTGCACGTTCTGGGCGCTGCTCGCCGACCCAGCGAATGCTGAGAGTGCGAGCACCAACGTGGCCAGCAACGCTGTAACAGCGGTCTTGACGCTGTTCATAGTCCCCTCCTTGTGTCCGGCGCAGTCCATGAGAGCTGCGCCTGTGTCCCTGGCGGGGTAACCGGTACCCGAAGTTTGCTGGTTCAAACAAATAAAACCGAACGCAAAAGGGCGCCGCCTTAGCCGCGCTAGGAACTTTGCCAAGGCCCCGACACGGAGGGGGCGGACGCCCGCGGCTACGTTAACCGAAACGAACCCTTTCCTTTCCGAGGACTCGTCGCTTTGGTGGCGGCCCAGTCGCCGCGGCGGAAGAGGTTCTTCGCTCGTGCCTCTTCCGCCGCGATGAACGGCCTTGTCGAAGTCACTCAGCCGCCGAAGCAGACTTCGAGCGACTCGATGCCCTTGCCATCGCAGTTGTACTGCGAACCGCCCTCACGGGCCGGCGGAAGAACCCCACCCGGCGCGCGCACGAACACCGAAGTGCTGAAGCCGGCACCGTCAGTGAGAGCCACAAAGCTCCCGTGCGGCTTCTCCTCCGTACCCGGATTCGGCTTCAGCAGTGTCTCTTCCCCGGTAACGATGTTGACGGACACAACCGCGCCCGCGGTCGCCGGCTTCTTGGCCACCGCGCAATCGAACGCCATCGCGGCAGGAACCAGCACACCAAGCACAACCACGCAGACAGACAACGCCAGAGGCAGCTTCATTCGCATTTTCTCTCCCCTAATCGGTGGGCCGGCCGCCCGGCCCAAGGATCTCAGAGTCAAGACATCCAGCGGCCCCTTGTCAACTAAGAGCGGGTGGTCACGATCTGTCCGCGTTCTCCAGAGCGGGTGCCGCCGTTGTGCACAGAGCTTCGCCCAGGTGAGGAGAGCCTTCGTCAGGTTTCCTCTTCGCGGCATCCACAGCCCTGCGGCCTCGCGATTTGCCGATCGCGCGAGCCGAGCATGATCCGCGTCCCCGGGGGCCTGCGTTCCATAGAGGGCACGGGCTTCTGGGGGGTGACAGACTTGTGCTAAGACTCGGATGTCTGGCCCCGTCACTGGGAGAGGTGACGAGGTCGTCGACACAAGCGCAGGGTGCGAGGCCACGTCCTTGGCGGCGAGCATCGAGCTCCTCCTTTTCCCGGGACTCAACGTTGGGAGAGGTGTCCAGCATGGCCGCAGCTTCCCGGAACAACTTCCGGCTTCAAACACAGATGCGCCCTGGGTAGCGAGGGAAGCGTCGCTCATCACCGGCGTGGTCGTGGTCGAGCACGTCGACTCAGTTGCTATCCACCCGCCACGGACTGCCCGCTGAGCAAGCACTTGCGGTGCTGCAGGGATTGGCAGAGTCACAGGGACGCGGTCTGCAGGAGTTCGCGGCGGCCGTCGTTAGAAGCGGTGGGCGTCTCGACGGCTGAACGTACAGCCGAGTTACGTTCTCCGTAAGTGCCGCCCCGCGCCTCGGAGGGCTGGCGCATGCCAAACATCGGTTGCGAGTCATACTGTTTCGACCGTGACGAAAAATCTCGCAGCGTTGACGCAGGCTCGAAGCCTGCTCTTGCTCCTCTTCGCGGTACCTGTCAGCAGACGTTGTTGGCGCTCGAAGCAGCGGCAAACGTTCTCGACACCGACATGACGGACGATCTCACGGCGATGATCGCCCGCTCAGAGCGCGAACTCGAGGTGCTCGACGCCAAAATCACCGCTGCCGGCGGCTAGCTTGTCCTCGCCGGAGCCGAGCGACGAAGAGCTCGTCGCGTTCGCGGAGTTGTTGCTCCACAAGCTAGGCCCACACCTTCGAGAGCGTCGCGTGCTCGAAGAAGCGATTCAACAGCATCGAGCAACGTGGCTGAAGCTCTATGAAACCGCGAAAACCCTCAAAGGACTTGGCACGGCGGGCAACCCGTAGGCGCGAACCTTGGGGCCGCCGCGAGGGCTTGCGAAAAGCGCCACCCGCGGAGGAGGGCGGCCATCCTCTCGACAAGAGGAGATTTACGGGCGGCAGTTCCCGCCGCAGCGGAAATGCGATGCCCCGATTGGCCAGGCTCCGCAGGTGGCTCGTTGGCTATTTCCACCTGGGCGGGTTTCGAATCGTGCCTCCGGCTCCGCGCCGTGCTACCGGTCAGCTGTAACGGCCTCGCCGGCGAGTTCGCAGCGCAGTTCGTCAATGCCTTCCGGGAGCCCTTCTGCCGTGACGCGTTGGCACCAGCGGTTGAGCACGTCGAGAAGTTCGCTCTTCTGCTCGTCGGTGAGCTCGACGGGCGCGTAGCGCTGGCCTCGTCGAGAGCCTTGCGAATCTCTGCCCCACCTTCCGTGGATTCGATCTCGTGGAGGAGCAGGTCCCGCGAGTCCCGGGGAAGCGTGATTGTGCCGTCGTTGACTTCGATCTCGGTGTAGTTGAGGCGTCCCATGTCGGTGAGGTTACGTGAGCGCGCAGCCGGGACGGAGCGGGAACTGGTGAGCGGTCGCCGCCTCGGAGCGGCTCCGGTCCCAAATGAGCTCCCGCGGTTGGACTCGAACCAACAACCCTCCGGTTAACAGCCGACCCGGCCGAGGTCAAGCACAGGCCGCTACCGCAGGGTTGAGCCATGCAAGGTGACGTGAGAGCGGCTCAGATCAGGTGAGGCGGGTACAAAAGCAGTAAAAGTTGGTCCCGCTATCCGGCCTACGTCGTCAGACTCGCTCCCATGAATGATGAAACGAAGACCCCAGACAAGTCGGCAACACTGGGAGAGGACGTTCCGCGGCCGACGTTGCACTCGTCGCGGCACCTATCGCCGTCGCCGCGGCTCGTGCGCTTGCTGTTGCCACCGACCACATCCTGAATCGTCCCGCGGAGCCGGAGCCGCCGAAAGTCGAGCTCCCGCCCGGCGCCTAACGCAACTAGAGTCCGGTTCGCCAGGACGATTGGGCCAGGATTGGGCCACGCGAGCCCCGCGGCCGGTGCCGCTGCGAGACTCGCTGCATGGCGACAAAATGTGGAGCCCGCGGTGCTGCGATCAGTGAACGATCCGACACGCCTGCCGAGGAGCGTCAGCCCTGCCCGTCATGCGGCTCTACAGCTCGCACCTTTGAGGGTGCGGCCGCGATAACCGGTCCCCGCACTGTCCCTCCTCAGCTTTTGCCTGTTTAAGCGCGGACTGAACGACATCCGCCTTGCCGTGCTCGGAATCCTCGTCGGTATCGCTCTATCGGTCGGCTTCGGGATCCAGGCGTGGTGGCCTGTCCGAATCGGAGCGGCGCTCGCGACGTTCTTTGGCAGCTCGTTTCTGATCTGGTGGCCCTGGTCGCGGAACCTCATGATGGAATACATGCACCGCGTAACTGGGCAGTAGATCGGTGCGGCGCTAGCGGCAGTTCAGCTCCGTGACTACGCCGGCGGATGTCTACCCGAACGGGGTGGATAAACAGCGACTGATCCACCTACGGTGGTAGTGAGGATCCGCTTCCGATGGCACAACCCCTATGGGAAGGTGAACCCATGAGCACCGCAGCAGCAGCAGACGCATGCCCCGCGCACCCGCACCCCCGACGAACGCAAAGCACTCCTAGCCCGCGCCGTCACCATGGAAGTCCAACGCGGCTGGCACGTCGAATCCCAACCCACTACCAGGCGGTCATCATCAGGCCGGGCACGAAGGTCAACCGCGTCCTGCATCTCATCCTGACGTTGCTCACTCTCGGGCTCTGGGTGATCGTGTGGGTCATCCTTGCGATCACGCGTAAACGGGAGCAGCGGGCGGTCTTGGACGTGGATCAGTTCGGCAACGTCATCCGCGCTGTGGCTTGGGCGTGACCGGCTCTAGAGGATGATTCGGGCGATGATGGCCGCGGGGCACCCGTCCGCTTTCAGCTGCCAGACGGTGTGGAGGGTACCTGTTCCGTAGGCGAACCGGGCTGATTCGAGGCGGGTGAGGCCAACATGCCGGGCTCAGATGAAACCGGACGCGCTCATGTGCGCCGCACGGGCTACAGCTTCAAGTCGGACGCCCGGCTTCAAAGACAGCTGGGTTCACGTTCACGAGTCTCAGCGCGGGTGATACGCTTCGATTGCATCCATCGCGTGCTTGATGTCGTAGGCGATGACGATGCCGGTGTTTTCTAGAACCTCGGCGTCGATCTCGGCTCCACCGACTCGAACGCGACTGGACGTCGAACCGGTAGCCGGACACCACGCCGCAGATAGCGGTTCCTTCGGTCCCGCGAGCGTAGAACGCGACGGGCCCACCCGAGAATCCTGGGTTGTTGAAGCCGTCGAGATAGAGGACGCGCCCGGCCTTCCGGGGTGTCAGTGGCCGCTGACAAAATGCCCTTCTTAACGAATGGTAGGAACGGTGTCCCGGCCAGTTCGAACGCGAGGCCGTAGGGGAAGCCGAGGAAGTACACGTCCTGCGTGAAGACTGCGGCGTTTAGGGTCGGATTCACTGGCAACTGCTGCGTGATCGGCTCGTCGAGGCGAAAGACAGCGATGTCGGCGCCGCCGGTGACACCGTCTAACCGCGCGAGATTGAAGCGCCGTTCCCAGGAGTCGCCGCGAAGTGTCATCGTGACCGTTTCCGGCTGATCGGCGATCAAGTGCTTGGCCGTAACCAGGTACTGCGAATCCCCATGGTCGACCGTGAATGCCGTCCCTAAATCCCCCGTGGGCGTAACAAGACGGACGACGCGTTGGTAAATGTTGGCAGTGACCGGCATGGCGAACCGTCATGGTGGCAAAGGACCCGCTTCGCGCCAGCCGTCCAGCGAGTGGTCGATCGCTTCGCACCCGTAGCACCGCCTCCCGCCACTGACGGCCGTGCTTTGCGCCGCCCGCTGCGAGGGGGTCAGGCGACGACGAACAAGAAAGTCGGTGAGCGGGCCGCCGTGAAACAGCCCGCTCGGACTTCGCGTTTCAGTAGACCTGCGCATCGGCAGTAGCCGTTCAAGGGATTGAAGGTGCAGAGGCCGCCAAGCTGGGGGCACGGCTGCCCGTGGTAGAGGTCGGCTCGGATCATGTGCGTTGCTCCGAGTAGCTCGCCGGTGGTGCGGTCGAACGTCAGGAAAGCTGTATGCCGCTGGGCCATTCGGGTCGCAGGCGCTGCCGGCAGGCCAGAGCCCGGGCTTGCCACAGATGACTCGGTTCGGGAAGGGCGGCGGTGTGAAGCATTTCCATCCGGCACTCGTCAACTGAGCGGCAGTGACACCACCCTGTGCGGCTACGGGGGCGGCGAGCACGACGGCCGCCGCGAGCGCGGCAACCACGATTAACGGGAATCGGAACACCAAAGTCCTCCAATCGCATTGGCCACGACGAGGACGGGTTCCCAGCCGCTTGTTGCAATCGAAACGTACGGTGTTGTGGCGGGTGAGTCGAGCAGAGCCCGCCGCCGCGTCGCGAGTTACAGGAGCGACAGAGGACTCGTAGCGGGCCGAGCGCGTTGCCGCCGCGCGCGAGCGCGGTGACGTAGTCGGCGGTGGCGCCTTTTAGCCGACGCTCGGAGCGTTCGAGCCGGCCGCTGCGCTCTTGGCGCCGGAGTGCGACCGTGGCGCGTCCACTGAGCCGTGACAGGAGCGGCAAAGCGTTGTCAGGTCGTCCCGGGTGGCGGCCAGGTGCCGTCGAGCGCCGGGTCCAGGTGAACGGTCAGCGTGTGCCTGTCGCCCGTCTTGCCGCAGCGACGGCATGCGTAGCCGTCCCGGAGGAACGCGGCGAGCCGCATCCGCTGCCACGCCTCGGTCGTCCGTCCGGAGTCCTTCCGCTTCTGATTGCGGCGCCGGTTGTCGGCACGCTCGCAGTCCGGGCACAGACCCGGCTTCTCTACCTTCGCGGGACACTTCGGGCAGAGACGGGAAAGGGTCACGCAGGACCACGCCCCTACCGATCGCGCGCAGGTAGCGGGCGAGCCGCGCGCCGCAGAGCACGCAGTTCGTGACGCCGCCGCCGGCGGGCACTTGACGGCCGCAAGCGGGACACCTGACAGACGGGCTCATTTGTACTCCGGTGGGTAGTGGCCCCACTCCTGGCGGTACGCCTCGAGCGCCGCCTGCTTCTCCCCGCCGACCCTGCTCGTGCTCAAACTTCCGGTCCTGCCAAGCCGCGTCCTTGCCGGAAATCGTGCTCTTCGTCGAGCCCGAGATCTCCGCGGCCTGGTCGACGGTGAGGGCCGTGGCGCAATGCTGCGCGCGTCGTCGCGAAGAAGCGCGTACACGTTTTCGGCGGGCAGCATCGCTTTGATGCCGGGAAGATGCTGCTGCTGGATGCTCAGCCGCGCGCCGGCGAGCGCGTGCGGGAAAGGCGGCTCGTTCGCGAGCGCTTCGCTCGGGTAGAGAGACGCCCAAACGGTTGTCGAGCGGAGCGCGCGATCAGATTGTCACGAACCGCGCCAGCTCGTCGACGAGCTCGAGGTAGCGAGCGTGCCGCTGCCACCCGCTGCTCGGGACGCCGCTCGACCCCTCGAAGATGTCGCGGCTACATGCGGAAGGCGATCAAGAAGGCGGGGATCGAACGCCCGATCAGGCCGTGGCACGACCTACGGCATACCGCGCTCACCCACGACGCGGCCGCAGGCAACCCCGCCGTGTACGTGCAGGCCCGCGCCGGCCACGCGCAAGCGTCGATGACCGAGCGGTACGTCCACGCCGCCTTGGTCGCGTTCCCAGGCGCCGCGGAGCGCAGCGAAGAACGGCTGTTCAGCGGGCTTCCCGACTGACGCCGAGGTACAAAATCCGGTACAAAAAGGGCGCCTCACCGGGGCGCCCTTCGCGTTCTAGCCTCTTTGCAGGGGTTTCGAAGCTCCCGCGGTTGGACTCGAACCAACAACCCTCCGGTTAACAGCCGGATGCTCTGCCAATTGAGCTACGCGGGAAGGCTTGGCCGATTGTAGCGGCGCCGCGGACGGATCACGCCAATTCGAGGATCGCGTCCTTGACCCGCGCGAGCTGGGTCTGCAGCTCCTTCATCTGGTCGAACTCGGCGTCCGCGAGCTCCCGGCGCAGCCGGCGCTCGCGCAGGTTCAGGAGCAGCTCCTTGCCGGTCCGCTCGTCCAGTCCCTCCCGCGCCGCACGCGCGTCCAGCTCCGCCCGGAGCGCGAGCAGATCGCTCTCGAGCTCCCCGCCGTCGACGAGAAGCGCGCGGAAGCGGCGGTGCAGCTCGGAGTCGAAGTGCTCGGGCGACAGCTCCGCGAGCAGCTTGACGAGCGCCGGGATACGCGACGCACGCGGCGAGCGCGTTCCGCTCCAGCCGGTCGCCCTTCTCGAGCAGCTTCGGCGACAGCTCCTCGGTGAGCGTCCGGACGCCGCCCTTCGGCGTCAGCCCGGAGAGCGTCTCCTTCGGCAGGCTCAGCCGGCCCGCCAGCAGGCGCAGCGCGTCCTGCCACTCCGGCGAGTCCTCGTTGCGCTGCAGGATCTCGCGGCAGCGCACGAACGCCTCCTGCCGGTCCGGCGTGCGGTCCAGCTCGAGCCGGACGCGGTAGACGATGTAGCTCTCCGCCCCGCCGAGCCGCGCCTCGAAGCCGGCCGGAGCGTCGGCCGGATCCTGGCCCTTCGGCAGCGTCACGACGCGGACGTCGAAGCCGAGCGACGTCGCCAGCTCCATCCCGCGCAGCGTCGCCTCCTCCCCGGCCGCGTCGGAGTCGAAGCAGAGGTAGAGGCGGCGCGTGAGCCGCTGCAGCTCCTTCAGCTGGCGTTCGGTCAGCGCCGTCCCCATCGAGGCGACGACCGGCTCGAAGCCGGCCTGGCGCAGCGCGATCACGTCGGTGTTCCCCTCGACGACGACGCCGCGCTCCTGCTTCGCGATCGCGGTCCGCGCGAGATGGAGCCCGTAGAGGATCGCGGACTTGTGGAAGAGCTCGCCCTCCGGCGAGTTGACGTACTTGCCCTTCAGCGGGTCGTCCTCGCGCAGCTTGCGCGCCTGGAAGCCGACGATCCGGCCGCGCGCATCGGCGAGCGGGAACATCAGCCGCGGCGGGAAGTAGTCGCTCCCCCGCGCGTTCGTGAGGCCGGCGCCGCGCAGCTCCTCGCGGGTGAAGCCCTTCTCCTGCGCCTTCTCCGCGAGACCGCTCCCCGGCGAGAGCCCGAGCCGGAACTCGCGGCAGACCGGCTCGCCGAGGCCCGCGGCTCTCCAGGTAGGCGCGCACCGGCGCGCCCGCGGCCGACTCCCAGAGGTGCCGCTCGTAGAACGAGGCTGCCTGGTCGAGCACGGCGTGGAGCCGGTCGCGCCGCTTGCGCGACTCCTCGAGCTGCGGCGAGGTCTCCTCGTACTCGAGCGTGACGCGGAAGCGCTCGGCGAGCCACTCGACCGCGCCGGCGAAGTCGAGGCTCTCCGTCTCGCGCACGAACGTGATCACGTCGCCGCCCTTGCCGCAGCCGAAGCAGTGGTAGAGCTTGTCGGCCGGGTTGACCGAGAAGCTCGGCGTCCGCTCCTCGTGGAACGGGCAGCGGCCCGAGTAGCGGGCACCGGCCTTGCGCAGCGAGGTCCGGCCGGAGACGACCTCGACCATGTCGGCCGCGGCGACGACCTCGCGTACCGAAGCTTCCTTGATCCGCGCCACTAGAGCGACTCAGCGTACGACAGCGCGAAGCGGTCGGTCATCCCGGAGACGAAGTCGCGGATCTCCTCCTCGGAGTCGCCGCGCTCCACCAGGTGCTCGAAGATCGTCGTGATCGTCGCGTGCGCGCGATCGTGCTCGCCGCGGGCGTGCTCGCCGAGGTACACGCGCTCGAACATGAACGACCGGAGCGCCAGCATCGCCGTGCCCACGTCCTCGCTCTGGACGATGTCGCCGGCGCGCTCGGACGTCTCGATCAGGTCGTGCACGAGCGTGTCGATCCGGCTCGAGCCGGTCTCCCCGAGCAGCTCGAGCTCGGCGCGCGGCAGCTCCTCGGGCGCCAGCAGGCCGTAACGGATCGCATCGTCGATGTCGTGGTTGATGTAGGCGACCCGGTCGACGAGCCGCACGATCTTGCCCTCGAGCGTCTGCGGCTCCTGCGGACCGGTGTGCGTGAGGATCCCGTCGCACACCTCGGCGGTGAGGTTCAGCTCCTCCGCGATCCGGAGCGACTGCTCGTTGTGGCGGAAGCCGGTGCCGAACCGCTCGGCCAGGCAGCGGTCGAGCTGCTCCTCGCCGGCGTGGCCGAACGGCGGATGCCCCATGTCGTGCCCGAGCCCGATCGCCTCGGTCAGATCCTCGTTCAGCCGCAACGCACGAGCGACGACGCGGGCGATCCCGGTCGTCTCCAGCGTGTGCGTGATCCGAGTGCGGTAGTGGTCGCCGGCGGGGTCGATGAAGACCTGCGTCTTGCCTTTCAGCCGGCGGAACGGCTTCGAGTGGACGATGCGGTCGCGGTCGCGCTGGAACGGCGTCCGGACCGTGCTCTCCGTCTCCTCGCGGCGCCGCCCGCGCGTGTCGTAGGAGCGCACCGCGAGCGGCGAGAGCGCCTGCTCCTCGAGCGCGCGGACGCGCGCCTCGAAGGCGTCAGCGACTCGTCCGGCCAGCTCCGGCATTGGACTCAGGCTAGACGATGCCAGGTCGATGGCGACGGTGCCGCCGTCTGCGCTCCAGGCGGCGCCCGTCACGTACGAGGCGCGCTCGGAAGCGAGGAACGCGATCACGGCCGCGATCTCCTCCGGCTCGGCCAGCCGGCCGAGCGGACGGCCGGCGCCGACCTTCGCGAGCACCTCGTCGCGGTCTGCCGCCCTGCTGGTCGGCGAGGCCGCCCTCGCCGAGCCAGGCCTCGGTCGCGGTCGGGCCTGGCGTGACCGCGTTGCAGCGGATCCCGTCGCCGGCGTACGTGTCGGCGACGAGGCGCGAGAGGGAGAGCACGGCGGCCTTGGTGACCGAGTAGTGCGGCATCCCGACCGAGGGTCTCTTCCCCGCGGTCGACGAGACGTTCACGATCGTCCCTCGGCTCGCGAGCAGCTGTGGCAGCGCGGCGCGAATCGCGCGCACGTAGCTCATCACGTTCAGCTGCCACATCGAATCCCAGTCCTCGTCGGCGACGTCCGCGAAGCGGGCCTGCACGGCGAAGCCGACGTTGTTCACGAGCACGTCGAGGCCGCCGAGCGCCTGAACCGCCGCCTCGACGACGGCCGCCGGAGCGTCCGGCTCGGACAGGTCGGCGCGCACGTGCAGCGTCTCGCCGATCCCGGGCGCATCGCCGCGGCCGTTCGTGACGACGCGCGCGCCCTCGCCGACGAGCAGCCTCGCGGTCTCGAGCCCGATCCCACCGGTCGAGCCGGTGACGAGACACGCCTTCCCTGTCAGCCCGAGGTCCACGGATGGCTAGCGTAGCGGGGTGACCACCCTCCTCCTGGCGCGACACGGCGAGACCGACTGGAACCGCGAGCTGCGGATCCAGGGCTCCTCCGACATCGAGCTGAACGACCTCGGTCGCGCGCAGGCACACGCGCTGGCGCAGGAGCTCGAGCACGTCGAGCTCGACGCCATCTACGCGAGCGACCTGAGCAGGGCCCGAGCGACCGCCGAAGCAGTCGCAGCGAGCCACGGCCTCGACGTGCGGCTCGACCAGCGCCTGCGGGAGCGGTCGTTCGGCAGCTGGGAAGGGCTTACGCGCGAGGACATCGCCGCCCTGCCCGAGGGCTCGCAGCACGACGGCGAGAGCGACGACGAGGTGCGCGAGCGCGTCCTCGAGGCAGTGCAGGCGATCGCGGACGCACACCCCGGCGAGCAGGTGCTCGTCGTCTCCCACGGAGGCGCCCTGAACACGCTCTGGCACCACGCGCTCGGCGAGCGGGTGGAGCGCTGGGCGAACTGCGCGGTCTACAAGTTGGCCGTTCGGGACGGCGGATACGTGGCAGTAGACTGAGCGGCCCGTGGACGACTACACGAACAAGTACAAGGGCGAGCAGATCGAGGTTGCGCTCTTCGGCGGCGAGTACCAGGAAGGGCGTGCTGACCGCGTACTGCTCGATCGAGGACGTCCCGCACATCGAGCTGAACGGACACATTCTCGTCCCCTTGCAGAACGTCGCTTCGCTCCACTGCTCGAGCCGCTGCGACGCACCGGAGCCGGACTGGCCGCCCCGCGGGCTCGGCGAGGACGACCGCGACGGCCTCGGCGACGACGACGCCTAGCTCGTCCTGATGCGGCGCGCCGCCGCCTTGAACCTGGCGAAAGCGTGGCTGCTCACGCTCGGAATCGCAGCGTTGTTCGGTGCCGTCGGCTGGGCGCTGGGCGGCTACCGGGCGGCCTCGCTCTTCGTCTTCTGCGCACTGCTCGCCGCACTCGCCGTCTACGCGTATGCCGACCGCGCGCTGCTCGGGATGCTGGGCGCCCGCGAGTACGCGCTCGCCGAGGACCCGATCCTGCGGTCGTCCGTCGACGCGCTCTCGGCGAAGCTCGGGATCGTGCCGCCGAAGCTCTATCTGATCCCGGACGGCTTCCCGCGCGCGCTCGCCGCCGGCCGCGGGCCCGAACGGGTCCGCGCTGGCGGTCTCGACCGGGCCTGCTCGGCGCGCTTGAGCCCGTCGCAGCTCGAGGCGGTGCTCGCGCACGAGCTCGCGCACGTGCGCAGGCGCGACGTCCTCGTCCAGACCTCGGCGGTGATGCTCGCAGTCCTGCTCGTCGACGTCTCCCGGCTCGGGGGCTGGTTCGAGCGTGCGCTGCTTGCCGTCCTCGGCCCGGTCGCAGCGGCGTTCGTGCACCTGCTGCTCTCGCCCAAGCGCGAGCTGGCAGCCGACCGGGTCGCAGCCCGTCTGTGCGGCTCGGCGGACGCGCTCGTGGAGGCGCTGGTGCGCCTCGACCGCGCCAGCGACCTCGTCTCCTTTCACGCGAGCCCGGCGACCGAGCCGCTCTACACGGTCAACCCATTCGCCGAAGAAGGCCTCGCGGCGCTGTTCGTCACGCACCCCCCGCTCGAACGCCGGCTCGAGGCTCTACGCGGGATCGCCGGGTAGGAGCGACCACATCGTCACGTCGCGGCGCTCTCCGCGCTGCTCCATCCACGCGCGCAGCACGCCCTCCCGTGTGAAGCCGCACTTCTCGGCGACGCGCTCCGACGAATCGTTGCCCGGGAACGTCCCGAGCTGCATTCGCGGCAGCGCGAGCTCGTCGAACGCCCAGGCGCAGACGAGCCGAACGGCCCGGGGGACGTAGCCGCGGCCCCGGTGCTCGGGCGCGGCCCAGTAGCCGAGCTCGCCGACCCGGCCGTGCAGCCAGAGCGTGATCGCCGCGGCCAGCTCGCCACTCGCGCGCTCGACGACCGCGAGTGGCGCAGCGCCGTCCGTCCAGGCGGTCTCGCAGCGTTCGAGCCACGCGCGCGCGTCCCGCTCGGAGTACGGCGACGGCACGGTCGTCCAGCGAGAGGTCTCCGGGTCGTTGCAGGCCGCGACGATCGCCGGCACGTCGCGGAAGAGCCACGGTCGCAGCTCGACGAGCTCGTCCCGGAGCGGCGGGTCCGGCGGCCGCAGTTCCACCTCAGGATTCTAGGCGGGAAACAGAAGGAGGGCCGCTCTCGCGGCCCTCCTGAAGTAATTCGGCGGCGTCCTACTCTCCCGGGGGCTTGCGCCCCGAGTACCATCGGCGCTGTCGGGCTTAACTTCTCTGTTCGGAATGGGAAGAGGTGTACCCCCGACGCTATGACCGCCGAAATTGTCGAAGTGCGCGCCGTAGTCTGACGCTGCGCACCTTCAAAACTCCATAGCGAACTCACACGAGTGTTCTAAATCAAGACCTCGGGCAATTAGTACCGGTCAGCTGAACGCATTGCTGCGCTTGCACCGCCGGCCTATCAACGTGGTCGTCTTCCACGGCCCTTACTCCCTCGAAGGGGATGGGAAGTCTCATCTCGAGGTGGGCTTCCCGCTTAGATGCTTTCAGCGGTTATCCCATCCAGACGTGGCTAATCAGCAGTGCCCTTGGCAGGACAACTGATACACCAGAGGTCTGTTCGTCTCGGTCCTCTCGTACTAGAGACGACTCCTCTCAAACTTCCAGCGCCCATGGTGGATAGGGACCGAACTGTCTCACGACGTTCTGAACCCAGCTCGCGTACCGCTTTAATGGGCGAACAGCCCAACCCTTGGGACCTGCTTCAGCCCCAGGATGCGACGAGCCGACATCGAGGTGCCAAACCCTCCCGTCGATGTGGACTCTTGGGGAGGATAAGCCTGTTATCCCCGGAGTACCTTTTATCCGTTGAGCGACGGCAATTCCACTCTTAACCGCCGGATCACTAAGGCCGACTTTCGTCCCTGCTCGACTTGTCAGTCTCGCAGTCAAGCTCCCTTATGCCTTTGCGCTCTACGCACGATTTCCAACCGTGCTGAGGGAACCATTGCGCGCCTCCGTTACATTTTAGGAGGCGACCGCCCCAGTCAAACTGCCCACCTCACGCTGTTCCCGACCCGGATCACGGCATCGGGTTAGAAGCCCAGAATCCGAAGGGTGGTATCCCAAGATTGCCTCCACGGAGACTAGCGTCCCCGCTTCAAAGGCTCCCACCTATCCTGGACAACGAACACCAGACTTCAACGTAAAGCTGCAGTAAAGGTTCACGGGGTCTTTCCGTCCAACCACGGGTACTCGGCATCTTCACCGAGACTACAATTTCACCGGATCTCTCGTTGAGACAGCGCCCAAGTCGTTACGCCATTCGTGCAGGTCGGAACTTACCCGACAAGGAATTTCGCTACCTTAGGACGGTTATAGTTACCGCCGCCGTTTACCGGGGCTTGGATTCAAAGCTTCGCCCGAAGGCTAACCTCTCCTCGTGACCTTCCGGCACCGGGCAGGCGTCAGCCCCTATACGTCGTCTTACGACTTCGCAGAGACCTGTGTTTTTGGTAAACAGTCGCTTGGGCCGTTTCACTGCGGCCCCCTCAGGCTCAGCGGAGTAAATCCGCGTCACCCTACCGGGGCGTCCCTTCTCCCGAAGTTACGGGACCATTTTGCCGAGTTCCTTAACGAGAGTTCTTCCGATCACCTTGGTATTCTCTACCTGCCTACCTGTGTCGGTTTTGGTACGGGCACGTCCCACCTCCCTAGACGCTTTTCTAGGAGGCATGGCTTAAGGAACTTCGCCCATCGCTGGGCTCGGCATCCCGTCTCAGGCTTACTGGGTGACGGATTTCCCTATCACCCGCCCTACGCGGTTACCCCAGGACGACCATCGCCTGGGATTCCGTAGCCTACCCCGTCCCGCCATTGGTGATAGCGGTGGGGACGTGGTACAGGAATATCAACCTGTTGTCCATCGCCTACGCCTTTCGGCCTCGGCTTAGGTCCCGACTAACCCTGAGCAGATTAGCTTTACTCAGGAACCCTTAGGCATTCGGTGGAGGAGTTTCTCACTCCTCTTTCGTTACTCATGCCAGCATTCTCACTTCCCACGCCTCCACGGCTGGCTTACGCCGCCGCTTCGCTGGCGTGGGAACGCTCCCCTACCACTCCACGGTTTGACCCGTGAAGTCCGTGGCTTCGGCTCCATGCTTGAGCCCCGTTACATTGTCCGCGCCCGATCACTTGACCAGTGAGCTGTTACGCACTCTTTGAATGGTGGCTGCTTCTAAGCCAACATCCTGGTTGTCTGTGCAATCGGACATCGTTTCCCACTTAGCATGGAATTAGGGGCCTTAGCCGACGGTCCGGGCTGTTTCCCTTTCGACCACGAAGCTTATCCCCCGCAGTCTGACTGCCACGCTCTGGAATACCGGCATTCGGAGTTTGCCTGATTTCGGTAAGCTGGTAGGCCCCCTAGACCAAACAGTGCTCTACAACCGGTATTGAACACGTGACGCTATACCTAAATATATTTCGGGGAGAACCAGATATCTCTGAGTTTGATTAGCCTTTCACTCCGACCCACAGGTCATCCGCCCCGTTTTCAACCGAGGTCGGTTCGGTCCTTCACGGGGTCTTACCCCCGCTTCAACCTGCCCATGGGTAGATCACTCAGTTTCGGGTCTACCTCACACGACTAAAGCGCCCTATTCAGACTCGCTTTCGCTACGGCTCCGTTTCCTTAACCTTGCCGTGTAAGAGTAACTCGCTGGCTCGTTATGCAAAAAGCACGCCGTGACAGGACAAAGCCTGCTCCGACCGCTTGTAAGCACACGGTTTCAGGTACTATTTCACTCCCCTTCCGGGGTGCTTTTCACCTTTCCCTCACGGTACTAGTTCACTATCGGTCGCCAAGGAGTACTTAGCCTTGCGGGGTGGTCCCCGCGGGTTCCGACCGGGTTTCCCGTGCCCGGCCGTACTCAGGTACCTGTCAAGCGAGGCTATGCGCTTTCGTCTACGGGACCATTACCCTCTACGGTGTGAATTTCCATTCACTTCGACTAACGCACAACTTTGTAACTCGCCGACCCGCCGGCAGACGGATCAAGACTGGCCCTACAACCCCCCAATGACAACGACTGCCGTCTATCACGTCATCGAGGTTTGGGCTCTTCCCTTTTCGCTCGCCACTACTCAGGGAATCGAGGTTTCTTTCCTTTCCTCTGGGTACTAAGATGTTTCAGTTCCCCAGCTTGCCATTACCCGCCCTATGTATTCAGGCGGGAACACGCGCGCATTACCACGCGTAGGTTTCCCCATTCGGAAATCCCGGGATCAGCGATTGGTCAGCATCTCCCCCGGGCTTATCGCAGCCGCCCACGTCCTTCATCGGCTCTTGGCGCCAAGGCATCCACCGTGTGCTCTTGTTCTCTTGATCAGTAAGAACACGTTGTGTTGTCGCTATGGAGTTTTCAAGGTGCACGCAGGCCGGCGGCCCGCCGTACGAGAAATACCGCACCGCCGTTAGCCGGCATAGCACGGTCTCTCAAAACTCAACAGCGTGCGGAGTACTTACATCGAGGTCGACGTGATTTCTAGGCGAACCGAGTCATCGGACGGAGATCCTCGAGAGGATCGACATCAACGAGCTCGGCGCCTACCGGGATAATTGCCCCGGTATCCCTAGAAAGGAGGTGATCCAGCCGCAGCTTCCGCTACGGCTACCTTGTTACGACTTCACCCCAATCATCAACCCTACCTTCGACGGCTGCCTCCCAAAAGGGTTAGCCCACCGGCTTCGGGTATTGCCAACTTTCGTGGTGTGACGGGCGGTGTGTACAAGGCCCGGGAACGTATTCACCGCGACGTTGCTGATTCGCGATTACTAGCAACTCCGCCTTCATGGAGGCGAGTTTCAGCCTCCAATCCGAACCGGGACCGGCTTTTTGGGATTCGCTCCGCCTCGCGGCATCGCAACCCTTTGTACCGGCCAATGTAGCACGTGTGTAGCCCAAGACATAAGGGGCATGATGACTTGACGTCATCCCCACCTTCCTCCGATTTGTCACCGGCAGTCTCCTATGAGTCCCCGACATAACTCGCTGGCAACATAGGACAGGGGTTGCGCTCGTTGCGGGACTTAACCCAACATCTCACGACACGAGCTGACGACAGCCATGCACCACCTGTGATCGAGTCCCGAAGGAGGGCCGTATTTCTACGGCTTTCCCGACCATGTCAAGCCTTGGTAAGGTTCTTCGCGTTGCGTCGAATTAAACCACATGCTCCGCTGCTTGTGCGGGCCCCCGTCAATTCCTTTGAGTTTTAGCCTTGCGGCCGTACTCCCCAGGCGGGGTGCTTAATGCGTTAGCTTCGGCACGGGGGGAGTCGACACCCCCCACACCTAGCACCCATCGTTTACGGCGTGGACTACCAGGGTATCTAATCCTGTTCGCTCCCCACGCTTTCGCGTCTCAGCGTCAGTACCGTACTAGAGAACCGCCTTAGCCACGGGTGTTCTTCCTGATATCTGCGCATTTCACCGCTACACCAGGAATTCCATTCTCCTCTTCCGGACTCTAGCCGCACGGTTTCCATCGACGTCTGAAGGTTAAGCCTCCAGTTTTCACAACGGACCTGTGCGGCCGCCTACACGCTCTTTACGCCCAATAAATCCGGACAACGCTTGCCCCCTACGTATTACCGCGGCTGCTGGCACGTAGTTAGCCGGGGCTTCTTCTGCAGGTACCGTCACCCTCTGGGCTATTAACCCGAGTGGCTTCGTCCCTGCTGAAAGAGGTTTACAACCCGAAGGCCTTCTTCCCCCACGCGGCGTCGCTGCGTCAGGCTTTCGCCCATTGCGCAAGATTCCCCACTGCTGCCTCCCGTAGGAGTCTGGGCCGTGTCTCAGTCCCAGTGTGGCTGATCGTCCTCTCAGACCAGCTACGGATCGTCGCCTTGGTAGGCCATTACCCCACCAACAAGCTAATCCGCCGCGGGCTCATCCTCGATCGGAGGCCGAAGCTACCTTTTCTCACGAGCTCGTAAGCTCGAGAGGCTATCCGGTATTAATCCGGGTTTCCCCGGGCTATCCCAGAATCGAGGGCAGATTACCCACGTGTTACTCACCCGTTCGCCGCTGTCCCCAGTCCCGAAGGACTGGTTCTCGCTCGACTTGCATGTGTTAAGCGCGCCGCCAGCGTTCGTCCTGAGCCAGGATCAAACTCTCCGTGAAGGATTGTTTGCCCATAAATGCAGTCAAAGAACGACTGCGGGCAATCTTTCGCTTCGAGCTTGAGCTCAAAGTGTCTTCCGCACCGCTACCGAGGTAGCGGAGGGTCGACGGGTTTTGTTGAAGCCTCACCCCATCTCACTGGCCACACCGTTGAACGGCAAAGCCGGCGAGAGGATGAGGTCTCGACGTAAACGCACGCTGTTGAGTTTTCAAAGACCAGTGCCACTCTGGAAGCGGCGGCGTAAAAAAGCCTCCGACTCGCGCCAGAGGCCTCCAAAGCTTGCGGTGCTGATCGTATCCGATCGAGGCTTGGAGACACTCCGGTTCGTCGCGGGACAGGGACTCTTGCACTACACCGACCCTCGCGGGCGGCCGAAGAACAGTAGCAAACCCGACCGCTCTGTCAAGCGGTTTCCGCAGCTTGGCGAAGCGCCGCTTCCCCGCCTGGAGGGTCGCGTCGACGAGCTCCGCGCGCGGAACGTCGAGGTCGGTCACCGCGACGCCGTCCAGTTTCAGCCCTCCCTGGCCGATCAGCCGCCGCGCTTCGCTCGTCGAGAGCCCGAACGCAGACGCCAGCAGCGCCGGCAGATGCACGGGATCCCCGTCGGGAAGCGGGATCTCGGGCACCTCGTCCGGCGCCTGGCCCTCGCGCACGACCCGGGTGAAGTGCGCCTCCGCCCGCGGTCGCCGCCTCCTCCCCGTGCGAGCGGCGCGACGATCGCGCGCGCGAGCTCGAGCTTCGCGTCCATCGGCTCGCCGGCCGGCACCTCGCGCTCGAGCACGAGCCGGTACCACTCGTCGAGCTGGGAGTCCGGAATCCGCATCGCGCGGCCGAACTGCTCCTCCGGCGGCGCGGTCAGCGGGATGTTGTTGCCGACCGACGAGCTCATCTTCTCCCCGTCCCACGAGAGCAGGAGCGGCGTCGTCAGCACGACCTGCGGCTCGAGGCCGTACGCCTGCATGACCGTGCGGCCCGCCAGCAGGTTGTAGAGCTGATCGGTGCCGCCGAGCTCGACATCGGCCTCGACCGCGACCGAGTCGTACGCCTGCATGAGCGGGTAGAGGAGCTCCGAGACCGAGATCGGCTCCTGGGCGGCCATCCGCTTGCTGAAGTCGTCGCGCTCGAGGATCTGCGCCGATCGTCGTCGTCCGGGTCAGCCGGATCACGTCCGCGAAGTCGAGCTTCGCCAGCCATTCGCTGTTGAAACGGACCTCGGTCTTGTCCCGATCGACGATCTGGAAGGCCTGCTCGACGTAGGTCTTCGCGTTCGCGTCGATCTCCTCGTCGGAGAGGATCGGCCGCTCGGCCGAGCGGCCGGAGGGATCGCCGATCCTGCGTCGTGTAGTCGCCGACGATGAAGACGCCGATGTGGCCGGCGTCCTGGAATGCGCGCATCCGTTGCAGCGGGATCCCGCGACCGACGTGGATGTCCGGCGACGTGACGTCGATGCCGAGCTTGACCCGCAGCGGCCGCCCGAGCTTCGAGCTTCTGCCTCGAGCCCGCCCGCCGGCAGGACGTCGACGGCGTTGCGGGTCAGTGTCTCGATCACGGGCCGCCGATCGTACTGAGGTGGCGCCGGCGAGACGCCTTCCGGCGACGTGCAGCCGCAGAGCGCGAGCGCGAGCTCGATCTCGTCGCGGAGCAGCTCGAGCACGCGCCGTGCGCCGGCTTCGCCGTCGCAGGCAAGCCCCCAGAGCGGCGCCCGGCCCGACGAGGACCGCCCGCGCGCCGAGGGCGAGCGCCTTGACGACGTCGGACCCTCTCCGGATGCCGCCGTCGACGTACACCTCCATCCGGCCGGCGACCGCCTCGACGACCTCCGGGAGCAGCTCCGCCGTCGGCGCGACGGCGTCGAGCTGGCGGCCGCCGTGGTTCGAGACGACGATCGCGTCGACGCCGTGCGTCGCAGGCGAGCTCTGCGTCCTCGGCGGTCTGGATCCCCTTGAGGACGAGCGGGAGCGGCGAGAGCGACCGCAGCTCGTCGAGGTTCGCCCAGGTGAGTGAGGAGTCGATCGCAGCGAGCGTCTCGAGCGGCGTCGCACCCTCCCAGCTCGCCGAGCGCGCGCCAGGCTCGGCACCGTGATCTCTGCCGGCACCCGGAAGCCGGTGCGCAGGTCGCGCTCGCGGCGGCCGAGTCGCGGTGCATCGACGGTGAGCATGATCGCGCCGTAGCCGTGCTCGGCCGCCTGCTCGACCAACGCGCGCGTGATGCCGCGATCGCGGAAGACGTAGAGCTGGAACCAGCGCGGGGCACCGGGCGCCGCAGCCGCCACCTCCTCCGGCGTCGCAGTGGCCATCGTCGAGAGGCACATCAGCGTCCCGGCCGCCGCGGCGGCCCGCGCCATTGCCGGCTCTCCCGTCCGGATGGGCGAGCCTCTGGAATGCGGTCGGCGCGACGAGGAGCGGCATCGAGACGGGCGTGCCGAGCACGGTCGTCGCAGTCGTGACCTCCGAGACGTCGACCAGCACGCGCGGACGCAGGCGCAGCGCGCTCCCAGGCCGTCGACGATTCGCGTCGAGCGCGCGCTCGTCGCCGGCTGCCGCCGGCGTAGAAGCCGAAGGCGCCGGGCTCGAGCCGCGACTCCGCGAGACGTTCGAAGTCGGCGACGCAGACGGGCTCCACGCCGCCGACAATATCGACTAGCCCTGCAGCCTCCGCGGTGAAGGCGGGGCGTCCAGGTACGCGGGTCGAGCGCCTTCGACACGGGCCAGGTACCGGGCCGCGGCGGAGCTGTTTCCGAGGCAACGCTCGATCAGGCTGTGGTGGTAGAGACCGTCGACGTCCAGCGTGCCCAGCCGGAAGGATCGGAGCGAGACGGCACGCGCCTCGGCGCACCGGTCGTTCTTGTAGAGCGCCCAGGCGAGCACGTGATCGCCCTCGACGCTCGGCCGCTCCGCCTGCCCGCGCCGTGCCCGGTCGAGCGCCGACCGGAAGTTGCGGTCGTGGTTCAGGTCGAACTCGGCCGTCTCGAGCAGGTTCCGGCCGCCGTTCGCGGCGAAGAGCCGCTCGAGCTCGTCGGCGCGCTTCCACGCGCGCTCCGCCCCGGCCTCACGACCGAGCTGGGCAAGGACGTCGCCGAGGCTTGCCGCGAACTCGGGCACCGGCGCGGCGGCGGCCGCGCGGGCGTAGAGGGCACGAGCGCCCTCGAGGTCGCCGTTCGCCGACCGGATGTCCGCCAGCCCGCTCAGGGCGCCGGCGTAGCCCGGCACGAACGCCAGCGCCTCCCGGAAGCGCACGTTGGCCTCGGCAGGCTTGCGCAAGGAGAGCAGCAGGTTCCCGGTCAGCGTCCGCGTCCACGCTGCCGGCTCGCCCACGCCTGCGGAGTCGATCGCGAGCTCCATCGCCTCGAGCGCGCCTGGCAGGTCCCCGGTCAGCTCGCGGGCGTACGAGATCCGGGCATAGACGTTCGCCGACGGCCTCAGTGCCGCCATCCGGTCGAAGGCGGCGAACGCTTCGGGGTAGCGGCCGAGCTCGAGGTTCGCGTCGCCGATCAGGCCGTAGACGACGGCCACGCCGGGCTCCAGTGCCCGCGCTCGGCGCGCGAGGTCGAGCGACTCGCTGAAAGCGGTGCCGCGAGGCGGCGAGCGCAGAGAGCCCTCGGAGCGCCGACGCGTTGCGCGGGTCGAGGCGAAGCGCACGCTCGAGCGCCTGCTCGGCCCGGGGATAGAGCGCCGGGTTGCCGCTGACGCGCGCCTGCTGCTGAAGCACGAGGCCGCGGGTCGCGGCGCGCTGCGCCTCGGTCGACGGCGCCGCGGTGGCGCTGCTCTCCTGGAACGCGCCGCCGAGCAGCGCGGCGGCGGCGAGAGCGACGGCGATCGTGGTGGCGGCAAGAAGTCTCATCTGTCTCCTTTGTCGGTGCGAAGGAAGGGCCTCGCCGCAGCAGGCCCTCCCCTGCGGGTCGAGTTAGGGCTTCTGGTCGCCCTTGCTGTTGGCGAAGCCGGACGCGGGGTCGGCCTCGTACGGGAAGGAGTCGCGCGCCGGCACGTCGCCGGAGTTGACGCCGTCGCCGAGCGGGACCTTGTTCCCCTTCAGGAAGCCGGCCATGACCTGCTCGGCGATGTCGATCACGTCGTCGCCGAGCCGGCGGCCGTTCGGGAAGCCGCCGTTGTCGCCGCCGATGACGCCCATGCGGCTGACCTTGCCCGCCGGCGTGACCGGGATCGAGTAGTTCAGCCGCAGCATGTCCGCGACCGTGTTGCCGGTGAAGTTGAGACCCTTGACGCCGGTGCCGAAGACGGCGACGAGGTCGTCGCGGTTGTCCTCCGGCGCGTTCAGCTTGTAGAGGTCGTTCATCAGCTTCGCGAGGACCGGCTTGACGACCGGGCCGGCGAACTGCTTGTCGTTCACGGGCTGCGAGCTGTTCCACACGTCCTTGAAGGGCGTCGGGACGACGACCTCGTTGACGAGCGGGTTGCCGAGCCGCGACACCTGCGTCCAGCCGCGCCGGAGCTTGTTGCCCACGGTCACGTTCTGGCGCTCGGTCGAGGCCCAGACGCCGATCGTGCTGTTGTTCGCCTTCAGCTCCGAGATCGGGATCTGCAGCGCGATCGCGTGCACGGCGTAGCCGGCGAAGAAGTCCTTGCCGCCGCCGTGCGTTGCCCGTGCCCTTGCGGAAGCCGACGAGGTCGAAGATCGCCCCGATGTCGCCGTAGAACGCGTCGTCGCGCTGGCCGGCGAAGATCGAGATGCCGTCCTTCTTGACGATCGCCTGGTCGGCGAGGTTCCGGTAGTTCGGGGTCGAGCGCGGGCCGATGTTGTTCGGCGGCGTCTTGCCGCGGGCGAACAGCTTCTTGTTCCGCCACATCGACCACTCCTGGACGGTGTTGCCCAGGAACGCCGGCCCGGCCGTGCGGCCGAAGCGGAACTCGTAGACGATGTCCGGCCGGGCGTCGCCCGTCCGGTCGATGTTGATCTTGTACTTCGCGCTCGGCGAGAACGTGTAGTAGTTCGGGCCGGCCGCCGGATCCTCAGCGGGGATCCAGTTGGAGACGATCGTCACGGTGTCCGGCTTGTCCGGGCTCCGGAACGCGTACAGGTCCGTGTTGTCCGCGCTCGGATCCTCCGAGATCAGCGGCGCCTCACGGTGGCTCGAGGCGGTGCCGGCGCTCGGCCCGGAGCCCACGACTGCGGCTGCGAGCGCCGAGATCGTCGACTGCTCCGAGGGCGGCGGCCGCCAGTGCTGCCTTCTTCATGTCCCACACTCCTGGTGGTCGATTGACGGCACTTGTTCGGGGGGTCCGCGAGATCGGTTCGATCGAATTTCGCGGCGAACCGATCGCCGTGCTCGTGCGAACCAGAGGCGTGCTCGCTTACGCTCAACCGGTCACCGTGCGCAGCCGCGACCTCGCCCACCTCTCCGACGAGGCGCTCGTCGCGCTCGTCTCGCGCTCGGACGAGTCAGCGCTCGCGGAGCTCTACGACCGGGTCGGCGGGACCGCGTACGGCCTGGCCTACCGGATCCTGCGCGACGAGTCGCTCGCCGAGGACGCGGTCCAGGAAGCTTTCCTCGGGCTCTGGCGGAGCGCCGGCTCGTTCATCCCGGAGCGCGCGAAGGCCTCGACGTGGATCCTGACCCTCGTCCACCGGCGCGCGGTCGACCTCGTCCGGCGCGAGCAGCGGCGGCGCACCGAGCCGCTGGAAAGCGCGCCCGAGCCGTCGGAGGGCTCGGCGGAGGAGGCGGCCTGGCTCCGCCTCGAGCGGACGCGTGTGCAAACAGCGCTCGCGGAGCTCCCCGACCAGCAGCGGGAGGCGATCGAGCTCGCCTACTACGGCGGCTACACCCAGTCGGAGCTCGCCGAGCGGCTCGGTGAGCCGCTGGGAACGATCAAGAGCAGAATGTTCTCGGGCTTGTCGCGGTTGCGCGAGCTCCTGGACGACGTCGGAGAGGAATTCATGGACGTTCACGAGCTGACCGCCGGCTACGCGCTCGACGCGCTCGACCCGGCCGAGCGCGCGACGTTCGAGGAGCACCTCTCCTCGTGCGAGCGCTGCCGCGAGGAGCTCCAGGGCTTCTGGCAGGTCTCCGGCGCGCTGGCCCACGCGGCCGGCGGGCCGATGCCGCCTGCGTCTCTGCGCGAGCCGGATCCTCGAGCAGGCGCGCAGCGAGCGCTCGAACGTCGTCCCGCTGCGGCGAGCCGCCGCTTCCTCGTGCCGGCGCTGTCCTCTGTCGCGGCCGTCGCGGCGGTCGCCGCGATCGGGCTCGGCATCTGGGCGACGTCGCTCTCGAGCGACCTCGACGGAGCCGAGAGCGAGCTCGCGGTGCTCGAGCATCCGGATGCGCGCACATTCCGGAGCGAGAGCGGGCAGGCAGACCTCGTCGTGACCCCGAGCGGCGACGCCGCCCTCGTCGTCCGGACGCTTGCGCCCGCACCCGACGGCAAGGATTACGAGATCTGGGTCTTCGAGGACGGTGTCCCTCGGCGGGCAGGGCTCTTCGAGCAGCCGGGCGTCGCGCTGCTGACGCGGCCGGTCGAGCCCGGGCAGATGGTCGCCGTCACGCTCGAGGACGACGGCGGCGTCGACGCGCCGACCGGCGCGCCGCTCTTCACCGCCTCCTCGGCCTGACGCCGGAGGGCGGGGTGCGGTTTGCGGCCCGCAAGACACCTGCAGACCGCACCATCGCCGGCTCGCCGCGCGCCCATGCTCATCGGACTGCCTCTCCCCGACTGGAAAAGGAGTCCGACATCGCATCCGCATCCGCCCAGCCACGCACCACCGAGCCCGGCCAGCAGCCGAGCCCGAGCCTGCTCAAGCCGGCGCCCGTCGTCACCGCTCACGACCTCACCCGCCAGTACGGCAACGGCGAGACCGCGGTGCACGCCCTCCGCGGCGTCTCCGTCGAGGTTGCGAGCGGCCAGCTGACCGCAGTGATGGGCCCCTCGGGGTCCGGCAAGTCGACGCTGATGCACATCCTCGCGGGCCTCGACAAGCCCACCAGCGGTGAGGTCTACCTCGCCGGCACCGCGATCGGCGAGCTGAACGACACCAAGCTGACGAAGCTGCGCCGCGAGCACATCGGCTTCATCTTCCAGTTCTTCAACCTGCTGCCGATGCTGACGGCGAAGGAGAACATCGTCCTTCCGCTCTCGATCGCCGGCGTCAAGCCCGACCCCGAGTGGCTCGAGGAGCTGACGACCGCGGTCGGCCTCACCGAGCGCCTCTCGCATCGTCCCTCCGAGCTCTCGGGCGGACAGCAGCAGCGCGTCGCGATCGCCAGAGCCCTGGTCTCGAAGCCGACGGTGATGTTCGCCGACGAGCCGACGGGCAACCTCGACTCCCGGACGAGCTCCGAGATCCTCGCGCTCCTGCGCGAGTCCGTCTCGAGCTACGGCCAGACCACCGTGATGGTCACCCACGATGCGCACGCAGCAGCGATCGCCGACCGCATCCTCTTCCTCGCCGACGGCCTGATCGTCAAGGACCTCGGCCCGTCCACCTCGCACGAGATCCTCGAGACCCTCCAGGAAGTGACGACTCGATGATCGGCGTCGCCCTCAAAGGACTGCTCGGCCGCAAGCTCCGTGCGATTCTGACGGCGTTCGCGATCGTGCTCGGCGTCGCGATGATCAGCGGCGCATTCGTGCTCACCGACACGCTCGGCAAGGGCTTCGACGGCATCTACGACGAGTCGTATGCCTCCGCCGACGCGGTCATCAGCTCCAAGATCGCCACCAGCACCGACGACGGCGGCGAGGAGGCTCCGGCCTTCTCGGCGAACGTGCTCGACAGCGTCGAGCAACTGCCCGGCGTCCGCGTCGCACAGGGCTCGGTCGAGGACGAGATCAGCCTCACCGACAAGGCCGGCAAGCCCTTCAGCAGCGACGGCATCGCGCTCGGCGTCGCAGCGGATGCGGATCAGAGCGTCAACCCGCTCCAGGTCGTCACGGGCGACTGGCCCCGCGGCGACGGTCAGATCGCGATCGACAAGTCCACCGCCGAGGCCCAGCAGCTGAAGGTCGGCCAGACGGTCGGCGCCTACGGGGACGGCCCGGTCAAGCAGTACGAGATCAGCGGGATCGTTCGTTTCGGCTCCGTCGACTCGCTCGGCCGGCGCCTCGATCTCGGTGTTCGACCTCCCCACCGCCCAGCGCCTGTTCGACAAGCACGGCAAGCTCGACCTGATCCGCGTCGGCGCGAAGCCGGGCGTGTCGGAGACGGAGCTCGACACGGCAGATCGGCCCGCTCCTCTCCGAAACCACCAAGGTGAACACGGCCGCCGTCCAGGCAACCGAGGACAGCGACGAGACCCAGCAGGAGATGAGCATCATGAAGTACCTCCTGCTCGGCTTCGGCGGTATTGCGCTGTTCGTCGGGAGCTTCGTGATCGCCAACACGCTCGCGATCACGGTGGCGCAGCGGATGCGTGAGCTCGCCACCCTGAGGACGCTCGGCGCCTCGCGCCGGCAGGTGCTCAGGTCGGTGCTGCTCGAGTCGCTCGTGATCGGGCTGGTCGGCTCAGTCGTCGGCCTGTTCCTCGGGCTCGGCATCGCCGCCGGCCTGAAGGCAGTCGTCGCGGCGACGGGCACCGAGCTCCCGAGCGGCGGGCTCGTCTTCGCTCCGCGGACGATCATCCTGAGCCTCGCCGTCGGAACGCTGATCGCGCTCCTGGCGAGCCTTCGGCCGGCGATCCGCGCAACGCGGGTCGAGCCGATCGCGGCCGTCCGCGAGGGTGCGGTCCTGCCGGCGTCGCGGTTCGCGCGGTACGCACTGCCGGCAGCGCTCACCGTCATCGCAGCCGCCGTCGGGCTCTTCTCCTACGGCGTGTTCGCAAGCGGGCTCGACGTGATGGTCCGGATCCTCTCCCTCGTCGGCGGGGTGCTCGCCCTGTTCGTCGGCGTGGCGATGATCGCCTCCCGCGTCGTGCGTCCGCTGGCCTACGTGCTCGGCACTCCGGGCGCAAAGCTCGGCGGCACGGCCGGCAAGCTGGCACGCCAGAACGCCGTCCGGAACCCGAAGCGGACCGCCTCGACCGCTGCCGCGGTGATGATCGGGCTCGCCCTGATCACCTTCGTGGCCGTGCTCGGCCAGGGCCTCCGCACCTCGTTCACGGGCTCGGTCAACGAGCTCTTCATCGCGGACTACGCGGTCACCACGGCCGACAGCACCGCTTTGACGAACGAGGCGGCAACGGCGCTGAAGAAGCTGCCCGGTGTCGAGGTCTCGGAGATCCGCTCCTCCAAGGCGGAGGTCCGCGGCAAGGACGTCTTCGTCACCTCGACCGACGCCAACCTGGCGAAGACCGTCGGGACGACGTGGTCGGCAGGCGACGACAGCGTGCCGGCAGCGCTCGGAGGGAACGGCGTGATCGTCCTCGACCAGTATGCCGAAGGACCACTCGCTGTCGCTCGGCTCACCGTTGCAGTTGAAGACGCCGACCGGCAAGGTCGTCCACCTACAGGTCGAGGGGATCCTCGATCCGCCCAAGGGCGGCTCGCCCTTCGGCGAGGTGACGATCTCGACGGCCGTGTTCGACGCGTCGTTCGCCGACCACGACAACGACCTCACGCTGGTCAACGTCGAGGGCGGGCCGACCGAGGCGAACACGGACCGGCTTCAGCAGGCGGTCGCCGCGTTCCCGGACGCGGAAGTGCAGACGCGCGACGAGTTCAAGGCCAATCAGCTCGGTGAGCTGACGACGATCCTGAACATCCTCTACGTGCTGCTCGGCCTGTCCGTGATCGTCAGCCTGTTCGGCGTCATCAACACGCTCGTCCTCTCGGTCTTCGAGCGGACGCGCGAGCTGGGGATGCTGCGGGCGATCGGAATGACCCGCCGGCAGGTGCGTCGGATGGTCCGTCACGAGAGCATCGTCACGGCGCTGATCGGCGCCGCGCTCGGGATCGCAGTCGGCGTCTTCCTCGCCGGCCTGGTCACGCTCGCCCTCTCGCAGTACGGCATCGTCTTCGCGATTCCGTACGGGTCGCTCGCCGCCTTCGTCGGCGTCGCGATCCTCGCGGGGATGCTGGCAGCGATCCTGCCGGCCCGCCGGGCGTCGAAGCTGAACGTCCTCGAGGCGCTGCAGTACGAGTAACGACCGTGGGTGGGCCCGCAACCGCGGGCCCACCCGACTAACCGAGCTCGACGGGAAGTGGTGACAAAGCTCTGACGGATGCGTTCCGATCGCGTCCCTACACTCGTTCGCATGAGCGAGCTGAAGCCCGCACTGACGCGGCTGTTCGGATTCGACGACTTCCGCCCCGGCCAGGAGCAGGTCGTCCGCGCCGCCGTGGACGGCCGCGACACGCTCGCGCTGATGCCGACGGGCTCGGGCAAGTCGCTCACGTACCAGCTCGCCGCGATGCTGCGGCCGACGCCGACGCTCGTGCTCAGCCCTCTGATCGCGCTGATGAAGGACCAGGTGGACAAGCTGCCGCCGGAGGTGGCGAGCCAGTCGACGCTGATCAACTCCTCGCTCAGCCCGGACGAGGCCGCGGCGCGGCTGCGCGGGGTGTCGGAAGGGCGCTACCGCATGCTCTACGTCGCGCCGGAACGGCTGCGGCAGCGGAGCTTCCTCGAGGCGATCGCGGGAATCGACGTCGGGCTCGTCGTGATCGACGAGGTCCACTGCGTGAGCATGTGGGGGCACGACTTCCGGCCCGACTACCTCTTCATCCGCCGCGCGCTCGACGCGCTCGGAAAGCCGGCGATTCTCGGCATGACCGCGACCGCCACTCCCGCCACCGAGCGGGAGATCGCGACGGCGCTGGGGCGCGAGCCGGAGGTGGTGCGCACGAGCGTCGTGCGGCCGAACCTGCGCTACGACGTCGAGATCGTCGACGGCGAGGAGGCACGGCTGCGGACGCTGGTCCGCCGCCTGCACGAGCTGCGCGGCGCCTCGGCGATCGTCTACGCGCGCTCCAGGCGCAGCTGCGAGAGCCTCGCCCGCACATTGCGCGTGCACGATCTCGCGGCCGTCCACTACCACGCGGGACTGGAGCCGGAGGAGCGCTCGGCGGCGCAGGAGGCATTCATCGAGGGCCGCATCCAGACCGTCGTCGCGACGACGGCGTTCGGCATGGGGATCGACAAGCCCGACATCCGCCTCGTGGCGCTCTACAACTATCCGGAGTCGCTGGAGAGCTACGTCCAGATGGTCGGCCGGGCCGGCCGCGACGGCCGCGCGTCCGACACGCTGCTGCTCGCGAGCCGTGCCGACTCGCAGCAGCTGCGCCGGTTCGCGCGCTCCGACATCCCGACCGTCGCCGACCTCCGCTCCGTCTACGCGCGGCTGCGCGGCCGCGCGCGAGGTCTCGCCGGAGGAGCTGGGCAGCGAGCCGGATCCGCGCGTGCTGGTGGGCATGCTCGAGCAGGTCGGGCTGGTCCAGCGCGGCTTCGACGCCGGCCGGGCGATGCAGATCGACGTGCCCGAGCCGCCGGCCGACGCGGCCGAGCGAATCGACCTGCTGCTCGCGCGCTACGAGCAGGAGGCGCTGGCGCGCGCCGACCGGCTCGTCCGCTTCGCGGAGTCGCAAGGCTCTGCCGGCACCGGCAGGTGGCCGAGCACTTCGGTGAGACCCTGGCCGAGGACTGCGGCATGTGCGACGTCTGCTCGCCGCTCGCGGTCGCCGCCGTCGAGGAACCGGCTGCGACCGCGCCGCTGCCGGACGACGTCGCGGGCGCAATCCACCGCGCGGTGCTCGACCTGCGCTGGCCGCTCGGCCGTACCGGCCTGGCAGCGATGCTGCGCGGCTCGATGAGCGCGCCTCGCTCCGCTCAGCGCTCGCCCCACTTCGGCCTGCTCGCCTCCGCCACCCAGGCGGAGGTCAAGCGCTGGATCCAGCTGCTCGAGGTCGCCGGGGCGCTCGAGGCGTTCGAGAGCGACGACGGCTTCCGGCTGCTGCGGGCGGTGCCGGGAGCCGAGCTGCCGCGGATCGGCGGTGCGCCGGCGACCGCCGGCCCCGCCGACGAGGGCCTGTTCGAGCGCCTGCGCGCGTGGCGGCTCGAACGAGCGCGGGTGGACGAGGTGCCCGCCTATGTCGTGCTCCACGACGCCACGCTGCGGGAGCTCGCGACGGCCAAGCCGACGTCCGAGCTCGACCTGGCCGCGGTGAAGGGCTTCGGGCCGACGAAGCTCGAGCGCTACGGCGAGGACGTGCTCGCCGTGATCGCAGCCGCTTAGCCCAGTTTCAGAGCTAGAATCAAGCCCTTGCGGTCGTTCAGCAAGAACCGACCGGGGCGTCCGCGTCGCCGGATCCGCAAGCTTCGCCTCCTTGCGCTCCTCACCGTCCTCGGGCTCCTGGGGTCGGTGTCGTTCAGCTTCGGGCTGATTCGCGCCACAGCGAGCGAGATCGACTCGGGCAAGTTCGATCCGCAGAAGCAACTCGACAGCCAGACCAACGGCTACATCTACGACTCGACCGGGACGAAGATCCTCGCGGTGCTGCGAGGGTCGGAGGCGCGGACGCTGATCAAGTACGACGACATCGCCGATCCGATGCGCCACGCGATCGTCGCGATCGAGGACCGCCGCTTCTGGGAGCACGACGGGATCGACCTGCGCGGCATCGGCCGCGCCCTGATCGCGGACATCCGGCAGCAGAAGGTCGTCGAGGGCGGCTCCACGATCACGCAGCAGTTCGTCAAGAACGCGCTCGACCGCGATCAGAAGACGATCGCGCCGCAAGGTGCGCGAGGCGGCGTTCGCGTGGCAGCTCGAGCGCTCAGAGGACTGGCCCAAGAAGAGGATCCTGCAGGAGTACCTGAACACGATCTACTTCGGCAACGGCGCCTACGGCGTGCAGCAGGCAGCGCTCGTCTATTTCCACCACGGCGCGAAAGACCTGACGATTCCGGAGGCGGCGCTGCTCGCCGGGATCCCGGCCGACCCGAGCCGCTACGACCCGGTCGCCAACCCCGATCGTGCCCGGGCGCGACGCACGGTCGTGCTGCGCGCGATGCTCGAGGAGTCGCAGATCACCCCCGCCCAGTTCGCCGAGGCCAATGAGGCGCCGCTCCCCGATCCGGACGAGGTCCGGCTGGGAGGCACGGAGGGACAGCACGGCGCCCTGCACTACGTCAACTACGTCAAGCAACAGCTGATCGACGAGTACGGGTCGGCAGAGGTCTTCGGCGGCGGCCTGAAGGTGCGGACGACGATCGACCTCGACCTCCAGGAAAAGGCACGCGACGCGATCTCGAAGTGGCTGACCAATCCGGACGGCCCGTCCGCCGCGCTCGTCGCAATCGATCCTCGCAGCGGCGCGGTCAAGGCGATGGTCGGGGGCAACAACTACCGCAAGAGCCAGTTCAACCTCGCCGTCCAGGGCGTACGGCAGCCGGGATCGGCTTTCAAGCCGTTCGTGCTCGCCACGGCCCTTCGCCAGGGGATCTCACCCGCGACCCACTTCGAGTCGAAGCCGCAGGCGATCAACCTGGGCGACAAGTACTGGGTCGTCGGCAACTACGACGACCAGTATCTCGGCTCGGTCGACCTGGAGACGGCCACGATCGAGTCGGACAACGCGGTGTACGCGCAGCTGACCCAGCTCGTCGGCTCGAAGAAGGTCGCCGAGACCGCCAGGCGGATGGGGATCCGGAGCAAGCTCGACGGGTACTACGCGATCGGGCTCGGTGCCGAGGCCGTGACTCCGCTCGAGCTCGCGCGGGCATACGCGACACTCGCGCGCGGAGGTCGCCGCATCGACGGCGCCATGTTCGGCAACCGGCCGCGCGTGATCACGAAGGTGCAGGAGCGCGGGCGTACGCGCTTCAACGCGCCGACGACCTACGACGCGCTCTCGTCGACCCAGGCGGGGATGATCAACACGATCCTGCAGAAGGCCGTCCGGTACGGCACGGGCAAGCGCGCGTACCTGGCCGACCGCCCCGTCGCGGGGAAGACCGGCACGACCGAGAACTACGGCGACGCGTGGTTCGTCGGCTACACGCCGCAGCTCGCCGTCGCCGTCTGGGTCGGCTACCCGACGACGCTGAAGCCGATGCTGACGGAGTTCCACGGCGACGCGGTGACGGGTGGAAGCTTCCCGGCGCTGATCTGGAAGTCGTTCGTCGAGAAGGCTCTGCAGGGCAAGGAGGCGCAGGGGTTCCCGTACCCGGCCGTCCCGTACGCGGCGCCGAAGCTCGTCACCCGGCGCGGGGACAAGCTGCTGCTCGACAACGGCCGCTGCAAATCGCGCGAGGAGATCGTCTACTTCGCCGGGAAGGGGCCGACGAGGACGGCGAACTGCCTCGAGAACGAGGTCGAGGTGCCCGACGTGCGGCGGCTGACCGCCGCCGACGCGCAGATCCGCGTCGAGGCCCAGCCGTTGACGCCCAAATGGATCTACAAGCCTGCAGCCCCGCGTCAACGGATCGGTGTCGTCGTCGACCAGCGCCCGAAGACGGGCTACCTCTCTGCGTACGACCAGCTTCTCCTCGTCGTCTCGAAGGCGACCCAGGGCGTGATCCCGAACCTCGTCGGCAAGAGCCTTGATGACGCCCGCCCGCGGCTGAAGAAGCTCAAACTCGAGCCACGGATCCGTTGGAGCCCCGTGACGCCAGGGAAGGCGGGTACGGTGCTCGAGCAACGGCCAAGAGCCGGCCTTGCCGCGGCTCCGGGCATGCGGATCGAGCTCGTGGTTGCCAGCGCTGCTAGAGCGATCGCAGAGCCCGGCTGAGGTAGCGCGACCCCGCGGCGGCGTACCGCCAGGGAAGCTCGGCGGCGACGCTGATCCCGATCCGCGGCCCCGTCACGACCTCGACCGTCGACTCCGCCGCGCGAAGCTCGAACGGGGGCGCGTCGAGCGGGAGCCCGTCGTGGTCGCGCGTGACCGCAAGCGCCTGGCAGAGCCGCCCCGGCCCGGAGCAGAGCAGCCTGGGGTCGTCGAGGCCGCGACGCCGGCGCATCTCCTCGATCCCGTACGCGGGCTCGAGCGCCCGGATCAGCACCGCCGCGGCGCTTCCCTCCTGCTCGCAGACGAGGTTGAGGCACCAGTGGATCCCGTACGAGCGGTAGACGTACGCGTGACCGGGCGGGCCGAACATGGACGCGTTGCGCGGCGTGCGGCCGCGGAACCCGTGCGCCGCCGCGTCGACGGCAGACTCGTACGCCTCCACCTCGACGATCGTGCCGCCGACGCCGTCGACGAGCAGGGTCATGCCGATCAGCTCGGGCGCGACGTCGTGGACGCTCCGCGCGAAGAACTCCCGTCCGAGCTTCAGAACAGCTGTGACTCGCCGGGCTTGCTCGACGACTCGAGCACCTTGCGGGCGCGGCGGCCGAGGTCGGCGAGGTCGACGCGGCCGCTGGCAGCGTCCTCGGCGAGCCGTTCGGCCAGCGAGAGCGCCTCGTCGAGGAGCGGCGAGCCGGCGGGCTCCTGGCCCATGTCGTGCAGGATCGTCCGCTCCGTCCGTGAAGCGATGATCGGATCGGCGACGCCCTCGACCCAGACGAGCGTGCGCTGGCCGCCGCCGCGGTCGTCGCCCGTGATCGGCTGCAGCGCGTAGATCTTGTCCGCCCGCGCGTACTTGCCGAAGCCGAGGAAGACCATGCGCACGCCGTCCATGCGGCGATTATCGCTCAACGCGCGGGCCGGAACCAGAACGCGTAGATCGCACCAGCGCCGACCAGGATCGTCAGCCAGCCGACGGAGAGCTCCGGCCGCAGGACACTCTCGAGGTGGTGATCGACCGAGCCGCGCTTCCAGAGCTGCTCGTTCCAGCCGTCCTGCACGCGCATTCGCGAGGCCGTAGGCGAGCATGAGCGAGAGATAGGCCGCGAGTGCCCGCGTGCGCGGTGCGCGCGAGAGCGCGAGCGCGGCCAGCGCGAGCAAGACACCGGCAGTGCCGTGGTGAAAGCCGAGATGCACGGCGGCGAGCCCTTCGTCGCGCACGGGCGGGATCTCCTCACCCATGAACGACGTCCCCGGGAAAGTAGAACCCGGTCTCGGCGGCCAGCCACGGCAGCGCCAGCAGCAGGAGCAGGCCACCGAGGACGATGCGGAGGCGGTCGCCTCGGACGCGCCGCGCGAACGCTGCGCCGTCGCGCCGTACGGCCGCGACCGTCAGTCCCAGCGCCAGCGCGACGCCGAGCGCGGGCACAGCGTTGATCCACCGCGCATCCAGGTCATCCTGGTCGACGACGCCCGGGAGCGCCGTCACGGCACAGAGCGCGATCGCCGCCCCGACGAGCAGCCGCGGCCCCCCGGCGACCGCAGCCAGTGCGATCGCGCCGAGCGCGAGCGGGAAGTTGAGCAGCACGAGCGTCCGCCCGAGCCCGCCGGCGAGGTCACCGCTGCGGTCGACGTTGTAGAGCAGCTCGGGCCGAAGCCGAGAGTAGGTGACGAGCGTCGCCGTCGCCTGGGCGCCGAAGAGAGCCCAGACGAGGAGCGCCTCCCCTAGGCCAGCGCGGCCGCGAGCGCCTCGGCGACTCGTTCCTGGTCCTCCGCCTCGATCGCTGTGAAGAATGGCAGCGCCAGCGTGCGCTGCGAGAGATCCTCCGAGACGGGACACAGACCTTCGCCGAAGCCGTAGCGCTCGCGCATGTACGCCTGGAGGTGGATCGACGGGAGGTAGCGCGAGGTCGCGATTCCCTGACGCTCGAGCTCGGCGATCACGCGCTCGCGGTCGGTGCCGCGTGCGAGCGTGACGACGTAGACGAACCAGGAGCGGACGTGGTCGGCGTCGTCGGCGAGCGGGATCTCCAGTCCGTCGATCGCCGGCGAGCAGCTCGCCGTATCGCGCCGCCGCAGCCTGGCGGAGGGACAGGATCGTGTCGAGCTTCTCGAGCTGGCCGATCCCGAGCGCGGCGCTGATGTCGTCGATGCGGTAGTTGTAGCCGAGCCGCGCGTGATCGAGCCAGCCGCCGCCGTCGGCGCGGCCCTGGTTGCGCAGGCTGACGAGCCGGCGCCACGTCTCCTCGTCGTGCGTGGTGACCATCCCGCCCTCGCCGGTCGTCATCTGCTTGTTCGGATAGAAGGCGAAGACCGCGTCGACGCCGTGCGAGCCGACCGTGCTGCCCCTTGTACTCCGTCCCGAGCGCCTCGCAGGCGTCCTGGATCAGCACGAGGCCGTGCCGCTCGCACAGGTCGCGCAACGCGGTCGAGCTCGCAGGGATAGCCGAAGATGTCGACCGCGACGATCGCCTTCGTCCGCTCCGTGATCGCGGCCTCGACGGCGGCGGGGTCGAGGTTCATCGTCCGCTCGTCGACGTCGGCGAAGACCGGCGTCGCCCCCTCGTAGATGAAGCAGTTGGCCGAGGCGACGAACGAGTACGGCGACGTGATCACCTCGTCGCCCTCCTCCAGTCCGGCGATCACGCAGAGCAGGTGCAGCCCGGCGGTCCCGGACGACACCGCGGCGGCGTACGGCGCGCCGACCTTCTCCGCGAAGAGCTCCTCGAAACGGTCGATCGCGGGGCCGAGCGAGAGCCGGCCCGACCGGAGCACCTCGAGGACGAGCTCCTCGTCCCGCTCGTCGACGTACGGCGACGAGAGCGGGATCCGCCCGGATGTCCGCGCTTCACGCCTCGGCTGGAGCCTTGTCGCCGACCGTGACGCGGTCGAGCCAGTGACCCCAGCGCTCGGACTTCCCGCGCACCGTTTCGAGATAGGCCTTCTGGAGCTCGAGCGTGACCGGTCCCGCACCGATCTCGTGGTCGTCGACCGAGCGCACCGGAGTCACCTCGGCGGCGGTGCCGGTCATGAAGATCTCGTCGGCGAGGTAGAGGTCGGTGCGAATGAGGTTGGCCTCCTCGACCACGTAGCCGAGGTCCTGCGCGATGTTGATGACGGCTCTCGCGCGTGATCCCGGGCAGGATCGACATCGAGAGCGGCGGCGTCACGATCCGGCCGTCCTTGACGACGAAGATGTTCTCGCCCGGCCCGTCGGCGACGTACCCCTCGTCGTTGAGCATGATCGCCTCGTCGTAGCCGGCGCGCTGGGCCTCGTGGACGGCGAGCATCGAATTGAGGTAGATCCCGGTCGCCTTGGCCGCATGCGGGATCGTGTTCGGCCCGATGCGCTTCCAGGAGGAGATCTTCGTGCGGATGCCGACGGTGGCGTTCTCGTCGCCGAGGTAGTTCCCCCACGGCCAGCTCATGATCACGACCTCGACCGGGTTCCCCTTCGTGTGCACGCCGAGCTCCCCGTAGCCGTAGAACGCGAACGGGCGGATGTAACACTCGGGCAGCCCGTTGCGGCCGATCAGCTCGTGCGTGGCGGTGCGGAGCTCGTCGACGGTGAACGGGAGCTCCATGTAGAGGAGCTGGGCCGAGTTCTGCAGCCGCTGCAGGTGCTCCTTGAGGCGGAAGACAGCCGGGCCGTCCGGAGTCTCGTAGCAACGGATGCCCTCGAAGACACCCGTGCCGTAGTGGAGCCCGTGCACGCCGACGTGCACCTTCGCGTCGGCCCAGTCGACGAACTCGCCGTTCATCCAGATCGTTTCTGTCTCGTTCATCAAGCGTCTCCTCTCGGGCCTGAATCGTATGTCTAGTCTTGGACGGCGTCCATCGGCTGCGCACGGGCGAGCCGGACGAGGACGCCTGGGTTCATTGCAGCCATGTGCATGGCGGAGCCTGCACCGACCCAGACCGTGTCGTGGGCGAGCAGGTTCTGGTCGATCAGCACGCGATCGACGTTGGGGAGCGGAAAGGGAGCGACCGCGCCGGGCGCGAAGCCCGTTGCCTCCTCGACCTCGGCTCCCCGCGCGATCCGAGCCTCGGCCGCGCCGCTCGCCAGCGTGATCTTCGCGAGGTCGACGCGCCGGTCGCCGGGCACGAGCACGACAACGGGGCGGCCGTCGCAGAGGACGACGATCGACTTGACGATCTGGCCGATCGGACAGCCGGCGGCACGGGCCGCGTCCTCCGCGGTCGCGGTGCCCGCTTCGAGCTCTTCGAGTCTCGCCTCCGCACCTGCGGCCCGCAGATACGCAGCGACCCGCTCGACGGGCTCGGGCCAGCTCTGGCGCACGAACGAAGCGTACCGGCCGCGCGCACCCGAACGCGGGCGGTTCCCCGTTGTCTTCTTCGACAGCGTCCGGGAGACGGGAGAACCGATGGACAGCAGCGAAGGAGAGAAGATCGCGCGGACCGAGTCGCTGTTCCGCGAGGTGAACGAGCGCATCGCCGAGTCCGCCGAGCGGTTCGACACCGACGAGACGAAGTTCGTGTGCGAATGCGCCGACCCGACGTGCACCCACCGCGTCGAGGCGACGCTCGAGGAGTACGAGCGGGTCCGCGAGGACGGGGCGACCTTCCTCCTCGTCAACGGGCACGAGGACGAGCGGATCGAAGCGGTCGTGCGTGAGGACGGCGACCGCGCCGTCGTCGCGAAGCGCCACCCGCTCGTGGCGCCGTTCGCCCGCAAGCTCAACCCGCGCGCGTCCTAGCGATCAGATGCCGCGGGGAACTCGGCGCCTGTAGTCGGCGTAGCCGGGGAAGCGCTCCGAGAGGTGGCGCTCCTCGACACCCGCCTTGAAGTGCCAGAGGACCGCGAGCAACGCCACCGCCGCGGTCGCGGGCACGCTCGCGAGCAGGCCGTAGCCGAGAAAGACGAGCAGGCCGGCGACGTAGATCGGGTGGCGAACGAGGCCGTACGGCCCTCGCTCGACGAGCGTCGCCTCCTCGTTCGGGAGCGGATACGGCGTCAGAGCGGCGCCGAGCGTGCGACCCGCCCAGATTGCGAAGCGCGAGGCCACCGAGGAGGACCGGGACGCCCGCGATGCGCACCCATCCGGGCCAGATCGGCGGAATCGCTCCGAGCACGAGGATCGCGGCCATGAGCAGGAACTGGCCGACGACCCAGCCGCCTCCTTTACCCAAGTGCGATGAACTGGGCGTCGTCGAAGCCCTCCGCGCGAATGCGGTCGACGAGCTCGACCGGCGGCTCGGAGTCGATCGCGAGCGCCATCAGCGCCTTGCCCCCCTCCTTCGTCCGCGAGACGGCCATGTTCGCGATGTTGACGCCCGCCTCGCCGAACATCGTCCCGACGCGCCCGATCACGCCGGGCACGTCGTCGTACCGGAAGAAGACCATCCGCGGCGAGAGCTGGAGGTCGATCGCGAACCCGAGCGCGCCGGCGAGGAAGAGGCGCGGCTCCGGCCCGATCGTCGTTCCGGAGACCTCGACGTCGTCCACGGCGACCGTGACCAGGTTCGTGTAGTCGCGCGCCGCCCCGGAGCGCTGCTCGGTCACCTCGATCCCCCGCTCCGCTGCGATCACGGGCGCGTTGACGTAGTTGACCGCCTGGTCGACGCGGCCCTGGAAGGCCCCGTTCAACGCCGCGACCGTCAGCAGCCGCGTGTCGTGCGCGGCGATCCCGCCGTTGAACGAGAGGGCGATCCTGCGCGGGTGGCCGCCGGCGAGCTCGACCGCCAGCCGTCCGAGCTTGGCCGCGAGCGGGATGTACGGGCCGAGCACCTCGAGGTCCTCGGCGCCGACGACCGGGATGTTGACGGCGTTCGTGACGAGGCCGCCTTCGAGCGCCGCGACCACCTGCTCCGCGACGATCAGGCCCGCGCGGTCCTGCGCCTCCTCGGTCGAGGCCGCCAGGTGCGGGGTCGTGACGACGTTCTCGAGCCCGAGCAGCTCCCCCTCGTACGGCTCGGCCGAGAAGACGTCGAGCGCCGCGCCCGCGACCTTGCCGGAGCGGATCGCGTCGGCCAGCGCCGGCTCGTCGACGAGCTCGCCCCGCGCCGCATTGACGATCCTGACGCCGTCCCGCATCTTCGCGATCGCGTCGGCGCCGACGAACCCTCGCGTGTCGTCGGTCAGCGGCAGGTGCAGTGTCAGGAAGTCGGCCGCGTCGAAGACCTCCTCCACGGTCTCGGCGTGGTCGGCGCCGAGCTCGCGGAACCGCTCCGGCGCGACGAACGGGTCGTAGCCGACCACCCGCATGCCGAGCCCGAGCGCCCGCCGGGCGACCTGGCGGCCGATCCGGCCGAAGCCGAGCACCCCGAGCGTCTTGTCGGCGAGCTCGACCCCGCCCCAGCGCGAGCGCTCCCACCGGCCCTCCTGCAGGGCCGCGTGCGCCTGCGGGATGTTGCGGGCGAGCGCCACGAGCAGCCCGATCGTGTGCTCGGCCGCCGAGACGACGGTCGAGTCAGGCGCGTTCGCGACGACGATTCCCCGCCGCGTCGCCGCGTCGAGGTCGACGTTGTCGATCCCGACTCCGGCCCGCCCGATCACCTTGAGCCGCTCGGCCCGCTCGATCACCGCCGCGGTCAGCTTGGTCGCCGAGCGGATCACGATCGCGTCGTAGCCGCCGATGATCTCCTCGAGCGGCGAGTCGCCGTCCTCGTCGACCTCGAAGCGCGAGCGCAGCAGCTCGACGCCGGCGGGAGCGATCGGCTCCCGGACGAGAACTCTCAGACCGGAGTCCCTTCCGCGTACACCTCGAGGGCGCGACTCGCGGCGACGCCGCGCTCGATCGGCGCACCGAGCTCGCCGAGCACGAGCTCGACCGCCGAGAGCGCTGTGGCGATGTCGAACTCGTCGTACCAGCCGATGTGGCCGATCCGGAAGATCGCGCCCTTCAGCTCTCCCTGGCCGCCGGCGATCGTGACGCCGTGACGCTCCCGCAGCGCGAGCGTCAGGTCGCCGGAGTCCATTCCCTCGGGCATGCGCGCGGCGGTGACGACGGCCGAGCGGTCCTCGTCCGGCGAAAACAGCTCGAGGCCCATGGCCTTGATTCCGGCGCGGCAGGCACGGCCGAGGCGAACGTGCCGCTCGAAGGCCGCGTCGAGCCCTTGCTCGAGCAGGAGCCCGAGCGCGACGTCGAGCGCGACGATCAACGAGACGGCCGGCGTGAAGGCGCTGTCGAGCTTCTCCTGGGCCTTGCGGGTCCTCTCCCAGTCGAAGTAGAAGCTCGGTAGCGTCGAGCGCGCCACCTGCGCCCAGGCCGCGTCGGAGACAGCGGCGGTCGCGAGCCCGGGCGGCGTCATCAGCGCCTTCTGCGAGCCGGAGATGACGACATCCAGGCTCCAGTCGTCCAGTCTCCAGCGGCACGGCGCCGAGACTCGAGACGGCGTCGACGACGACCAGCGCGCCCGCCTCCTTGGCGGTCGCCGCCAGCGCCTGAATGTCCGAGACGACGCCGGTCGAGGTCTCGGAGTGGACGAGGAAGACGAGCGAGACGGGCTCGATCTCACGCGAGCTTGCGCGCAGATCCTCCGGGCTCGGCGTCTCGCCCCAGGCGTACCTGAGCTCCTCGACCTCGCAGCCGAACGTGCGCGCCATCGTCGCCCAGCGCTCGCCGAACGAGCCCGCCGAGACGGCCAACACGCGCTCCCCGGGTGAGCAGAGGTTGACGATCGCCGACTCGAACGCACCCGTGCCCGAGCAGGTGAAGAGGAGCACGTCGGCCTGCGTGCGATGGACGTCTTGCAGCCGGCCGAGCACGCGGGCGTAGACCTCACGGAAGTCCGGCGCGCGGTGGTGGAGCACCGGCTCTGCGAGCGCGGCGAGCACCTGTGGAGGTACCGGGGTCGGCCCCGGGCGTGAACAGGTACCGCTTCTGCGCCATGCCCGGAGACTAGCGATGCTCGGAGACGGCCCACTACGCTCCTCGTCGATGGAAGCGCTCCTCGCCTTCGGCGCCGCTCTCGTCGCCTTGCGGCTCGCCGGCCTGCTCGCCGCGCGCTGGCGGCGGCGGCGCCAGCCGCAGTTCGCCCTCTGGAGCGCGGGCCTCGCCGCCTACGCGCTCGGGGCCGCCGCGATCGCGTGGGGCGCCGCGGGAGGCTGGAACGACGGCGTCTTCCGCGCCTACTACCTCTTCGGCGGCTTGCTGACCGCTGCGCTGCTCGGCGCCGGCTCGCTCGCGGGCGCAGGAGTGCGGGCGGCGATCCCGATCGCGCTCCTCTACACGGGGCTCGCGGCCGGAGTTGCGCTCGCCGTGCCGCTCGAGGCGCCGGTCAGCGGCACGTCGATCCCGGAAGCGCAGCAGCACCTGGCGCTCTTCCCGGCTCGCATCCTGGCGCTCTTCGGCAACATCGCCGGCTCGATCGCGCTCGTCGCCGTCGCCGTGACCGGGCTCCGCCGGCGACCGCTCGGAAATACGCTCCTGCTCGCCGGCTTTGCCCTCGCAGCGGCCGGAAGCGCGGTTGCCGGGCTCGGCGCCGCGCAGACCGCGGCCTTCGTCGCGCTTGCAGCCTGCCTCTTGTACGCAGGCTCCGTTGCGCGCACCTGACAGTTCTTACCTTTTGCAAACAACCCGCTTGCTAGTCTGACGCGGTCAAATTTGCGCCGGCCCGACGCCCTGCGGCTTTTCGCGTCGAGCCCGCGCCCATGTTCCCCAGCAAGGAGGCTGTTTGAAGCATCTGTCCGTGCGCCTGCTCATCGTGGCCGGCGCCCTCTGCATCGGCCTGGCGGCCTTCGCCCGCCCCACGGCGGCGACCGCGTCCTCCACGCGCGTGGCGCAGCTCGAGGCGATCGACGAGCTCCGGACCGAGACGTGGCGCTGGCAGTCGCTGATGCGCAAGCCGCGCACACCGACGCGGTTCGCGAGCGCCGGACGAGCGACGCGGAGTATCTCCGCTGGGTCCGCAGCCTCTGGCAGCGCCGTGCCGCGCGCGCCGAGCGCCAGGCCTGGAACCCGCCGCACCGCAACCAGTGGCTCTGCATCCACCGCTACGAGCGCAACCCGACCCAGGGCTGGCGCACGCACACCGGCAACGGCTACTACGGCGGCCTGCAGATGGACATCCACTTCCAGCGCTCGTACGGCCCCGAGCTACTGCGCCGGAAGGGCACGGCGAACAACTGGACCGCCGTCGAGCAGATGTGGGTCGCCGAGCGGGCCTACCGGAGCGGGCGCGGCTTCTATCCCTGGCCGAACACCGCCCGCTACTGCGGCTTGATCTGATCCTCGGTCGTCCGAGCGGCGCGCGCGCCGCTCCCGTAGCCAGACGGCGAGGAAGACGCCGGCGATCGACAGCGCGAGCAGCGCCTCGACGATCGCGCCGCCGACGCCACCGTGCGCGATCACTCCAGCGAGAGAATCCACATGCCGGCCAGTGTGTAGACGACCATCAGCGCCAGCATGGCGTACTGCGACCGCAGCGCGTCGCGCTCCGACGCGATGCTGACCGCGCGATCGTGGGCGACCGCGAGACCCGCGACGTGACCGACGACGAGAGTCGCCACCTGGATGTACCAGATGGTGTTCGGCGAGAAGAAGGTGATGGTGGGCGTGTAGTCCGCGGTGCCGAGGACGTCCCAGCCGTAGCCGAACGGATCGGACGCGAGCGCCACCGCGTACTGGCCCTGGTCGAGGAAGTACGAGAAGTAGTGCGCGACCACGTAGACGAGCGCGACCGGTACGAGGCTCAGGATGAACTCGGGCGCCAGCGAGCGCCGCGCACCGATCATCCGCTCGGCGACCCTGATGGCGGCGAGATACGCACCGGCCACGACGAGGACGGAAACGATCAGGCCCGCCAGCGCCAGGCCCGTCGACACCAGCTCCGCGGTTCCCGGCGCGTCGATGACGTACGGCGCCTCCAGGTCGGCGCGCAGGTTCTGCCAGAACGAGGCGCGGCTGAGCCCGTCGAAGCCCACCGAGCCGAGCATCACGGCCACGAACGCGATCAGCCCTGGAGTCGGATCGGCGCCCGCGAGGCCGGAGAGCGGCGTCCGCACGACGAGTCGCCCGTCCCGCTCGCCGAACGGAGCGATTCGCGCGAACAGGCCGAAGTAGACGGTGAAGCCGTTTCCGTGCTCGTCCCACGTCCGGCGGCCGTAAGCAGCCATCCCGAACCACATCGCGTAGCTGTAGAGCGCGATCGCGAGCGCGAGCGCCCGCGGGTTCGCAGGCTCCGCGTACACGAGCTCGAGCGCGGCGAAGCAGAAGAGGGCGAACGCCGCGGGCCAGACACCGAGCCGCGCCGGATAGGCGAGCGGCGGCGTCCACGTCTGCCCGAGCTTGTTCCACACCCAGGCAACCGCGTCCGCGATCGCGAGCCACGGATTGAGGACCCGCCAGACGTTCCCGAAGAGCACCTGAACGGGCACGAGCCCGAGCCAGAAGACGATCAGCACGAAGACCGGTGCGAGATTCGGCCGCGGACGTCGGCTCGCCGATCAGCGCCGCGAGGAAGACGAGGACGAGCAGGCCGGCCGAGATCGCGCCGGCGACGACGCGCAGCGCAGACGACCGCAGCACCCGCTCGAGCCCGGCCGGCAGCGGGCGGCCCGCGGCGCGCGGCTCGAGCTGCGGCCGCTTCCAGAGCGCCCCGAGCGCGAGAAACGAGAGGACGAGCACGACCGCGCCGCCCCAGAGGAAGAGCCAGCCGGGAACCGGCAGGTCGCGGACCCCACCGAGGCCGTGCGCGAGGAGCGTCAGGGACGGACCTCGAGCTCGGCGATCTCGAGGCCGCGGTCCTCGAGCTCGATCTCGAACCGGCCCGGAGCGGTGGCCGTGAACCGGATCGTCGCCGGCTTGCCCGGGCCGACGTCGGCCATCAGGTCGTAGCCGTGCAGGTGCACGTGGTCGGCTGAGCTCGGTGCGGACGACGATCACGACCTTCCGGTCCTGCTTGACCGAATAGCGGCGCACCTTCGGCGCGGTGTCGCTCGGGAACGGTGATCCGGATCGTGACGACGTCGGGCGGTTTCGGGGCGGTCGTCGCGGGCGGCTCGGTCGTCGTCGCCGGCGGTTCTGTCGCCGTCGTGGTGGGTGCAGTGGTGGTCGCGACGGTCGTCGTCGGCGCCGCCTCCTCGTCGTCGTCGGGCCGCAGCGCGAGGAAGAGGCTGAGCAGGAGCCCGAGCGACGCCGCGATCAGCGCGACCTTGCGGAAGTCTGGGTTCATGGCCGAGAGGCTACTGGAGCTTCTCGCGCACGAGCTCGCTGACCGCGCGGGCGTTTGCCTTGCCGCCGGTCTCCTTCATCACCTGGCCGACGAAGAAGCCGAGCAGTCCCTCCTTGCCGCCGCGGTAGGCGGCGACCTGGCCGGGATTGGCGTCGAGGATCCGCGCGACGATCGGCTCCAGCTCGGCGGTGTCCGAGACGGCCTCCTGCTCGAGGTACGGCGCGGCCGAGAACCCCGGCTCCGCGACCTTGCCGAGCGCCTCGTCGAGCGCGGTGCGGGGGATGCGGTCGCGCGCCTCGACGAGCTTCGCCAGCTCGGCGGGGTCGACCGCGCCGCCGTCCACGCCGGCGAGCCTGTTTGCGATCACGTTCGCGGCGGCCACGGGGTCGGCGCCGGCCGCGACCGTCGCCTGCCAGAGCGCGTCGAGCCCGCCCGTGACGAGGACGACGGCGCGATCGAGATCGAGCTCGGCCTCGATCCGGCGGATCCGCGCCGCCGGGCTCTCGGGCAGCTCGGCCCGCAGCCGCTCGACGAGCTCCGCCGGCGGCTCGACCGGCACGAGGTCGGGCTCGGGGAAGTAGCGGTAGTCGTCCGCCTCCTCCTTCGAGCGCCGCGCGGTCAGCTTCCCCGACGCGGCGTCGAAGTCGTAGGTCTCCTGCACCACCTCGCCGCCGGACTCGTAGAGCGCGATCTGCCGCGCCACCTCGGCGTCGATGCCCTGCGCGACGAAGCGGAACGAGTTCATGTTCTTCAGCTCGCAGCGCGTGCGCAGCTCGGACGAGCCGGCCGGACGGACGGAGACGTTCGCGTCGACCCGCAGCGTCCCCTTCTCCATCTCGGCGTCCGAGATCCCGAGCTCGACGATCGTCTGGCGCAGCAGCTGGAGGAAGCGGCGCGCGTCCTCGGACGGAGTGGATGTCCGGCCCGGTGACGATCTCGACGAGCGGCGTGCCGCCGCGGTTGAAGTCGACGAGCGAGTAGTCGGCGCCGCCGATCCGGCCGGTGCGGCCGCCCACGTGCGTGGTCTTGGCCGCATCCTCCTCGAGGTGGGCGCGGACGATCTCGATCTCGTGGTCGCCGTCCGCGCGTCGGCACTAGCACTTTGCCGTTTATGCAAGACGGTAGATCGTATTGGGAGATCTGATAGCCCTTCGGCAGGTCCGGGTAGAAGTAGTTCTTGCGCGCGAAGACCGCCCGCGGCGCGATCTCGCAGCCGAGCGCGAGCCCGAGCTTGAGCGTCCACTCGAGCGCGATCCGGTTCGGCACCGGCAGCGCGCCGGGGAAGCCGAGGCAGACCGGGCAGGTCTGCGTGTTCTCGCCGCCGCCGAAGCCGTTCGCGCAGCGGCAGAACATCTTCGTCCGCGTCTTCAGCTGGACGTGGACCTCGAGCCCGACGACGGGTTGCCAGGTCATCACGGAGCCGCTCCGGAACGGGATCGAAGCCGAGCGCCGTCTCGAGCGCGTGGCCGGTGCGGAAGAGCGTGTTCTCGGAGAGCTGCGGCCCGATCAGCTGCAGGCCGACCGGCAGGCCGTCGGAGAGGCCGCACGGGATGTTCAGGCCCGGCAGGCCCGCCATGCAGGACGGGATCGTGAGCAGGTCGGAGAGGTACATCGCGAGCGGGTCGGCCGCCTTCTCGCCGAGCTTGAACGCCACCGTCGGCGAGGTCGGCGAGACGAGCACGTCGAACCGCTCGAACGCAGCCGCGTGCTCGCGGACGATCACCGTCCGCACCTTCTGCGCCTGGCCGTAGTACGCCTCGTAGTAGCCGGCCGAGAGCGCGTAGGCGCCGAGCATGATCCGGCGCTTCGGCTCGTCGCCGAAGCCGGCGTCGCGCGTGCGCTCGACCATCTCGTCGTAGCTGTCGGCGTCGACGCGGAGGCCGTAGCGGACGCCGTCGTAGCGGGCGAGGTTCGAGGACGCCTCGGCGGGCGCGATCAGGTAGTAGCAGGCGCAGGCCGTACTCGACCGAGCGCGGCAGCTCGCACTCCCCCACGTCGGCGCCGAGCTCGCGCGCCAGCTCGATCGCCTTCTGCACGGCGGCGGTGACGCCGGGCTCGATCCCCTCCGCGTCGTTCAGCTCCTTGGGGACGCCGATCCGCAGCCCCTTCAGGCTCTCGCCTTCCGGCAGCTCGACCTCCGGCACGTCGACGGTCGTCGAGTCGGCGGGATCGCGGCCGGCGATGATCGAGTAGAGGCGCGCGCAGTCGCGGACGTTCTTCGCGACGGGGCCGACCTGGTCGAGGCTCGACGCGAAGGCGACGACGCCGAACCGGCTGACCGTCCCGTACGTCGGCCGCAGCCCGACGTTCCCGCACAGCGCCGAGGGCTGCTTGATCGAGCCGCCCGTGTCGGAGCCGAGCCCCCAGGGCGCGAGGCCCGCCGAGACCGCGGCAGCGGTGCCACCGCCCGAGCCGCCGGGAACGCGCGTGGGATCCCAGGGGTTGTGCGAGGGCCCGTAGGCCGAGTTCTCGGTCGACGAGCCCATCGCGAACTCGTCGGTGTTCGTCTTGCCGATCACCGGCAGCCCGGCGGCCTTGCAGCGCGCGGCCACCGTCGCGTCGAAGACGGGCACGTAGCCCTCGAGGATCTTCGACCCGGCGGTCGTCTCGACGCCCTCGGTGGAGATCACGTCCTTGAGCGCGATCGGGACGCTCTCGCCGACGGCATCGTCGACGGTCCGGAGGTAGCAGTGCAGCTCGGGGTCGCGCTCGGCGACTGCGTCGAGGTAGGCGCGGTGGAGCTCGGCGGCCGAGACCTCCTTCCGCTCGAGCAGCCCGAGCGCCTCCTCGGCGGTCAGGCGCAGCGTGTCGATCACGACGGGACCTCCTCCCGCTCCAGCTCCCGCGAGAGCCGCCGCGACCGCATCATCCAAGGCTGGGCCTCGATCGCCGACAACCATTGGGAGACAGGTGGTACGAAACCGAGGTCTTCGCTGACGTGCTGCTCGGCGATCCATCGCACGGGGATCGTCTCGGCCGTCGCTGTTCGTCAACGTCACGCCGAACTCCCGCTCGCATTCGAACACGCCGAGCGTGTGATGGCGCAACGCGCGATGCCGGAAGTCGCCGTGGTGGGACTTGGACGCGTCGAACCAGTCGTGGATCGCCAGATAGTCCTCCGGCAGCGCCGCCGTGTTTTCGTGCGGACGACACTGCGTGATGCCAGGGGTGCGCCATCAGATCGCCTCGAGCTCCGTTCCCGCAGGACCGTCCTCGACCGCAACGCTGTCGCGACGCGCTATCCGGCCGCTGTCGACGTCGACGATCAGCCGTCCCTCGACCTCGAACTCACCTGCGAACGAGCCCCACTTGTCACACATCACGGCTTCCGCCGCCTCGAACAGCGCATCGTCGGGACCGCCGGCCGCTTCCATCGCTGCGTCCACGTCCACCGCCTGAGCATCGACGAGCGAGTCTCCCTGCCATTCCGCAGGCTCCGCGCCGAGGGCGACGGCGCTGTACTCGAATGATGTGATCCAGCCCTCGTCGTTGCCTCCCTCGTACGTGACCACGGCGCTGCGCGCGCCTCGTTCGCGAAGAAGCGCCAGCAGCTGCGCCTTCGCAGGCTCGAGCTTCACGTCCCCGTGACCGTAGACCGGCCCCTCGTCGGGCCGGTGCGCGCGGACGTGAGCGGGCGGCTCGTCCGCGGAGCCCTGGCGCGATCCTCCGAGGATGCGTCGCAGCCAGCTCATACGGTCGGCGGCACCTTGAAGAGGTCGCCCTCGCGGGCGGGCGCGTTCGCGAAGGCCTGGTCGAGCGAGAGCGACTCGTGCGGCTCGTCCTCGCCCCAGGCGTTCACCAGCTCGAGCGGATGCGAGGTCGGCGGCACGTCGGAGAGGTCGAGCTCGCTCACCTTCGAGACCGCCTCGAGGATCGCGCTCAGCTCGCCCGTGAGCCGCTCGACCTCGTCGTCGGTCAGCTCGAGCCGCGCGAGCTTCGCGACGTGCAGGACCTCTTCGCGTGTGATTGCCATGGTTCATCCTTCCAAAAGGGGCGTGGCCGGGCGAAGCCCGTGCCCTTAGGGGTCTTCGCGCGCAAAGAGAACGGGCCCCCTTCGGGAGCCCGTTCGAAGCTCGACCCGGAGGGGTGTACTAGCCGGCCGTGACGTTCGCGGCCTGGGCGCCCTTGGGGCCCTGGACGACCTCGAACTCGACCTTCTGACCTTCGGTCAGCGACTTGTAACCGTCCATCGTGATCGCGGAGAAGTGCACGAAGACGTCCTCGCCACCCTCACGCTCGATGAACCCGTAACCCTTTTCGTTCGAGAACCACTTAACGGTGCCCTGAGCCAACTGTGTTTCCTCCTTGCGGTGAAGCGACGGCCCAGGCACCGAGCCGCCGACCTTGATAAAGCGCGCGAAACATAGCCTTACGCGCCCGGATGTGCAAGCTCTAATGCCCGATATCGCGCCGCCCGAATCGTGCTCTGCAGCAGCATCGCAATCGTCATCGGGCCGACGCCGCCGGGAACGGGCGTCAGGAAGCCCGCGTGCTCGGCGACTTCGGGGGCAACGTCGCCGACGAGGCCGGCGTCCGTGCGCGTGATCCCGACGTCGATCACGGCCGCTCCCGGCTTCACCATCCCGGGCTGCACGATCCCGGGCACGCCCACCGCTGCCACCAGTACGTCGGCCCGGGAGGTCTCGGCAGCGAGGTCGCGCGTGCGTGAATGGCAGATCGTGACGGTCGCGTGGCGGTGGAGCAGCAGCAGGGCGGCGGGCTTGCCGACGATGTCGCTGCGCCCGATCACGACCGCGTTCGCTCCCTGCAGCTCGACGTCGTACTCGTCGAGCAGCGCGAGCACGCCGAGCGGCGTGCCGGGCACGTGCGCCGGCGTGCCGGCGACCAGCAGGCCGGCGTTCAGCGGATGGATGCCGTCGACGTCCTTCAGCGGATCGATCGCGTTGATCACGCGGCTCTCGTCGATTCCGTCCGGCAGCGGCAGCTGGACGAGGATCCCGTCGACGGCGTCGTCGGCGTTCAGCTCGGCGACGAGCGTGAGCAGCTCCTGCTCGCTCGTCGTCGCCGGCAGGCGCAGATCGCGCGCCTCGATCCCGACCTCGAGCGTCGCCTTGTGCTTCAGCCGGATGTAGACCTCCGAGGCGGGATCGTCGCCGACGAGCACCGTCGCGAGGCCGATCGGCCGCCGAAAAGCCGCCACCTCGCGCGCGACCTCCTCGCGAATCCGCGCGGCGAGAGCCTTCCCGTCCATGAGCGTCGCGGCCATCCTGCGGACGAGGATAAATAAGCTCTCCGGCATGGAGCTGCGGAAGTGGCCGCGACGGAACGACGCGGAGTCGATCAACGCACGCCGCGAGGCGATCCGCGGTGTCGTCGGGGACGAGCCGCTCGCGCACGATGACGAGGCCTGGACGCGCGCACAGGAGTCGCACACCGGCGCCGCCGTCATCCCCGTCGCAGTGGTCGGGCCGCTGCTCGTCGAGCTCGGCTCCTACGAGCTCGAGGAGCCGGAGGGAGTCCTGCTGGAGACCGGCCGCGCACAGGAGGAGATCCTCGTGCCGCTGGCACACACCGAGGGCGGCCTCTCGGCCTCGATGTCGCGCGGGCTGAAGGCGGCCGCGACCTCCGGCGGCTTCAAGACCTATGTCCTGCACGACCGCATGACGCGAGCATCGTGCTTCATCTGCAAGAACACCGAGGATGCCGTGCAGCTTGCAAAGTGGCTCGAAGGCTCTGTCGACGACCTGCGCGCCTTCCTCGCTGCGCTCGACGACCCGTCGCTCTCGAAGCGGGCGAAGCTGCGTGAGGTGAAGACGCACGTCGTCGGCCCGATGTGCCACGTCCTCTGGGCCTGGACGACGGGCGACGCCTGCGGGCCGAACATGATGACTCGGAACAGCTACGCGCTGAACATGGGCTACGTGATGCAGCAGGCGCCCGTCAAGCCGGAGCGCGCGATTCTCGAGGCGAACATGGGCGGCGACAAGAAGCCGTCGTACGAGTTCTTCCAGTCCGGGCACGGCAAGACGGTGCTCGCCGAGGCGACGCTCGACGCGGAGACGGTCCGGCGCGTGCTGCGGACGACCGTGGAAGACCTGCTGGAGCTCTCCTGGGCGGGGACGCACGGCGCGGTCGCGTCCGGCATGCAGTCGGTCGCGTTCACGCCGGCGTCCGCGATCGCCGCGATCTTCGCCTGCACGGGCCAGGACCTCGGGATGGTCGGCACGAGCTCGATGGCGCACGGCACGGCGCACCGCACCGCGGACGGCGGCCTCCACGCCGCGATCCGCTTCCCCGGGCTCGAGGTCGGCACCGTCGGCGGCGGCACCACCCTCCCCTACGCGCGCTCGTGGCTCGCCCTGCTCGGCTGCGCCGGCACCGGCAAGGTGCACCGCTTCGCTCAGATCGTCGCGGCCTCGGCGCTCGCGCTCGAGATCTCGGCGTCCGCGGCGATGGCGACTGCGGGCTCGGAGCACTTCTTCCGGGCGCACCACGAGCGCGGAGGGCTGCGCTGAACGGCGATAAGCTGCCCGGGATGACCGTAGAGCCGGCAGAGGAGCCGATCAACGCCGACGCGACGTACGAACCGCTGATCGAAGCGGAGCGGCAAGCGGCCGACGACGCCGCACACGACAACAAGGGCCGCGGCGTCCTGCGCTTCTACGAGCTCGCGAAGAAGCAGGAGTGGCAGGTGAGGGACATGGCTTGGGGAGAGATCCCGCCGATCCCGGAGACACGTCGCCGGTGCCTCGCCGGAGCGGAAGGAGCGGCGACAGGGCGGTCTGGCGCTCGGTGATCACGCAGCAGCTCCAAGCCGACGAGCTTGCCGTCTCGATGGCGGGGCAGCTGCTGAACCTGGCGCCCCACCACGAGGCGAAGCTCTACTACTCGACGATGGTGCAGGACGAGGCGCGGCACGTCGAGGCGTGGCTGAAGCTCGTCGAGCAGGCCGGCGGCGTCGCCGAGCGCGACCCGCACCTCGACGCCCTGGCGAAGATGACTCTCGAGGCGGAGACGCTCGAGGAGAAGGTCTTCCAGATGCAGGTCTTCTTCGAGCGACTGATCATCCCGCGCTTCCGGCTGATCGCCCGCTCGTCGCGCGGCACCCTCCTGGAAGACTTGTGCAACCGGCTCACGATCGACGACGGCATCCACCACAGCGCCGGCGTCGCCTACGAGCGCGTCCTGCTCGAAGGGGCGTCGAAGCAGACGAAGGACCGGCTGATCAAGGCTGCCAACGGGCTGCTGCCGATCTTCGTCGAGCACGCACTCTGGCGGCCGAAGGAGCGCGCCTGGATCGGAAACGTCATGCGCGAGACCGACATCCGCCGCCTGCAGGACGACGTCCGAGACGGGATCCGCATGGCCTCGAGCATGGGGCTCGACGTCAGCGACGATCGAGCTTCCCTTCGCCGCCTGACCACGCCAAGGATCCCTCCACATCACGACCCGTCGTGCTTCGGCTGCGGCGAGAACGAGCTCGGCCTGCGGATGGCGCTGCCGCAAGCGGAGGGCGCAGACGTCTACGAGTCGCCGGTCACGTTCCTCGAGCACCACCAGGGTGGGCCCGGGATCGTGCACGGCGGCATCGTCGGCGCCGCGCTCGACGAGGCCTGCGGGCTGCTCGCCACCTGGCACCGGTTTCCGGCCGTGACGGCCCGGATCGCGATCCGCTACCGCCGCCCCGTCCCGATCAACCGGCCCCTCCGGATCTCGTCTCGCGTCACCGCAGACCGCGGCCGCAGGATCGAGATCGCCGGCGAGCTGCGGGACGGCGACGAGTTGCTCGCCGAAGCCGACGGCGCCTTTCTGCACGTCCCGCTCGAGCACTTCCTCGCCACGCCCGAGGGCCGAGCCGCCGGGGAGTCGTGGGCGCGCCTGCTCGCGGAACGCCCGAACGAGTGATCCCGCAAAGCCGGCTGCCCAGCCGATAACTGACTCGATCCCTCCTGCGGCGGGGTCGGAGCCCCCCATGTTTCGGACAACTCTCGCCGCAGCGCTTGTCGCCTCAGTCCTAGCCGCCGCTCACCACGAGCGCTTGCTCGACCGCGCCGGGCTGCTCGGATCGTGCACCACGCTGAAAGCGTCCACCGAGGATGGCAGCCAGTGGCTGGAGTGCAGACCCGGGCGACCTGACCGGCTATCCCGACCTCTCGCAGGACGCCTGCACGCGCGGCGCCCTGCGCGGTGACGTGCGCTACTGGCACTGCCCGACAGCACTCGTCGCGAGCGACTCGACCGACGAGACCCAGACCCGTTAAGGAGGGTTTGGCGAAACCTCGGCTGAGCCGTCGGGCCGCGCTGGACGCCCCGATGCGGCGTCCTCAGTCGCGCCGATAGCAGCAGCTATCGGCGACTCCCTGCGTCCTTGCCTCGGAACGTCCAGCACACCCCGACGACGAGCGACGTTCCGCCAAACCCTCCTAACTCCGCTTCACGACCAGACGCGCGTAGCCGCTTCTGCTCGGACTCGCGTCGATCGTTCCCTTGAAGGAGGCTCGCAGCCGCCAGCGGCCTTCGGCAGGCGGAGCCCAGTTCGTGGTGCCGCCGACCGTGACGCGCAGCAGCCGGTTGAAGTGCCAGCCCGTCAGCGGATCGAAGCGGTCGACCTGGATCTGCGACCACGCCGCTGGTGGTGTTCGCCACCTCGGGATGGAGCGTCACCGGGCTGCCCGGCGCAACCGTCGCCGCCGCGAGCCGTAGTGTCGTCGAAGTGATCTCTCGGATCAGCAACGACAGCCCGTACTGCGAGCGCGGATCGCCGAAGCTCGCCGTCACCGCGACCACGTAGCGGCCGGGCTCGAGGCGCCGCCGCAGCGACGAATACGAGCCGAGACGCTGCCCGTCGTCGCGCACCAGGTCGAAGCGGAGGCCGTTGGTGACGTCCAGCCGGACGTCACCACGCCGCTCCACGTCGAAGTGGTAGAGGTCGCGGACATCGAGGCGAGCGGGATCGAGGGATCCGGTCGTCCTCATGCGGTTGCGCAGCGCGACACCGACGCCGAGGTCGTCCGCCGCAGCGGGCGCGAACAGGAGCCGGTAGCCCTGGGTGCTGGGATCGCCGCCCGCGACGACCTCCAGGATGTATGCCCCCGCTCCGTCGGGGCCTGGAGTGAACGTCGTGTAGCCACGGCATGCGAGGACGGCGAGCTGCCGCCCGACCTGGCGCTTCGCCCGCAGCGAGACAGTTGGGCACGAGGAGGACGAAGCGAAGCCGATCCGGTACGTCGTCCCAGGGCGCATCGACACGCGCCAGACGTCATTCACGTCCGAGAGCCCGTGCACCGACGACCGGACGCCGGTACGAGGCAGCGGCTTTCCCGCCCGACGGCTTTCGGCGGCCTCGGATGCGAGCGCGTCGATCCGGAACGTCCCTGGATCGGCGTTCCGGAGATGACCGACGGCAATCAGATACGTGGCGCCACGTTGCGACGCGAACGAGACCGTGGCTTGACCGCGGCGGTTGGTGGTGCCGCAGTTGACCGTGCGGCTCCGGGAGCGAACTCGCTCGAGCACCACGATCGCCGCGTCGAGCTGTCCCGCGGCCGAGATGCGGAGGAGGATGCGCCCGTCACGGCGGCTCGGGAGCCGGTACCAGACTGTCGCGCCCGCGAGGCCGCAGCGGCCGGGGTCGGCCTCGTCACCGGTTGCGCCCAGGGTCGTGCCGCGGACGGTGCCGGGCAACCTCGGGATCACCTGCGCCCCGACCAGGTTGTCGTTCGCGGGCGGCAGAAACAGCTCGGCGCGGAGCTCGAAGGCGCCGTCGGCCGTGTTCGGCCGGCGACCGACCAGTACGAGGTAGCTCGAGCCGCGAACGGTCTCGAGGGAGGCGGACGCGCTGCCGGCGGGACCGGCGGAGGCGCAGTCGACCTCCTGGATCGTCGACCCTGCACGCCGGTAGATCCTCACGACGGGCGCGACCCCGGCCGTTCCTTTGACACTGAACGCAATCAGGCCATCGGGGGCCGCGTCGATCCGGTACCAGAGCGTCGACTCGATGCGCCCACAGCGTGAAACCTGTGGATCGAGTCGCTCCACAGTGGCCTCGGCCGTCGTCGCCGTGAGCGTATGCGGAAACGCGGGGATCGCTTCCGCGTCGGCGCGGTTGTCGTTCGCCGGCGGCGCGGCGAGTGCCGTGCCGGGAAGAGCGAGCAGGATCACAAAGCACGTCGCCAGCCTGCGCATCACATTTCCTCCTTCGCTCGTCGTTGCCAGAAGGTGGCGAACGCCGCTAATGCGCCGCTAATCGCGCGCTCATTGGGCTCTCGGGGCGCTAACGTCCTGCGACATGGCGCGGATCACGGTTCCGACGGTCCAACTCGGCGCGCCTGTCGGCTTCGTGTGGGCTTTCGTCCGGTTCGTCAGGCGGCTCGCCTTCGCCGCCGTAATCGGGGTGGCGTTCCTGGCCGCGGTGCTGGCCCGCGGCGGCTACTCGGCTGCAGACGCCGTCCTGACCGATGTTGCTATCTGGGGCCGCCGGCGATCCTGCTCTTCTTCGCGCAGGGGTTGGCCAGGCTGATCGCCCTGCCCGAGCGCCTACTGCGGATGCCGGGCGAGAGCGGGCAGCGGCTCGAGGAGCTGACCCGGCTCGCCGGCGAGGTGCGCACGACGCGGCCCAGCGGCGTCCCATCGCTGCTCTGGCGGCTCCGGGGCACGCTCGGCTCGGTCCGCGACCTCGCCGGGGTCGCGCTGACGATGCGCGTGCTCGCGCCGGCGTTTCTCGGCCTGACCGCGGTCGCAGCGCTGCTCTGCGTCGTCCTGACGTGCGCAGGCGTGATCGCGCTCGTCGTCCTCGCGATCGCCTGAACCTAGCTTCGGGGAAAGGTCGCTCTCGAACCGCTGAACGACTGACTTCGGGGAGATGCGGCTCGTCGACCTCGGGCAGTTCGACGCCGATGCGCCGTCCGGCGATCAGGCGGCGTCCGGCTCTCCCGTTACTTCACATTCCAGGCAGACCCAGTCACCGTCGCGTCCCTGCCGTGCGCTCAGTTCCGCGGGGACCATCGTCACGCCACACGCGGGACAGATCGGTGGCCTGCTCGTCGTCCACACCTGGAGTATGGACAACCCTCCCGGAGCTCACCTGGGCCGGCGTTCAGGAAATGTTCCCAGAAATTCACGATCGTTTGAGTCCCGCGACAGTCGGGGTAGACGATCCGTATGGGGGAAACCGAAGCGACGTTCGCTCGTCCGCCTGTGGTCAGTCAGACCGAGTGGGACGCGGCGCGGACGGCCCTCCTCGAGCGCGAGCGGACCGTCGCCGCTGCAATGCACGAGCTCGGCGCCGCACGGAAGCGCATGCCGATGGTGCGGGTCGAGCGCGACTACGCGTTCGAGGGTCCTGACGGTCGGCGGTCACTGCCCGAGCTGTTCGACGGGCGTAGCCAGCTGATCCTCTACCGGTTCTTCTTCGAGGAGGGTGTCGACGGTTGGCCCGACGCCGGGTGCGTCGGCTGCTCGTCCGTCGCCGACGGCATCCCCGAGCTCGGCCTCCTGCATGCTCGCGACATCACGTTCGCGATGGCGTCGCCGGCACCTCAGGCGAACCTCCGCCGCTACGCCGAGCGCATGGGTTGGACCGATCTGCCCTGGCACACGATCTGCACCGAGCGCTTCTCGGCTGACTTCGGGGTCGACGAGTGGTTCGGCCTCAACGTCTTCCTGCGCGACGGCAACGACGTCTACCGCACCTACTTCCTCCAGCACGGCGCGATGGTCCAGTGGATCGGCAGCCTCTGGAGCCTGTGGTCCTCACGCCCTACGGCGCACAGTCCGAGGACGAGGACGCGCCAGAGGGCTGGCCCAAGGCGCCGGACTCGTTCTGGTTCCGCCGTCACGACGAGTTCGACGATCCGCCGCCGTCAGCCCGGCGGGGCGTCGACGCGGGCGATCGACCTTAGCGGCGGCCGACGGTCGAGCCGGCCTGACGTGCGGATCTACGTTGCGGGCGCTCTCTTCTCCGAGGCCGAGCGGGCGTGGCTCGACGGACTTGCAGCCAGGCTTCGCGGCGAGGGGTTCGAGTGCTTCGTGCCGCACGAGCAGTTCGGCGAGCTGACGGAGCTCACGCCCGCCGAGGTGTACCGCGTCGACGCCGAGGGCGTGCGCTCCGCGAACGTGCTGCTCGCCTGGCTCGACGGGCCGAGCATCGACGATGGCACGGCCTGCGAGATCGGGATGTTCGCCGAGCTCGTCGAACGCGACGAGAGGCGGTACCGCGGCATCGTCGGCCTCGTCACGGACCTGCGCCTCGAGCGACGGAGGGGAAACGCGGCCGGCGACGGGATGAACCTCTTCGTCGCCGGGGCGATCGAGGCCTGCGGACGCATCTGCTGGTCGGTCGACGAGGCGGTCGAGGCGCTGCGGGAGCTCGAGTCGCAGCCCCGCTGACTTCCGCAACGCGAATCGACGATGATCTAGCCGTGCCAGTCAGACCTCTGAGCGACGTGCGAGCGATCGCCGCCGCGGTAGGGCTCCTGCTGGTGTCACTCGTGGCGCTGGCCAGCGGCGGGTCACCATGGCACGCCGGCGGCCGGCAGGACATCCCGGTCGGCGTCGTCCGCGCGCTCGCCGCTGCCGCGGGCGCGCTCGTCATCGGATCGCTGCTCCTCGTCTGGGTCGGGACGCCCTCGGTGGAAAAGCGCCGGCGACGGAGGCGACGGCACGGTGCGAAAGACCTCGAGGAGCTCGGGGCGTCGCTGTCGGCGGCCGGGAAAGCCGCTGCGATCGTCGGTGGAGCGATCGGCTTGTTCCTGCTCCTCACTCTGCCGTTCCTCGTTCCCAATGCGGCGACACCGCCCGGCGCCACGCCCGGGAACGCCGTGCCGCGCGGCCACACGAGCACTTCCGCGCCGGCGGAACAACCGACCTCGACCGCGCTGACGTGGCTCGTCGTCGGCTCGGCGGCCGCACTGCTCCTGCTCGCGCCGGCGGCAGTCTTCGTCCGTAGTCGGCGCGCGCGGCGCGAACGTCGGGCGGTAGTTCCCGATGCGGCGGCGCGGGTCGGCTCCGACCTCAGGCGGTCGCTCGCAGACCTGGAGTCCGAGCGAGACCCGCGGCTTGCCGTCCAGCGCGCCTACGCGCGCATGGAGGAGTCGCTCGGCGAGATCGAGCTCTCGCGAGCGCCGGACGAGACTCCGACCGAGTTCACGGCCCGCGTCCTTCGGGTGCTCGGCGCGAGCGCTGCAGCAGCGGCCGACCTCACCGGCCTCTTCGAGATCGCCCGGTTCAGCGATCACCCGATGGACGAGGACGATCGCCGGCGCGCGATCGCGTCGGTGCGGCGGGTCGAGGCGGAGGTGGCGCCGCGGTGAACGCCCGCCGCCCGCTGCTCGTCGTCACCGCCCTTTGTGTCGCTGCGACCGCCTTCGGTCTCGTCTTCGGGCAGGGCAGCACGGTCGCGCTCGCCTCCGCGCTGGCGCTCGCCACCGCGCTCGCCGCCGCGGCCGCGCTGCGGCTCCGACCCGCGCGGAGGCAACAGCCACCGCCGCGTGCGCGGGAAGACGAGATGCCGTTGCGGCTGCGCCAGATCGCGGGCGTCTTGAGGGAGAGCAAGCAATCGGAGTTCGGCGTCGACCGGTCTCTCCGGCCGCTGCTTGTCCCGATCGTCGCCGCACGCCTCGGTCGCCGCGGCGTCGACATGGCGCTCGCGCCCCAGCGCGCGCAGGAGCTGCTCGGCGACGTGCTGTGGGAGATCGTCCGGCCAGACCGTCCGTCGGCCGCGTACCGCGTCGGCCGGGGTCTCGCCAGCGACGACCTGCGAACGGCGATCGAGCGGTTGGAGCAGCTGTGAACGACGAGGCGAAGGCAGGCGTCCCCGTCCAGGAGCTGGCGGTCGCGGTGGCCGACGCCGTCGAGCAGGCGATCATCGGCAAGCGAGAGGCGGTCGAGCTGGTGTTGTTCGCCCTGCTCGCCGACGGCCACGTGCTGATCGAGGATCTCCCAGGGCTGGGCAAGACCCTGCTCGCCCGCTCTTTCGCGCAGGTGTGTGCGATGGACTTCGCCCGGATCCAGTTCACCCCGGACCTGATCCCGAGCGACATCACCGGGGCCTCGATCTATGACCGCTCCAGCGGCAGCTTCACGTTTGAGCCCGGGCCGATCTTCACGAACATCCTGCTCGCCGACGAGATCAACCGCGCGCCGGGCAAGACGCAGGCCGCGTTGCTCGAGGCGATGGAAGAACGGCAGGTAACGCTCGAGAACACGACGCGGCAGCTCGAGTCCCCTTTTCTCGTCCTCGCGACGCAGAACCCGATCGAGTACGAGGGGACGTACCCGCTGCCGGAGGCGCAGCTCGACCGTTTCCTCGTCCGCATCACGATCGGCTACCCGTCGGAGGACGCGGAGCGCGACATCCTCCTCGAACGCTCCCGTCGACGGAGCGAGCGAATCGAGCTCGAGCCCGTCTGCGACCGGCAGACGCTGCGGGCGATGCAGGCGGCGATCGAGGAGGTGCACGTCGCCCCGCCGCTCGCCGAGTACGCGGTCGCGATCGCGCGCGCGACGAGGGACTCGCCGCAGTTGGCCGTCGGGGCCTCGCCGAGGGGCTCGCTCGCGCTGATGAAGCTGGGCCGCGCCCGCGCCGCGTATCTCGGCCGCGACTTCGTCACGCCGGACGACATCAAGGCGGTGTCGATCCCCGCCCTCGCGCACAGGCTCACGCTGGCGCCGGAGCTCTGGGTGCAGCGGATCGATCCGGCCGAAGCGGTGCGGGCGGCCGTCGCGTCGGTTCCGGTGCCGGTCCTGGACGAATCGTCGTGACGTTCGAGCACCGCGCCGTCGTCTGGTTCGTCGTCCCTTCGGCTGGGCTTCTCGCCGGCCTCGCGACCGCGCAGCCGGCGCTGGTCGCGGTCGGGGCCGGGTTCCTGGTTCCGCTGCTCTTCGGGCTCGCGGCGCGGCCGCCTCGGCTGCCCGAAGCGACCGTCCGGGTCTCGGCCGATCGCGTGATCGAGGGCGCGCGGGTCGACCTCGAGCTGACGCTTGCCGCGTCGGACGCATGCCCCTGGCTCGACGTCGAGCTGCGGCTGCCGGAACGCCTCGATTCGGACGGAGCGCCCACGCGGCGCGTGCTCGCACTCCATGCGGGCGAGACGCGGACGCTCGAGTACTCGATCAACTGCCCTCGCTGGGGCGCCTTCCGCATCGCCTCGATCCGGCTCTCGGCGCTCGATCAGCTTCACCTCCGTCGCGCCGAGCTCGTCGTCGAGCCGACCACGACGCTGCGGGTCTACCCGTCGGTCGAGAGGCTGCGACGGCTCGCCGGGCCGCGGACGACACGCCCGGTAACCGGCAGCCGTCCGGCCGCGGTCGCCGGCGAAGGCATCGAGTTCGCGGAACTCCGGTTCCTCGCCCCCGGCGAGCGTGCGCGGAGGATCAACTGGCGTGCGACCGCCGCCCGCGGCCGGCTGCTCGTCAACGATCGGCTGCCCGAGCGGAGCTCCGACGTCGTCATCTTCCTCGACGCGCTCGGAGCCACCGCGACGAGCGCGGCGAGCACGCTCGACCACGCCGTGCGCGCGGCCGCCTCGCTGAGCGACGCCTATCTCCGCCGGCGCGACCGCGTCGGGCTCCTCCGCTTCGGCGGCGACATCGAGTGGATCATCCCCGGCTCGGGCCTGCGCCAGCAGTATCGGATCGCGGACGCGTTGCTCGAGAGCGAGCTCGCGCGAACGTATCGCTGGCGCGACACGAGCCTCATCCCGCGCCGAATCCTCCCGCCCCAGTCGCTGATCGTCGCGCTGACGCCGCGGCTCGACTGGCGCGTCACGCGCGCGCTCCTCAATCTCCGCCGCCGCGGCTACCAGGTCTCGATCGTCGAGGTCGATCCGCTCCCGTACCTCGCCGACGCCGAGGCTGCCGCCGGGCCGATCGCCTGGCGAACCTGGTTGCTCGAGCGGGACGCGGTCCGAACGCAGCTCGCCGGCGCGGGGATCGCGCTCGCGTCGTGGGGACCGGACGAGCCGATCGCCGCTCCCGTCGAAGCCCTCGCCGCGGCACGATGAGCGGGACGGCGATTTCGGCGCGCCGCCGCCGCTGCGGCGCTCGGCCTTGGCGCCGTCCTCGGTGCGCTCGCGGTCCTCTACGGCGAAGACGTCCCCGTTTGGAGCATTCCGCTCCTCGCCGCCGCCGTCCTCATATTCTTCGAGCTCGTCTCTTTGTCCCGCGGCCCGGCGCCGGACGCGGCGCTCGAGCGACCGGCTGTCACAGCCGTCCTGGTGGGGCGCCTGTTCGTCGCTGCGCTGCTCGCGTTCGCCGGCGCGACCGTCGCCCTGCTGGCGGCCGCTGTTCCCGCCCGACACGGCCTCGCCACCGGGCTCCTCGGCGCCGCGGCCGCGGCGGCGCTGTTCCTCCTCGTCGCGGCGGTCGCGCGGCGGGGCGGCGAGGCTGGGATACCCAGCTGATGAGATTGAGCAAGTGATCGCGAAGGGCTGCCGCGTCGGCCGATTCCAGCGTTTACCGGTCAGCGCTTGCGTCTGCCGCCCGTCCGGCTCCAGTGGCTCGCGTCCTCTCGATCGTTCCCATAGAGCGCCGAGCTCCAGCGCGTCGTGGCTTCCGCGCCGACGCCGAGGCTGAACGCAACACCGAACACGAGCGCCGCGAGGACGAGGACTCCAAGGCCGGACTGCCAGCCCGCGACGATGCCAACGAACGCAGACGCAATGACGACCGCTGCGAAGACGATCCGTCTGAGCACTGTCTGCTCAGTATCCCGCAATGCGTCCACGAGGACAATTCGGCGCACCCCGCTGGAAGCAGCAGGCGGCTGGCGGTCGACGCGAGGCGGCCGTTGTCTAAGTGAGAAGATCAGCCGCGCACGCCCACGTAGGGGATAAAGCGTCGAAGGAGGCTCACATGCCGGTCATCATGGTTCAGGAGGTCGCGGTCGATCCGAACGGGTTAGAGCAGTTCGCGGCTGCCAATCAGGAGACGGTCCGAGCGATTCTCGAAGCCGCCAAGAAGCACGGTCTGACGGCACACCGGTTCTATGGCTCGGAGGATGGAAAGAAAGTGCTGATCGTGGACGAGTGGCCTGATCAGGGGAGCTTCGAGTCGTTCGCCGAGGAGCAAGCGGCGCAGATCGAGTCAATGTTCAAGGCGGCTAGCGGAACGGGAGCATCCGAGCCGACGTACTGGCGCGAGCTGACAACGGACGACGCGCTCGGCTGGGGCGCTTAACGCGGTCGCCTGGCGCTCGCAGGACAAGAAGTCGGCCTGGGCGAGCGTCCGGCAAGTGCCCTGAGCGCCTTAGGTTTTCGGATGAACCCAGACGACTGCGTCCCCCGAGTCGAACAAGGTCACTGTTTCCGCTGGGGAGGCTCCGAGTCGCTGCGCCACGCGCTGTGACGCGACGTTCTCCAACGCGATTAGTGAGATGAGCCGGGTGATCCCTTGTTGTTGGCGCGCCCAGTCCCGTACCGCCCGCGCCGCCTCGGTGGCGTAGCCGTGGCCCCACTCAGCTCGCACGAGCGCCCATCCCAGTTCAGGCTGTGCATACATTCCTGCGTCGGAGAACGCTGCTTGAGTCCAGCTCCGCGTGTCCCAGATGAGGATCCCAGCGCGCCCGAGAAAGCGACCATCGTCACGCCGCTGGATCATGAAGGGTCCCATCCCATCCCTCGCCCAACGCTGCCTCCACTTCTCGACAACCTCGCTCACGTGCTCCAGCGGGACGGTTGCACCGCCGAGAAACCGCATCACATCGGGATCGGTAAGGAACTCAGCCGCCGCTGGTGCGTCGCCAACAACGGGCGGCCGCAACACAAGCCGGTCGGTCCTGAGCTGGAGGGTGGTATCGATGGGCACTGCGCGACGATAACTTCCGCACAGCCGGATGTCGCCTGCGCCAGTGTTCCGGAACGCCGCCTGAGGAGGCGGTGCATGAGGCAGTGCTGAGCGGTTGCGAACTACTGGTGTTGCGGAACCACTAGAACTGGTCATAGGGAGAAGGTCGGCCAGGTTCCGCAGCATGTGCTCGGACGGCTCGACCGCTGTGCGCAAGTCGTCGACCGAACGAAAGGAGGAGGATGAGCCCGCCAGCGAAGAAGGCCAAACGGCAGTCCGTCAAGAGCACCAATAAGCAAGAAGGGTTCACGGCGGAGGAAAAGGCCGCGATGAGGGCGCGCGCGAAAGAGCTGAAGGCGGCCGAGGACGGCGAAAGCGCCGTGCGAGCTGCGCTTGCCGCGATGTCGCCACACGATCGAAAACTCGGCGAGCGGTTCCATGCGCTCGTCAAGGAGAGCGCCCCGGAACTCTCGCCGAAGACCTGGTACGGGATGCCCGCCTATGCGAAGAACGGCAAAGTCGTCTGCTTCTTCCGCAACGCGGGGAAGTTCAAGGAGAGGTACGCGATATTCGGATTCAACGACAGCGCGAACCTCGATCAAGGCGCCATGTGGCCGGTCGCATTTGCGCTGAGGGAATTGACCGCCGCCGAGGAGACAAAGATCCGCACGCTCATAAAGAAGGCAGTGAGATGAGGAGCTCTGCCCGCGGCGAAATCGACCGACTGACGCTCCACGCTAGCTGAGCGCAAGCGCGGCTACTGCTCAAGCCCGCTCGCGCCAGCGTTCCGAAGTTCGGGAATGTCTCCTGAAGTCGTGGCGCTGGATCTGGCCGGAGTCGATGAATTTTCGGTGGTCTGCAAGTCTCTACCGCGTACGGTCTGAAGAGGCTCGCCTGCGGCAATGACTTCGGGAGGCACGATGAAGATTCTTCTCACGTCCAGCGGCATCAGGAATGCGAGCATCCACGACGCGCTGGTCGAGTTACTGGGCAAACCGATTGCCGAGTCGAGCGCGCTCTGCATTCCGACCGGGGTGCAACCGTTCCCGGGCGGACCGTCACACGTCTACGGGTTCATCAACGGATCGGTCGGCGGACCTATGTGCGGCTTGGGCTGGAAATCCTTGGGAGTGCTGGAGCTGACCGCGCTGCCCAGCATCAAAAAGGAGTATTGGGTTCCGGCGGTCCAGGAAGTCGACGCTCTGTTGGTCTGGGGCGGCAGCCCTTTGTATCTCTGTTATTGGATGCGGCAGTCCGGCCTGGCCGACCTCTTACCGTCGCTGCGGCCCGACATGGTCTACGTCGGCACGAGCGGCGGTGCGATGGTCGCGACTCCCGACTTCGGAGGTGAGACCTACGACGACAGCGATCCGCTCACCGGCAGCGACAAAGCGCTGGGGCTCGTTGACTTCTCCGTGTTCCCACACCTGTACCGTGAGGATCACATCCCGGCTACCCCTCTGGCCGAGATAGAAGCATGGGCCGCCGGGCTGTCGGTGCCCGCGTACGCAATTGACGATCAAACCGCGATCAAGGTGGTCGCTGGCACCGTCGAAGTCGTCTCCGAGGGGCACTGGAAGCTGCTTCACCCCAGCCCGGACGCAAACTAGTCGGCTCGGGAGACCCGCGCGCCGGACTCGGCCAGTGTTTCGGGAATGTCCCCTGAAGCGACCGGTGAAAGTCTGTTACCCCGTAGCCGGCTCGGCTGCGTTGCCCTGAACCAGCTCCTTGAAAGCGGCCTCGTCGCGGATCGGGTCGAAGTCGCTGTCCTCGGCAGCAAGCGAACGGAACGGCTCGTTGCGGTCGATCGCGAGCCGGAGATGCCTGATCGCGTCGTCTGTCCGGCCGGCGAGGCTCTCGCAGCACGCGAGGTTGTAGAGCGGCCCCGCGTACTCAGGATGAGCTTCGATCAACTCGCGTCCCCGATCGGCAGCCTCGGCGTATTCGCCTGACTCGTAGAGATGGTTGAGCGGCATCCAAATCTCGCCGCCCTGGGCCTCGTACGCCTTCCCCGGCGTTCCGCCGAGCGCGACGATCGTCGTCCCCGGCTCCTCAGCGAACGCCGTCCGCTTAACGGCGGGGCGAGCGAAGACGAGTGTGCCCGCGGGTGCGTCTACCCGCTCGCCGTCGAGCTCGAACGTCGCGCGCCCGCGCTGGACGAGGTAAAGCTCCTCCTGCAGGTCATGCTCCTGTGTCTCGTCGTGCTCGTTGATGAGCCGATCGCCCACCTGATGCGCTGTAAACGCATTGACGCCGAAGGACGTGATACCGAAGTGGAACCGGACAGGCCGCCAAGGACAGCGGCCGTCACTGATCTCGTCGATCTCGTCAATCTGCGCCACCGCGTAACCGCTCATTCGGCCCTCCTTCGGGCTGTGGGATAAGCAGGCCACCCAGCCCAACAAGCGCCCCGCCAAGGCCGACCACCTGGCCGCGGCGACACCTTAGATGCTCGCCTGCGCCAATGTCCCCTGAGCGACCTGCCTTGCCGATGTCCCGCTCCAAGGAGATACTCGCGCGGGCTCGTACTCGTCGAGGAGCGGTCGTGCGCAGAGCAGCGGTGCTAGTCCTGGTGGGTGTGCTCTCCCTGGGGGCGTGCGGCGGCGACGAGGACGACGCGGCGGACACGAGCGCGGCCTCGACCACCGCGTCACGCGGCGAGCCGATCGTGATCCGGACGAGGAAGCTCGTCGCCCTCACGGAGCGCACAGAGCCGATCGCCACCGGCGAGGTCCTCGAAGGGTCCACCCTCGGGGACTCGCCCTTCTGCGCGGGCGGAACCGTCCTGGATTCCCACGGGAGCAGCGACCCCACCGTGTGGCTGATCATCGAGACGATCACCTGCCCTGACGGCATCGTGAAGCTGCGCGTCGAGCCTGACCCGTCGCCGGGCCTGAACCAAACGGGCTCGTGGACGATCGCCAGCGGCACCGGTACCTTCGAGGGGCTAGGCGGGAGCGGCGAGATGGAGGCCTTGTACGACCCCGACCCCGCCGAGCCGGCTTACGTGACGCTCACCGGGACCGTCACACGCTAGAGATCACGTGAAGGTGCGCGGCTCTCACAACAGCCCAAGAACGCACCGTGCCGATGAAGGACTCTTGAGCCCTCGTCTGCGCCAGTGTTCGGAATGTCCGTTCCTGCGCGAACATCTGGACGGCTGGCCGCTGCCGGCCGATTGATTTCTCACAAGAGCGTCAGCTCACGACACGCTAATTTGGGGGCACCTCAGAGCAAAGGAGAGCCCCGTGGGCAAGGTGGTCATGTACGCCTCGGTGTCGGTGGACGGCTTCGTCGCGGACGAGAACGACCAGCCCGGACCGCTGTTCGAGTGGTTGACCAGCGGTGACGTGCCGTTGGACGAGAGCGGAGCGCTAAAGGTGTCGCAGACGTCCTATGACTACACCCGGCCGTACTGGGACCAGATCGGGGTGACAATCGCCGGTCGCCACGTCTTCGACATCACGGACGGCTGGGACGGGAAGCCTCCGAGCGGGATCGACCACGTGGTCGTCGTGACGCACCGGCCGGAGCCCGAGGGCTGGGACCCCGAGGCGCCGTTCCACTTCGTCGACGGCGTCGAGGCAGCCGCGGCCAAGGCGCAGCAGCTTGCGGGTGACCGCTTGGTCGAGGTCGCCGCTGGCGACGTCGGTGGCCAGGTGCTTGCCGCGGGCCTGGTCGACGAGGTGCGCATGGACGTCGTACCCGTCGTGTTCGGGTCCGGCAAGCGCTACTTCGGGTCGGTCCACGCGCAGCACCTGTTGGAGGATCCTGACGTGGTGATTCAGGGCAACCGGGTGCTTCACCTGCGCTATCGGGTGCGCCGTTGACCGACCTGAGCGGGTACGAAGAAGTCCATTGCGAACGGTGACACAAGATCGGGCCTCCGGCTGCGTTTGCGCATCGCTGTTCCTGGTCGGGCAGCCGACGCCGATCCGCCCAGCACCTCACCTGCGGCAAGTTCAACTCAAGATCACCGGTTGCCGGAACCGCTCTAGAGACAGGCGTTGTCGCCTGGGCCAGCGTTCGGGAATGCCCGCTGAGCGCGCTCGCTTTTCGACCCGCGGAGTGAGAGTGTGAGCGCGCGATGAGTGGGAGATGATCGCCCCTCGCCATGCTGTGCGCACGGGGTCATGTTCATCGAAGGGAGACACGATGCGACTGCTCAGCCTTTTCGCGCTCGCGACGACCCTCGCTCTCGCGACAAACGCAGCCTCAGCGGGACCTGCTGAGGTCACGCCGTTCAAGCTCGCCATCACGAGTGCCCAGGCGGGCGCCTTCACCGCGACCGGCCACGGCCTATGTCCATCGGGGCAAGCCTCGACCCCGTTTGCCGCCCTCGTCCGCACGTTTCCTGACGGCAGCATCGACCTCGATGTCAACAAGACCTTTGTCTGCGACGACGGCAGCGGCAGCTTCGACATGCTCCTCTTCGTCCGGCTCAAGCTCGTTGACGGGCAGTTCACCAACAACTTTCGCTGGATGATCACCAACGGCACCGGCGCATACGAAGACCTCGCCGGCTCGGGCAGCGGCGAAGGAGTCACCATCGACGGTCAGGCGGTCGACCTCTACACGGGACGAGCCGGGTAGAGCCGCTCTTCAGGATCCGCCGGGGCCGCCGAGGTCCCGGCGGATCGAGGTGAGAGTGGCGTATGGGCCTCTGCCCGGCGTAGATTGCTGGGAGACTGGCTTGGGCCAGCGTCCGGGAATGTCCCCTGAACGATCTGGGTAGGTTGAGGCGGTGACCGACGCACAAACCTGCGCGTGCCGAGCCGCGAGAGGGTTGGTCGTCCGCGATCTGTGCGCTACGCTGCGCGCAGGTCGCGGCGGCCGCTGCGGTTTGCGGCGGGTCTGACGATCAAGACACAAAAATGGGGGTCTTCCATGCTGTACACGTTTCCGAAGCGGCATGCCCGAGTTGCCGTCCTGACCGCGTTCGTTGCCATCGTCGCGGCGGTCGTCGCCTCGGCCGGTGTTGCGGCGACGACGCAGTCGGCCAGCGGTCAGGGCACGCTCGACAACGGCACGCGAACGTTCGCGTTCAGCGCCCGCACAGATGCCGACGGCACCGTGACGGGCAACGCCGTTCTCATCAACCACAACTTCACGGGTGAGAACGGTCAGTCTCCGTACAGGCTTCAGATCGACATCTCCTGCATGAACATCGTCGACGACGTCGCGTTCTTCGGCGGCACCGTGAAGTCGACGAACGATCCGAGCCTCGTCGACGCCGTGTACTTCGCGGTGAAGGACGGCGGCGAGCCTGGTGCGCGCGTCGACCAGATCAGCCGCGTGGCGTTCTTCGACGCCGATCCGAACACGACGGGCGACCCGCAGCTGTGCCAGTTCAACACGCCGACCGACGGCTACCTCCCGCTCGAGACGATCGAGCGCGGAAACATCGAGGTTCGCGCGTAGCGCGCGCTCCTCGAGGGCAGGGGTCGCTCTTGGGGCCCCTGCCCTCCACACCGACGTCTTCTCTCCACATTCGCTCCGGAGGCGCAGCGAGCTGACCTCGACTACTGCCGCCGCCGACGGCTCAGTGCGCGCGCGACAGCGCTTGCGCTACGCCGGAAGCGCCTCGTAATCACGACCGAGGGAGCACAAGTCTGCGCCAGAGCGCGCGCGACTGACGCACGTGCGTTCGGTTAGGCGCTTAGGCGAGAGCGCCGCTGCCTGCGCCAGTGTTCAGGAATGTTCCCTGAACTCTGGTGTCTCGCCGGGTATCAGCGACTCTTGGCCTGTGTAGCGCATGATGAGCGCCGACGCCGCTGGTGGCGGTGCGTCGGCCTCGATGGCCATGGCGGCGCGGTAGTACTGGGGTCCGTCGACGCGGCTCTCGATGATGAGGCCGTGCCGTTCGTAGAAGGCCCGGGCGTCCGTGTTCGCCTCGGCAACGAGAAGGATGTACTGCGCTCCGGGTTTTAGCCGCGCGTGCAACTCCTGCATCAGGGCGCGACCGACGCCTCCGCGTTTCTTGTCGGGGTCGACGTAAAGGCGGTGAAGTTCGGGCTCGGCGCCCTCGGAGTCGTAGTGCAGGTAGCCGATTACTTGGCCATCTCGTTCGGCGACCAGGAACTCCGCATCGTCAGCGGCGGTGCAGCGCTGAATGCAAGCCGTAAGAGCTTCTAGTGAGTAGGTCTGCTCGACCACCACGGCGGCGAACTCTGCGCCGACGACGTCGTTGTGTACCGCCGGGAAGGCGACACTTCCGATCGCCGCGATCGACGGCGCGTCGGCTACCAGTGCCGCACGGACTATGAGTGGTGGGCCAGATTCACTCACGCCTGCCTCGCGGGGAGGGTACAGGGTCATCCCGTGGGCCAGCGTTCGGCAATGTCCCTTGAGTCGCGAACGACTGCGGTTAGGCTCGGCCGATGGAGAGTTCAGTTCCTCCGGGTCAGATCATCGTCCTGAACGGGGCCCCTCGTTCAGGAAAGTCGTCTATCGCAATGGCAATCCAAGAACGCGACGGCGTGTGGATGAACGTCGGAGTCGACGTCGCGCGAGCGATGACGCCTCCGCGGTACCAACCGGGTGTCGGCTTGCGACCCGGCGAAGAACGCCACTCGGCCGCGCCTGTTGTGCCTGTGCTGTATGCAGCGCTTTACGACTCCATCGCGGCGCACAGCCGGCTGGGGCTGAACGTCGTCGTCGATGTGGGCCATCACGTAGTCGAAACCCTGTCGGACTGCGCTCGCCGCCTCGCTGGCCTTCCGGTGATCTTTGTCGGCGTTCGTTGCCCGCTCGAGGTCATCATCGAGAGACGGAACGCCTCCGCGCCGGGGAGCTATGCCACAGCTACGGAGGGCAAGCCGATCCCGCTACCGATCCTCCGCTGGCAAGAGCAAGTACATGCCCACGGGATATACGACTTGGAGGTCGACACGTCGGTAGCGAGCCCGGACGATTGCGCGGACGCGATTCTGTACCGCCTGCGGGCCGGCCCAGCGCCGACCGCGTTCACGCATCTCGCTGCGCTCTGAGACGTGGTGTGGGCCAGCGTCCTCTCGCCTGACCACACCGCGTCTCTTGACGCGTCCGAAGGCGAACGCCCCGTGCGACCCGCGACGAACCGTTTGTCTCACCCCGCCGTGAAGTCAGGCGCTGGTCTTGTCGAGAAGCTGTAGCAACTCGTGAGCCGCGAGCTCGACCTGCTTGTGACGCCACTCGGCAGCTCGGTACACGCAGGCGATTAGGCCGCTGCGATGAACGCGGCGGAAGTCGCCGTAGACAAACGCGTATCTGGCCTTCGTATCGTCGGAAGGCCCTGCGGTCAGGCCGAGGTGCCACTCGCCGTACTCGTCCCACGAGTGCTTCTCCAGGAAGGCATTCTCGTCGGCGGCGCTGGGCTGAACGTCTCCCCAGTCACTATCGAGAACGTACTGGCGAGCCGCGATGGCCTGCCGAGCGCGTTGCACAGCACGATCGTTGACCGCGTAGGAGGCCATGGCCCATTCTGACGAACTGCGCAGTGCCGCCGAATCTTGCCGGAAAAAGGCGACGAGCGGACTCGAACCGCTGTACGAGGCTTTGCAGGCCTCTGCCTAACCACTCGGCCACGTCGCCGCGCGCCTCATCGTAGCGAGCGCCCGTATCCGTCCTTCCGACTGCGCCGTTGTACCTGCGACAATCGAACACAGGAGGCCCGAATGTACATCGGTGGCGGTCTCATCACGCTCATCGTCGTCATCCTGCTGCTCGCCTGGCTCCTCTAGACGACGATTCCCGGGCGCCCCACATGGGCGCCCGTTCCGCTGCGAAGGGGCCCGTCCGGCCCCTTTTCTACGCTCCTGAGGTGAGCAAGGAACCCCTCACCGCGCCGGTCGTCGAGCGCTGCCTGCGTTGCAGCGCGTCGATGGAGTGGCGACACGGCACTTGGCAGTGCCCGCGCTGCCGTTTCAAGCTCGGGTGCTGTGAGGGAGAGTCGCCCGACGAGTGCGCCGGCTAGTCGCGAGTGGTTTCGCGTTCACGTTCGGGCACGAGGTACGTCAGGAGCCCGGGAATCATCAGGACGAGCAGCACCGCCAGCAACAACTCCATGTTGCATGAACGACGCTGCCCGGCCCGACGTTACGGGAGGGTGACGAAGCCGCTGAGGAACTCCCGCGCCGACTGAGTGTCGAGGCGGTAGCCCTCGGCCTTGCCGGCACAATCCTTGGAGCCCGTCGAAGTCAGGGAGAGCACGGTGTTCCCCGACAGCTGTGGTCCGCCGGAGTCGCCCAGGCAAGGCCCGGCCGTGCTGGTCGAGAGGCCGAGCATGGACTTGGAGACCTTCGTGACGGGGGAGCTCGCCGCGCGGCGGAAGCCGTCGTAGACGAAGCTCCCGTCGGCCGCTCGGCTCGAGTACCCGTAGCCGACGCTCGTCAGGAGTGCCCCCTTTGCGAACGAGCCGGCCGAGCCGGCGGTTGGGAGGGTCGCGGGCGCGACGCTTGCGGGGGCGTCGAGCACGACGACGGCCAGGTCGGCTCCCTTGGCGGAGTCGACCTGGAGGGTCCCGTCCACGAGGCTCCAGCCGGCGTCCAGCTTGGAGTCGAAGCTGACGGAGACGCGACTCCCGTCGGCGCCGCAGTGACCTGCGGTGGCGAAGACGGTCGGCGCAACCAGAACGCCCGAGCACTGAACCGACCCGTCGACGACGAGCGCGCCGACGTACGGGTGGGCGTCGCCGTCGACGCCTCCGCCGGTGATCGCGGCGGCGGTCGAGACGGTGACGAGGGCGACGGCGAGCGCCGCGATCATGCTGGGAACTGGCTTGCGCACGTGCTGAACCTCCTGGGGTGAGGCGAGTCGGGACTAGTTGCCGGTGTGAAAGCCGTACTTGACCTTCGCGACGAAGGCAGCGGCGGCGACGAGGGCCATCAGGGCCGCCATCGGAGTGAGCTTGTGCATGCGAGACACCTCCTCCCTAGAAGTTGTGATCCTGGAGGGCGTCGGCTGCGCGCCGGAAGAGGACGGCTGCCAGATCGGCGTCGGAACGGGCGAGCGCGAGGTCGCCCTGGGCGATCCAGGCGGCCGCGAGCAGGCTCGGCGACTCGAACCGCTCGAACGTTCGCTCGGCGGCCTGCAGCCACTCGGCAGCTTCCTCGAAGCGGCTCTGCTCGAGCAGCGAGCGCCCGAGCACGAGCTGGACGCTGCCGATCTCGTCGAGCGCGTTTTCGCGGCCCGCGAGGAGCTCCAGCGCATGTCGCGCCTGCGGCTCGGCGAGCACCGGGTTGCCGGTGCGCAGGTGCACCTGCGCGAGCGACGAGATTGCGTAGGCGGCGTCGACGTCGTTCGACCCGTCGAGCCCGATCGCGATCGCCTGCTTGAGGTTGGCGATCGACTGCTCGGGCTTGCCGAGCAGGAAGTTGAGCCCGCCGAGGTTGTTCAGGATCTTGCCGACGTTCGCGCGGTCGCCGCACTCCTCGTACAGGTCCTTGGCCCGCTCCGCGTAGAAGCGCGCGAGCAGCAATTCCCCACCGCGCTCGTTGACGACGGAGAGGCGGAAGTTCACGTGGGCGGAGACGCGCGTGTCGCCGACCGCCTCGACGAGCTCGAGCGCGTGCTCGACATCGGTGCGGGCGGCGTCGAAGTCGCGCTGGTGCTGGTAGGAGCGCGAGCGCCACTGGAGGATCTCGGCGCGCAGCCGGTCGCAGGGACGGCCGGAGCGCTCGCAGAGCTCGAGGGCGAGCGACAGGTCGTTGACCGCCCGCGAGTTGGCGCCCCGCTTGACGCGCACGCAGCCGATCCGGAAGAGCACGTCCGCGCGGTCGAGGTCGTTGAAGCCGGGCCGGTGCGAGATCTGCTTGGCTGTCTTGAGGAGGCTCAGCGCCTCGTCGAGCTCGCCGCGGTACATCTGCGCCCACGAGCGCGCGGCCAGGCTGCGCAGCGCGAGGTCGGGATACTGGGTGGGGACGATGGTGAGCTCGTCCAGCACGGCGACGGCGTCGTCCCAACGGGACTCGTCGACCGCCTGCTCCGCGGCGACCACCTGCACTTCGAGCGCGCCGAGCTCCTCGTCGCGGAACACGTCCGTGACGGGTGGGAGAAGGATGGAGTCGGTGGGGGCCGACAAGGTGAGCGCCGCAGGCTCGGTCATTGGTCGGATCCTCGTCGGGCCGCCCCTCCGCGTCGATCCCCGCGTTGTCCCCGCGGGCATCCCCGATTCGGCGTACTCGTGGTACCGGGCGCGTACCCCGATTTCGGTCCCGCGACCTCAGAACGTCGCTGCGGCTACGTCACGCGGCTCGCCGAATCTCGTTCGCGACGGCGGTGATCTTGTCGGCGTACTTCGGGTCGGTGGCCCACGTTCCGGCGAGACCCTTGAGCGTCGGCGCACATCCGAGGCGGTTCTCGGGTAGCGGACGCACCTTGAGAGCCTCGTCGATCAGCTTGCGCTGCGCAGGGGTGCCGCTGTCCTTCGGGAGCGCGTAGGCGAGCAGCCGCCCCACGTGCGCACGCACTGCCTTGTCCCAGTTCGAGAAGGAGATGCCGGCGCCGGGCTTGCCGGTGACGCCGATCCCGGCGGGGTTGCGGCGCGGGGCTTGCGACCAGTCCGACATGAGATTCCCGGTCTCGAGCACCATCTGGCTGACGACGAGCAGCGGGTCGAGGCCGGCTGCCTTGCACGTAGTCGTGTACTTCCCGAGGATGTCGCGAACGTCGGCGTCGCTGTACTTGCCGTGCTGGCGCGCGAGCATGTACCGCTCCAGGGTCTTCCGGGTCGCGCGCGGCGGATCGAGCAGGCCGCTCTGCGCCGTCACCGGACCGGTGTCCGGCTCCGGCCTGCTTCGGCTCCGCCTTCTTCTTGGGAGTGGCCGGCTTCTTGGGAGCGACCGGCTTCTTGAGCGTCGGGACGCCCTTGAAGACCTTGTCGAGCCGCTCGAGTGCCTCCCACCACGACTTCGGAATCCGATCCGGCAGGCTGCGAGGGCGCTCCGCCTTCTTCCCGCCCTGTCGGCGCCACTCGGCCCAGTCGAGGAACGGCTGCTGCGGCCCCATCATGTTCGCGATCCGGTCGACTTGCGCGGCGGCCTCCCAGGCCGATTCGGGGAGCGGTTTCGGGAGCCGCTTCGGTCGCAGCTTTGGATCCGCGTTCTCCGCCAGGCGCCACTCGACGAAGCCGACCAACCAGTCCGGCGTTTCGTCCTTCTCCACGACCTTGTCCGGGATCACGCCCTGCCCGAGCCAGGGTTTGGGCGCCAACTCCAGCCAGCGCCGCAGATCCGGCCCCGGGCAGGTCGACCCGGTGAAGAAGCCATGTGGCTTGACCAGCGGTCCGGCACCCTGCGCCTGCCACATGCGGATCACCTCGGCGATCACGGGAAGCGCCTCCTTCGTCACGGGCGCTCCGTCCTTCTCGCCCCCCATGTACACGAGGGCGGCGTACTCCTGGTTCGCGCGCGTGTTGCCGTTCGCACCGGTCTGCACGCCGAAGCCGCGCAGCGTGAACGCGAAGCCGTGCGGGCAGACGGCGTGGTTGTAGGCGATGTCGTTCGCGCCGTCCGCCGTACCGAGGCCACCAGGCGCCATGTGGCCTTGCTGAACGCCCCGCAGCAGCGCCGCGCAGCCGTCGTGAGACTTTGCGGCGCTCGGCTTCCCGAACCAGTGCACCGCCACTCCGGAGAGCGTGGACGGGTCGCGCTTCGTCACCTTCCGCGGTGGCTTCGCGCCCCATTCCTGACGACTCACGAACTCCAGCGCCATGGCTCGGCCTCCTTCACTCGGTTTCGTCGGCCGCAGGCGACAGGGGAGGACGCGAGCATATCTTCGAAGGCCCTTGGAAAGTCAAGCGCGCCACCCGCACGATTTGGCGCTAAAGCCCAAGGCTGAAGACGCCGACGACTTACCCTGCAGCCGTCGTACTTGAGGGTATAGCCGCCGGCGCCGCTCGCGTCCTTCGGGGCGAGGGCGGCTATTCCTGGAACGGCGGCGCCGTGCAGCTCAAGGGAGCGGCGAGCCCGAACGCCTACGGAATGGTGACGCCGGTGATCTCGACTGGGCTGTGGAGCGTGTAGTCGAGCTCGTTCGACTGGAGCACGCCCGGCGGCGTGATCACGTCGATCGCCTTCGGGACGAGACCTGGGTTGAAGGTGCAGTGCGGGTCGGCGCTCGGCGCTGCGCAGACGCCGAACTGGAATTCCTGCGGTGTCGGCTGGAAGCCCCTGGCCTGGTCCGAGCTGAAGCCGTCTTGGCCGGTCAGGACGACCGTGAAACCCCACCCCGGGCCGGGGGTGCCGAGCGACGCCTTCGAGACGCGGAAGGTAATGAAGCGCGAGATCGCATTCGCGCTGATCGACACCGTCCCGAGCGTCGCCCCGCCCGCGTCCACGTAGCGCTGGCCGAAACCCTGCACCTGGATCAGACGGCTCCACGCAAAGGGCGCCGCGATGACGAAGTTGCGGGACGCCGCGGCGGCAGCGGTCGAGGTCGTGGCCGCGCCGGGGACGTGCACGTACACGTCGACGAGTTGGGCGCCGAGCGGGCTGCCGAAGGTCGGCGTCAGGTCGCGCGTCTTCAGCCGGAAGACGACGTCGGAGCCGGCGTCGAAGACCTGGAACTCCTGGATGTCGTAGGCGCCCGGTTGGAAGTTGCTGGAGGTCGGATAGGCGTAGTTGCCGGGGCCGTTGTCGTCGCCGTTCGGATCGGTCACGCCGAGGAGCAATGTTCCCGGCACGAAGTCGAAGAGGATGGTGCGCGTCGCGTGCGCCGTGCCGCCGCTCGCGCTCACGGCGACCACGTTGAGCACGCTCGTGCCGCCTGTGATCGCGACGTCGACACTGAACGAGCCGTTGCCGGCGGCGGTGGTCGAAGCGAGTGTCGTCGCCGAGTTCGCGTCCGTGTTCGTAGCCGAGACGTACACCTGGTTCCCGGGGGCTGTGGTGCCCGTGACCGTCACCGGCGAGGCGGAGACGGACGAGTTGTCGGCCGGGCTCGTCACCGTCAGCGCGGTCGTGCCCTGCGTACGTGCGACGTAGCGTGAGCTCGTCACCGTCGGCAGAACCACGTTGCGCCCGGCTGCAAGATCGGCCGTGAGCCGCACGAACGAGGCGGCCGACCAGGTCAGGGGCGAAGCCGAGCCGGCCGCGCCGCCGTTCTTGAAGCCGATCGAGGCGACCGTCGGGTCGGTGCCGAACGGCGAGGCCGCCAGATCGGGGCGCGTCCAGTTCTGCTCCGGGATCAACCCGACGCCGGAGGCGAACGCGCTCATGCCCTGCAGCAGCGACGCAGCGCCGGCCGCGTCGCCGGCCGCGAGCAAATGCTCGGCACGCTCGGCGGAGAGCGCGGGCCAGACGTGCCCCGTGCCCTGTCCGCTCGGCGCCCACGGCCGGCCGTCGCTCCCGCGGTCGCCGTAGCCGTCGCCGTTGTAGCGGTGCCAGCCGGGCCCGTTCGCCGTCTGCGCCCGGATCGTCGCGTCCACGATCGGGAGCGACTGGACGACGGCGGGATCGTTCACGGGCAGCTCGCCGAGCCGCACGAGCTCGAGGAAGCCCGCGTCGATCACCGCGCGCTGATCGAGCGTCGGGCCGCCGTTGCCGACGTTGTACGAGATCGCGGCGTTCGGGTCGCCCGTCTTCGAGAGGCGGATGAAGTACGGATGTGCTGCGAGCGGCCCGTTCGTCGTCACCGTCCAACCCTTCACCGAGCGCTGCCAGTCGTCTGCGACGCCGAGCCAGAGGGCGGCGGAGGACGCGTCGCCGTTGACCCGAGCGAGTTCGGCCGCGGCGACAAGGCCCGCGATCTCCGCCGCGATCGTCGAGGGCGAGAAGCCGCCCTGTTCCTCCCAGCGCTCGGACCCGAACGCGGGGCCGCGCGAGATCAGGAAGTTCGCGGCCGGCTTGATGTGGTCCGCGTACAGCGCGGCGTCGGTGAGCCCGAGCTGCTGGGCCATCAGGATCGGGTACGCGACCTCGTCCAGCTGCGTCCCGAACGAGTCGGGCGCGACTTTGCCGTTGACGAGGCTGTTCCGCGGCATCGACCCGTCGGGCAGCTGCTGGCGCTCGAAGAGGAAGAGTGTCGCAGCGCGCGCGGTGGCGAGGTCGCCGGCAGCGACGAGGCCGGTCCAGGTCTCGTAGAGATCGCGCGCGAACACCTCGCGGTAGGAGCCGAAGTACGTGTTCGCCGGGTCGCCCGCCGAGACCGCCTGCCCCCACGGCGAGGCGAGACTCGCCACGATCGCGCCGGGGAAGGTCTTGTCCTCGGAAGCCTTGAGCACGTTCGCGCTCAGGTAGTACTCGTCCTCGAGCCGCTTCCGCTCGGCGGGCTTGAGGCTGCCGAGCTTCTCCGTTCGCGGCTTGTTCAGAGACTCGTCGTAGCGCTTCCACCCCTGCTTGTACGTCGGCGAGCGCCTTGTCGAACGCCGAGCCGAGCGAAGCCGCCGCCGTCGCGACCGCCTCGGCCTGGGAGGCGCCGAAGCCGAGCGCGAGCACGGCCTTGCCGTCGGGCGCGACCGCGACGCGCGCGGTCGTAACCACGTTGCCGCCGACCGCTTCGTCATCCGTCCGCGTCAGGGCGTGCGAAGCGTCGAGCTGGACCAGCCCGTCGCTCGACGCGCCGGCGAAGCCACTCGTGGCCTCGGTCAGGGTGCCGTCGAGCGCGGCATGGACCGGCTGTGCGTAGTCGCGGTTCGCCGCGTTCGTCGCCGTGTTCGGGTCGGAGGCGACGAGCACCGGGTGCCCGGCCGAACGGTCGATCGTCGCCGAGTCTGCGCCGCCGTTGCCCACCCCGCCGCCGCCGTTGCCGTTCACGGTCGGGTCGAGGCGCACGTAGAGCTTGTAGCCGGCCTGCTTGGGATCGAGCCTGACCCGCATCAGCACCGTGTTGCGGGCCGGATCGGTGAGGTACTCCGTCTCGATCCTGTACTTGCCGCTCTTCGCCGTCGCAGTCACCCTGCAGGCCATGCCGCCGGTCTCGGGAACTGCCTCGACGGCGTAGGTCATGTCACGCGTCTGGAAGTCGGTGAACGTCGAACCGTCGGTGACGACGTACTGGAGCGTCTCGACGTTCGTGTTGTCGATGGTCGGGTAGTAGACGTCGCTGAGGACGCCGTTCGCGACCGTGTACCAGACCTTGGAGGTCGAGTTGCGGGCGGTGCCGAGACAGTCCTTTCGCGCCAGGCCGAAGTGCGAGAGCGCGCCCGGCCAGCCCGGAGCTCCGGCCGGCGTCGCGACGGCCACCGTCAGCACGTGCGAAGCGGCGTCGTAGCTGAACGTCACTTTCGTGTTGTCGACGGGGACGTTGAACGGGATGTTCGAGCCGTTGAGGATGCCCCCCTGGCCGTAGTTCTCGCTCCAGTCCTCGTTGATTGCGACCTTCGTCTCGTAGGACCCGGCCGGCAGGACCGTCGTCTCGAACGCGTAGATCCCGTCGCCGTCAGGATCCTCGAGCCACGAGCGCAGGCAGGTGGGGTCCCAGTCTCCCGGACAGCCGAGCTCGGACTGGAAGCTCCCGGGCGCGACGGCGATGACCGAGCTCCTGTTGTCGGTGCCCCAGTGGGATTTGTGGTCGTAGTAGAACTTGACGCTGCCGGCCGCCGCGAGGTTCAGCGGGATGTTCGCCCCGTTCGACTGCGCGTGGAGGCCGTAGTTCTCCGTCCACGAGTCGTTGAGCGCGGCCTTGTACTCGTAGCTCCCGGCAGGCAGCGAGAACGTCCCCTGCCACACGTCGTCGCTCGCGTCGTAGCTCAGGTGCGTCACGGCGCAGGCGGGATCCCAGTCGCCCGGGCAACCTGCCTCCAACTGGAGTGAGCCGGCGATCGTGATCGAGGACGGATTCGGCGTATGCGACGCTGTCGCAGCGGGCAGCAGCACGAGTCCGGCCGCCGCGAGCGCGACCAGCACGGCGCGAACCTTGCCCGCGCCCCCCTCATTCGCAACCTTGCCGCGAAGCACCTCGCAAACACCTCCCGTTCGCAGGCCCGACTATACGGCGTGAGCTCTCTTCGCCGCTCGCCGATTGGGCCGTCAGCCGACCACCAGGACGATCGGCTCATCGCTCGCGCGCGGCGGGGCGGTGAACTCGAGCGGGCGGCCGCGGTCGAGGCGGAGCCGGTAGCGAGGGCGCTGCGGAAGGTCGACCTCGAAGTCGACGACGCAGAAGGTCGGGATCCGCTCCACCTCCCAGTCGATCTCGGGCTCCGCGTTCTCCGCATGCCCGGCCGGGAGCGTGCCCTCCGCGACGATGACGCCGTCCCCGGCCACGATCCGATACCGCGCATCCGCGTGGACGTGCTGGAACGGCCGTGCGCCCGCGCACTCGACGCCTTCGCGGCGGATGTTCTTGTCGGCGACCACCAGCCGGATGTGCGTCTCGCGTCGTGTCGCCTCCGCCGCCCGCGCAACCGCCCGCTACGAGCAGCGCGGCGACGGCGACGCACCGCCCGGCGGCGGTCACCGCGGCTCCGGTGCGAGCAGTTCCGCGAGCCGGCGCGACAGCACGCTCGCGCCGACGCCGCCGGACCAGCCGCGCAGGACCTTGCCGCCGCGCGCGACGAGGACGACCACGGGCGGCTCCCGCGCCGCGTAGTTCAGCCAGACGCGCTCGGCGGCGACGGCGACGGGATGACCGAGGTCCAGCTCCTCCGCGTAGCCGAGAGCGGGCTCGCGGTCGTCCTCGGCGACGATCCCGAGCAGCCCGATCGCATCGCCGTGCTCGTCGACCGCGCGCGCCGCCTCGCCGTGCACGACGGCGCAGCGATCGCACCAGCTGGCCGTGAAGACGAGCACGAGTGGGCGCTCCCGCCACAGGTCGGCCGCGCGCACCCGCGTGCCGTCGAGCAGTTCGGCGGCGAACGGCGGGGCGGGAAGCGCACCCGGCGGCGTGTCCCTGAACGTCGTTCCCGCCGGCACCGGGCCCGGGAGATCTGCGGCTCCGCCCGGTGTCTCGTCGTCGCCGCCGCAGCCGGCGACGAGGAGTGCGAGCCCGAGGAGCAGGAGAACGCGGGCGCCGCCGCTCATCAGCGCCACGATAGACGGCCGCGGTGCGAGGGCGGCGGACCGCCCTCGCACCGTCACTCGAGACACCTAGCCTGCCGGGACCGTGTCGCGGACGTGCACGTTGCACGTGCGCGTCACCGTCTTGGTCGAGTCGGCCTCGGACGTGGCCCTGAGCGTCACGATCGTTCGCGCGTCGCCCTCGTCCGTGAGCGGATCCCGCAGCACTTGCACCGGCACCTGCGTCGTCTGGCCGGCCTTGATCGCGGCGAGCGCGTTCGGCAGCGTCACCTTCCAGTCGGCGCTGCTCGACTCGGCGGCGAGACGGTAGACGTCCGAGTCGAATGCACCCGTTCCGGCCTGGCCCGTGTTCGTCAGCGGGAAGGTGCAGGTCGCGAGGAAGCCGGGCCTGCGTGCCGTCTTCGTCGGATTCGCGAGCGAGACGGCCCTCGTGAACGGCCCCGCTCCGTCGAGCCGGCGGACGCCGACGTCGTAGAAGAGGGCACCGCTCGCGTCGCGCTGCTTCGCGAGGACGTAGAAGTGCAGCCGGTTGAAGCTGTCGACGTACTCGTACTCGCTCCCGGAGCGCGTGCCGGCGTGGAACGTGGCGTCGTTCAGCTGTCGCGGGTCGCCGCGCACGACCGGCACCGGCGTTCCGTCGGGGCGGTAGAAGTCGATCATCCCGATGTCCTCCGGATGCGGGTCGATCAGCCACACCCGCGGCGTGCTGCTGTTGCGGCTCTTCGAGATGAGCGACGCCGTGGCCCGGCGCGAACGAGTCGTTGCCGACCCGGTCGACGACCTCCACACGGTAGGCCGAGTAGCTCGGCCCCGTGCGGTTCGGGCAGTAGAAGACGTCCGTGTAGCCCTGGTTGGCGCACGTGCCCGCCAGGTCGCCGCCCTCCGCGCCCGCGACGAAGTCGAGCGTAAGCCCGACGAGACTGCCGTTCGGCGAGAGCTCGCGGCTCTGCAGCCGCACCACCGCGATGCCATCATTCTGCAGTGTGTCTCGCTGAACGGTGATCTGGTCGGCCGGCGTCAGGACGCCGAGCTGGTTCTTGAAGTGCAGCAGGTGGTGCGGGCCGAGTCCCGAGCCGCCCTTATTCGGCACCTGCCAGCGGTTGTGCGTCCCGCCCGGGCCGTTGAACGTGCCGCGGCTCATCATTTCCCAGTACCCCGTGAAGTTCCGCTCGTTGTCGGCGAACGGGTTGTTGTAGTTGTCCGGCAGTCCGCGCAGGTGGCTGAACTCGTGGGCGAAGACGCTCAGCCCCGAGCTTTCGGCCTGCGTCGAGGTGCCGCCGCCGGCGTTCGGCCAGTGGTTCGCCGCCGCCTTCCACGAAGTCCAGTCGACGTATCGCGTGTCGGCCCAGTTCGGCATCGGGTTGCCTTCCCCGTTGAGCGGCGCGCTGCCATCGGGGTTGCGCGGCGGCCCGAAGGCGTCCGGGATATCGTTGCGGTCCTCGTAGAGCATCTCGCCGAACTCCTGCCAGGTCGACGACTCGTCGTGCCCGGCGGTCACGTAGAAGCCGTTGTCGAAGCCGCACAGGCCCGACGTGCAGCCGATGGCGGCCCGCCAAAGGTTCCGCCGTCAGTGCGGATGTTCTTGTTGCAACTGTCGCCCTGCGGGCAGTACCTGGCCGCGGGGGCGTTGAAGCTGCCGTCGGGGATGCCGTACTCGTGCAGCTTGCCCGGAAGCGTGTACGGCCCGAACACCGTGACGTCCACGCCGATCTTGCCGTAGCTGTCCTCCATCCAGTAGCCGTGGAGGGTCTGGCCCCCGTTGTACTGATTCGGCACTGCGTAGTAGTCGTGGTACCAGTCGGCGACCTCCTCCGGCGCGACCGGCTGCCAGCCGGGCTGCGGATTGCCGAACGGATGGGTTCCGGCCGGTTGCGTGATCAGGATGGGCTGATCCTGGAACTGCAGCAGGATCACCGCCGTCTTGTACTGGCTCTGACTGCCGGTCGACGACGAGGCGTCGTTCCAGCTGTCGGGCCGGATCTGCGTGTAGGCGTCCCAGGTCAGCTCCGCCTGGTCGACCCAGTTCTGCTCGTCGAGTGGCTGGAGCAGTGGATGGTTGGCGACATCCGGCGGGATCTCCGCCACGGCCGAGGCCGCGAGCGAGCCTGTCAGCGTCACCGCGACGAGCGCGACGACGGCCCGCGCGCGCGACCGGTGCTTCCTCGAAGTCATCTGCTTCCCCCCTGTTTTCGAGGTTTTCTGTCTTCGCCACGGTCGAGGACGACTCAGCCGAAACGAAAAGGGGGGCGATCCTACACGGTCACCGCCGAACGAGCGGCGTCAGAACGTGATCGGCGGGCTGAAGGTGCCCACGTCGGAGCGCGCGCGCTGCGCCGGTGCATGGCCGCTCAGCTCATGTAGCAGTACGCACCCTCGCCACCGATGTATCCAGCCCACTTGACGCCGCCCTGGCTGCCGTCAATGGCGGATCCGACGCGGTAATAGCCGGCGTGAGCGACCGGGAGGTTCAGCTTGCTGTACGCGAACCGGCCCCCGCTCCAGCTCGTCGCGCTCCGGCCGTGCCAGTTGAACGTCGACCAGGTGATGATACTGCGGCCGTACTTCTGCCACTCCTTCCGGACACTGTTCCAGCGTTCGATCCCGATGGCCCAGGTCACGTACTCCGGACGGTTGTAGCTGGACCAAATCTTCGGCGGGATGATCGAGATCTTCCCAGGGGAGTAGTCGCCGCAGAAGTAGTTCGACGGGGGCGTGATCTGTCGCGCGGCATCGGCTGGCGCCGCCACGAGCGAGAAGAATGTCGCCGCAATGGCAAGCGCGGCGCCGCCCGAAAGGCGCAGCCTCTGCTTGCCGGAGTTCCGTGACCTGAACATGGTTCGTGCCCCCTTGCGCTGGCGCCCATCTCCCGCCGGCGGCGGAAGCCCCTCGAAGACGTTGAACCACCCTGCCAGCGCACGAAACGCGCCGGGCACCCGAACGGGTGGGATTGTTACCTAACGGGTGGACATCGGAGGCTGTGGCAGGAATGCTGGGTCAGGGAGTTCGGCGAACCTGACTAGAACCTGACTATGCGCCCTCGAGCGTCACGCCGGACAGCGAGCGGGTAAGGAAAAACCCGCCGTTTCCAGCGGGTTTATCAGAGCGGATGATGGGACTCGAACCCACGACCTTCTGCATGGCAACTCGGTCGGGCGTCCGCGCCGTTCCACCGCGTTCCGCCCAAACGACGTAACCATGCGGGTTAGGCCGCTGAGACCACCCCCACCGCGGAACCGTGCGGCACCTCCGCGGCACCCTCTTGCTTGCAGTCCGCTTGCAGCTCGGGGCCCGCTGAGAACGCCGCCGCGAGCCGTGCTGCCTCGTCTCCACGCTCCCGATAGTGCAGGTAGCGCTGCGTCGTCCGGTAGTCGGCGTGGCCGAGCCACGACTGCAGCTCGCGACCTGATAGGGCGGCGTTCGCCGCGATCGTCCCGAACGAGTGCCTCAGGTCGTGGAACCGCAGCTTGCGCAGCTTCGCCTTCCCCTGCGCGATGACGTAGCGCCGACGTAGAGCCGACCCGTCCAGCGGCTCGCCGGCCGTGCCGACGAAGACGAAGTTGTCCCGGCCCGTCCACTGCTCCCGCTTCTCGAGTCGGGCAAGGGCGGTCGCAACGTCGGGTGCCATGGGGACCGATCTCATCTGGCCGGACTTCGGCGTGCCGAGCTCGCCGTCGACGGTCGAGAGGTTGTGCTCGACTCGGATCGACTGCCGCTCGAAGTCGACGTCGCGCCAGCGGAGGCCGAGACACTCGCCGCGGCGGAGCCCCGAGAACGCGGCGAGCAGGAAGATCGCCCCGTCCTGCTCGGAGCTCGCCCGCACGAGCGCCCACACTTCCTCGGGCGTGTAGAAGTCGAAGCGGCCCCCGTCGTAGCGGACGGCGAGCCTCTCGACCTGGTCGATCGGGTTCGAGCCGCAGTGGTATTCGCGGCGGGCGAACTCGAAGATGCCGTGCAGCATGGAGACGAGCTTGTCCGCCGTCCGGCGTGGCATCGCTCCGCTCGTCATCTGCTGCCGCCGCCATGCGGCGATCGACTTCGCCGTCACGTCCTCGAGCCGCTTTCTGCCGAAGGCCGGCACGAGCCACCGATCGACGGCGGACTTGTAATCCCGTCGCGTCGACGGCTTCCACCCCTTCACGGTCGCCCCGTTCGCCTGCCACGCCTCAGCGGCGTCCTTGAACGAGATCCGGACCGGAGCGCTCATCTCGTTCCGGGCGAGCTTGAGCTGGACGTCGGCTAGGTGCAGCTCCGCTGCATCGCGGTCCTTGAACGAGCGCCAGACCTGCCGGCCGTCGACCCTGTATGTGACGACCCACGAGTCGCCTCGCTGCCGCAGATGCCCTCGTCGCCGCGGCTTCACGCGCGTGGTCATTGAGAACGCCTCTCTTTCGGGTTGCAACCGTCGCTCCGAAGTTGCCGAATGCTTGATTGCCTAGCCACGCCCAACCTCCTGTGGATTCTTCTTGCCCGGTCCTGTAACCGTGCGCGGCCAGGAAGTCCGCGACGCTTCCGTATTCGGCTCGGATGACGCGGCTCTCGGCCCTGCGGTCGTGGCCCTGGAGAAAAAGGGACCTAGTCGGCGTGGTTTCTCCGCAGCCGCACCAACACTCCCCAGCAGGAAGCGGTCGTGCCCACGTTCGCTTCATGGCACCTCCATCCTAGAAAGCAATTTCGGAAGTGCTTCCTAGTATACATCTCCAGAATGCATGTCCAGGAAGTAGTCGCACGGACTCAGCTTCAGGCGACAGGACCCTGGTCAGTCTCCCCCGCCCGAGACGGCAGGCCACCTACTCCAACGCGACGTCCCACGTCAGCCGACCGTTGTCCCCAATGGTCGTGTTCACTGACTCGGCTTCGAGATGAAGGCTGTACTCGGTGCCGTCTGTTGGCACGCCTGGAAACACAAGCGCGCCGCTTGACTTGCCGCCTCCAACACCGACATCGACCACCAGTCCGATGTAGTCCCTGCTCCCCTCGCTCGGATACTCCTCGCCGTCCACAACAAGCTTCGCCGCGGACGGGTCAAAGAGAAGCTTCCGTGCAGATGGGTTGCGGACCGTGATGAACGCTTGCGCTTCCGACGAGTCAACCTCCACTCGGTCGACCACGAGAGCGATTCCGAGATTCTTCTCGTATGTGCCTCCTGTGAACGCGCGCTCGGGACCCGACTCTCCACCGCAACCCGCCAGGAGCGCGATGACACCTGCTGTGAGCAGCCAACGACCCATTGGCGCTTTAGGGTGTTGCGCGCGCGGCCTGCGCGGTTGTGTGGGCTGTAAGCGTGAGAGCGAGCATGGCTGCGGTGAGCCAGGTGGCAAGCATGATGGGGCCGCCTGCAACCACGAAGAGCATGATCGCGGTGATCGTTCCCGCCGGAGCGAGCGCGAGAAGCCGGTAGCCGCCACGACCACTGAACGCGATCACACCCGTGAGCGCTAGCAATCCGAGCTGCATGAACGCCGCGCCGAGGATGAACACGAAGAAGACCCAGCTCATCTGCAGGCCGTCCTCAAAGATGTTGGCGACGCTCGAGAGAGTGGCGCCCGCGGCCGCGACGAGCGAGACCCTGAACGCTAGCCGCCCACCCACAAGCCGGGCGAGCGTCGGCACGGCGAACGCGAGCAGCAGGATCACGCCGCTGAACGCCAGAACATAAATCCATTCCGACTGCGACGCGGACTCCTCGAAGCCGGGATCCGCCACCACCCACCACCCGAAGAAGGCGAGACCAACGAACGCGAATAGCGCGGACCGCAGCATCAGGAGCAGCATAGTGCGGTCACAAGAAAAGAGGCCCCTTGAGGCCTCTCTTCTTGAGGTGACACGCGCCTCCCGCCTCGCGGGGGTGCATGCGCCCGCGAGCAGCAGATTCGGGTGACGAAAACTCGGCTCCTACCTACTGAACGGCTCCGACCTGGATTGCGATCAGCTTAGGCTCTTGAACGCGGATTCCGTCGTCAGCATTCTCGTTGCATTCGACGAGAACGATTCCACCCCCGAAATTCGCCCATGTCGCCTGGAGCGAGATCATTTCGGTTTCCACGATGTCGAGGAACATCGTCGTCGTATCGTCCTTGAGGATACCGCCGACACGTAGAACACAGCGAAATGCTGTGCCGCCGAAGGCATAGATAGTCGCCTTGAAGCTGATCACGTAGCTGCCCGCCGGCAGAACCTTGCTGGCGACGGTGACCGTCGCATTCTTGATGTCCGTGAACGGCGCGCCGACCTCGGAGAAGGCGGTCCCTGCCGTGCCTTGGGCGCCCTGATCGCCCTTTACGCCCTGGACCCCTTGGATCCCCTGGATCCCCTGGATCCCCTGTTCCCCCTTTTCGCCCTTTTCGCCCTGGATCCCTGGGATCCCCTGTATCCCTTGAATCCCTTGGATTCCCTGATCGCCCTTTGGCCCTTGCTGGTTCCACTGCAGCGCCGTGTAGCCCTTCGGACACGGCAGTGCGGGCACGACCTTCAGGTTGCCGCCACTGTCGTAGCAGCCCTGAATCACACCGTTCGTGCCCGGTATCGCCGCATAACCGATACCCACCGCCAGGCCGGCGACGCCGACCAGGCCACTGACAAGCAGCAGCCTCTTGTTCAGCCGCATAACTGGTGCCCTCTTTCCGGTTCCCGGCACCTTGAGGTACCTGGGCCACCCACTGTGTCACTAACAGCACAAGACCACAAGGCGGGCATGGCTCCCCCGAACGAGCGAAGGCCTCAGCTCGCGGGGCGCGTCGCCAATCTAAGACCCGGCGCGTCCGGCGCGAACTCGCGGCGAATGCAGAGCCCGCAGAACGGATGGAGCTCGCCGACACCGTCGGCGTCTGTTGACTCAGCACAAAGGGAGTGAGACGTTTCGCAGTTAACGAGCCTGGCGGCCAGGCTCGGTCTACGGGGGAAGAGAGGAACTGCGGTGAGACATCCACGCAAGCAGCTTCGGTTCAGCACCCTGCTGGTGCTCGTTGCGACAGCGGCGATCGCACTGGCAGCGACAGCGAGCGCCGGCGGCCAGCTCTTTCGGGAGTCGATCGACGAGAACGAGATCCGCGTCGAAAAGGACTTCTGCGGCGTCGCCGGGCTGACGGTGCAGTTCGACATCCATCGCGTCGGCACGGTTCACGCCGTTCCGCACGGACCGGACAGCCTCGTCTACTTCGGCTTCAACCTGAAGGTGACTGAAGTGGTCACGAATCTCGCGAACGACAACTTCGTGACCTCCTCAGCCACGATCAGGGACAAGGACCAGCGGGTCACCGACAACGGCGACGGCACGCTCACCATCCTCGTCCTCGCCACCGGCAACGCGACGCTGTACGGGCCAGACGGGAAGGCGATCGCGAGAAACCCCGGCCAGATCCGCTTCGAGTTCAAGGTCGACCACGGCGGCACCCCGACCGACCCCAGCGATGACGAGGAACTCGAGTTCCTGGGAGAAGTGAAGGGCTCGACAGGGCGAACCGACGACTACTGCGCGGCCGCGCTACGGGTTCTGCTCGCCAGCTGAACAGGGTCTCTTAAGTGAGGCGCCCTCCTCCTCGAGCCCAGACCGGATGAAACCGAGAAGGGCGCCCGTCAGGCGCCCTTCTCGCTTGACGAACTCCAAACCGCTCTTGACCGTTGGCTGTCTCAGTCACGCTGGCGAGGATAGGGGACGGCCGGCTCTTGACGGCATGCCCTTAGGGGTCAATTGCGAGGGATTGACATGTGACGCGATGCAGAAAAGGGTGGGGTCAACGCTCTACAACATTGGAGGGGTCCTCGTGCGGCACGTAAAGCGCTATCCCATCGTTCTGGTCGCAGTCGTCGCAGCCGTTGCCGCGGTCGTTGCAAGCGTGGCCGTATCGGGTGCGTCCGCGGCCAAGCCGCCTCCGCCTCCGCCTCCTCCCACCCCGGCCGGTGTCTACGTCGTTTCGACGACCGCAGGCGCCGTGGTGAAGATCGATCCGGCGACCCTCCAAGTAACGGAGACGATCCAGCTCGGCGTCCCGTACGTCTCAAGCATCGCGATCGCCGGTGACAACCTGTACTACTCGGCCTACTCGAGTTTGTCCTCCTCGTACGCGACGATCGGGCGCTACAACCTCACGACAAAGCAGAACGAGCCGGCCTACATCAGCCAGCAGTTCTATGCGCCAGTGTTGCGGGCATCGCCGGCTCTGCCGAATGTGTTGTTCGTCGGCGAGGCCGCCCTTAGTCCGGCGGACATCCAGAAATGGAGCGTGTCGGTCATGGGCAAGAATCCCAGGCGGCAAATGCCGCCGTCGCTTCTGGCGAGGACGGAGCACGGCCCGATGGGATCCAATCTCCAGGACTATCAGATCTCCGCCGACGGGACGAAAATCTGGTCAGCCTGCGGGTCCCCCTACGAGTTCGTGGAGCTGAACACCTCCGACCTCCGCCTCAGTGGCCGGACCTTCCCTGCCGTGCCGTACCCGACCTCCGTCGACTCCGTGAGCGTCGGCGGCACCGAATACCTCCTCGGAGGCACCAATTCGACCTATGACACGTCGATCCACCTCTACAGGGCGAGTGATCCAGGCAGCGGGGTCCACTACGCCAACGGTTTGACATCTCGGAAGGCTGGCGCGGTCGCTCTGTCCCCCGATGCGAGCAAGATCTATCACTTGGTCACCGATGCTTCCGAAGGGAACGCTTCCATTCACACGCTGTCCGCGGCGACCGGAGAGGTGCTCGCGACAACGCCGGTGACGACCTCGGACTATTCCTACGAAGGCATCGACGTCGACCCAGTAAGCGGCCGGGTCTTCGTTGCCATGAACAACTCGGTTGGCGTCCTCAACCCCGACGGCACCCTCCTCCAGTCCATCCCGAACGTGCCCGCGGCAGGACAGGTGCTGATCCCTTAATCAATCTCGCATCGGCCGAGCTTGCTTCGGTGGTCGCACCCCTCGATCGTGGGCCCGCTGCCATCAGCGAACCCCGATCACTGTGCCGCCGCATGGACGGCGGATGACGCCGCCGAAGGAAGTGGTGGTGGATCAGCGGCCGACGCAGCTGCCGGTCTTCTTCTTCGCCTTCGCCGACCACCGCCAGACGGCGGCGGTGACCCTCCTAAGTACTTGCTTGTGTCGGGCGGCCGGGATGGCGGCGCGAGTGAGCGCTATGGCGCGGCTGATGCGCTTCTGCGAGCGCGTAATCGATTGCCTGATCGAGCTCAAGGGAACGTCCCACGCCGTACTCATGCGAAAGGGCCTCCACATCAAGCGTGGCGAGAAAGCGGGCGTATCGCGACCGCTCGATTAGGCGGAGGGGCGCGCCGCGCTCGTCTTCGAGCCCTTCGACGACGCCCCAGAGCCTCCCCGCGCGTTCCAGATCTCCACGAGTAGCGGCGGAAGCGGCCAGCCCGCCCAGCGAATACGTAATAAACAGTCTGTCCCCTTCGCTCCGGCTGTACTTGAGAGCTGAGCGGTAGAGGTTCTCGGCCGCTTCGGCGTCACCCTGCTCTAGGCGCAGGTCGCCGAGACTGTGACGGGCCCTGGTCGCTCGACGATCGTCGCCCGCCTCCTCGCTTAGCCGAATCGCGTCCTCGAGCAAGTCAGCTGCCTGCGGGTGCCGACCGAGCTCGCGTTCGAGTTCGCCGAGGCTGTGGAGTGCAAAGGCCAAGGGCTCGCGCGCGGAGACCTTGCGACTTAGCGCGGCGGCCTCGCGAAGGTAGGTCCGCCCTCGTTCGACGGCCCCGCTAGAGGCCTCCGTCCATCCGAGCCACGCGAGCGTCAGCGCCTCCTTCGACACGTCGCCGAGCGTCCGATACCGCCGCAAGGCCTCCTCGAGAAGCGCCTTGCTGCTCTCGGGGTCGTCCACGTCTATGGCGAGGATGCCCGCCTGCAACAGTGCAGGCGCCTCGGCTTCGGGTGAACTGGTGCCGGGCATCTCGAGCGCCGTATGGGTCAGCCGCCGGCCGTCGGGAACTGTGCTCCAGAAGGCAAGTACTCCGTCGCTAATCAATCGAAGCGCCAACTCGCGGTCGCCCTGTCTCACCGCCCAATCGAACGCTCGCCGAAGATCGCCGAGCTCGGCCGCAGCTCGATCCCACCACCGCCGCCTTTGTACCCCCTGCATCGCCAGTTGTTCTGCACCCAGCTGAGCGGCGCGATCGGCGAAGTAGCGTGCGTGTGTTTGCCGTAGCCGATCCGCCTCAAGCAGCTCGGCGAACCGGACCTCCGCGATCATCCGGATCGTCTCCAGCATGGTGAAGCGAGCGCCGTCGAAGCGAACGAGGTTCGCATCGACAAGCGTCGCGAGCTCCTCGGGCTCGCTATCGCACACCTGCTCGGCCGCTTCGAGCGTCCAACCACCCGCGAAAACCGCGAGCCGAGCGAACAAGCGTTGCTCGCCGGACCTGAGGAGCTCGCAGCTCCAGTCGACGGTCGCTTCGAGGGTCCGCTGGCGTTTGGGAAGGTCGCGCGCGCTCGCCGTAGGTAGTGGCAGCCGCTTGCTGAGCCGATCATGCAGCGTCGCCACTGAAACGACGTTCAGTCGCGCCGCCGCAAGCTCCAGCGCGAGGGGCAATCCGTCGAGTAGCACGCAAACGCGCCGGCACGTTTCTTGAGCATCAGCCGTCAACGCGAAGTCCGCCCGCACCGCTCGCGCACGCTCGGTGAACAAGGCGAGTGCGTCGGCGGGCGGTAGCGGCGCGGTCTCATAGCGCACTTCGGCGCGAATGCGGAGCGGGCTCCGGCTTGTAGCTAAGACCGCAAGTCCGGGGACCGCGGCGACCAAACTCGCGATCTCCGGCGAAGCGTCGAGCAGGTGCTCGAAGTTGTCGAGTACGACGAGCAGACGGCGGTTGCGGAGGAACGTACCGAGCGTCCCGTGCAGCGGCGCCTGGCCGCCGTCCTCGAGCCCGAGCGTTTGCGCGATCACCGAGAGAACCAGTTCCGGGTCGGCAAGCGGCGCCAGCTCGACGAAGAAGGCGGGCGCGTGCAACTTGGCTTCGAAATGGGCGGCGACTTCGAGCGCGAGGCGCGTCTTGCCGGACCCGCCCGGCCCGATCAGCGTCACCAGGCGGCTCGCCGGCTTGGAGAGCAGCGCCAAGATCTCGTCGAGCTCGCGCTGGCGACCAATGAGCGGGTTCGGCGGTGTCGGCAGCTTGCCGCCTGCCGGCAGCGAACCCGGCAGCGGGCGGCCCGCCGGCAGCTCGAGCACAGCGTCATGTGCGAGGATCTGCCGCTCGAGCTCACGCAGCTGCTCCGACGGCTCCAGACCCAGCTCATCCGCGAGCAGCGAGCGACCGTGTCGGTACACCTCGAGGGCATCCGCCTGGCGGCCCGCGCGGTAGAGCGCCAGCATCAGCCGCGCGCGCAACGCCTCCCGCAACGGCTGCTCACGGACGAGCATCTCGAGTTGGGGGATCAATCGGGCGTGCTGTCCGGCGGCCATCGAGCTGTCGAGCCCCTGCTCGATCGCGTCGGCGCGCATCTGCTCGAGGTGTGCGGCTTCGCTGGCCAGCGCGGGCACGGACTCCAGCCCGGCCAGCGCCGGGCCACGCCACAGACCCAGCGCCTGTTCGACATCGTTAGCCGCGACACGGTGCCCGAACTCGACCGCGTCGATCTCTTCATCCGCGGCAACCAGGCGGTAGCCGTCCGCCGAGCTCTGCAGTCGCTCGCTGCCCAGCATGCGACGCAATCTGTAGACGTAGGTCTGCACCGTCTTGCGCGCGCTCGCAGGTGGCTCGTCGCCCCACAGCTCGTCGATCAGCCGGCTGACCGGCACTAGCCGGTTCGCCTCGACCGCCAACAACCCGAACAGCGCCTGCGCCTGTCGACCGCCAAGAGCCACCGGCTGCCCATCGTCGCCGTCGACCTCGAGCGGTCCTAGTAGTCGCACCTGCACGCGGCCCCTCCCGCCGTCGGCTGCATGTTCACTCGCTTGCGGCTGGCTGTCGACCAACACGGCGCAGCGTGGAGAGCGTAAACGCACCGCTCACAGGGAGGAAGCATGCACCGCAACACCATCACGCTCAGCCTGGTAGCCGGGCTGATCACATCGCTCATCCTCGCCGCCACCGCCGCGGCTCGCACATACGACCCGCCCGACGCAGGCGTCGAAGGCATCGAGGTCGCAGCTTGCCCGAGCACGTCCCCGTCAACCACGGTCGACGCCGCGAGCTGCAACACGATCACCCCGGGCATCCTCGAGGGGTTGGGGCAGCAGCCGTTTCCGTGGCCGCCGCTCGAAGACACCCCGTTCGGAAGTGCATTCGACGGCAGCACCGGTCTGTCGCCCGCAGCCACGCTACCCGGCTTGCTGGCCGCAAGCCAGCCTCTCCGCCGCACCGGCCACCAGGAGCAGCTCTAGACGCAGATCGTCCGGTACTGCGGGGCGCGCCTCATATCAAACTCGCCCTTTGTACCCTGTTAATCCGGCCCAGCGTCACCTCACTCATGGAAAAGGAGTTCACGATGTTCACGATGGAAGAGAATCGGGCAGCCGGGCGAGACAATCCTGGATACGAGGCTGTGTACGAGGCCGTACTCAATGGGCAACTCTCTACGAGTTTCGAGGTGGCCATAGCAACGGCACCAGTCATCTGGAGCTGAACGCTGAGGATCACAGCTTGCGGCTCGAATGGCCCGAGGAAGACCCTCTGCTTGGCGCCCGACTCCGACGACGAACCGGGCCGATCCCCGTTCGCGCGACGCTTGACGGAGAAACCGTCGTTGATCTCCGAATTGCGGAACAACAAGCTCGTTGAACTGGGTAGCGACGGCGAATGGCAGCTTCCGCCATCGTTCGTTGCCTGGGAGGGGCTCTTCGGGATGCCTCCCGGCATTCCAGCCGCTTACGGATGACCCCTTCCCTACCGATCCTGGTAGCTGGGCGAAATGCGTTGCTCCTTTACCGGTGTCGGCGCTGGCATCGGCGCAGCCGTCCGGGTTGTTTACCGGCCCGGCCTTCCGGTTTCGACTGCGATGGGATCAGCCATTGGAACGTCCTTCGGGGTCGGTTACTGCATACCGGGGCGCCGTCGTGCAGCACTACAATCCCCCCGCCCCGCCGCCCGCGCCCCCGCCGTTTAGTTCGCCGTAAAGGTCGCCATTTCCCCGAGCGCCGGCCTCTTGGGAGGCCGGCGCTGCGGGGCTTGGACGTTTAGTTGCCGTTCGGGGTGAAGGCGAACAGCTTGTTGCCTGCTGTGGACAGTGGTGCGAAGGCGCGGTAGCCCGTGCCCCAGTAGACGGTGCCGTTCGCGATCGCCGCCCCGCCGAGGCAGGAGGATCCACTCGCGTAGCTCCACTTGATGGCCCCGGTGGCTGCGTCCATTGCGTACATTTCGAGCCGATCGGGTTGAGCGAGCAGGCGTAGACGACGCCGTTTGCCGTCGAGACGGGCCCCTGGGCCGAGTAGCCGTAGCCGATCCCGAGAGCCGCCCATGTGCACCCTGGGGAGAAGCCGCAGGATTCGCCGCCGATACCTGTGCCCGGGTCGACGGTCGCCAGAGCTCGTTGCCGGTTGCGGGGTCGAGCGCCGACCACCAGCCGGGCGTGTCGTCGAAGGACGAGTTGGATTCGGCGACGTAGATGCGCTTGCCGTCGGTCGCGGAGCCCCATTGAAGGCCTCCGAGCAGGCCGCCAGGCCCGACGTTCTTCACCCAGAGCTTGACCCCGGTGTTGCGGTCGAGCACAGTGAAGATCGCCGCTCTTGACCGGCGCCGACGATGTCGACCTGCTTGCCACCGATCTTGGCGGTCAGCAGCATCGGCACCCTGCCCGAAGTCGTAGTCGGGTCCGGCGTTCTCCGGGACAGTTGCCGGGCATTGGTGCCGCTCTCGCTGAATCCGGGCAGACCGCAGTCGGTGTTCCACGCATCGGAGGGAGCGCACGGTATAGGACCAGTTGATCGCTCCGGTCTGCATGTCCAGCGACATGATCGCGTCGAAGTTGTCGCCCGCCAGACACGCCTGCTTGGCCTCGAACGTCGCTGCTTCGTCGACGCACGTGATCCGATCGGCCGGCAGCGAGTAGTTGTTGCCGGTCGTGATGTAGACAGCGCCGCGTTGCTTGTCGATTGCCGGCGTGCTGCCCCAGACGGGTGCACCGCTGTAACCCTCGTCGTCGGGCAGTGTGTAGGTGGCCCACTTGATCGCGCCGGTGTTGGTGTCGAGCGCGAGGAACCTGCCGCGGAACGAGCAGCAGGTGTAGGGGATGCCGCCTGAGAGGTCCTGGTTGGAGAATGCCTCTTCGTTCGAGGCAACGCCGACGTAGGCGGTGTTGCCGTTGACCTGCGCCGACTGGGTGACGAAGGCGGCGAAGTGGTCGTGCACCTTCGTCCGCCAGAGCAGCTCACCGGTGTTCTTGTTCAGTCCGAGCACATATCCGCCGGCAAGGTCAGGACGCTCCGCCGCAAAGGCCGGCGTCTGGAACTTGCCTGACTGGGTGCCGATGATCAGCACCTGGCCCGCGATCGCAGGAGTCGCGCGCGCATAGTCATTTCCGGTCGCTCCATTGCCGACGTTGATCTGGGACATCGCGGAGATGCTGGCCGTCCAGATAGTTGCGCCGGTCGAGCGATCGATCGCGAACAGATTGCCTGCCGAGTCGGGGAAGTAGACCCTCTGGCCATCGATGGCCGGCGTCGCAGAGACATCCCCGCCAGCCGTGAATGCGAACTTCGCCGCTAGCGTCGAAACGTTCCCGGAGTTGATCGCAGACTCGTTCGGCTGATAGCGGCTGTTGTCAAGATTCTGCCCGCCGGTGAGCCACGAAGCAGTCTGCGTTGCGGCGACCGCAACCGAGGCCCCGACACGCGACAACCGCGGCTGCCACGACGCTCATCAGCCAGCGCCGTCTCAGCGCGGCCGCGAGGAAATTGGAACGCATTCAGCGCCCTCCTGTTTGATTTGTGCACGTGAGTCACGATCTGGCGAAGGCTCGCCGCGAAGCTCGAGATCACATGTGCACGTTAGATTTCGACACTTTCCAGACCTCAGCACCTGTGTCAAACTACAGCCGCCCGACTCGTGTCTCTGAGCGCCTTGCCTGGGCCAGCGTTCGCGAATGACGCCTGACGCTCAGGTGCCGAGAGATGTCGCGCGATACCGCAGGTTGACGTTCCCTTCTAGGTTGACAAGGCCGTACCCGATGCCGCTCTTCTGCTCGGTCGCGTCACCTGGCCGTGGTGGCCGAGCCGATGATTAGCGGCCTAACGATCGGTGGCATCCGGCGCCAGTCTGCGCGCTCGGTGAGTGAGACGACGTAGCCGGCGCCGCGCAGAAGGTCGGCAGTCTGACGATTGCAGTTGCAGCCGTCGGCAAAGCCGTGCCAGGCGCCGTGAAGGTGGTCCTGCCAGCGGGCGAGCCCCGGATCGTCCGAGCGAACGTGCTCAACGAACAACAGCGACCCGTCCGGGCGCAGGACGCGCCGGACTTCGTCGAGCGCGCGGGTGGGGTCCGGCACCGTGCACAGGACCATGGTCGAGACGACCGTGTCGAAGGAGTCGTTGGCGAAGGGCAGCGCCTCGGCCGCGGCGCGGATGATCTCAGCGCGGCGGCCGAGCCTTTCGCGCCGTTGCTCCAGGCGCTTTACCATGTTCGGCTCGGGCTCGGCCATGACGAGACGGTCGAGGCCATCCGGATAGTGGGAAAGGTTCAAGCCGGTGCCGGCGCCGAGCTCGAGCACGCTGCCGCGCGCGAGCGAAACTAGCGCCCGGCGACGTTCGGCCATGCCCGCCCGCTCGCCCCACCACAGGAAGGGGTCATAGATCAGCGCTGAGAGCCGGCCGCCCCTCGCCTCGCCGGCCCGGGTCTCGGCCTCGTCACGGGTGGGGTGCGCCATCACGGCGAAAACTACACCCTGGCGTGTTCCACGCAGCCCTCCACGCAGCACTCACAAGTCCTGGTGACTCATACGGGCGGCAGCGGCGCCCCCGAAAGAGCGAACAACTTCCCCTTTCGCCGCAGGGTCGGCGTTTGGAGCGTTTCTGGAGCGGCCGGGCGTACGGTCGCAGTCATGACAACTGCGACAGGAGGGAGGATCGCAATGAAGCGGTTCGGACTTGCGCTCGCGTGTAGCGCGCTCGTTGGGGCGCTGACGCTCGCGGCCCCCGCGGCGGCAGATACGACGGCGCCGTTCCGCGCCATCTTCGTCGAGAGCGGCTGCGCGCCGCTGACGGTCTGCGGAGCCGGGAACGTGGCCGGGCTCGGGCATGTCGAGCGGACGGTGCTGGTCTTCAACGGATGCGGACCGGGCTGCACGCTGCGAACGATCACGTTCGAGAGACGGCAGCACGCTCGTGACCCACGGGCCACCACGGGGATCGAGTTGCCCGGGAACTCCGCGGACGCCCAGAGCACGGCAGACCCCGCCTGGATCCATGGGGTATGGACGATCGTCGGCGGCACCGGCGACTTCGCGGGCGCGACCGGCAGCGGAACCGGCGACATCCACGTTGCCGCCGGGCAGTCGACGACGCGCCTTACGGGAACGATCACTCTCCCGTGATGCGACGAGCCGGAGGGGCGCGCCTCGGCGTGCCCCTCGTCCTCTCAAGGCCATGAGCGAAACACAGCTTCGTTCCGCCGAGCGGGCTAGTTATTCCCGCGCGCCGCGTCGTATCGTCCGCTCGGACTTGAACGTTCACGTCCTCGGGCCCCTCGAAGTCCTGAGCAACGGCGTCGACGTTCGCCTGGGCGGCCCGAAGCAGCGCACGGTGCTCGCACTGCTCGCGGCGGAAGTCGGGAGGCCGGTCTCGGTCGACGCCCTGATCGATGGCGTCTGGGGCGACCAGCCGACCACCGCGGCGCGCTCGACGCTACAGACGTACGTCTCAAACCTCAGGGCCGCGATCGGTGACGTCATCGTCCGCGACGACGGCGGCTATCGACTCGTCGCCGAGCCGGAGAACGTCGACGCGTTCGAGTTCGAGCGGGCGGTCGACGCAGGCAAGCGGGCTCGTGGAGACCGCTCCCGCCGAGGCCGCGCAGCGACTCCGCGCGGCGCTCGCGCTGTGGCGCGGCCACCCGTATGCAGACGTGCCGGGCCCGTTCCCGCTTGAGCTCGAGGCGGGGCGCCTCGAGGAGCTGCGTCTCCGCGCCGTCGAGCTGCGGATCGAGGCGGAGCTCGCGCTTGGACGCCACGCCCAGCTGGTCGCAGAGCTGGAGGTGCTGTGCGAGGAGTTTCCGGTCTACGAGCGCTTCCGGGGGCAGCACATGCTCGCGCTCTACCGCTCGGGTCGGCAGGCAGAAGCTCTTCGCGCCTACCAGAAGACGCGCACGTACCTGGCGGAGGAGCTCGGCCTCGAGCCTTCGTCGCAGCTGCAGGAGCTCGAGCGAGGGATCCTCAACCAGGATCCGTCGCTCCTGCTCGAGCCGGAGCCGCAGGTGCAGGCCGTCGCCTTCCTGCTCACCGATGTCGAGGACTCGACCGTCCTCTGGGAGGTGCAGACGGAGGCCATGCGGGGCGCGGTCGCCCAGCACGACCGGATCGTGCTCGGCGCAGTCGACGCGGCGGGAGGACGGGTCGTGAAGCGTGTCGGCGACGGCCTAGACGTGGCGTTTGCCGAAGTCGGCGCGGCGGTCACTGCTGCGAGCGAGATCCAGCGCTTGCTCGTCGCAGCCGACTGGAGCGGGCTGGAGCCGCTGCGCGTCCGCATGGCGGTCGACGTCGGGGAGGTCGAAGCGCGTGGCGGTGACTACTTCGGTCCGGTGCTGAACCGCGCCGGCCGAATGCAAGCCGCTGCGCACGGAGGGCAGGTGCTGCTCTCCGCCGACGCGCACGCCGCGCTGTCGGCGTCACGCGGCGGCTGGCAGGCAAAAGCCCTCGGTGAGTTCCGGTTCAAGGGCATCGGCAGTTCGCAACACGTCTTCCAGCTCCTGCTCGACGGGCTCCCCACGGACTTCCCTCCGCTCAGGATCGAGCGGACGCCCCCTGCGACCCCGGTCGGCGCGTTCGGCCGCTCGGTGCGGGGCTACGAGCTCCGCGAGTTGGTTGGCGGCGGTGACGTCGGCGTGGTCTATCGCGCGTACCACCCGTCGGTCGGGCGCGAGGTCGCGATCAAAGTCATCCGTCCCGATCTGGTCAACCAGCCACGGTTCGTGCGCGGGTTCGAGTCGGAGGCCCAACTCGTCGCCCAGCTCGAGCATCCGCACCTCGTTCCGCTCTACGACTACTGGCGAGATCCGGAGGGGGCGTACCTCGTGATGCGGTGGCTCCGAGCGGGGTCGCTGCAGCGGGCGCTCGAGCGCGGCCCGTGGGACCTCGAGCCGGCCACCCGGCTGCTGTCGCAGATCGCCGGCGCGCTCGCGTATGCCCATCGGCAGGGTGTCGTCCACCGCGACGTCAAGCCGGCGAATGTCCTGCTCGACGACGATGGCAACGCGTACCTCGCCGACTTCGGGATCGCCGCCCGCCTCGTCGATGCGGAGAACTCAGGCCCCCTGACCACCTCGTCGGCGGCGTACGTCGCCCCCGAGGAGGTGGTAGGACGGCCGCTCACACCGCGGTCGGACCTCTACGGCCTCGGCCTGCTGACGTTCGAGCTGCTCACCGGGCAGCGGCCGCCGATGGACGGGGCGCTCCCTTCGCTTCGCGCTGTCCGGCCGGAGCTGCCCGGCGCGCTCGACGAGGTCATCGCGTGCGCGACCACGCCCGATCCCGAAGAGCGTTACGAGTCGGTCGACGCTTTCGTCGCCGCGTTCCTTGCCGTCGTGGGGTACACGACGAGGTGGTCGAGACGTACACGCCCGCGGAGAACCCGTACAAGGGCCTGCGCGCGTTCGACGAGACAGACGCCGCCGATTTCTACGGCCGCGCCGCGCTCGTCGACGAGCTCGTGCACGCGCGTGGCGACCGACGCCTAGTCGCGGTGGTGGGCCCGTCCGGGATCGGCAAATCATCCGTCGTCAAGGCCGGGCTCGTCCCGGCGCTCCGCGGCGGTGCGTTGCTGGGATCGGCGCCCTGGCTCGTCACCGACATGTTCCCGGGCTCGTATCCCTCGAGGAGCTCGCCGCCGCGCTCCTCCGCGTCGCAGTTGAGCGGCCGGACGATCTCGTCGAGGAGCTCGCGCGGGACGAGCTCGGGATCCGCCGCGTCGTGAAGCGAATCCTCCCGCCCGGCAGCAAGCTGCTCCTCGTGGTAGACCAGTTCGAGGAGCTGTTCACGCTGACGACCGACGACGTGACGCGCCGTCGGTTCCTCGCGGGCCTGACCGCGCTCGCCGCCGACGCCCACTCGTCTGCGCGCGTTCTCGTCACGCTGCGCGCCGACTTCCTCGACCACCCCCTCCGCGACCCGGAGTTCGGGGAGCTTCTGCGGGCCGGGATGGTCGCGGTTGCGGCGCCCTCGGAGGACGAGCTTGCCGAGGCGATCGAGCGGCCGGCGCGACGCGTCGGCGTCTGCTTCGAGCCGGGGCTCGTCTCCCAGATCGTCGCCGACGTCCGCGACCAGCCCGGCGCCTTGCCGCTCCTGCAGTACGCGCTGACCGAGCTGTTCGCGAACCGCACCGCCGACGTGCTGACGCTCGAGGGCTACCTCGCGACCGGTGGAGTCGTCGGCGCGCTCGGACGGCGTGCCGAGGATCTCTATACACGCCTTGGCCCGGCGGCGCGGGCCGCCTGCCGCCAGGTCTTCCTTCGCCTCGTGAGCGTCGACCCCGGTTCGCACGACACGAGGCGCAGGGTGCGTCGCAGCGAACTCCGCCAGCTCGACCTCGAACCGGACGCGCTCGACGAGGTCCTCGCACGTTACGGCGAGCACCGCCTACTCACCTTCGACCGCGAGCCGCTGACACGGACGCCGACCGTCGAAGTCGCCCACGAGGCGATCCTGTCCCAGTGGGACCGGCTTCGTGGGTGGATCGGAGAGCGTCGTGAGCACCTCCTCCTTCACCGGCGGCTCGTCGAGGCGGTCGCCGAGTGGGAAGACGCAGGGCGCGATCCGGGGTACCTGCCGAGCGAGGGCAGGCTCGCCCAGCTCGAAGCCTGGGCGGAAGCGACCGACCTCGCGCTGACCGCCGGCGAGCGCGACTTCCTGGCCGAAGCGCGTGCCGCGGCGAACGCGGCTGCCCGTCGCCGGACGCGGAGGCGGCGGGCGACACTAGCAGGGTTCGCGGTGCTCGCGGCCGCGGCCTCGGCACTCGCAGCGTTCGCGCTCATCCTCCGAAACGAGGCGCGAGGCGATGCACGCCTCGCGACGGCCCGCCAGCTTGCTGCGTCGGCGCAGGCGAACCTCGAGGTCGATCCGGAGCGCAGCATCCTGCTCGCGATCGAAGCCGCCGAAACGACGCGCCGACATGACGGCACCATGCTCACCGAGGCCCAGCAGGCGCTCCACGACGCACTCGCCACCTCGCGCGTGCTGTCGGCCGTACCCGGCGTCGGCCGGAGGACCGGCATCGGACACGTCGCCGCCTTCGCGCCCGACGCGACTCGCTTCGTCGCAGCCGGCCCGGAGGGCGGGACGGCGAGCATTCGCGACCTCACAGGCAAGAAGCTCGTCAGGCTCGCCGGACATACAGGAGAGACTTTCGCGGTCGCGTACGCCCCGGACGGCAGGCTCGTCGCCACCGGAGGCGCCGACGGCACCGCGAGGCTCTGGAATGCCGCTACCGGCGACCTGGTTCACCGCCTTCGTGCGCATCGCGGCGGCGTTTTCGCGACCAGGTTCAGCGCGGACGGCACGCGGCTCGCGACGCTCGGCGCCGACCGTGCGGTGCGTGTCTGGGACGTCCGCACCGGCCGAGAGCTCCAGACGTTCGCTGGTGTCCATGACCGCACCGAAGCGGGCGTCGCTTGGGGGGAGGGGGTCGCGTTCGTCGGACGCGACCGCATCGCGGTCTCGCCATGGATGCGGGGCGCCGCTCCCTCTTCTGTCGTGGCGAAGGTGCTCGACATCGCGTCCGGTGAGCAGGTCGCCGTGGTCGCGGATCCGGGCGGCACCGCCCGGGTCGTCGACCTCGACGTCGGCTCCGACGGCACGCTCCTCGTCGCCGGTCAAATGGAAAGCGGCCAACTCCAGCTCTACGGGTTGCCGTCCGGCAAGCAGCTGGACGTCGTTCGCGCCCACGGAGGGGCGGTCCTCGACGTCGAGTTCAGCCGCGACGGGCGGCGCGTCGCCACTGGAGGCGTGGACGGGCTCGCGAGGACCTGGGATGTCACGCGCGGAAAGCTCCGCGAGGGCTTGACGCTCCGCGGCTCCCGGAGGCCCGTCGGGAGCGTCTCGTTCGACCGCACGGGCACGCAGCTCGTCACGTGGGGTCAGCCCGAGGCGAAGGTCTGGGACGTCTCACCGGCCGGCCGCGGCGAGGTCCTCACGCTGCCCGGGCCGGAGACGGACTGGCACGCTGGCATCGCGTTCACGCCGGACGGCCGACGGCTCGTGGCAGCCTCCGGTCGCGAGGGGACGGTGCGCGTCTGGAGCGCCGGCACCGGGGAGGAGCTGCTGGTCCTCGATCAGCACGCACGAACGGACGCTCCGGTCCGCGCGGTCATCGGTGTCGACGTCAGCCCGGACGGCTCGCGCATCGCGACCGCCGGGGCCGATGGCAGCGCTCGGATCTTCGATGCCGCGACGGGTGGGCAGCTGGTCGTCATTCGCGGGCGCCACTGCGTTCCGGGCGGCCTCTGCGTCGTCAACCGGGCAGTCTTCAGTCCCGACGGCGCCAGGATCGCAACGACGGGCTGGGATGCCACCGTTCGCGTCTTCGACGCGGCCACCGGTCGTCAGCTCCGAGTGCTCCGCGGGCACGCGCCGGGCGGCTTCGGCACGTACCCGGTCGCGTGGAGCCCGGACGGATCCCGGCTCCTTTCGACAGCAGCCGATGGAACACTCATCTGGGATGCGCGCACCGGCGAGCGGCTGCTCGCGCTGCCGCCCTCCGGAGGCCCCGGTGCCTCGGCCGCCTGGAGCCCCGACGGCCGGCAGGTGCTCACCGAGTCGGGGAGCGGCCCCGTGGCCTGGGACGCGTCGAGCGGCGAGCGGCTGCGCACGCTGGCGACGAGCGCGGCCTCGTCGGACATGGTCTTCAGCCGCGACGGGTCGAGGCTCGCGAACACGACGGTCGACGAGCGGGCCTTCGCCATCCGGATCTGGGACTGGCCCGCGGGCGTCGAGACCCTGAAGCTGCGCGATGGTGGCCTGCGCGTTGCGCTCAGCCCGGACGGCCGCCTCCTCGCCGGGGTGCGCCCGAGACAGCCGGTGCCGTTCGTGCGCGTGTGGGCGCTCGACCCGGAGCTCCTGCTCCAGATTGCGCGTAGCCGCGTCACCCGCTCGCTGACCGACGAAGAGTGCCGGCGCTACTTGCAGCGGCCCTGCGCCGAGGGCTAGGCATGGCCGCCGTTGTCAACGCTGGTATGACGGGCACCACGCACCTTCCACACAGGGCTGTGCCGGGTCGTAGCCGGTCACAGCCGGTTCGCTCGACGAAGAATGCCTGCTGTAACCGGTAATTCCGGCTGTAGCCCTGTAGCCGGTTGCGCCGAACCGGCCTGTCACGCCGGAGGTCGCGGGTTCGAGTCCCGTCGCTCCCGCTCCGAAAGCCGCCGCAAAAGCGCCTTTTCTCGATGTCCTCCGCGCTGCCGATAGCCATGACTCGCCTGGGTGGACGCGGTCTCACGTCGCCTTTGATGACTCGCACGGCTAGCTCGTCAATGACGAAGACGAGACGCTCGTCTGCGCCAAGCGGCGCGAGACCGGGAATGTGCTTCTTCAGCTTGCGGCCCGCTTCAATCGCGTCCTCGACGAGCGTCTCGAGCGCGCCCTCCAGTCCAGCCCCTCGGCAGCCCGGCGCGCGCCGCCGGTCGCGTCGACCCAGCACGCCGCTCACCGAGCTATCCCTTGCTGCGCCGATCCGAAGATCCGAACGAGCGCCGCATCCGGGCTCGCACCGAACGAGCCGACCCTCGGAATGGTGACGTGCGCGAGGGCACTATCGGCCGCGTTCTCGGCCGCTTTGCGCGACCGAGCTGATCGGCGGTAATCCCCAGTCAGATCCCTAGAAGAGGGGAGCACCTGTAAAGATTCGTGGGACGCTGGGATCCTCCGTCAGCGCACGGCTGCGGTCAGGCGAACAGTCAAATGTAGGGCCGCGAGCGAGGTCGAGCGTCTAGCTCCTTCTCGGCGCAGGGCGGGCAGTAGGTGGCGACCGCCGGCCCCTCGTTGTCCTCGGGGTCTTCCGCGATGTAGCCGAACCAGCCTTTGCCGCTCGCGGAGATGCAACCGCACCCCTCACACTTCAGCACGGCGGAAGCATCTCAAACGGACGAGGCGCTCGTGACGTTCCGCAGTTTTCGTCCGGGGACATTTCCCGATCGCCGTGAAAGTCCCTCGAGAGTGCGCGGGCTAGTCGCGAGCGGTTTCGTGTTCACGTTCGGGCAGTTGACGCTCGGGCATGAGGTACGTCAGGAGCCCGGGAATCATCAGGACGAGCAGCACCACCAACAGCAACTCCATGTTGCATGAACGACACTGCCAGGCACGGGGTTACGGGAGGGTGACGAAGCCCGCTGACTTCCCCGGAAACATCGTTTAATACCGCCGTCATCTGGCGACCACGTCAGGATTGACGGGCGTCAGAAGAGAAGGCGGTGAGCGAAGTAGACGAGCGTGCCCATCCAGGCAACTTGGGAGATCACGATGCAGCCCAACACCGCCGCCGCGTGCACCTCAAATCGCGTCTGGGGCAAGGACTTGTCTTGGCCGTCACGTTCTCGATAATCGCGTGGGGCGGACTCATTCTGCTTGTGTGGTTCTTGATGTAGCGCCCACGACGAATGAACACCGTCGTCGCTCGCCTCTGCAGGGATTGAGATTGGCTGTGCTGAGATTACGTCTCCCCCGCTCATGTCCCCGCTGCCGCCTGTCTAGTCCCACCGACGCTCCGTCGTGCGTCACCTAGTACGCCTCATACCCAGCAAGTGGCTGGATGCCACCTGCCTTTACGAAAGCTTCACTTTCGACCGTAAGAACGGCGATCCCCAACGGACTAGTTGGGACCACACTGTTCGGTAGCTGCTGCACCGTCTTTCTCGGGGCGCATCGGTCGTACAGGCGGGAGTGGCTCCCCCGAACGAGCGAAGAACTGCCCGATTGGCGGAGCGCCGTCTGGCGCAACGTCGCACACGGTGATTACGGGGGAGTGGAGCGCCGCCCGGGTTGGCGGCGACCCGCGGCGCCCACTTCCCGCACCTCCGCATAGCCGCGCCATACCTTTCGGGCAGGGCATCGTGAGCGGTGACGAGTGATCATGTGGCCGTGGAGACTGACCACACAGCCACGGACGAGGTTCACGTGCTCGCGTGCGCGGAGTGCCCCCGCGTCAGCAGCGTCACGGCGCGCGGCTGGAAGGGCTACCGGACGGACGAGCCCGAGACGGACGAGCCACCGCACTCGCTTTCTACTGTCCGGCCTGCTCCCGCCGTGAGTTCGGCGAGGGCTAGAGAGCTTCAGTAGTCCACTCATACAGATTCGGGTCCCCTACTTTTCGCGCAGCTGGCCGTGGACACGAACGGAAGTTAAAGCAATACGGGCGCGCCGGCTAACTCGTCGACCACGACCGTCAGAACCTAACCGCCGCCTTACGGGGTGTCGCCGGGTCCGCCGGGCCCATACTTGTTACGGGGCGAGAGGCCCCAGCGACTACGGGGCGGGAGGCCCAAGCTAACCGGGGGTTCCTTCCCGCACGCGGTGCAGACGGTGTACGTCTCTCCCTGCTCGACCTTCGACGACCAGGTGTGACGACCGAATCGACAGGCCAGTTTCATCTGCGATCGGCCTGCGTCTTTCCTCCCCACGGCTTCTCGAGCGCAACTTCAACGTCGGTCGGACCGGGAAGCGGTTTTGTGCCCCGCGAGTCGCGCTGTTCCTTCCCACACGCGGCGCATTCCGTGAATGTCTGCCCCTGTTCGACGCGCGCCGTCCATGTGTGGCGACCGACTCGGCATGCCAGCTTCATCGTCATGCGCCTCCCTGCACCTGAGCGACCTTTACGCAATCAGCAGCCGCGAGAGCAACGGAGACGATGACTGTGATCCCGGCAAGACCGGCGAGGCCGGCCAGGAACGCGACGATGGCACGACTGTGCTTGCTCATTGCTCGTCCTTGCTTGGAAAGTGATCGTGTGTCTCCACGACGCGGGCGAATGGCACGCCGGCCTGCTCGCAGGCGCGGCGGACGTCGTTGGCGTCCGCGCTCTCGAACCTGCAGAAGCACGACTCCTCCTCGGGAACGAAGGTGGAGCCGACGTACCGGACCTCGACGCCTTGCGCCGCGAGCCCTCTGGCCGCGGCGGCGAGACGCTCGCTCGCGTGGTCGAGCTGACCGGCGGTGATGCCCGGGAGATACCGCTCGACCATGTACATCTTCACGTCGCCCACGCTAGAAGCAGCTACGTCCGGCAACAACCGGGGATATCCCCGGATTTTGCCCCGTAGCCCCAGGGCTCCGGGCAGCCGCGAGCTCGGTGCGCGAGTGCGCGCGACGTAGCGCACACCCCAGAGGCCAGCCATAGTTCGTGGTAATGGTCGCCGAAGGTGGGAAGCGCGCAACCGTCGGGCGCGGTGTCGAACTGGAAGCGATCCGCGCGTTGGTGGCGGCTCTTGAGGGAGGTCCGAGGGCTCTTTTCCTGCGTGGCCCGCCTGGGATCGGCAAGACGCAGCTCTGGTTCGAGGGGGTGGGGTTGGCACGGACTCAGGCGCTGCGTGTTCTGACGACGCGCCCGGCTGGAGCAGACGTCCGGGTTGCGTTCACCGGGCTCCGTGATCTCGTCGGAGCCACCGCCCCAGACGTGCTGCCGGAGCTTCCGGCACCGCAGCGGCGTGCGCTCGCGATCGCCTTGGCACTCGAGGAGCCGGAAGTCGCGGGTCCGGATTCGGGTGTGCTCTCGGCGTCGTTCGTTGCGGTGCTCCGATTGCTCGCGCGATCACAGCCGCTCCTGCTGGCCGTCGATGACGCGCAGTGGCTGGACGTTTCCTCCCGTGCGGTACTGGCTTTCGCTCTACGCCGTTTCGAGCATGACCATGTGGGCCTGCTTGCGACCGTGCGGGTTGATGGGGACGTCGAGGTCGATGACCTCGTGAATGCGCTTCCCGATGCGCTGACGGAGCGCTGCGAGCTGGAACCGTTGACCGTGGGCGCGCTGTACCAGCTCGTGCATCAACGGCTCGGGCTGTCGCTGGCGCGCCCGACGCTCGTGCGGCTGCACGAGCTTTCGGGCGGTAACCCGTTCTTCGCGCTCGAGCTCGCACGCAGCCTGACGGAGGGCGACGAGCTGAGAGTTCCACGCGAATTATCGGAGCTGCTCAGCGCGCGTTTGTCCGCCCTAGAGGAGTCGACACGTGCGGTCCTACTCGCGGCGGCTGCACTCGCGCAGCCGACACAGCGAACACTTGAGCAGGTCTTCGGAAACGTCGACACCCCGCTCGAGGAGGCGACTGAGGCGGGGATCGTCGACGCGGGGTCGGAGCCGATCCGCTTCACGCATCCGTTGCTTGCTTCGGTGCTGTATGAATCTGCCACGACGTCCGCGCGGCGCGTTGTGCATCGGGGACTCGCCGAGGCCGACCTCGACCCCGAGGAGCGGGCGCGCCACTTGGCCCTCGCTGCTCCCGGCCCGAGCGAGAAGGTCGCGCAGGCGCTCGACCGGGCGGTAGGGATTGCAAGCGGACGTGGAGCGACAGCTTCCGCGGCGGAGCTTGCCGAGCTCGCGCTCAAGCTGACGCCGGCCCGCGGGACCGGTGTCCATCGGCGGTCGTTGCGGGCGGCGGAGCTCCGTTTTTCGTCTGGGGACATGGCTCGTGCGCAGACGCTGCTCGAAGATGCGCTGGCGTCGGGCCCAGACGACCATCAGCGCGCCGAGGTCTTTCTGAAACTGGCTGAGCTTGCGTACCAGAAGGATCAAGCAGCGTCGCTCGCGTACTTCCGCCTCGCGTTGGAGCACGCCGGTGACGACGACCGGCTGCGCGTCGATGCCCTCTGGTGGCTTGCGGGCGGTGCGTTCATGACCAGAATCAGCCCCGATGAGGGAGTGGCGTACGCGGAAGAGGCCTTACGGATCGCCGAGCAGGCAGGCGATCCGCTGATGCTGGTGCGTGCGCTGACGGCGGCCGGCCACGTCCGATACCTACTGACCGGAGAGATTCTGACGGCGTCGTATGAGCGCGCGGCAGCGGTCGCGGAGGCCGCCGGGGATGACAACGCCGCATCGGAAGCGGCTTTAGAGTATGCGCATGTCCTGGCGGACACCCGGGAGTTCGATGGGCTCGCGAGATCCTCGAGCATTCGATCTCCCGTCGCCGCGCCAGCGACGACTCTGGCCTGACGACCCAGCTCGAGGCGCTCGCTAGGGTCGAACTCGGAGCCGGCCACCTCGAGCGAGCAGCAGAGTTCGCCCATGAAGCCGCCGAGGTCGCAGCACAAGGTGGGCGAATCCACGACGAGGTGGCGGCGCTCAACGGTCTCGGCTGGGCCGAGGGCCTACGCGGCAACGTCGACGAGGCGCGCGAGCTCTGCGCGCGCTCACTGCGTCTCGCCCAGCAGGACAGCGACCACGTACGCGGCGCGCGGCTGACACTCGGGTATCTCGAGAGCACGCTCGAGAACTACGAGGCGTCCTGGTCGTACCTCGACCCAGCGATAACAGGAACCCCGCCGCCGGGGCGGCCACTCCTCCAAGTGGCCGAGTCGGTCGAGGTGCTCGTTGCCCTAGGGCGTACGGGCGAGGCGCGCAGACTACTCGAGCCTTTCGAGGAACGCGCGCAGGCGCTCCGCCGTGACTCGGGGATCGCCTTGGCCGCACACTGCCGCAGCCTGATCCTCGCAGCGGAAGGCGACCTCCGCGGGGCGGAGGAGGCGGCGATGGAAGCGGTCGCCCTCACCGAGGGTCACGGCTGGCCGCTCCAGCTCGGGCGCGCTTTGCTCGCGCTAGGAACGGTGCAGCGGCGAGGACGACGGAAGAGCGAATCGCGCGCCACGCTAGAGCACGCAGTTGCCGTCTTCGATGAGATGGGCGCGAAGATCTGGCTCGAGCGCGCAAGGCGGGAGCTAGGACGGATCGGCGGCAGAAGCGCCTCTGCAGGAGTCGAACTGTCTGCGACTGAAGCCGAGATCACCGAGACTCGTCGCCGCCGGCAAGACGAACAACGAAGTCGCGCAAACGCTTCACCTGAGCAGAAAGACCGTCGAGTGGAACCTCTCGAAGATCTACCGCAAGCTCGGCGTCCGATCACGCACCGAACTCGCTGCCAGATACCCAGCGGAATGACCCTTCGGCCGAGATGCGTGGAAGGCCACGACGACGCGCGACCTCGATCTGCGCGACAGGCGCAAGCTCCGGCTCGACGGTCGGCTCGATCGCGGCCGGCACCTCGTCGACCTGCTCGTGCCTGAACTCCAGCCCGAAGTCGTCCTCGGGCGCCTCCTCGACCACAGCGACTACTGGCTCCGGCGTCTCTTCCAGCGCACGACGATCCCGAGCGCGACGACGACGCTCTGCCCCACTCGCCCGACCAACCCCTGGCTCCGCCCGATGACGATACGCCGCCAGCTTCCGCACTCCCGCCTTGCCGAGCTCGAGCGCCCTGGGATGCGCGACTGCTGTCGCAAGGCATTCGCAGTCCTCGGTTTCCCAGTCGCCCCACCAGCACGCCTCGTAGCCTCGCCGCCCCGGACAAGCGTGCCGATCCGTCCGCGCCAGCCCGAGCAGGATTCGACGACGGCCGCGCTCCTGTAGTTCGGCCGCCGCCCCCGTGAGCCGAATGAACTTGCCCTCCGGCCCGATCCGCGGGCAGTGACGAACAGCCTCGGCGAGCTGGCTGAGCTCTCTCATCGACAGTGCGTCCCACTGTCGGTGTAACTCCGCGATGTCCGCGACGCCCTCGCCGGCACGGCGAAGCTGCTCCATCTCGAACGCCTGCGCGAGTGGTGTCGCCGTTAGGGTCGGTCCCTCGCTGGCCAGACGGCGCTCGATCTCCTCCAGAATGCGATCCTGAGCGGGCTGGTCGTCGAGCTCGATCGCCGACCCGAGCTGCGCGAACTCTTCCGTGCTCGCTGCCGACAGGAGTGCTCCGAGCCTGTCGTCGGTGCCCGCGTTCACGCGCTCGGGCCGCTCGAGGTGTCGGAGACGATTCGAGACTGACGAGAGCGAGTTCACGCAGCCACCCGACGCGGCGAGTGCTCCAGCTCGAGTGCTCGTACCCGCTCCAGCACCTCGGTCGTGAGATCGACCTTTTCGCCGATCGCGGCCGCGTATTCGATCAGCACCATCGCAGCCTTCACACGGACGCTCGGCGGAGCCGTGTCGTCGAGAGCGACTTTTCGCAGCACCGCGTAACCCAGCTCCGCCGAGCCGGCCAACTGTGCCGCCAACGTCGACAGCAGCTGCCGTCTGCCCTCATCCAACCGCGTTCGGAACGAGGCATCGCGGAGCCGGCGCCGGGCCGTTGCCTCGCTCATCCCCGCGACGCCTGCAGCGCTCGAAACCGGCACGCCGCGGAGCAACTCAGCAAGGAGAGCCTCGTCCCCTGTTAGCGACGATTCGTCCCCCAGGTGGTCAGATCCGATCACCGCGCGTCACTCCTCATCGAAGACAGGGAGCCGGCCGCGCGAAACCTGGGAAGCGCCGGACAACTCGAATGTTAGTTACGAAGTCGCGTGAGCGGAAGTCTCCGGCCGGTGCGCTTCCCGGCGGCACCGGCCGAACCTGGACCTCGTGGAGCTGCGCGTGTCCGCGGCGACCCTCTGCATGCCACGCAGACACGCTCACGGGAGCCGCCTGTCCACGCCGTTCCTAGCCCCTGCAAGCGGCGCTGCAAGCGAATCCGGGCCTCCGACCCGTCGAGCGCGGGTGAAGTCGCGCAAGTCATCGGGATCGAAAGCCCACGCTCCACCGTCGAGATGCACCCTCGGTAGCCGGCCTTCGCGGACCCAGCGGCGGACGGTCTTCTCGCTTCGGCTCAAGCGCTCCGCCGTCTCGGCGAGGGTGAGCAGTCGCCAGGGCTCGGCGAGGTTCTCGTGCGCGTGCGCGCGGAAGGCGCCCTCGAGACGGGCCGCGAGCGCGTCGGCCAGCTCATCTACGAAGGTCTCGAGCAGTTCGGACGGGAGGTTCATGTCCCTCCGATCCCGGCCTCGTCGACTTCACCTGCTCGCCCTTCCTCCCCTACGGAGAAGTCGGAAGGTCGGGTGAAGTCGTCTCCGAACTGGCCTCGCGGACTACCTTCGGTGACTTCACCTAGCAGGGTCTCAGGTGAGGTCAAAGCGGCATGGTTGAGCGGATACCAGAGCTTCGCTCTTCGACTTCCCTTGAGGCGCGCGGGGAGAAGTCCCGACTTCACCTGGAGGGCTAGGGCCTCTTCGACGAGTCTCCGCCGCATTTCAGCGGCTCGTCCGACGCCGCTTTTGACCTTGTTCGTGGACTCGCCGGGGTGCTCGGAGATCCACTCGACGGCGGTCGCTGCGACCTCCTGGAGGCGTGCGGCACGCTCCTCGGGATCGACGGTTGGTTTCTGCCAGTAGCCTCGGTCGCGGCTGTAGAGAAGCTCGAAGGTCTGGCCGTACTCGAGGCCGGGCTCGCGGCTCTTGAAGACGTGCAGCTTGGTCAGGTCGCCGTGACGCTGGATGCCGAGCACGACCTCCGGGTCACGGGTGAAGAGCGAGGAGCCGAAGAGGTCGTCGATCGTGATCGAGGTCCGGCCGGCGGGGAGCTTGCGGCAGTGCGTCGCGGTCAGGAGCGCGAACGCGTACTCCTTGATCCAGCGGCGGAGCAGCGCCACGAGCTGCCGTGCTGCGAGCTCGTCGCTGGAGTCGGCCTCGTGCAGCTTGTAGAACGGGTCGATCACGACGATGTCGTACGGCTCGTGCGCCTCGATGACCTGCTCCACGGCCTCGAGCTGGTCGTCGCGACTGTCGAGCGCCAGCCCTTCGGGTATCGGCGCGTAGATCACCGCGTCCGTGTCGTTCAGTCCGGCCTCGGCGCATGACGCGCTGGATCGTGGCGAGGTGCTGCTCGAGGTCGAAGACGAGCACCTTCGCTCCGCCTGGCGCATGGTGGCCGGCAAACTCTCCGCCGAAGACGGCGAGCCGGACAACAGGCGATCATGGTCGTCTTGCCGTGGCCAGTCAGGCCGCCGAGCAGTGTCGCCATCGCCAGTCGGAGGACACGCGCCGACGAGCGGATCGGCTGGCGCGGGTAGCACGAGCTGCGCGAGCTCTCGGGTCGTGTAGACCTCGATCCGATACGGCTCGGCCGGCTCCTCGATTCCAGGGTCGGTGAGCGGCACGAGCTCGTCGAGGGTCCGGCCGGCTGCGAGGTGGTCGGCGGCGTCCTTCCCGACTGCGGCCTCGACGATCGCGACGTCCGCGATCCCGACTTCGCGCAGGCTCGCGGCGACTGTCCGGGCGTGCTCCGTCCTTCATCGTCACGGTCCGCGATAACGCGCGCGGCCTTCGCCCCTGCGAGCGCTTGCGAGAACTCGTGCCGCCACTTACCTGCGCCCATCGGGTTACAGGTCGCGGCTTCGCCGGCGGCTTCGATTGCGTGGACGTCCTTCTCGCCTTCGGCGACGTAGATGGTCGCGCCCAGCTTGATCGCGCCGAGCACGATCGGCAGGCGGTAGAGCACGCGCCGGGTGTCAGCGAGGTTCCAGATCCAGCCGCCGCTCCCGTCCGGCCGGCGTTGCCGAAACCCCTTCGGCTCGTAGCGCAGGGCCTGGTAGAGCAGCTCCCCGGTCTCGTCGACGTAGTCGAAGGTCGCGGCGATCTGTTGAGGCTCGACGCGGCCGTTCAGAGGGGCAGGGGCGTGCTCGCGGCCGCAGTGGCACTCGCCCTCGAGCCGGTGCGCGAAGGTGCGCGGCTCGGCGTCAGTGGGCTCGAGTTGGCCGGCGTGCTCTTCCCGGGTGCAGTGGGCGTAGGTGCCGTCAGCGGAGAGGAAGCCGGAGCAGCGTCTGCCGGTGCCGCGTGGCAGATCGTCGCCTCCGCCGCAGATCGGGCAGGGGCTGCGCTTCGTAAACCTCTGCGGAGCGGAGACGCTCACGCAGCCTCGTCCTTGTCGGTCTCGTCCCAGAGCAGGAGGCGGAGCTCCACGAGGATCGCGTGTCCGCTCTCGTAGACGTCGGCGAAGCGACCCTCAACGCTCCACGCCCCGTTACCTGGCGTCGCGACAAGGAGGCATCGCTCCGAGGCGTCATAGTCGAACAGGTCGTGCCTGACCACGCGCCCCTCGAGCACGACCTCCTCGAATGCAAGCGGAGCTGGGTCATCTTCTCGCAGCCGCTCCCTCCACGCCTCATCAAGCGCTCCGGCGAAGTAGGGCGCGAAGAGCTGGCGAAGCGTTACGCCGGTGTCATACGAGAGCACGATCTGCGCTGCGTGCTCGACGACGGCCGGCCAAGCGATTCGGCTCATGCCGCCTCCCTCGCCATCAGCCGAATAGCGTCCCGGACGAGCCTGTCCAGCTCCGGCCGCGACCCGATCCAGTCCGCGAGCCGGCGCGAGTCGCCTTCGTGCATCGCCTCCTCGTAAACCTTCGGCGAGGCCTCGAGGGACAGATCGATGATCAGACGCGGTGGTACGCTTGGCGCGGTGATCGAGTTGGAGTCGGGGCGGCCTTGGCGGGCCGTTCCGTCTTTCACGGGCCACCTCGCAAGATCTCGAGTGCCTCGAGGTAGCGCCGCAGGTTACTGCCGCGTGGTTGACGCCTTCCGGCCTCCCAGTGTCTTACGCAGGTCTCGCTGACACCGACTGCACGCGCTACGTCTGCGGCTGAGATCCCCACGGCGCGACGAAGAGCTCGACGGACCGCCGGCTCCGGCAGATCGCGGTGAGCCTTGACTCGCGCACCGAGTTCGGAAAGAGTGTCGGTCACTGTGCGATAGTCGTAGCGCAAGTACCGAGACAGCGAAAGTACCAAAATTGGTGACACGAGATACTGGGAGGGATTGCCTGTGAGGGACCGGCAGGGGCGAAAGCCACGTCACCGTGTCCCCGCTATCACGGTCGACGGGAAGCCATTCGTCGCCAACTTCGACCTCGAGGATCCTTTCGAGGGAGTAGAGACGCCCTCCCTCCAGCTTGGGAGCTCAGCCTCAATGACTTTCCCGGACGACGGCGAGACGTTCGCGATCGTCACCGGGTATCTCGAGTTCAGGCGGCCGGACCGTCACCTCGTGATGGTCTGCGAGCCGAGCGTTGAACCGCGGTACGAGCAGCGGATCCGCCGTGCCTACACGGCGACATTGCGCGAAGCCGAAGGGTCGCTCATCGTCTCGTCGATCGAGATTCGACCGAACTCAGACGACGAGAAGGGGTACTACGCGCCCGACGACGGCATTACGCCCGCGATCCTCCGTGCGATCCGACCTGAGGCGATCATCGCGATTGCGTTGAGGACACTTCACGGCGAGGCGGACTACTGGGAAGGAACCCGCGCCCATGACGGCAAGAGACCGCCTGAGCAGCGTCGCTACTCGCAATTCGTGGAGCGCCACAGAGAGCTACGTGTAGCGGTCGAACATCTCGACGAGCGCGAGCCGCGGGCACACCGCGGCGGGCGCCCGCCGCGCGGTGACGACCACTATCGCGAGCTCGCTCTCCGCTGCCTCGCGCTCTTCTCAGCCGGCGAGGGCGCAGGCATCCACATGCGATTGGCGGAGCACTACGGACGGCGGGATCGGACCATCAAAGACTGGATTCGCACGGCGCGGCACAAAGGTTGGCTCGCTCGCGGGAAGTCAGGCCGCGTTCACTTCGCGCCCGGGCCGAAACTCATTGCCGAACGCGAACGCGGAAGGCACGGGCGACGATGACCTACCGCCCTGTGAAGGGGTTGCGTCCGCCGGCGCAACGCTCGGTGACACGAGCGTCCCACTCGGCTTCGTCAAGGGGGCAGTCGACGAGGTCCCAGAACTCCCGGAGCTGAAGGCAGCACTGATTCGCCATCAGCTTGCCGAGACCGTCGTCGATCTCGCGAGCCCCATGCGAGATCCGGGTGACCAGGTGAGTGACGCCCTCCACGCTCTTGCGGAACATGTGGTGGTGCGCCTCGTCGCGCTCCATGCCCTTGTCGAGGAGCGCCCGCTCAACGACGCCGACAGCCCGGGTCGCCACGAACGGCCGCTGCTACGCGCTCAGGCGGATGCGGAGATAGTCGCGCTGGGCAACGAGGGCATCCGAGAGTGCGTCCTGACGCTCGAGCACCTCGAGATGCTCGGTAGCAGCCGAGCGGAAATCCGCGAGCGCTTCCGATGGCGAGGCCCCGACTCCGTGGATGCCCGTCTCCCGATCTGTGACCGTCCAATGATCGCCTGAGCGGGCGAGTACGAGGTCGAAGCCCAGACGACCGTGGATGACGTAGCTAGCTTCGCCTTCGGGCAGATAGCCGTATTGACTCAGCTCGGAAGAACCGAGTAGGTCTCTGTCAGTGGCTGAGGCTGTGACCGTCATGGCTGTTGGGGTGGCTCGGGTGGCGCGGGCGGCTGCGGCTGCTGGATCTCGCCGAACGTCGCCTCGTACCGCGTCATGTTCTCGTTCATCGCGCGAAGTACGTCGAAAATGACTGTTCTAGGGATTCTAACCCGCGCGACCACGTGGCAGGGCACTACGAAGGGTGAGTTTTCGTCGGCGGGATCGCTCCGTTGAGGGGGCTGCGTGGCCGCGAAATCGAGCGTGAACTCGTGCGGGGTGTGCCAGACCGACAGGAAGTTGGCGTAGACGCCGCCGCGCTCTCCCTCTGGCACGTCGATTCGGAAGTTGAACTGAGGCCGCTCCTCCTCGTGCTCGCTCATCGACGGATCATACGCCCACCTGCTCGTCCAACGGCGAACGCTTGCACTTCCGCTTGCAGCGGGCGGTTATCGTGCCTGCTCGGGCAACAGAAAAGCCCCGTTTCCGGGGCTTTTCTAAGCGGATGATGGGACTCGAACCCACGACCTTCTGCATGGCAAGCAGACGCTCTAGCCAACTGAGCTACATCCGCGTGGGCCGCCAGTATAGCGCCGGCCGCCAAGTAACAGACTGTTACTTGGCGGCGTCCAGAGCCTCGTTCACGAGCTGGTCGGCGAGCTTGTTGTGCTCGCGCCGGACCGCCGTATAGGTGACCGACCCGAGCTCGCGGGCCAGCCGGGAGGCTCGCAGGGAGAGCTCGCGCAGCGCCTCGTTCTTGACCTTGTACTCGCCCCGCATCTGCTTGACCATCAGCTCCGAGTCGGAGGTCACCTCCAGCTCGCCGATGTGGAGCTCGACCGCCTTTTCGAGCCCGGCGATCAGCGCGCTGTACTCGGCGACGTTGTTCGTCGCGATTCCGATCGCCTCGCCGTGGGCCGCGAGCACCGTGCCGTCCTCCGCCTCGAGCACATACCCGTAGGCGGCTGGGCCGGGATTACCGCGCGCGCCCCCGTCGGTGTAGAGCTTCGCCTTTACGGCGCCGGCTGCTCGACGTTGTCGATCTGGGCGCGCTGCAGCTTGCCGGAGTAGTCCACGTAGATCGACTTCCACTCCGTGAACACGTCGAGCGCCGCCTGGCCGGCCTCGCGGTGGCCGTTGCCGGTGTCCTTCGTGCCGCCGAACGGCAGGTGCACCTCGGCGCCGGTCGTGCCCGCATTGATGTACGTGATCCCCGACTGGAGGTCGCGCATGGCGCGGAACGCCTTGTTGACGTCGGCCGTGAAGATCGCCGTCGAGAGCCCGTAGCGGATCCCGTTCGTGACGCGCACCGCCTCGTCGAAGGATTTGACCGGGATCAGCGCCGTCGTCGGGCCGAAGATCTCCTCCTGTGCGATTCGCATCTGCGGCTCGACGTCGGCGAAGATCGTCGGCCGGTAGAAGAAGCCCTTGCCGAGCTCGCCCTCGGTGGCGACCTCGCCGCCGGTGAGCAGCTTGGCGCCCTCGTCGGAGCCGATCCCGGTGTAGGAGTGGATCTTGTCGAGCGACTCCTGATTGATCACGGGGCCGAGGTCGGTCTCGGGATCCCAGCCGGGGCCGATCTTCATCTGCTCGGCGCGCGCCACGAGCCGCTTCTGCAGCTCGCCGTAGACCGCCTCGTGGACGATCACGCGGCTCGCCGCGGTGCAGCGCTGGCCGGAGGTGCCGAACGCCGACCAGACGATCCCCTCGACGGCGAGGTCGAGATCGGCGTCGTCCATGACGATGATCCCGTTCTTGCCGCCGAGCTCGAGGTGGACGTGCTTGAGGAAGTCGGCCGCGTTCTTCGTCACGAGCACACCCGTCTCGCGCGAGCCGGTGAAGGTGATGATCGGGACGTCCGGGTGGCGCACGAGCCTGTCGCCTGCCTCCTCGCCGTAGCCGTGGACGAGGTTGACCACCCCGTCCGGCAAGCCCCGACTCGCCGAGCAGCTCGATGAAGCGCTTGGCCAGGAGCGGCGTGTCCTCCGCCGGCTTCAGGACGACGGTGTTGCCGCAGACGAGGGCGGGCGCGAGCTTCCAGGCGGGGATCGCGATCGGGAAGTTCCAGGGCGTGATCGCTCCGACGACGCCGACGGGCATCCGGACCGACATCTGGAACTTGTCCCGGAGCTCGGACGGCGTCGTCTGGCCGAAGAGCCGACGGCCCTCGCCGGCCATGTAGACCGACATGTCGATCGCCTCCTGGACGTCGCCGCCGGCCTCCGCGAGCACCTTGCCCATCTCGCGGCTCATCAACTCGGTCAGCTCGTCCTTCTGCTCCTCGAGCAGGCGCGCGAAGCGGAAGAGCACGTTGCCACGCTCCGGCGCGGGAACGAGCCGCCATTCCTCGAACGCCGCTTTCGCAGCCTCGACGGCGCGGTCGACGTCCGCAGCGGCCGAGCGAGGGAAGCTGCCGAGCGCCTCTCCGGTCGCCGGCACGAGCGACTCGAACGTGTCGCCGGAGGCGGCGTCCGTCCACTTGCCGCCGACATAGTTCTGGAACTGCTTCTCTGCGACCGCCATCTGGCCGCCAGTGTAGTCCGCAGACGCGTCTAGCAGTCGCGCAGGGTCATGCAGAGCTGCCGGATCGGCACGGCGAAGTTCAGGTTCTCGCCGCCGCCGCTGACGAGGACGCCGACGACGTGGCCATGCCGGTCGACTGCCGGGCCGCCCGAGTTGCCCGGGTTCGCGGCCGCATCGGTCTGGATCAGGTTCGGACGGACAGCGCTGACGACGCCGCTCGTGACCGTGCCGCCGAGGCCGTACGGGCTGCCGACGAGCAGCAGTTCGTCACCCGGCCGCGGGCGGTTGCGCAACGGCTTCTGCCAGAGCGGCTTCGGCGCCGACGGGCTGACCCGAAACACGCAGGACGGCGAGGTCGCGCTTCTTGTCCATCCCGACCACCTCTGCGTCCCAGCCGCCGTTGTTCCGCTCGAGATTGACGTTCTGGCCGATCTCGGTAGACGACGTGCGCGGCGGTGACGACGTAGAGCTGGCCGCCGTCGACCCAGCCGGCGAAGCCGGCGCCCAGGCCATCGTCGGTCGCGACCGTGAAGACGCTCTTGAGGACCTTGGCGGCGAGCGGCGCCTGGCCGACGTCCTTCTGGCGCAGCTTCCCTTCGGCGCCCTTCACGCGGCCCTGGAGCTGTTGATCGGCGAGCCGGAACTCCTCGAGCCGGCCCTCGAGCTCGCGGACGTCCGTCTCGAGCAGGCTCACCTTCGTGCCCTGCGTCTTCACCGAAGTGTAGGCGAGCAGCGAGACGCCGACGGCCAGCGAGCACCGCCAGGCCGGCGACGATCACGGGCAGTGTGAGCGTGCGCGTCCGGGAAGGGCCGTATTCCTCGTCGTACATGCTCACCCTCTCGGCACACGCGGCGCCGCGGCCGTCACTCGAACGAGGGACTGTTACGAACCAGGATCGGTGTCCGGGAACGTCCCCGGGATGCGCGCGCGCCTGCGGTCGCGCACCTCGCGCTTGCCGCCGTACTCGCGGCCGTTGCGACGGTCGTCCCCCTCGCGCCGGTCGACGATCACGGACACGTTCTCGTTGTCCTTGTAGTACTCGACCATCTTGTCGTAGAGCTCGGCCTCGAGCTCCCGCGGGATGACGCAGTAGATCACCCTCTCAGTGTACGAACCTTTGCGGCCATTGCTAGTGCCGTTTTGCGGTTGCCGCGAGCGCGCCGAGGCCGACGAAGACCGAGCCCGAGACGTAACGCTGCACCGCGAGGAAGCGCCGGCTGCCCCGCAGGCGGTGAGAGGCGGTGCCGGCCGCGAGCGCCCAAACGCAGTCGCTGGTCACGGCGAGCGCGACGAAGACGAGGCCGAGGACGCCGATCTGCAGTGCCGCCGAGCCCTTGTCGGGATCGACGAACTGCGGCAGAAACGCGAAGAAGAAGAGCGCCGTCTTCGGGTTGAGGATGTTGACCACGACGCCCTGCCAGAAGCGGCGGCTCAGCTTGCGCTCCCTTGGGACTTCGACGGACGGCTCGTCGGGACGCCGCAGGATCGTCCAGAGCCCGAGGCCGATCAGGTACGCCGCTCCGGCGTACTTGACCACGTTGAACGCCGTCGCCGACGAGACGAGGAGCGAGGACAGCCCGACCGCGGCGGCGGTCACGTGCACGAGCCCTCCGACTGCCACACCGAGCGCGGAGACGACCCCGGCGAGCCTGCCGCGGTCGATGCTCTGCGCGACGATGTACAGCACCGCGGGGCCGGGCACGACGATCAGAGCCAGCGCGGCCGCGCAGAAGAGCAGCAGCGTCGACGAGTCCGGCACCGCGTCAGGCCCGCGGAACGCCCTCGAAGTGGTGGCTCTCCCAACTCGAGTCGAACCGCTCGCGTGGCTCGCCGCCGAATGCGACCACCATCGTTCCCGCCGCGACCGCGTGCGCCTCGCGCATCACGCTGGAGTCGTTGACGGCGACGACGAACGGCGCCTCAGCGCGCACCTCCTCGCCGTCGAGCTCGAACTGTGCCGCGCCCGCGACGACGAGGTACAGCTCCTCCTGCTCGCTTTTCAGCTCGTCGTGGCGGCCGATCAACTCGTCCCCCGCCGCCGCCGCGACGTACACGTTCACCCCGGCCGCCGTCAGGCCGAAGTGATGCTGGATCGGGTACCAGTCGGGGTCGCCTGCTTCCTCCTTGTCCACCATCGGCACCTCCCGGAGCGGCTTCGCAGTCCAGCCGGCCATCAGACGCGTGCGATGTCGGGCATCAGCCGGCCGTCGTCCGCGAGCTGCGCGTTCCAGCTCTGGAAGCTCTGCTCGAGCTCCTCCAGGTCGTGCCCGCGCTCGGCGAGCCGCAGCGGCTGCGCCGCGTCGGGCGAGACGCGGTACTGGTACCAGGAGATCTCCCACGCGACCGTCACGACCATCTCGCCGCTGACGCCCGAAAGCGGCACGATCGACGCCTTCGGCGCGCCGAGGCTCTTCGCGACGCCCGCGACGGTGCGCCGGTGCGCACTCGAGTTGAACAGGTCCGCGGCCTCGACGACTGCAAGCTCCGGCTCGGACAGGCGCCTCAAAATCGGCTCGTCGGCGACCGGCGCCTCCTCGGCGCGCCCGCCCCCGAAGAGGCCGCCCCAGCGGCTCTTCCGGCGGCGCGGGTCGAAGGGCGCCGTCGGCACGGACGGGCTGCCCTCGCGGACCCAACCGTGCTCGAGCGCGATCTCGGCGCAGAGCGAGCAGACGTCGACGTACTCGCCGCCGTCCGGAGAGAAGCGGATCGTGTGCTCGCCCATGAGCAGGGACCGCTCGCAGATCGCACAGGTTCGCGTTACGGCTGAACGCGTCACTCGCATGCGGCGACGGTAGCAGAGCCTCTGGAGTTATCCACAGGCGCCTTCTGCTATATGTAACTCACATATGTACAGACGTCGTGGGTGGCATGGGCGAGGCGGGCGCATCGAGCGGTTCCAGGTGGCTGCCCTGCTCTTGCTCCTCCGCGAGCGCAAGGCGCACGGCTACGACCTGCTCGAGCGGCTGCCGGAGGTGACCGGTGAGGAGCGCGTCGATGTCGGCAATCTCTATCGCGTCCTGCGCGCGCTCGAGGAGCAGGGCCTCGTCAGCAGCGAGTGGGATGAGACCCTCCCCGGTCCGGCCAAGCGCACGTACGAGCTGACCGAGGCGGGCGGCGACGCCCTCGACCGGTGGGCAGCCTCGCTCGCCGAGACCCGCACGCGAATCGACCGGTTTCTCCAACGACATCAGGAGAGGGGGTGAACATGCACCACCGCAGATTCCACCGTCGGCGCCCGCCCTACACACGATCTCGGCGCGCGCTTCTACGCGAGTGAAAACGTGCTCGAGCGGCTGGACGAATACCAGCGCGATCTCGAGCAGGAGCTCGCCGACGTGACGGAGCTGATCAAGCGCCTACGCGCCGACGAGGCTCCCAAGGCTGAACCCCAGACGATCTAAGGCTCGTCCCAGCCGCGCAGCGCGGCACCGGTCAGATCCTCGAGCAGGGAATACGCCTCCTCGAGGGTCTCGCCGCGCTCGAGAGCCGGAAGAGCTTCCGCGAGGATGTCTGGATCGGCGTCCTCCTCGGACACAGTCGCACCTCCTCCAAGAGCCCACCCGAGCGATCCCCGAGCAGGATCCGGACCAGCGCGAGGAGCCTGCTCGCCGCCGGACTCGACGCATCATCGTGCGCGTCCCGCACGAGGGGCAGCACACGCTCGGCCGTTTCCGGGTATCGGGCGGCCAGGGCGGCCACGCTCAACGAGAGTTCCGGGCTGCCCGCACCGATCAGAGGCGCGAGCGACGGAAGCTCGGTGCCCACCGCATCCCGAGCCGCGCCCACCAATCCGCGAGACCCAGTGCCGCCGGCGATCGCCTGGAGCAGCCACGTGAGCTCGACGCGTACGCGATGCGTCCGTTTCGCTCGGAGCGAACGAGTTCGGCGAGGAAGGGCACGGCCGGCGCGCTCGCGGAGTACACGGTGCCCTGGTGGTGGATGTTCCCGAAGAGCTCGTAGAGCGCCCGCTCCCGCCGTTTGCGGCGACTCGACGTCAAGTCCCGGATCAGCCCGGGAACGTCCTTCGCGCTGCCGTACGCGTGCTCGAGCCGACCCCAGTCGATGCGGTCGAGCTCGTCCTCAGTGCGCAGCGGCGGCTTCTCGGTCGCGCTTCGTGTCCTCGATCACCTTCTGGGCCACGTGAGACGGCACCTCCTCGTAGCGCAGGAAGTGCATCGAGTAGTCGCCGCGGCCGCCGGTGATCGAGGTCAGCGTCTGCAGGTAGGTGAGCATCTCGGCCATCGGCACCTCGGCCTTGATCGTGGTCATCCCCGAGGCCGGCTCCATCCCGTGCAGGCGCCCGCGGCGGGAGTTGAGGTCGCCGTTGACGGCGCCGACCGCCTCGTCGGGGACGGTCACCTCGAGCTCCATGATCGGCTCGAGCAGGACGGGCTCGGCCTTCGAGTACGCGTCCTTGAAGGCCATCGAGCCGGCGATCTTGAACGCCATCTCGGAGGAGTCGACGGTGTGGTACGAGCCGTCCACGAGCAGCACGCGGACTCCCTGGACAGGCGCGCCGGCGAGCTCGCCGTGGTGCATCGCCTCCTGGATGCCCTTGTCGACGGCGGGCCGGAAGCTCTGCGGGATGACGCCGCCGACGATCTTGTCGATGAACTCGTAGCCGACGTTGCCGTCGATCGGCTCGAGCACGATCGTGCAGTCGCCGAACTGGCCGCGTCCGCCGGTCTGCTTCTTGTACCGGGCGTGCGAGCGCGACTCCTTGCGGATCGTCTCCAGGTAGGGCACGCGCGGAGGATGCAGGTCGACGTCGACGCCGAACCGGCGCTTGGCCCGGTCGAGCGCGACCTCGACGTGCATCTGGCTCATCCCGGAGAGGATCTCCTCCCCGGTCTGCTGGTCCCGGTGCAGATGGAGCGTCGGATCTTCCTCGGCCAGCCGCCGGATCGCCGACGCGACCTTCTCCTCGTCGCCCTTCGCCTTCGGCGTGACGGCGAAGCTCATCACCGGCTCGGGGAAGCCGATCTCCGGCACCTCTGTCGACACCTCCTTGTCGAGCAGCAGGTCGCCGGTCTGCACCTCCTTCAGCTTCGCGACCGCGCCGATGTCGCCGGGGCCGAACTCCTGCGCGGGGATGTGCTCCTTGCCCTGCTGGAAGAGGAGCGAGCCCATGCGCTCCTTCGCGTGGGTGCGCGCGTCGATGAGCGTCTGATCGGGCTTGACCGCGCCTTGGAGAACGCGGAAGAGGTTGATCCGCCCGGCGAACGGGTCGGCAATCGTCTTGAAGACGAAGGCAGCCGTATCGGCGCCCTCGATGTGGGTGATCGAACCGGCCTTCGCGGGGACGGCACCCCCTCGACGATCAGGTCGAGCAGCGCGTGGCTGCCGAGGTTCTTCGTCGCGACGCCGCAGGCGACCGGGAAGACCTCGCCACGCGTGACCGCGTCCTTGAGCGCGTGCGCGACCTCTTCGACGCCGAGCTCCTGGCCGTCGAGATAGCGCTCCATCAGGCTCTCGTCGGTCTGGACGACCTCGTCGAGCAGCTTCTCGCGGTACTCCTGCACCTGCGCGGCCAGCTCGTCCGGAATCGGCCCCGGCTCGGGCTCCTTCTCGCCCTCGGGGCTCGTGTAGGAGCACATGTGGAGCACGTCGACGATTCCGGTCAGCTCATGCTCGGCGCCGATCGGAAGCTGGACCGCGACGCAGCGTGGCGAGAGCTGCTCCTGGAGCTGCGCGAGCGCGCGGAAGAAGTCGGCGCGCTCACGATCGAGCATGTTGATGAAGAGCACCCGTGCCAGCCCGAGCTCCTCGGCGCGCTTCCAGACGCGGCCGGTGCCGACCTCGACCCCCATGACGCCGCTGAGCACGAAGAGCCCGCCTTCGACGACGCGGAGCGAGCAGCGCGCCTCGCCCTGGAAGCTCGGGTCGCCGGGAACGTCGATCAGGTTCAGCTTCCGGCCCTGCCACTCCGCGTGCGTGAGCGAAAGGGAGATCGACATCCTCCGCTGCTGCTCGTCGTCGTCCCAGTCCGCGACCGTGGAGCCCGCTTCGATCGTGCCGAGCCGGTTCGTCTCGCCGGCCTGGAAGAGCAGCGCCTCGACCAGCGAGGTCTTGCCCGTGCCACGATGGCCGACGACGGCGACGTTGCGGATCTTTCCAGGCTCGAAAGCGGGCATACGGGACTTCCTCCTCGACTGGGGCGCTGTTGGAGGCGAATCCTAACGCGGCTGCGCGGCGTGCCGCGAAGAGGCACCGGTGTCAGAGACGACTCCGAGTCAGGCGAGCGGCGCGCGGGCAACGGCGCCGCCGAGGCGGGCCTTCAAGCGGAGGATCGCCTTCGTGTGCAGCTGCGAGACGCGCGACTCGGTCACGCCGAGCACCTCGCCGATCTCGCGCAGGGTCAGCTCCTCGTAGTAGTAGAGCGTGACGACGAGCTTCTCCCGCTCCGGCAGCCGGGCGATCGCCTCGCCGAGCGCCTCCCGCATCTCGGTCTTCGCGAGCGCCGATTGCGGCTCCGGCCCCTGCGTGTCCTCGATCGTGTCGATCAGAGCGATCTGGTCGCCCCCGGCCGACACCGTCCAGAGCTCGTCCAGAGCTGCGATCGACGACCGCGAGATCTCGGTCAGGCTCGCGCCGAGCTCGTCCTCGGTCATGCCGAGCTTCGTCGCGATCTCCTCGTCCGAGGGGGCGCGGTGCAGCTTCTTCTCGAGCTCGGCGATCGCGCGCTCGATGTCGCGCGCTCGGGCGCGGACCGAGCGCGGCACCCAGTCGAGGGCGCGCAACTCGTCGATGATCGCGCCCTTGATGCGCGCGATCGCGTAGGTCTCGAACTTGATCTCGCGGTCGGGGTCATAGCGCTCGATCGCTCCGATCAGCCCCAGGAGGCCGTACGAGACGAGGTCGCCTTCGTCGACGTGCGCCGGCAGGCCGCTCCCGAGGCGGCCGGCGACGAACTTGACGAGCGGCGCGTACGTGAGGATCAGCCGGTCCCGGACCGCGCGGTCACCCGTCTTTCGGAACTCCTGCCAGAGCGGCCCCGTATCGTCGACCTTCGCCACGGAGAGAGAATACGCCGCGTCAGCCCGGATTCTTGCTCAGTGCCGCCGCAGAAGGCGGAACGACATCGTCGCCATCCACCCGCCGAGTGCCACAGCGGCCACCGAGATCACCCAGACGCCGGCCCGCCCGGCGGACAACGCGATCCCGCCGAAGCCCAGCGCGAGGACGAGAAAGAGGAGCCCGAGCGCGTGTCGCTGGGAGAGCATCCCGGCCAAGGCTACAATCCGCCCCGACGCGTAGGGGCGTAGCTCAGTTGGTAGAGCGGCGGTCTCCAAAACCGTAGGTCGCAGGTTCGAGCCCTGTCGCCCCTGCTGGCTTGGTAGAGCGGAAACCCGCATGGTTGACCGGGAATCCGCTCATCAGGCTGCCCTCTCCTCGTAGCCCGATTCTTCACCGACACGGCCTAGCCAGCGACATGACGCCATCGTTCCTGATCAGTTGCTTGACGCCGGTTCACGAAAAGGTAAGCGGGGTATCGACAAGCCAGCAGGGCCGACGGACACCCACGGACCGACGCCGCCCGTCCATCTCTGGTCGGCGGCCCGGGTGACTGACCACGCAGCTCCGGCCCCAGGATCGTTGGTCGATCAGCGTCGCAGGCCTCGTCGTTATCTGCGGCGCTGAGGCTCCTCCGAAATCAACCTCGTACCGGCGGCGAGCCCAGCGTCGCGGAAGCCGCCTCACGCGGATGGCCCGGCTAGCGCGCTGGCCCTGTTCCACACCACCAAGTGTATGAGAATGGGATGGGCCAGCGTCCGCGAATCTCCCTCGAGCGGAGATGAGGCGCGGTGCGCTATCGCATTGCGTTGTCGGCCGATTCCACCGTTTACCGAGTCAGCGCTTGCGTCTGCCGCCCGTCCGGCTCCAGTGGTTCGCGTCCTCTCGATCGTTCCATAGAGCGCCGAGCTCCAGCGCGTCGTGGCGTCCGCGCCGATGCCGAGGCTGTACGCAACACCGAACACGTAGCACCGCGAGGACGAGGACTCCGAGGCCGGACTGCCAGCCCGCGACGATGCCAACGAGCGCAGACGCGATGACGACCGCTGCGAGGACGATCCGTCTGAGCATTGTCTGCTCAGTATCCCGCAATGAGTCCACGAGGACAATTCGGCGCAGCCCGTCTCGCCTGGGCCAGTCGCCCTTGTCCACGAGGACAAGCCGGAAAGGCGGCGAACTCTGTCCCTCGATCGAGTGATCTTCGGCCCCCGGACGTGCAACCGTCCTGAACATTGGGCATATTGAGCTCAGCAGGTTGGCAGGAACTGCGGCGCCATCCAGTTTTCGGAGAGTGATGACGTCGCAGGAACACATAGAGCTTCGGGATGCCTAGCTGGGCCGTGATCGCGCTGCTCGGCGTTCTGGCCTGGGTCGCGGTCTCGCTGCTCCTCTCGCTCGCGCTGAGCCGGCTGCTCAGGGTCTCGCGCCAGCCGGTGGGCGATCCGGAGTCTGTCGCTCACGATGCGCGCGAGGCGGCGAAAGCGGCGGCAAGCGAGAGCTCCGGCGCCCGTCGTGCGGCGACCGGCTGTGCGTGCTGTCGATCAGACGTACCTCGGCGATCGCGGCTGGTTGCGGGTTCTCGTCGTCGACGACGATGCTCCGTTGCGGCTCCTCTTGCGGACGACGCTGGGAACCGGTCGCTTCGCGGTCCGGGACGTGCCTTCGGCGGAGGACGCCGCTGAGGTCGTGCGCGTGTGGTCTCCGACGGTCGTCATCCTCGACATCGGCTTGGTGGGGATGGACGGCTTGACGTTCTCGCGTGAGCTCAAGGACCGGGCGCGGCCGCCGTTCGTGATCCTGTTGACGGGCGGTGAGGTGACCGCTGAAGCCGCCATGCGCGCCGGAGCGGATGCCGTGCTGCGAAAGCCGTTCAGCCCGTTCGACCTGATGACCCTGCTCGAAAGAGTGCGGACGCGCGATTCCGGTGCTCCACAGGCTCCGGTCCTGACGGAGCCCGCGCCTCGAGAGGCTGAGCAACTGCTGGCGTACGCGCGCGACCTGGGCCGGTTCGTCGAGGTCGAGCACGAGCAGCGACAGTTGCTTCAGAACGCGTATCGCGAAACTGCGACCGCGCTGGCCGACGCGCTCGAGGCGAGAGACCCGAGCACCGGCCGCCACGCTCTACGCGTGCAGCAGTACGCGATCGAGCTGACGACAGCGGTCGACGAGTACCTGCTGACTGACGGCACCCTCGAGTACGGCTACCTGCTCCACGACGTCGGCAAGATCGGCGTCCCCGACGCGATCCTGCAGAAGGTGGGGCCGCTCGACGACGCGGAGCGGCGCATCATCGAGCAGCACACCGTCATCGGGGCAAAGATCCTGTCGCCGATTCCATTTCTCCGTGGAGCCGCGGTCGGACTCGTGCGCTCACACCACGAGTGCTGGGACGGCAGCGGCTATCCGGACGGGCTCGAAGCCATGAAGATCCCCATGAGCGCCCGGATCTTCGCGATCGTCGACGCGCTCGACGCGATGACGACCGATCGTCCCTATCGCCGTGCCTTGCCCTGGGATGTTGCCGTCAGGGAGATCCTCGCCCAGTCAGGCCGCCAATTCGACCCCATGGTCGTCGCCGTGTTCGAAGCCATGGAAAAGCGCCTGCGGCGAATCTCCCACGAGCTCGCCGAACGGGCCGCGTAAGTCTCGAATCAGGATGCCAGGGGGACGAAGGGATCTTGGGCTCGAGGTCCCAAGCGCCGCCTTCCCGGCAACGAACGGGATCGCGGTACCTCGCCGGCAGGAGCTTGTACGCAGCCAGGAACAGCCTGCTGAGTCCTTTCAAGTACTGGCCTCGGATGCCCAGATACCACCCGAGGACGTCGGCGGTCTGCATCGCGAAGCATTCCGTCAGGGGCTCGTTTCGGATCCCCATTGCGTGGATCATCTCGTGCGCCACTGTGTCGAGCGCGTTGGCCGTGATCACGTTCGGGTACTGCGGACGGCTCGTCAAGAGCGTCTCCATCGCTCGGCAGGTCTGCGGCGCCAGGTGGAGCCACCGCGGCTGCAAAGGCGCCCAGAAGCCCAGGAGATTGTGGTGCTCGGCCGACTCGGAGACGGTCGGCCAGTCGCGGTCGCTCCAGCAGGCCACGGCGACTCGTCGCGGATAGCCGAGCCATTTCGAGTACTGGTAGACGGCGGCGCTCAGCCGTCCTTGCTTCGCGCTCGCACCTCGCCACCGTTGCACCGTCGGCAGGTTTGGCGCCGCCGCACGCGTCCGCGTGGGCGCCACACCGCCGCTACCGCCCGGACGGCGTCGTGGACGCTGCCACCGTGAACTGGAACGGCCCAGACACGCGAGTGCCGCTGGAGCCCTCAGCCGGATCGTTCCGCAGGAACGAAACCCACCAGTAGTACGTCCCGGGAGCCAGCTTCGACGAGCCGGTGGAGCTGTAGGTCGAAGGCGCGCACGTGTACGTATTCGGTTCTCCCGAAGGAGTCGTCGGCGAGCAGGACCCGACGGCGACGACTGGCGCAGCCGGTGCTGGTCATCTCGGTCGACGTGGAGACGTGGACCGAAGCCAGCGAGTCGTACTGGTCGAGGGAGACGAGGAACGTCGGTTCCTCCGACGTCGTCGCACCGTTCGCCGGCTGGACGCCGGAGCCGGCGTGCGCGATGGAAGGTGAGAAGCCTCCCGCGACACCCAGGGCGAGTACGAAGAAAACAAGCTTTGCGAGCGGACTCTTAGGCACCAAGTCGCACATTAACCGTCTTTTGAAGAGTTACAACGATGATTCGCGAGTCGTGAGACTTGACGCGACGCGGTTCCCGCTTAACGTTGTGTCCAGGCTGCGGCGCCGTCTGCTGCGACAGAGGGCGGGGCTTTCGGAGCGCGTGCGGACTCGCTGCTCCATTGCCTCGCCCCTCTCCTACTCGCCCGAACCTAGACGGCGATCGCGACTGACGCATCGGCCCCGTCGCGCAGCAGGACCCGCTCGAGCGCCGCGACACAGCGGGCGTCGAAGGCGGTGCCGGCCTCTTTCCTGAGCAGGCCGACAGCGCGGTCGTAGCTCCACGCCTCGCGGTAGACACGCTCGGAGCGGAGTGCGTCATAGACGTCGCAGACGGCGAGCACCCGGGTCTCGAGCGAGAGCGCGGTCGCGCCGTCGGGGTAGCCGCTGCCGTCCAGCCGCTCGTGATGGCCGCGAACAAGCCGACGAACGGCAGGCGAGAATCCCAGCCGGCCGAGGAGCGAGTCGCCCCAGACCGTGTGGCGCTGGACGAGCGCGTACTCCTCGTCGTCGAGCGCGGCCGGCTTCTGCAGGACTTCGTCCGGGACGGAGAGCTTGCCGATGTCGTGGAGCAATCCTCCAGTCGCGAGCTCACGCAGGCGGGCGGGCGGTAGTCCCAGCTCCTCCCCCACGCCGACTGCCAGCAGGGCGACGCGGCGCGTGTGACCCTCGGTGTACTCGTCCTTCTCGGCGAGCAGGCGGACGAGCCCGCCGACCTGGGAGCCGAGGAACGTCTCCTCGGCCGAGACGAGCTCTGCGCCACGCAGGTCGCCGGCAAGGGGTCGGGACGGCGACGCGCGAAAGAGGTCTGCTGCGACTGGGGCGCCGACGAGCAGCACACCAGCGACTTCGAGGCCGTGACCCAACCACCAGGCGAGGTCGAGATAGTTCTGCATCAGCGCGGGCACGAGCGCGCCCGCAAGCCAGACGAGTCCGACGAAGACGGCCAGATCCGCGCGCCGCCGCGTCAGGAGCACGGTGTGGAGCGCGCGCAGGGCGAGCAGCCCGTAGAACGCGAGCCCGACGACGAGCACGGCGATCGCGGGCAGGCTGGCAGGCTCAGGCACCGAGGGGACGAGGCCCGGCAACCAGAGCGCGACGAGTCCGAGCGCGACGACGCCGGCCATCAACGCGGCCTGAAGCCAGAGCAGGGGTCGCACGGCCCGGGGGCTCCGCGCCGACGTGTAGAGCCGAGAGCGCGAGGATGACGCCGCCGACGGGCAAGGTGGCCGCGCCGGTGAGCGAGACCACACCGTTCATCTCGACGATGAAGCCGGGACTGGCGAAGCCGTGCACGAGCAGCAGCGAGGCCATGACCGTGAACGCCGTGCCGACCAGCACTGCGCGCGCGTCGCCACGGCGCCAACCCCCGTACGAGAGCGCGACGCCGGCCACCGTGGCGACGAGCGACGCGAGCACGACGCTCCAGAAATGCGTCGCGCTGCTGAACATGACCTGCTGCGGGCTGACGAAGTGGATCACCGCGGGCGGCAGGATCGCAACGACCCCGCCGGCCACGAGCAAAGGAATGAATGTGTCTCGCCGCACGAACCGCTTATCGGCAAGACCTAACGAAATCCTTACCCGAATTGTAGGTTCGCCGCTTCCCACCCCGGGGAGGGGACCTTGTGTAGTTCAACGCTTCATTGAGGGGGATTCCAACATGAGAAAATTCCTAGTCGCCGCTGTCGCGGTATTTGCTCTTGCCGCCACGGCACCCGCGTTCGCCGCCGACGGCTCGACGACATTCGGCGGCGCCACCGATCACCGACGGCGTCGCCACGCTCGTCGCGAACACCGGCAACGCATCCGCGACCGACGACTTCAGCGGCGTCACCGTTCCGGTACCCACCGGGCTGACGTTCGGCCAGATCACGGAGCTGTCGGCTGAGTACAACGTCACCGACGACGACTGCGGAGCCGGCTCGCCGCGGTTCCAGATCAAGTTCGGCGGCAAAGAACGTCTACGTCGCATTCGGCCCGGCCGGCACGCTGACCGGCTGCACGAAGGACACGTGGCTCACCACCGGCAACCTGACGTCAGGCGCAGCCCAGCGAGTGTCGCGTCGACACGTCGCAGTTCGCCGGCGGCACGCAGTGCTCCGTCCTGGGCCGCGGCGGTCACGTTGCTCGGCACGCAGCCGGTCGAGGGCGTCAGCCTCGTCGTCGACGCCAGCTGGGCCGGCAGCACGAACACCGCGTTCACGGACAAGGAGCAGACCGTGCTCGTCCGCAACGTGAAGCTCAACGACAAGACGTTCTTCGTCCCAGTGACGCCGAAGCCGCCGAAGGTCAATCCGACCACGGCGTGCAAGGCACAGCTGGCGACGCTCGGCCGCGCGCGTTCAACGAGCTCTGGGCCAAGGACGGCACGTCGAACGGCTTTGGCAAGTGCGTCTCGGCAGCAGCCAAGGCGCGCAACCTGAGCGCCGTGCACACGCAGATCATGAACGCGTCCAAGACGTGCAAGGCCAAGGGGCTCAAGGGGGAGAAGCTCGGCCAGTGCGTCGCCGCGACCGACCGCGTCGCCGCGACCAAGACCGAGAAGGAGGAGAGGAAGGCCGCGAGGAAGGGCCGCTAGTACGGGAAGCGGTACGACAACGTGGCAACAGCGGGGCCCCACGGGGCCCCGCTTCCGTTCTCGGTGTCCTCTCGCCGGGGTACTCTCACCTTGTGGCACTCCTCACCACGCACGTCGAGCGGGACGAGACGTTTTCCCGCCGCGCCGAGCGGATGGAGACGCTCGCCGCCGAGCTGCGTGAGCGGACCGCGCTCGTCTCCCGCGGCGGGGGCGAGAAGGCGGTCGAGCGCCACCGGTCGCGCGGCAAGCTGACCGCCCGCGAGCGGATCGACCGGCTGATCGATCCGGGCACCGGCTTCCTCGAGCTGAACGCGCTCGCCGCCTGGGATCTGTACGACGGCGCGGCTCCGTCGGCCGGGATCGTGACCGGGATCGGCGTCGTCGAGGGACAGGAGTGCATCGTCGTCGCGAACGACGCGACCGTGAAGGGCGGCTCCTACTTCCCGCTCACCGTCAAGAAGCACCTCCGCGCCCAGGAAGTCGCCGAGCAGAACCACCTCCCGTGCATCTATCTGGTCGACTCGGGCGGCGCCTTCCTGCCGCTCCAGGCCGAGGTCTTCCCCGACCGCGAGCACTTCGGCCGGATCTTCTACAACCAAGCGCGCATGTCTGCGCAGGGGATCCCGCAGATCGCCGTCGTCATGGGCTCGTGCACCGCCGGTGGCGCCTACGTGCCGGCGATGAGCGACGAGACAGTGATCGTGCAGGGCACCGGGACGATCTTCATCGGCGGCCCGCCGCTCGTGAAGGCTGCTACCGGCCAGGACGTGACCGCGGAGGAGCTCGGCGGCGCCGACGTCCACACGCGCCGCTCCGGAGTCGCGGACCACTTCGCGACCTCCGACGAGCACGCGCTCGCGCTGGCGCGGCAGATCGTCCGCAACCTGCACCGGCGCAAGGAACTGCCCTGGGATGTCGCCCCGCCCGAACCGCCCGCGCTCGACCCGAACGACCTCTACGGGCTCGTCCCCGAGGACTTCAAGCACGAGATGGACGCGCACGAGTTGATCGCGCGGATCGTCGACGGGTCACGGTTCGCCGAGTTCAAGGCGCTCTACGGCGAGACGCTCGTCTGCGGCTTCGCCCGCATCGAGGGGTATCCGGTCGCGATTCTGGCGAACAAGGGCGTTCTCTTCGCCCAGTCGGCCCAGAAGGGCGCCCACTTCATCGAGCTCGCGTGCAAGCGGAAGATCCCGCTCGTCTTCCTGCAGAACATCACCGGCTTCATGGTCGGCAAGGAGTACGAGGAAGGCGGGATCGCGCGCGACGGCGCCAAGCTCGTGACCGCGGTCGCGTGCGCGGACGTGCCCAAGTTCACCGTCGTCACCGGAGGGTCGTTCGGAGCAGGGAACTACGCGATGTGCGGCCGCGCCTACGGGCCGCGGCAGCTCTGGATGTGGCCGAACGCGCGCATCTCGGTGATGGGCGGCGAGCAGGCGGCGACCGTGCTCTCGATGGTCGGCGACGCAGATCCGGATGAGATCCGCGCCACCTACGAGGCCGAGGGCAACCCCTATTTCTCGACGGCTCGGCTGTGGGACGACGGCATCATCGACCCGCGCGATACACGGCGCGTGCTCGCGCTCGGGATCTCGGCCGCCTTGAATGCGCCTATCCCGGAGTCCACGTTCGGCATCTTCCGAATGTAAGGAGGAACCATGGTGACGGAAGAACGCTTGCGCACATTGCTCCGCATCGCGGAGAGCGCGCATGGCGCCTACGAGGCGGAACGCGGCGAGCCGGACGACGACTGGCCCACCTGGTACGCCGCGTTCATCGTCTCGAGATGGCGGGAGGAGCCAGACGGCTCGACGCACGAGCTGTGGCTCGACGATGAGGAGCAACGCCTGCTCGAGGCTGCGGTGCACTCGTACCTCGACGACTTCGGACACGACGAGGCGGACGTGCTCCGCAAGTTGAAGGAGCTGCACGCGAAGGTCCAAGCTGCGTAGTGCTGGTCCGCATCGTCCTCTGGAACCTCGCCGACTCGATGACGACGATCGAGGAGTTGCGCCGCTATCTCCGCGACGAGGCGGTCGACGAGTTCGCCGAGGTCGAGGGCCTCCGCTTCAAGGCCTGGATCTCGGACGCGCTCGGCGAGCGCTGGGGCGCCTTCTATCTGTTCGAGTCACGTGACGCAGCCGATCAGCCGATGCCGACCGGCGCGCGGGAGCTGATCGGAAAGGATCCCGACCTGTTCGAGGAGTTCGAGCTCGAAGGCTCGGTCGAGGGACGGTTCATCGACGCGGAGCTCTCCCATCTCGGGCTTGCGTTCGAGTAACCAAGCACTAAAGGACGAGCGTCTCGGGGAAGATCGCGCCCGCCTCGAAACGGTCGAGCCGGTACGGCGAGAGATCGAAGGGAACGGTCTCGCCGGTCAACTCGGCCGCCACGGCGTCACCGACGGCCGGGGACTGCATGAAGCCGTGCCCGGAGAAGCCGCACGCGGCGTAGAGGCCGTCCGCGACCGGCCCGATGATCGGGTGCGCGTCCGGGGTCATGTCGTAGAACCCGGCCCAGGCGCGGCGCACCGGTGCTCCGGCCGCCTGCGGATAGCGGAAGGCCAGACGCTCCCGCCAGTCGTCGACGAGGTCTTCGCGGACCTCCGCAGGCCCGTCCCAGCGCACGCCCGGCTCGCCCATCGCGAGCCGCAGCGTGTCGCGGCCGACCCTGCGGAAATGGAAGCCGTTCTCCTCGATCGTCATCGGCAGATCCGAGGGCACGTTCTCCACGGGGCCAACGTCGGCGAGCTGCCGGACGAGCGGGCGGATGGGAAGCTCGACGCCGCGCGCCCGGGCGACCGCCGGAGAGTCGGCGCCGCAGGCGACAACGAGGGTCTCAGCCTCGAGCGAGAGTGCGTCGGTTCGCTCGCGCACATCGACGCCCAGTCCGGCCGCGCGCCGCACGAGCTCACGGGTCACACCGGCGGGGTCGGCGATCCCATCCTCTCGGCAGATCGTCGCGCCGAGCACGTCGTCGACCCGGAGGCCGGCGACGAAGGACGCGTCGACGCTCTCGACGGGCACGCCGAGGGCCGCCTGCACCGCTCTCCGCTCTTCGAGCTCGGCGAGCCCCGCCGGCGTCGTCGCGAGAAAGAGGTAGCCGACCTGCTCGAAGAGCGGCGCGCCGAGCTCCCGGAAGAGCCGGACGCTTCCCTGGGCGAGCCGCACCTCGGCCTCGGTCGTGAACTGTTGGCGCACGCCGCCCATCGCCTTGCCGGTGGCGCCGCCCGCGATCTCCCCCACGTCGGCGAGCACGACGTCGTCGGCGCCGCGGAGGGCGAGGTGGTAGGCGATCGAGGCGCCGATCGCCCCCGCGCCGGCTACGACGACGCGACCCATCCCCGCAGCTCCTCCCGTTCGCTCTCGGTCAGCTGGCGCAGCGGCCGCCGAACGTCTTCGCGGACCGGCACTCCGAGCAACCCGAGCAGGAACTTCAGGGCAGCGTGACGCGGGAAGCGCTCGACCGCCGCGCGCAGCTCGCCGAGCGCGGCTGCCCCACCTGCCGTCGGCTCGCGCACGACTGCCGCCACCCGGTCCGGGAACGCCGCGGCGAGGCCGGAGACGGCCCCGGCGGCGCCCGCCTCCAGGCCGTCGAAGATCAGCGCCTCGGGGCCGACGAAGACGTCGAGCCCTTCGATCAGATACGGCGAGAAGCGGTCGAACGGCGCGTCGGAGACCTTCAGGCCGGCGAGGTTCGGCGCCCGCTCGCGCAGCTCCGTGATCACGGTGAGCGGAACCGAGTAGCCGCTCGCGCGCTCGAACTCGTAGACGTAGAACGGCAGCGGCGCGCACGCGGCTGCCGCCTCGACGAAATGGTCGAGCAGGGCGCGCTCGTCGAGCTGGAAGTACGGCGGCCCGATCACGGCGACCGCGTCGGCGCCGGCCTCGGCGGCGTGCGCGGCGAGTGCGACGGTGTCCACGGTCGTCTGAGCGCCGCAGTGCGCGGCGACCTGCAGGCGTCCGGCCGAGGCCGTCACGAAGGACTCGACCGCACGCCGCCGCTCGTCGACGCCGAAGAGGATCCCTTCGCCGGTCGTGCCCAGCGCGAGCATGCCGTCGAGCCCGGCGTCGGCAAGGAACTCGACGTACGGCGGAACGGCATCCTCGTCGAGATGGTCGCCCGCGAGCGGCGTCACGGCGGCGGCGAGGGCACCTCGGAGCATGTGCCGACTCTACTGTCCCTACGGGTCCTCGACGCTCGTGAGCTTGTCGTACGGGTAGTCCCTCCGCGCCGTGTCGAACCCCGGGCCGCCGTCGAGGATGTCGCGGCCGCCGTCGCGCGAGTCCAGGTAATCCGAGCCAAGCCCTCCGAGGAGGGTGTCGCGACCCGGCGCGCCGGACATCCGGTCGTTGCCCGCGCCCCCCAAGAGCACGTCGGGACCGGCGCCGCCGTCCAAGATGTCGTTGCCGGCCTCGCCGAGCACAGTGTCCGCCCCCTCGTAGCCGAACACAGCGTCGTCGCCGGCTCCGCCGAGCAGGCGGTCGTTGCCGCGGCCGCCGGTGAGGATGTCCTTCCCGCCGAGGCCGCACATCACATCTGGGCCCGGCGTCCCGTCCAGGTGGTCCGGCCCGGGTGTGCCCATGATCGTGCAGCCGGCGAGGCTGCTGTTCGGCGCGGCGCTCGCGCCGCCGACGGCGAGGAGCGCTGCGATCAGGGCGGCGGCCTTGACGAACATCGTCCTCTCACAGTGATCGATCCTTCTGCGAGGATCCTCCCTCCGATGGGGGCACTCAGAATCGAACGCGACGGTGAACTGCTCCGGATCACGCTTGCGCGGCCGGAGACGCGAAACGCGTTCGACGCAGCGCTGATCGCGGAGCTCTCGGACGCGTTCGTGGATGTGGGCAAGGCTCGCGCGGTGCTGCTCGCCGGCGAGGGGCCGAGCTTCTGTGCCGGTGCGGACGTCGAGTGGATGCGCGCGTCCGTCGATCTCGACTTCGACGCGAACGTGGCCGACGCGAACGCACTCCGCGGCATGCTCGAGGCGATCGACCGGTGCCCCGCGCCCGTCGTCGCGCGCGTCCAGGGCCACGCTCTCGGCGGCGGCGCCGGGCTCGTGGCGTGCGCGGACATCGCGGTCGCGGGCGAGAGTGCGGTGTTCGCGTTCTCGGAGGTCAAGCTCGGGATCATCCCGGCGGTCATCTCCCCCTTCGCGCTCGCGAAGATCGGCCCGAGCGCGGCACGACGCTACTTCGTCACCGGCGAGCGCTTCGACGCGGCGACCGCGCTTCGGATCGGCCTCGTGCACGAGGTCGCTGCCGATCTCGACGCGGCCGTAGAGCACGTGCTGGCGGAGCTGTGGAGTGCAGGCCCACGGGCGGCGAGGCACGCCAAGAAGCTCGTGCTCGAGCGGCCGGACGGCCCGGAGACCGCGCGCCTGATCGCCGAGCGCCGCACGAGCGACGAAGGCCAGGAAGGGCTCAAGGCGTTCCTCGAGCGCCGCAGCCCCGACTGGAACGGCTAGCGCCGGCCGGGCTAGGTCACCCGGACGAGCGGGCTGACGACGTCACCCGCCGGATCCCAGACGCGAAAGACTGCACCGCGCCCGGCTCGGACCGCCCGGCTGAGAAAGCCGCGCGAGTCCGTTTGAACAACGCCCCCGACCGAGCGCCAGCTGCCGCCCCGGAACTCCTGGAGCACGTACTGCCGCCTGCCGCTTCCGGAGCGGACCTGGCCCCAGAGCGTCGTGCGCAGGCCGATGCGTGAGACCTGCGCGAGGGGGAGCTGCGCGGCCCGGTACGAGACCTTGACGGCGCCGCCGGCCGCGACGTAACCGCTCTGCCAGCGCGAGACGTCCGGCTCGTCCTGGTACAGGTAGTGGATCAGCATGTCGACGTTCCGGGCGGCGAATGCGCGCTGTGCCGCCTCGCTGACGTAACGCGCCTGTAGCTCCTTGGAGACGCCGAGGACGCGATCGGGCGGGTTCGTCTGGTAGCCGTACTCCGTCAGCCAGATCCGCATCCGCGAGCCGAAGCCGCGCAGGACCTCGCGCTGGAGCCGCTCCAGCGTCGCCATCGTGATCGTCTCACAGTGCTCGCAGCCTCCGGTCGAAGGCGTTTCGAGCGGCCGCAGCGGATACGGATTGTGCGCGTATGCGTCCAGGCGCGCCTTCGCCGCGGCCATGCCTCGAATCCAGGCCACCGGCGAGACACCACCCGTCGACCCGCGCGGAGCGGTAACGCCGCCGCCGACCTTGGCGCCGCGGGTCGACCGGTGAATCGCCGCGTACGCCGGATTCAGCAGCTTGGTGACATAGGTGCTCGGAGTCGTGGGACGCAGCCAGCGGCGCTGGTTCGGCTCATTCCAGACGAGCCACAGCTTCACCCACGGATAGCGTTTCGCGGCAGCCGACGCGAAGGCGGCGAAGGTCGACCCAGACGTCGGCGCCCAACTGGGAGCGCGACCGCCGTTCGCCCAGCGCGGGCTGCCGTAGAGGGTGACGACCGGAGCGATGCCGTGATCGCGCAGCCCTTCGAGCACCGCGTCTGCGCTCCCCCAGCTCCTCTGCCCGCGGACCTTCTCGACTTCGTGCCAGTTGATCGTGAAGCGGACGAGCTCCACGCCCATCCGGTCGAGCTCCGCGATCCGCTCGTCGAGCGTGCCCGGCCCGTAGACGAGCCAGGCATCGTCCTGGAGCCCGTAGCGCACGTACCGGGAGGCGTCGGCCGGCTGAGCGAGGCCGAGCAGCGCGGCGAGCGCGACCGCGAGCATGAGGATCCGGTGCATCCGACGACGGTAGCCGTGCGCTCGTGAACGCGGTGTAAGACCGTGTTAGGAGAAGGTCAGGGTGTTCTCACGGTCACCGCTGCTCCCGCGGCGACGGGTGTTGCCAGGCGATAGCTCGTCGTCCGCCGCAGGCGGACCGAGACGGAGAAGCGTCCGTCCGGGCGCGTCCGGATGCGCTTGACCGACCTCCAGGTACCGCCGTTCACCTGTTGCTCGAGCCGGACCTTGCCGAGCCCGCGAACGAACCCTCGGAGCACGGTGGCGCGCCCGGTGCCGGCAAGGCCGCGGCCGGACGCAGCCTCGAGCTGGAGCACCCGGACGGTGAACCACGTCGAGCGGAGGTCGAGCGCGCGCCGAAAGTCCTGCGAGAGCATCGTCCGCGACCCGCTGCGAAGCTTCAGGGTCAGCTCCGTGACCCGACCCGACGGTCCGCGCGCGGCAAGCAGGTCGCGGACGGGCCCGAGCCCGAGCGACTTCCCGACCTGAGCCGGGGTCAGCCGGACCGGCCCCCAGCGGTGAAGCTTCGAAAGGCTGTCGTGTGGATCCGGCACCGACACGAGGTAGGGCACGGCCGTCGCGTCCGGCCAGACCTCCGCCACCGCTGCGGTCTTCCCGCCCGAGGTCGAGTGGTAGAAGGTCGTGGCGACCCGGCCGTTCCAGACGAGGACCCGCCCGGCGGTGGAGCCGATCGCCAGGTTGGTCGACACCGACTCGGCGGCGACGCCGCCGTAGACCTGGCTGCGAGTGTCGGCATAGAGGTCGAAGCGCGTGCCCGGCTTCAGCGTCGCCAGCGCGTACGAGCGCGCGACGACCGACTGCGCGCGCAGCGCCTCCGGGTGCCAGTCGTCCGGCATCTCCCAGGGGACGACGCCGCGTAGGTAACGGTCGAGCGGCAGCTTGTTGACGACCATCAGGGTGCGGGCGTCGCGATGCACGATCAGCGCGCCGCGATAGGCGTCGCCGTCGAGCGTCAGCGGTGCGGCGCCCGGTTCGTAGCGGAGCGGAAAGCGCAGCTTCGCGAGCTTGCCTCCGACGAGCCGCTGCACGCCCGGCTTCAGCTTCCGCACCTTGCCGCGGGCGTCGACGACGCGAAAGGGCTTTGTGGACGCGATCTCGACCGCAGGGCGCCGCTCGGCGAGCAGGACGCGGACCCGCCGCGCCGGGACGACGCGCAGCTCGGTGCCGCGGTAGTAGTGCGCGAGGATCCGCTCGTAACCCCAGCCTGCCCTCGCATAGCCCCGGGCGCCGTACTGGCTCATCCCGACTCCGTGACCCCAGCCGCGGCCGTCGATCAGGAAGAGCGTGCCGGCGGCTGCCGGACCAGGCAGGCAGAGCGCAACCGCAAGCAGAAGGAGAAGCCGCCGCATAGAGCGGGGCAGCGTATCGCTGCGACTCTACGATCCGCAACGATGGCGATCCGGAAGCTTCTGGTGGCGAACCGCGGCGAGATCGCGGTGCGGATCTTCCGCACCTGTGGCGAGCTCGGGATCGAGACCGTCGCGGTGGCTGCGCCCGACGACCGTGGCTCCCTGCACGCCCGCTCCGCGGACGAGACGGTCGAGATCGAGAGCTACCTCTTCTCGGAGGAGCACATCCGGGCGGCGAAGCAGGCCGGCGCCGACGCGATCCACCCCGGCTACGGCTTCCTCGCCGAGAACGCCGACTTCGCGGAGGCGGTCGAGGCGGCCGGGCTCACCTGGGTCGGCCCTCCAGCCGAGGCGCTCAGGCTGGGCGGCGACAAGCTCGCGGCGAAGAGGATCGCCGCCGAGGCGGGCGTGCCAGTCGTCCCCACCGGCGAGCCGGCCGAGATCGGCTTTCCGCTTCTCGTCAAGGCGGCGGCGGGAGGCGGCGGCAGAGGCATGCGCATCGTCCGCGAACCGGCCGAGCTCGACGAGGCGCTGGCCGCGGCTGCCCGCGAGGCCGAGGCGGCCTTCGGCGACGGGACCGTGTTCTGCGAGCGCTACGTCGAGCGGCCGCGGCACGTCGAGATCCAGCTCCTGGCCGACTCGCACGGGACGGTGCTCGCGCTCGGCGAGCGCGACTGCTCGGTGCAGCGGCGCCATCAGAAGGTGCTCGAGGAGTCCCCGTCGCCCGCGCTCGACCCGGAGCTACGCGCCTCGATGAGCGCAGCCGCGGTCGCGTTCGCACGCGCGATCGGCTACGCGAGCGCGGGCACGGCCGAGTTCATGCTCGCGGACGGCGAGTTCTTCTTCCTCGAGCTGAACGGCGCGGATCCAGGTCGAGCACCCCGTCACCGAGCTCGTCGCGGGCATCGACCTCGTTCGCGAGCAAATCCGGGTCGCCGAAGGCGAGCGCCTCGAGCCAAGTAACAGACTGTTACAAGGTCACGCGGTCGAGGTGCGGCTGTACGCCGAGGATCCGCGCACGTTCCTCCCCCAGGCCGGCACCGTCGAGCGTCTGCGCCTGCCGACCGGAGTGCGGGTCGATGCGGGAGTCGCGGAAGGGGACGAGGTCGGGCTCGGCTACGACCCGATGATCGCGAAGCTGATCGCGCACGGGCCGACGCGCGACGAGGCGTTCGCGCGGCTCGGCGACGCCCTGGCCGAGACCGAGGTCGGCGGCGTGACGACGAATCTGCCCTTCCTCCGCTGGCTCGTAGCGCATCCCGTCGTCCGGGCGGGCGAAGCGACGACGGCGTTCCTGACCGAGCACCCTCCACTCTCCGAGCCCCCGCTCCGCCTCCCGGACGCCCCCTGGAGAGGCGGCTGGCGGCTGAACCTGCCGCCGGCGACGCCCGCGCCTGCTCCCGACGTCGACAGCGCCGCGCACGCCCACGCCGGTGCCGGTGGGGAGAGCAAGGTGACCGCTCCGATGCCGGGCACGGTGATCAGGGTCGACGTCGCGCCCGGCGACCGGGTCGAGGCGCGCCGCCCGCTGCTCGTGCTCGAGGCGATGAAGATGGAGACGCCGCTCACGGCGCCCTACGACGCGACGGTCAAGGCCGTGCACGTCGAGGAGGGCGACCGCGTCGCCGGCGGCGCCCTCCTCGTCGAGCTGGAAGCGGACTAGTCGGCCGGCTGAGCGCGCGGCGCGCCGCGCGCGCCGGCCGCAGGCTCCGGAGCGCCGAGCGCAACGCGCCGCAGCACGTCACCGCTGCGAACAGGATCAGCGTCCCGGTGTCCTCCGCGGTCGGCTTGATCGCCATCGCTGCGACGACGAGCAAGAGGATCACGAACTCGACCTTGTGACGACGCTGATCCGGTGGATGTGATGCCTGGCCTCGCTCGACTCGGGCCCGTGTGCGGCGATCGCGCGGCCGATCCGGGCGCCTTCCGGCTTCAGGAACAGGATCCCGATCAGGAAGGAGACTGCGAAGCCGACGAAGCCGAGAACGATCCAGAGGATGTCGAAGCTCCACGGCCCCTCGATCGTCAGCAGGATCCCGAGCACGAGCACGGCGAGCGAGGACGGGATGAAGAGCCGCTGTGTCGAGCCATTCGGAGCTGGCGCCGAGTCCCTGCATGAAGGCCGCGTTGCGCGTCTGCTCGCCCCAGGCGCTCAGGAAGAGCAGCGCAGATCCCGCCGCCGACCCAGAGATCACCGCGAAGATGTGCAGGAAGAGGAGTACCTCGTAGTAGGACACCGAAGGCTAGAAGAGCTTCTGCAATTTCATCGCCGCGCCCATGTCGCCCTTGATCTTCAGCTTCCCGGTCATGTACGCCGTCGTCGGGTTCTGCTCGCCGCGGACGATCGCCATGAAGCTGTCCTCGGAGGTCGTGATCGTCGTGTCGGCCTCGCCGCCGCCCTCGGTGACCGTGACGTTGCCGTCCTCGACCAGGACGAGCCACTGGCCGGCTCCCTCGATGTCGAACAGGTACGAGTTGTTCATCCCTGCGGTCTTCTCGGCGTCCGCCCGGCTCGCCAGGCCGTCGAAGAACTCCTGCACGCTCTCAGCCATCTGTGTCCGCTCCTTCGTCGGTTGGAAGCGCCGAATCTACTTACCTCGCGTTCCCGGCGCGTCGCTCGCGGTGCGTAGGCCGGTGGAACAGTATGGAAATACGGGCCGCCGGCTGGAGCGCCGCGAGCGACGCGAGGTCGGGCGGAGCCGGGCTCCGCCCGGCGGGAGCGCGATCGACCGGGGGCGCGAGGCCGGTAGCATCCGGCGGCGCATGGACCTCGATCTGACCCAGGAGCAGCAGCTCGTCCGCGACACGGTGCGCGAGTTCGCGCGCGAGAAGGTCGCTCCGGTCGCAGAGGAGCTCGACCGCGAGTCGCGCTTCCCCTACGAGATCGTCGCGGAGCTCGGCGAGCTCGGGGTGATGGGCCTGCCGCTCCCCGAGGAGTACGGCGGCGCCGGCGGCGACACGGTCTCGTACGCACTGGCGATCGAAGAGCTGACGCGAATCGACTCGTCGGTTGCGATCACGGTCGCAGCGCACACGTCGCTCGGGACGATGCCGATCTTCCTCTTCGGGACCGAGGAGCAGAAACGGGAGTGGCTGCCCGACCTCGCGTCAGGCCGCAAGCTCGCCGCGTTCGGGCTGACCGAGCCCGGCGCGGGCTCCGACGCGGGCAACACCCTGACGACCGCCGAGCTGCGTGACGGGGGCTGGGTCGTGAACGGCTCGAAGATGTTCATCACGAACGCGGGCACCGACATCACCTGGGGCGTGACGCTGACCGCCCGCACGGGCGAGGGCGAGATCTCGAACATCGTCGTTCCGAACGGGACGCCCGGCTATGAGATCTCCGCGCCGATGAAGAAGCTCGGCTGGAAGGCGTCCGACACGCGCGAGCTCTCCTTCCGCGACTGCGCCGTACCCGAGGGGAACCTGCTCGGTCCGCGCGGCCAGGGCTTCCACCAGTTCCTGGAGATCCTCGACGGCGGGCGGATCTCGGTCGCCGCGATGGGCGTCGGCCTCGCCCAGGGCGCCTACGACCTCGCCTACGCCTACGCGCAGGAACGGGAGCAGTTCGGCAAGCCGATCTCGAGCTTCCAGGCCGTCCAGTTCAAGCTCGCGGACATGGCGACGGAGATCGAGGCCGGCCGGGCGCTGACGATCAAAGCCGCGTGGCTGAAGGACGAGGGCCGGCCGTTCGCGCGCGAGGCCGCGATGGCGAAGCTCTACACCGGCGAGCTCTCGAACCGCGCGGCGAACTGGGCGCTCCAGATCCACGGCGGCTACGGCTTCATGGACGAGTACGCGATCTCCCGCCTGTACCGGGATCAGAAGATCCTCGAGATCGGCGAGGGCACGAACGAGGTTCAGCGCATGGTCATCGCGAAGCACCTCGGGCTCTAGGCCGGCACGACCTCCGCGCTGAGGCGCTCCTCCTCGAGTGCCTCGGCGATCCGTCCGTCCCGCACGAGCCGGAAGAGCGCGCTGACGACCTCGGGGTCGTAGCGCCCGCCCGCGAGCCGCCAGATCTCCGACAGCGCGGAGGTCAGAGGCCGTGCTTCGCCGCCCGGCTCGGTCATCATCGTGATCTCGTTGGCGACGGCGATCACCCGGGACTCGAAGGGAATCGACTCGCCGCGCAGCCGCCGCGGTCCCGAGCCGTCCCAGGATTCCTCGTACGCGGCAACGAGCGGGGCGACGTGGGCGGCGCAGGGGATCCGGCGGACGAGGTCGGCGCCACGCGGGCCGTGGCGGAGCTCGAGCTTCGCGTCGAGCGTCGCGAAAACGCCGTGTGGGTGCAGCTGCGCCTCGTCGAGCGTGAGCGTGCCGAGCGCGTGCAGCAGCCCACCGAGGTACGACGCCGCGACCGCCTCCGGTTCGAGGCCGAGCTCGAGCGCGATGTCGCGGGACAGGCGGGCAACCTTGCGCGAGTGCGCAGGCGCAATTCGGTAGCGCGCGTCAACGGCTTCTGCGAGCCGAATGAGCTGGAGGAAGGCCGTCACACTGAGCCGGGAATCGCCCTCGAGCAGCACGTCGGCTTCCGGGCCACGGGTCTGATTGCCGCCGAGCCGTACAGCGGCCGCCAGCAGCCGGTCGGCAGCGGCGACGACATCCGCTCCCGTGTCCCCCGTCCGCCAGACGGCGACACCGGCGGCGGCATTTCTCCCGACGCCGGCGCGAAGCCGCTCGGCGGCCTCCGCCGCGCCGTCCTCACGCGTACGCGGCAGCACCACGGCGAGCCGGCCGTCGGCGAGCTGTGCGACGAGATCCAGCTCGCGCGCCGTGCCGACAAGGCGCAGGAGCGCGTCACCGGCACTACGCCGGGGCACGCGCAGCAGGGCGAGCGCGAAGGGCTCGTCGTACTGCCGAGCTGCCACCGCGAGGCGCCGAAGCTGGTCGTGCAGGTGCGGTTCGTCGTACACGCCGGTCAGGGGATCGCGCCGCGCGGACTCCCGGGCGGCTGCGAGCAGCAGCAGCCACACGCGAGCCGCCAGCAATGCGGCAACGGCGCACACGAACAGGACCGACTCCGGGGAGAGCGTGCCGCGCACGCCGTCGACGACGAGCACGGCCAGCACGACCACCAGCGCCGCGGTCGTGCTCACACCGGTTCGCACGCGCAGTGGCGACCGCCGCTGCGCCCAGTTGGACTTCCGGCCGAGACCGAAAGCACCGGCCACGGCGGCGAGCGAGATCAAGCACGCCTGCAGCCTGCCAGCCGAGGTCGATCCACATGCCGGACGCGTACTCGTCCTGCAGCACGAGCCTCGTGTAGAGGCCGTCGGAGATTCCTCCCGCGACGATCGCGAACGCGACCAGCCAGCCCGCCAGCGTGCCCCGTCTGGCCGCGACGAGCGGAGTGAGCGCGACGACGCAGAGCAGCATGAGGTCGAGCACCGGGTAGCTGAGCCCGACGAGCGACGGCAGGTCGGCTGCGATGGGCACGTCCCGCAGGACGAGCCACCACCAGACCAACGCGAGCGAGGCGACCGCAAGCGCACCGTCGAGCACCGCGTCGCTCCCGGCGTGCCGGAATGACGGCCGGAAGAAGACCACGAGCGCGACGAGCGCGAACCCGTAGAAGCCGAGGTAGGCGGCGTCGGTCCACCACGGGAACGGCACCGAGCCGGTGCCGAGCTCGCGCACACTCCAGAGCACCTCACCCGCGAGCCAGGAGGCGCAGGCGAGACCGATCAGGATCCAGTAGCCACACAGAGATCGCGGAACCCGTGACGCAGCCCAAGCGCAGAGCAACGTGGCGGCCGCAATCGGCACCGCGTAAGCCGTGTCGGCGAAGACGAGTAGGCCTCGGTCCCCGCCCGGGGCAAGCCAGAGCCAGGCCGCGTAGAACGCGAGCCAGGCGCCGGCGACGACGAGAGCGCCGGCCGCCGCATGCCGTGCGCGAGTGGAAGCCACGAATCAGACATCGTGCGCTTCCATACCCGCTCCGACCCCCCTTCGGGGGATAGACGACGCTAGCCCTCGGCGAGCGCGTGCCGGAGCTTCCGGCGCACGGCCTTGCGCTCCTTCATCGCCCGGGGATCCGGGATCGGCACCGCCGACAGGAGCGCCTTCGTGTAGTCGTGCTGCGGGTTCTTGTATACCTGCTCCGCGGGCCCGATCTCGACGAGCTGACCCTTGTTCATGACCGCGATCCGGTCGCTCATCGACCGAACGACCGCGAGATCGTGGGCGATGAAGAGATACGTGAGCCCGAAGTCCCGCTGCAGGTCCTTGAGCAGGTTGAGGATCTGGGCCTGGATCGAGACGTCGAGCGCGGAGACGGGCTCGTCGCAGACGATCAGCTTCGGCGAGAGCGCGAGCGCGCGTGCGATCCCGATCCGCTGGCGCTGCCCACCCGAGAACTCGTGCGGGTAGCGGTTCGTGAAGCTCGGATTGAACCCGACCACGTCGAGCAGCTCGCGGATCCGGATGCCTCGATCCTTGCGGGTGCCGACCCCGTGCACGATCAGCGGCTCGCCGACGGTGTCGCCCACCGTCATGCGCGGGTCGAGCGAGGAGTAGGGGTCCTGGAAGACGATCTGCAGCTCGCGACGCATCTTGCGCATCTCCTCGCGGCCGAGGTCGGTCAGCTCCGTGCCCTCGAACCTGACCGAGCCGGAGGTCGGCTTCATCAGCTGGAGGATGCAGTAGCCGGTCGTCGACTTGCCGGAGCCCGACTCGCCGACCAGGCCGAGGGTCTCCCCGGCGGCGATCTCGAAGCTGATGTCGTCGACCGCGGCGATCTCGCCGACGGTGCGCTCGATCAGGAGGCCCGAGCGGATCGGGAAGCGCTTCGCCAGATTCTTGACCTCGAGGAGAGCGCTGCGCGTCACTACCGTCACCTCCGTGCGCACCCGCTCGCTCGCCGGGTGAGCGGAGCGCACCCAGTGGCCCTTGCGCAGCTCACGCAGCTCGGGCATCACCTCGGTGCAGGAATCGCCTCCGGCGTAGGGGCAGCGGGGCCCGAAGCGGCAGGCCACAGGCGGATCGATCAGGTCGGGCGGACGGCCCGGGATTGCGGTCAGCCGGCCCTCGCGGATCCCCTCACCCTCGAGCTGCGGCAGCGCCCCCAGCAGCGCTTGCGTGTAGGGATGCTCCGGATGGTCGAAGAGATCGAGGGTCGTGGCGTGCTCGACCACCTGGCCGGCGTACATGACGATGATGTCGTCCGCGGCCTCGGCGACGACGCCCATGTCGTGGGTGATGATGATCATCGCCATGTCGTGCTCGTGCCGCAGGTCGTCGAGCAGGTCGAGTACCGACGCCTGCACGGTCACGTCGAGCGCGGTCGTGGGCTCGTCGGCGATCAGGAGCTTCGGGTCGCACGAGAGCGCGATCGCGATCATCACCCGCTGGCGCATGCCGCCCGAGAAGCGGTGCGGGTAATCCTTGAGGCGCTCGGAGGCCCGCGGAACTCGCACCTCCTCGAGCAGCTCGATCGCCTTCTTGTTCGCCTGCTTCTGCGGCACGCCGTAGTGCCGCCGGATCGTCTCGGTGATCTGCATCCCGATCGTCAGCGTCGGGTTGAGCGACGTCATCGGGTCCTGGAAGATCATCGCGATCTCGCGGCCACGTACGTCCTCGAGCTTGTGCTCGGAGAACGTCGTCAGGTCCTGACCCTCGAAGAGCACTTCACCGGAGACGATCTTGGCGGGGGGTTTCGGAATCAGGCCCATGATCGAGAGCGCCGTCACGGACTTGCCGCAGCCCGACTCGCCGACGATCCCGAGCGTCTTCCCTTTCTCGACCGCGAAGCTGATCCCGTCCACGGCGCGAACCGTGCCCTCACGGGTGAAGAAATGCGTGCGCAGATCGTTGACCTCGAGCAGCGCCACTAGGACTCCCTCGTTCTCGGGTCGAGCGCGTCGCGCAACCCGTCCGCGACGAAGTTCGCGCAGAGCACCAGTGAGGCGATCAGGACCGAGGGGACGATGATCGCGGTCGGGTGACTGCGGAAGACGCTCCGCCCGTCGAAGGCCATGGATCCCCACGAGGAGTCGGGCGGGCTGATGCCGAGGCCGATGAACGAGAGGAACGCCTCGCCGAGGATCACGCCCGGCAGCTCGAGGAAGATCGCGATGATCAGGATGCCGAGCGTGTTCGGCAGCAGGTGGCGCCCGAGGATCCTGTACCACCGCGCCCCGACCGCCTTCGCGGCGCGCACATAGTCGTTCTCCTTCAGCGTGATCACCTGGCCGCGCACGATCCGCGCCGTCGTGAACCAGCTGGCGATCGAGAGCGCGATCATCATCGTCCACATGTCCGTCCGGCCGATGATCTGGAGGGTGATGATCGCGAACGGCAGGTAGGGCAGGCCGTAGAGCGCGTCCAGGAACCGCATCATCCCGTTGTCCAGGCGGCCGCCGACGAACCCCGAGATGGCGCCGTAGACAACGCCGATGAAGAGAATCGCGAGCGTCGCCCCGAATCCGATCAAGATCGAGACCCGTCCGCCGAGCGCAGCCCGCGTGAACATGTCGCGGCCGAACTTGTCGGTGCCGAACGGGTGCTCGAGACTCGGCGTCTGGTTCGCGATCGCGAAGTTGATCTCGTTGGGATCGTACGGCGAGACGATCGGGACGATCAGGCAGTAGAGGAGGATGACGATGAAAAGGACGCCCGCGACGACCGCGGCCTTGTTCCGGACGTAGCGGCGCCAGGCATCGCGCCACAGGTTGGACTGCCGAATCGGCGCTCCGGAGGCCGGAGCGATACCTCTGTCTTCGGCGAGGGCTTCGTCGCGCAGGCCGGTGACACTCATGTGCGCGCATCCCGAGTCCGCGGATCGAGAATGCCGTAGAGGATGTCGACGACGAGATTGGCGAGGATCACGATCACCGAGAGCAGCACGGTCAGGCCCATCACGACGGAGTAGTCGCGGTTGCTGACCGAGTCGATGTACTGCTGCCCGATGCCGGGGATGTTGAAGATCAGCTCGATCACGAACGAGCCCGTGATGATGTAGCCGAGCAGCGGCCCGGCTGCCGTGATCACCGGGATGAGCGAGTTCCTGAGCACATGGAGCCCGACGACGCGCCGGTAGCGCAGGCCCTTCGCCCTCGCCGTGCGCACGTAGTCCTGCTGCAGGGTCTCGAGCATCGTGCCGCGCACGAGCCGTGCGAACAGGGCCATCGGCCCGAAGCCGAGCGCGATCGCCGGCAGGACCTTGTGCTGCCAGCTCGTCCAGCCGCTCGTCGGGAACCACCCCGCCTCCAGGGCGACGAAGTAGATCAGGAGCGTCGCGATCAGGAAGCTCGGGAGCGCGTGGAAGACATTGGAAAAGAACATGGCGCTGTAGTCGATCCAGGTGTTGTGGCGGAGCGCCGCGACGATCCCCAACGGCACGCCGACGATGATCGCGAAGAGAAAGGCGTAGAGGCCGAGCTCGATCGAATTCGGGAAATGGGTCGTGACGATGTCGTTCACGTCACGGCCGCGGACGACGAGCGACGGGCCGAGGTCGAACGTGAAGACACCCTTCACGTAGTGCGCGTACTGCAGGTACCACGGGTCGTTGACGTGGAACTTCTCCTCGAGGTTCCGCTGCACGGCCTCGGGCACCGCCCGCTCGGTCTGCCGGAACGGGTTGCCGCCGATCTGCCGCATCATGATGAACGTCAGGAAGATGACGACCAGCAGCACTGGAATCGTCCAGAAGATGCGCCTGACGATGAACTTCAGCATCCGCGTGCCCTTCTACCCCGCGTTGCGCTTTCCGGAAACGGGGACGGGGCGCACGAGCGCCCCGTCCCTGATCCGGGTGAGAACGAGCCTTACTCGGTGACGACCACCTTGGTCAGGTCGACCTGGTCGAGCAGGTTGCGCTCGTACGTGTCCTTGACCGAGTCGCGCTCGAGGCCCTGGTAGGTGTAGTAGTAGAACGGGATGACCGGCATGTCGCCGTCCTCCCCGAAGAGGATGTCCTCCAGCTGAGCGTAGATCTCGTAGCGGGCGTCGTTGTCCGGCGTCGCACGAGCCTTCTCGACCAGTGCGTCGTAGTCCTTGTTGCAGTAGTTCGTCGAGTTGTTGCCCGACTCGCACGTCCACAGCTCGAGGAAGTTCATCGCGTCGACGAAGTCGCCGATCCAGCCGAGCCGGTACGTGTCGACGTCCTGGTTCGGCGGCGGCCCGAGGAACTCCAGGTACTGCTGGAACTCCTGCTGCTTGATCGTCGACTTGATCCCGAGCTCCTGCCAGGCAGCCTGGACGCCGACCGCGATCTCGCGATGGCCGGGCGAGTCGTTGATGTACAGCGTGATGTCCTTCTTCGGGCTCGCCACCTCGCTCATCAACTGCTTCGCCTGCTCCATGTCCCCCTCGGGAGGCAGCCAGGGTGAATCGGGGTTGATCGCGTCGTAGCCAGGCATGCCCTCCGGCGTGAAGCCGGTCGCCGGGATCTGGTCCGCCTGGGCGATGTTGTCGATCAGCGACTGCCGCGGGATCGCGAGCGCCATCGCCCGGCGCTGCTTCACGTCGGGGATGTTCTTGACGTTGACGGCGTGGTAGTACGTACCGAGCGCGGTGTACTTCGCGTACTCGGGCGTCTCCTTGAGGCGAGCCGTCTCGTCAGGAGGCAGCGCTTCGAGAACGTCGACCTCGCCGGCCTCGAAGGCCTGCACGGCGGTCGTCCCGTCCTCGATCATGCGTCCGTTGACCCGCGTCAGCGTGACGCTGTCCGCGTCGCGCCAGTCGGGGTCCTTGACGATGTCGATCGCCGCGCTGTGCTCCCAGCGTTCGAGCTTGAACGGGCCGTTCGTGACGATGTTCGCCGGCTCCGTCCACTTGTCGCCGAACTTCTCGACGGTGGCCTTGTGCACGGCGATGAACGAGTGGTGCGCCGACTGCTGCACGAACCACGGCTGCGCGCTCGTCAGCTTGACCTCGAGCGTCTTGTCGTCGACCGCGTTGACGGCCATCTTGTCGGCGAGCGCCGCGCATTCGTCCTTCTTCGGGTCGCAGCTGTTGTACTCCTGAGCGCCGACGATGCCGTAGAACTGGTAGGCGTAGTCGGCGCCAAGCTCGGGCGAGACGGTGCGCTTCCACGAGTACTCGTAGTCCTCGGCAGTGACCGGATCCCCGTTCGTCCACTTGAGATCGTCACGAAGGGTGTACGTGACCGTCTTGCCGTCCTCACTCGTCTCGACGTTCTCGGCGGCAGAAGGAACCGGCTTCAGGTCCTCGTCGAGCTTGACGAGCGATTCCATGATGTTGAACAGGATGTTGGCGGAGGTGGTGTCGGCCGCCAGGCCGGGATCGAGCGACGGGGGCTCGGTGCCCCAATTCACCGTCATCACCTGCTCGGCCGCCTCGCCGCCTGCCGGTCGCCGCGCCGGTGCCCGACGCGCCTTCGTCGTCGTCACCGCCACAGCCGCCCGCGACCAGCGCGAAGCTCGAGACGAGCAGCGCGAGCCACAGCCAGAGGGTCTTGTTCCTCATCTGAGATGTCCTTCCGTTGAGTGCATTTGGTGCAGCGGCGCGTTCAGGACGCCCTGATAGTCCTTTTGCCGGGTATACCAGTCTCAAACCTGTGAAACGGACCCCTTTACACCCCGCATACGCCGTCGCAACGCTATCTACGCTGTTGGCGCTTCTTGGCGGCAGAGCCGGCGCTCGGCCACGTCGATGTGACGCCACGCCTCGTCGAGCAAGGCAAGGCGACGCAGCTGCGCATCGAGCTGCCACAGCTCCGCGCCGGGCCCCCGCCGGTCCGGCTCGAGGTCGAAGGCGACGGCGTCGCCGTCCTCGGCAGCAGCCTGCAGGGAATGGCCGGCGCGGAAACACGTTGGAACGTCCGTCTGCGCGTCAGCCCTGCTGTACCCCCGGGAGAGCTGCTGCTGATCCTGCGCGCGGTCTTCGCCGACGGCGAGTCGGTCGAGGTGGACGGCGCCATCACCGTCGTGCCCCCGGCGCCGCAGGGCTCGGACGCCTCGGACCAGTTCCCCTGGCTCGGAGTGGCTGTAGGCGTCACCCTCGCGCTGGCCCTCGCGGTCGCCGGGCTTCTGCTGGCACGGCGGCGCCGCAGCGCCTGCTAGTTTCATTCGCCGTGGTCTTCCAGCAGTTCCTCGACGACGACCTCGGGTGCGCGGCGTACCTGGTCGGTGATGAGGAGGCCGGCGTCGCCGCGATCGTCGATCCGCCCTATGCGCTCGCGCCGGTACTCGCGATGGCGGCCAAGCACGAAGTCGAGATCGTCCGCGTCGTCGAGACCCACACGCATGCCGATCACCTCTCCGGGCACGGCCGGCTGGCGCTCGAGCACGGTACGCCGATTTCGATCCACCCGGCCGCCGAGGCGGAGTACGCCCACGACGCGCTGACCGACGGCCTCGAGCTCGAGCTGGGGCAGGTCGTGTTGCGCGCCATCCACACGCCCGGGCACCGGCCGGAGCACACCTGCCTCGCGGTCATCGACCGCTCCCGCGCCGACGAGCCCTGGCTCGTCCTCACCGGCGACTCGCTCTTCGTCGGCGACACGGCTCGACCGGATCTCGCGGTCGGCGCGACGGAAGGCGCGGAAGGCCTCTTCCACTCGCTCCGCCGACTGCTCGAGCTCCCGGACGGGGTCGAGGTCTTTCCCGGTCACGTCGCCGGCTCCCTCTGCGGCAAGGCGATGAGCTCCAAGGCCTCGTCGACGATCGGGTTCGAGCGCCGCTTCAACCACGCGCTCCAGCTCGAGGACGAGCTCGCCTTCGTCTCCGAAGCGGCCGCCGTCACCGCGCCGAAGCCGCCGAACATGGCGCGGCTCGTCGAGCTGAACCGCGGCCCGCTCGTCGGCGCTCCACGTGAAGTCGACGAGCTCCCAGCCGCTCCCGAGGGCGCGACCGTGCTCGACGTCCGTCCGGCGACCGACTACCTCGCCGGCCACCTGCATGGCGCTCTCAACGTGCCGGTCTCGGGTACCTCGTTCGGCACCAAGGCGGGCTTCGTGCTCGACGCCGACGACCGGGTGGTCGTACAGGCTTCGACCGCGCCTGAAGCCCAGCGCGCGATCCGGGGTCTTCAGGCGATCGGCTTCCTCGAGGTCCTCGGTTACGTCCTCGGCGCCGGGCCCGAGCGGATCGAGCCGGTCGAGCTCGACGAGCTCGAAGCGCTGCTCGAGCAGGGCGCGGAGCTGATCGACGTGCGCGAGCATGACGAGCGCGACAGCGGCTACATCGCGGGCAGCCGCAACATCCCGTACCGCCTGCTGCCCGCGGTTGGCGCTGAGATCCCGACCGACCGGCCCGTCGTGACGATCTGCGAGAGCGGCGCCCGCGCCGGGATCGCGGCCTCGATCCTGGCGGCGCAGGGCATCGACGCCCGCCCGGTGGTCGACAGCGGCCTCGCGGCCTGGGCAGCCCGCGGCCGTCCCCTGGTCGAGTTCCGCCGCTGCGGCGGCTCGTGACGCGCTTACCGGCTAGGTCACCAGCTCGGCCAGATAGCCGCGCTCGGCCAGGGTGGCGCGGAGCTCGTCGCAGTGGGCCTCGTCGCGCATCGCGAGCGTCAGCTCCACCTCCGTCTGGCCGATCGGCAGCTCCATCCCCTCGCGGTGATGTTCGACGGAGACGACGTTCGCCCGCTGCTCGGCGACGAGCTGCAGGAGCTTGACCAGCTCGCCGGGACGGTCCGCGAAGCGCGTGCGAACGACGAGGAAACGGCCCGCCTGGGTCAGCCCGTGCCGCATCACCTGGATCAACAGCGTCGCGTCGATATTGCCGCCGGAGAGGATCGCGCACGCTTCGTCGTCCCCCGGCACGCTGCCGGCGAGCAGCGCTGCGACCGACGCGGCGCCGGCGCCCTCGACGAGCAGCTTGGTCCGCTCGAGCAGCAGCACGATCGCGTGGCTGATCTGCTCGTCGGTCACGGTGACGACCTCGTCGAGACGCTCGTCGAGGATCGCGGAGGTGAGCGTCCCCGGCTGCTTGACCGCGATCCCTTCGGCGATCGTGTAGCGGTGCTCGGTACCGCCCGCGAAGGGACAGATGTTCGCGGCCTGGACGCCGACGATGCGCACCTCCGGCTTCAGCGCGCGGAGCGCGATCGCGATTCCCGCTGCGAGCCCGCCGCCTCCGATCGGAACGACCACCGTCCCGAAGTCGGGCAGCTGCTCCACGAGCTCCAGCCCGATCGTGCCCTGTCCCGCGATCACGCGCTCGTCCTCGAAGGCGTGGACGAACGTCGCGCCGGTCGAGTCGACGAACTCCTGTGCGGCCGCCATCGACTCGTCGAAGCCGGCGCCGACGAGCTCGACCTGCGCCCCGTAGTTCCGGGTCGCGTCGACCTTGGCCATCGGCGAGTCCTGCGGCATGAAGACGGTGGCCGCGATGCCGGCCTCGCGCGCCGCCCACGCGACCGCTTGGCCGTGATTGCCGGCGCTGGCCGCGACGACGCCGGCGGCGCGCTCGTCGTCGCTCAGCGTCGCGATCGTGTTGACAGCGCCGCGGATCTTGAACGCGCCCGTGCGCTGGAGGTTCTCGGCCTTCAGCTGGACGGTCCGGCCCGCGCGCCGCGAGAGCGTCTCGGACGAGTAGACCGGCGTGACGCGCGCGATCCCGGCGATCCGGGCCCGCGCGGCCTCGAGGTCAGCGAGTGTCGGGACTTGTGCCGGTCGTCAATTCCGTACACCTGTTCCAGGATCTCACGCACGGCCGAGAGCGGGTCGAGCCTGCGTGCCTGAACCTCGTCGAGGAGCCGCCGTAGCTCAGGCTTCTCCGCGACGGCAGCTTGCAGGTGTGCCTTCGCGCGGCTCGTCGCCGCCGCAAACACCTCGCCGGCCAGGTTCTTCCGCCGCCGCTCCTCCAGCAGCCCTTCGGACTCCAGATACGCCCGGTGCTCCTCCACTTTCGCCCAGAGCTCCGGCACGTTCTCGCCGCGCACCGCCTCGGTCAAGATGATCGGAGGCCGCCACGCTCGCTCGCGATCGAGCGCGAGGATCGAGCGAACCTCGTTCAGCATCGTCTTGGCGGCCGGGTGATCCATCTTGTTGATCGCGATCACATCGGGGATCTCCATGATCCCCGCTTTCAACGCCTGCACCGAGTCGCCCGACCCCGGCATCAGCACGAGCAGGACGGTGTCGGCGATCCCGATCACCTCGACCTCGCTCTGCCCTGCGCCGACTGTCTCGAGCACGACGAGCTCCTTGCCGGCGGCGTCCAGCAGGAGCGCGGCCTGCAGCGTCGCCTCCGCCAGGCCCCCGAGATGGCCGCGCGTCCCCATCGAGCGGATGAAGACGCCCGGGTCGAGAAAGTGGTCGGAGAGCCTGATGCGGTCGCCCAGGAGCGCGCCCTGGGTGAACGGGCTCGACGGGTCGACCGAGATCACGCCGACGGTCTGATCGGAGCTGCGCACGTGCCTGACGATCGCGCTGATCAGCGACGACTTGCCGACCCCGGGCGGGCCGGTGACGCCGACGACGTGGGCGGAGCCCGTCTCCGGGTAGAGCTCCCGGACGAGCTCGTACGAGAGCGGGTCGCCGTTCTCGACCAGGCTGATCGCCCGTGCGAGCGCCCGCCGGTCGCCGCTGCGGACTCCGCCGCGAGAGCTCCTCGAGCGTCCAGGCCTGGCGGGTGGTCATACCGTCGCCTCGCGCCGCATGGGAGCGAGCGCGACGGCGAGCAGGCCCGCCACGAGATACGCCGCCGCCGCCCCTGCCCACACCCAGCGCGCGCCGACTGCATCCGTGAGCGCGCCCGCGGCGACCATCCCGACGCCGAGCAGCGCGTAGTTCGAGGACATGATCACCGTGAAGGCCCGGCCGCGAAGCTCGTCCGGCGCGCCGCGCTGGACGAAGAGGGCGTTGCAGACGACCGCCGCACCGTTGCCGAAGGCGGCCAGCACGACCGCGGGGACGGCGACGTAGATGTTCGGCGCGACCGCAGCGATCCCGTAGCCCAGCGCCATCAACCCGATCCCGAGCGCATATAGCTGCCCGAGCCCGATGCGGTCGACGGCCGTACCCGACGCGAAGCTTCCGAGCGTGAGACCGAGCCCGCCGGCGGCGACCAGGACGCCGAAGCCGATGTTTCCGCTGTCCAACGCGACCTTTGCCAGCACGACCTCGGCCACGTTGATGGCTGCGTTGCCCAGCATGACAACGTTCCAGACCACGAGCACGGCGAGCAGCGCCTTCGACCGCAGCACGACCTCGATGCCGTCGCCGATGTCGCGCCAGTGGCCGCGGCTCTCGATCGTGCCCGCCCGAAGCCGGACGGCCGGAATGCGCACGAGAAACGCCGCAGACACGACGAAGGTGACGGCGTTGAGCCAGTAGGCCAGGTCGGGGCCTTGCGCCGCGATCAGGATGCCGCCGAGCACCGGCCCGATCATCCAGGTGAGGTTCTCGACGGTGTGAAACAGAGACGTCGCCTCCGGGAGCCGAGCGTCGTCGACGAGGTTGGGCATCCCCGCATAGACAGCCGGGCGGAAGAATCCGGTCGCGATCCCGACGACGCCCGCGAGCACGACGATCGTCGTCGCGCTGTCTGCGAACGGGAGCACGCAGAACACAGCGGCACGCGCGAGATCGGAGACGATCAGCAAGCGCCGTCTCGAGAGCCTGTCGACCAGAGGCGCGAACAGCAGCCCGATCACGATGACCGGCAGGAAGTCTGCGATCAGGAGCGCACTGACCCAGGCGCCCGAGCCCGTGCGGTCGAAAACGTCGACGGTGAGCGCAACGGCAGCGAGATACGTGCCCACTCCGGAGCCGAATGTGGCGAGAAAGAGACGCCGGAAATCGGGCGAGTGGCGGAGTAGGTCGAGGCTGAGGATGGCCTGACGCTAACAGCCTGCCCGGCGGCGGTTAGAGCTTGGCCGCAGCCAGGCGCCCGGCGACGAGCTTCGCGAACGTGCGGAGGTCGGCGCTCGGGACGCCGTTTCCGAGGCCGAACGCCAGCAGGCTGGCGTCGCCGCGTCCGTTTCCGAGCGCGATCAGGTGCACGCGTGAAAGGCGCCGTCGTCGTCTTGCCGGCTTGGGTGTAGCTGACGGTCATCGAGACACGGTACGCCGCTGTCCGGGGCGCGAATTTCGGGAAAGCGATCGGGCCCGGACTTCACGATCGCGGCCTTGCCGCCTGCCTGCTCGATCCCCTGCTTGAGCGTCCGAGCGAGGCAGGGGGCGAGAGCGGGTTTCACGAGCCGTGTCCACGAGGCGAGCGCATCGCGCCTGGTCTTGAAGACGTTGGATTCCAAGCCGACCTTGGTCGCGCCGCCCTCGAAGTTCGTTGTCGCCTCGCCGGTCAGGATGAGGTCGGATTGGTCGGGGTTGTACCCGGGGCAACCGGGATTCGCAGCGCTGTCGGGCGTCGTGACCGGCACCTTCTTCCAGCCGGGCACGATGACGTCTGGCTGCTTGAGCACGATCGACGCGGCCTTGCGCTGGTCGACAGGGTTGATCTGCTTCGTCGGATCCGTGGCCGCGGCCAGCGCGAGCGCCGGGAGCGCGAGCACGGCGAGGACGAGCAGGAGGAGGCGGCGACTCATAGGACTGATCCTAGTCCGATTTTCGAACGACGTACATCACACTTCTGGGTCGTACGCGAGGTTCGGCCGCAACCACCGCTCGGCCTCGCCGACCGGCATGCCCTTGCGCGCTGCGTAGTCGACGACCTGGTCGCGCGCGACGCGCCCGACGGCGAAGTACTTCGACTGCGGATGGCCGAAGTAGAGGCCGCTGACGGCGGCCGCCGGGGTCATCGCGAAGCTCTCCGTCAGCGCGAGCCCGGCCGACTCGGCGCCGAGCAGCTCGAAGAGCCGCCCCTTCTCGGAGTGGTCCGGGCAGGCGGGGTAGCCGAACGCCGGCCGGATCCCGCGGTAGCTCTCGGCGACGAGCTCCTCGGCTGTCGGTGCGGCCTCCGGCTCGTACCAGCCGCGGCGCGCCTCCAGGTGGATGTACTCGGCGAACGCCTCCGCGAGCCGGTCGGCGAGCGCCTTCACCATGATCGACCGGTAGTCGTCGTGCTCGGCCTCGTGACGGGCGGAGAGCGCATCCGCGCCGTGGATCGCGACCGCGAAGGCGCCGACGTGATCGCCTGCGGGCGCGACGTAGTCGGCGAGACAGCGGTTCGGGCGCGAGTCGCCCCAGGCTGCCTGCTGCCGCAGCATCGGGAAGCGCACGCCGCTCTCGAGCACGATGTCGTCGCCCTCGGCGTGCGCCGGCCAGAACCCGTAGACGCCGCGAGCCTGAAGGAGGCCGTCGCGCACGATCTCCTCGAGCTGCTCCGTCGCATCGTCGTAGAGCTCGCGCGCCGCCGGCTGGTCGAGGATCCCGGGAAACTTCCCTTTCAGCTCCCAGGCGTGGAAGAAGAACTGCCAGTCGATGTAGGGCCGCAGCTCCGCGAGCGTCGGCTCGACGGAGCGGGTGCCGGTGAACGCAGGCTCGGCGAGGTCGTCGTAGGCGAGCGGCTCGCGGTTCGCCCGCGCGGCCGCCAGCGGCAGCAGCGGACGGCGCTCCTTCTCGGCGTGCAGCTCGCGCAGCCGCCCCTGCTCCTCGCGGTTCTCGACGTCGAGCACGCCGCGCCGGACCGGGTCGAGCAGGTTCGAGACGACTCCGACGACGCGGGAGGCGTCGATGACGTGCACGGTCTCATTGCCGTAGGCGGGCGCGATCCGGACGGCCGTGTGCTGGCGCGAGGTCGTCGCGCCTCCGATCAGCAGCGGCAGCTCGAGCCCGCGCCGCTCCATCTCCTTGGCAACGTGCACCATCTCGTCGAGCGACGGGGTGATCAGGCCGGAGAGCCCGACGGCGTCTGCCCCCTCGGCGACGGCCGTGTCGAGGATCGTGTCGCCGGGGACCATGACGCCGAGGTCGATCACCTCGTAGTTGTTGCAGCCGAGCACGACGCCGACGATGTTCTTGCCGATGTCGTGCACGTCGCCCTTCACCGTCGCGAGCACGATCTTTCCCTGCGCACGGCCGTTGCTCCCGGTCCGCTCCTTCTCGGCGGCCATGTACGGCTCCAGGTAGGCGACGGCGCGCTTCATCGCCCGCGCGCTCTTCACCACCTGCGGCAGGAACATCTTTCCCGAGCCGAAGAGGTCGCCGACCACCTTCATCCCGTCCATCAGCGGGCCCTCGATCACGTCCAGCGGCCGCTCGGCCGCCGCGCGCGCCTCCTCGGTGTCCTCCTCGATGAAGTCGACGACACCGTGCACGAGCGCATGCGAGAGCCGCTGCTCGACGGGTGCTTCGCGCCAGGAGAGGTCGAGCTCGCGCTTGGTCGCCTCGCCCGTGACCGTCCCCGCGAAGGTGACGAGCCGGTCGGTCGCGTCGGGCCGCCGGTCGTAGAGCACGTCCTCGACCCGTTCGAGCAGGTCGGCCGGGATGTCCTCGTAGACGACGAGCTGTCCCGCGTTGACGATGCCCATGTCGAGCCCGGCGCGGATCGCGTCGTAGAGGAAGGCGGAGTGCATCGCCTCGCGGACGACGTCGTTGCCGCGGAAGGAGAAGGAGAGGTTCGAGATGCCGCCGCTCGTCCTGGAGCCGGGGCAGCGCTCCTTGATCAGCGGCAGCGCCTCGATGAACGCCTTCGCGAAGCCGTTGTGCTCCTCGATCCCGGTGGCGACGGCGAGCACGTTCGGATCGAAGACGATGTCCTCCGGCGCCCAGCCGTCGGCGATGAGCAGGTCGTAGGCGCGGCCGCAGATCTCGACCTTGCGCTCGACCGTGTCGGCCTGCCCGAGCTCGTCGAAGGCCATCACGACGACGCCGGCGCCGTAGCGGCGAATCGTCCGCGCGTGCTCGAGAAACGCCTCCTCGCCTTCCTTGAGGCTGATCGAGTTGACGATCCCCTTGCCCTGGACGCACTTCAGCCCGGCTTCCAGGACCGAGAAGCGCGAGCTGTCGATCATGATCGGGATCCGAGCCACCTCCGGCTCGGTCGCGAGCAGGTTCAGGAAGTCCGTCATCGCCTGCTCGCCGTCCAGCAGGTCGGCGTCCATGTTCACGTCGAGGAAGTTCGCGCCGCCGCGCACCTGCTCGAGCGCGACGTCGACGGCGCCCTGGAAGTCGTTCGCCTCGATCAGCCTCCGGAAGCGCAGGCGAGCCGGTCACGTTCGTGCGCTCGCCGATCATCACGAAGCCCGTGTCCGGCCCGAGCTCGAACGGCTCCAGGCCGCTGAACCGCGGCCGGACCGGCCGTTTCGGGACCTGTCTGGGGACTGTCCCCGCAACCGCGGCTGCGATCGCCCGCACGTGGTCGGGGGTCGTTCCGCAGCAGCCGCCGACGATGTTGACGAAGCCCTCGTCGGCGAAGGAGCGCAGCAGGTCGGCCGTGTGGTGCGGCTCCTCGTCGTAGCCGCCGAACGCGTTCGGCAGGCCCGCGTTCGGATGGGCGCTCGTGTACGTGTCGGCGATCCGCGCCAGGTCGGCGACGTGCGGCCGCATCTCCTTCGCGCCGAGCGAGCAGTTGACGCCGACGATCAGCGGGCCGCGCGTGCTGGATCGCAGTCCAGAACGCCTCGACCGTCTGGCCGGAGAGCGTCCGCCCGGAGAGGTCGACGATCGTGACCGAGATCCAGAGCGGCAGCTCGGGGGCGGCTTCCTGTGCAGCGACGAGGGCCGCCTTCGCGTTCAGCGTGTCGAAGATCGTCTCGATCAGGAGCAGGTCGACGCCTCCCTCGCGCAGGCCGCGAATCTGCTCGGCGTAGGCAGCGACGACATCGTCGAAGGACACCGCCCGGTACGACGGATCGTCGACCTTCGGGGAGAGCGAGAGCGTGACGTTCAGCGGCCCGATCGACCCGGCGACGAACCGGCCGCCGGCCTCGTCGGCGGCCTGCCGCGCGAGCCGCGCTCCCTCGACGTTCATATCGTGGACGGCGCTCTCGAGCCCGTAGTCCGCCTGGCCGATCGAGGTCGCCGTGAACGTGTTCGTCGTCGTGATGTCCGCGCCGGCGGCCAGGTACTGCCGGTGGATGTCGAGCACGAGGTCGGGGCGCGTCAGGTTGAGCAGGTCCGGATCGCCGGCGACGTCCTGGGGATGATCGGCGAAGCGCTCGCCCCGGTACTCCTCCGGGTCGAGCCGCGCGTTCTGGATCATCGTGCCCCAGGCGCCGTCGAGCACGAGGATCCGCTCGTCCAGCAACTCCCGCAAAGGCTGTTCTGCGCTCACTACCGTCCTCTCGCGGCCTACCCAAAGAGGACGAGGGCGGCGGCCCTCAGCTCTTTAGGCGTTTTTTATCCTGGTCGCCAAGCTGCCTGTCAAAGCTCTCCAGGTGCCGAAAAGGCTAGCAGCCAGCGCCGCACGAGGTTCTCCGCCAGCAGAACGCGCGGTTGGTCAGTAGCCGCTGAAGCCGCCGGCCACGACCTGCTCTTCGGGAACGCCCGCGGCCCGCAGCGACTCGGAGACCGCCTCGGCCATCGCGGGCGGGCCGGCGACGAAGAACCGGTGGGCGGCGAGGTCGCCGAGGTGCTCGCGGAGCACGCCGGCGTCGATCCGCCGGCTCTCGCCCTCCCAGCCCTCCTGGTCGGTCATCGTCAGGACGACGCGCAGGCCCTCGATCCGCCGCTCCAGCTCCTCGAGCTCGTCCAGGAAAGGCAGCCGATTCGCGATCGCGGTTCGAGTACACGAGGGTGACGCGGTACGGAAGCTGCTCGTCCGCGATGTAGCGGAGCATCGAGCGGAAGACGGTGATCCCGATCCCGCCCGCGACGAAGACGTACTCGGCGCTCGTGTCCTCGGGCAGCAGGAACGAGCCCTTCGGCTCCTCCACCTCGACCTCGTCGCCGACCTCCAGCTCCGACAGCGTGCGCTTGAAGGCGCTGTCGCGGAGCCGCGTCGCGAGGCCGACCAGAGGCCGCTCGGTGGGTGAGGTCACGAGCGAGATGTGGCGGCGCAGCCCTTTCTCGTCCTCGTGGCCGCGGTCGGGCAGCTCGACCCAGAAGTAGGAGCCGGGCCGGTAATCGGGGTAGTCGTCGACCTCGAAGAGCGCGAGCAGCGTGCCCTTCGCGACCTCCCGCTTCTCGGCGATCGGTCGCTCTTCACGACTCTAGGTACGCAGCCTGAGACCGTCGAAGTCTGGTTCTCGGCGTGCTGGATCCGCTGCTCCAGCTGCCAGCGATCGGCGGTCGACTCGCCGCGCTCGACCTTCTCCAGCTCGGCCTTCGCGGCCTCGAGCTGCTCCTGGGCCCGCGCGTCGTCGATCTCGCGGACGTCGATCGCGTCGTCGACGAGAGCGATCGCCCGGTCGAGCTCGACCTTGAAGAAGCCGGAGCCCGTCGCGAGCTCCAGGACCTCACCACCGCCGAGATGGACGCGCGTGGAGCCGGCCTTGAGCGTCGCGACGAGCGGAGCGTGCCGCGCCAGCACGCCGATCTCGCCGGCCGCACCGGGGACGATCAGCATCTCCGCCTCGCCGCGGTACGCGTCACCCTCGGGGGTGACGACCGCGACGTCGAACTTCGGGTGCGCGTCTGCCATTACGCGGCTGCGGCCGCGGTCTTCTCGGCCTTCGCGACGGCGCCCTCGATCGTGCCGACCATGTAGAACGCCGCTTCGGGCAGGTCGTCGTGCTTGCCCTCGATGATCTCGCGGAAGCCCTTGATCGTGTCCTCGAGCTTGACGTACTCGCCCGGCGTGCCGGTGAACTGCTCCGCGACGAAGTTCGGCTGCGAGAGGAAGCGCTCGACCTTGCGCGCGCGCGAGACGACGAGCTTGTCCTCGTCGGTCAGCTCGTCCATGCCGAGGATCGCGATGATGTCCTGCAGGTCCTTGTAGCGCTGCAGCACCTGCTGCACCTGCGTCGCGACGTGGTAGTGCTCCTCCGAGACGATCCCCGGCTGCAGCGCCCGCGAGGTGGAGTCGAGCGGATCGACGGCCGGGTAGATCCCCTTCTCGACGATCGCGCGCGACAGCACCGTGGTGGCGTCGAGGTGCGCGAACGTGTTCGCGGGCGCCGGATCGGTGAGGTCGTCGGCGGGCACGTAGATCGCCTGCACCGAGGTGACGGAGCCCGTCTTCGTCGAGGTGATCCGCTCCTGCAGCTGCCCCATCTCGGTCGCCAGCGTCGGCTGGTAGCCGACGGCGCTCGGCATGCGGCCGAGCAGCGCCGACACCTCCGAGCCCGCCTGGACGAAGCGGAAGATGTTGTCGATGAAGAGCAGCATGTCCTGGCCCTGGTCGCGGAAGTACTCGGCCATCGTCAGGCCGGAGAGCCCGACGCGCAGGCGCGCGCCCGGCGGCTCGTTCATCTGCCCGTAGACGAGCGCGACCTTGTCGATCACCTCGGACTCGGTCATCTCGAGGAAGAGGTCGTTGCCCTCGCGCGTGCGCTCGCCGACGCCGGCGAACACGGAGACGCCGCCGTGCTGCTGCGCGACGTTGTGGATCAGCTCCTGGATCAGGACGGTCTTGCCGATGCCGGCGCCGCCGAAGAGGCCGATCTTGCCGCCCTTCACGTACGGGGCGATCAGGTCGATGACCTTGATCCCGGTCTCGAAGATCTCGACCGTCGGGGAGAGGTCGCGGAACGCAGGCGGGTCGCGGTGGATCGGCCAGCGCTCGACGTCCTTGCCGGCGGCCTCCTTGCTGTCGATCGGCTCGCCGATCACGTTCCAGATCCGGCCGAGCGTCGCCTCGCCGACGGGCACGGAGATCGGCGCGCCGGTGTCGACGACGTCGACACCGCGCGAGAGGCCGTCCGTCGTGTCCATCGCGACCGCGCGGACGCGATCGTCGCCGAGGTGCTGCTGCACCTCTGCGATCAGCGTCCGGCTGCTGCCGTCCGCGGTCGGCACCTCGATCGCGAGGGCGTTGTAGATCCCGGGCAGCACGTCCGGGAAGACGGCGTCGATGACGACGCCCTTGATCTCGACGACCTTGCCGGCGGTTCCCTGCGCGTGCTCAGACATGTGGCTCCTGGAGAGATATCTCGGTGGTAGGAAGCGCGGCGCGACGGCGCCGCAAACGCGCTCGCGAGTCTACCGGAGCGCTTTCCGGGCGCTCAGTCCGGACTTCCCGGAGAGCTCGAGCGCCGCCGCCACACGGGCGGCGTGGTCGAGGCGTCAGACGTAGGCGCGTGACGAGGTACGGGAGCACGGACGAAGCCTACCCGGCGTCATGGACGCCTGGCTTGCCGATGTAGGCGCGCCTGGGCGATTCCTGCACCGGCGGACGCGTGCGACGATGCTGCCCGCGGCGAGCATGTCTCCGCAGCGCCTGCTGTTCATCGAGCTCCTGCTCGTGTCGCACCGACGAAGACGACGCAGGCCGCGACCTCGAGGCGCGAGTGCTGCTCGCTGGATCGAGCAGCGGCGCCGCGCCGAGGAGATGCCGAACGCCATCACGAGGACCGACGGCCGCGGCTCCGACCGCGCTGCCGCGGGCGTAGCGGACGCGCCGGCGCCGCCAGCGCGTGATCTGCGATCGGGCTGCGGCGAGCGGCTCGAGCGGAGTGCGCGCGCAGCTCGCGCGTGACCGCCGCGACCTGCCGGCGCGAACGCGCGCGCACGGGCCACAGCGTCGAGATGCGCGTCGAGCAGCCTCTGCTCGAGCTCGGACAGCTCGCCGTCGGGCGCCAGCGCCGCCCACTCGCGGGCGCGGTCGATGGCTGCGGGGCTGATCGTCTCATAGGTAGTGTGACGGGCGGGGGTCGGCGGAAGTTAGACCGCACAGTCGGCATCAAAGAGCTGCGTTTGGTGTCGACCGCGACGCCGATCGGCACCAGCGACGACGCCGAGGCAGACGAAGAGCGCGGAGTTGTTGATCGTCTCCTCCTGCTCGTCGCGGCGTCGCCCAGCGCAGCCGCCGCGTGCGCCGCGCGGAACCCGACCGTGCCGGCCTCCTCGTTCGCGTCGCGCGCGGGCCCCGGTTGCCGACGAAGAAGCCGCAGACGAGCAGGAAGCAGCCGACGAGGTAGAAGCCGAGCGCGAGCGAGCGGTTCGGCGGCGCCCCGAGCCGTAGCCCGAACAGCAGCGACCGGACGCCGTCAGCGCGAGCGCGATTCCCGAGCAGCGAGCGAGCAGGAAACGCGCGGCCGCCGCGAGAGCATCCCGAGTCACCTCACGCGGCGACGGCTCGCGCGTGCGCCGGACGCCGCCGCATCTCGTCCGCCGTCATCGGCCAGCGCTCGAGCGGGTAGTGGCAGGCGGCGATGTGCCCGTGCGCCGAAGGGGTAGAGCGGCGGCTCCTCGACGTCGCAGTGCCCCTCGAGGAAGCGCGGGCAGCGAGGATGGAAGCTGCACGCGGTCGGCGGGTTGATCGGGTTCGGGACGTCGCCCTCGAGCACGATCGCGCTTGCGCTGGCGTCCGAGCTCCGGATTCGGGATCGGGACGGCCGAGAGCAGCGCGCCCGTGTACGGGTGCTTCGGCTCGCGGTAGAGCTGCGTCGCGGTCGCGCGATCTCGGCGACCTTGCCGAGGTACATCACCATCACGCGGTCGGAGATGTGCCGCACGACGTTGAGGTCGTGCGCGATGAAGACGTACGTGAGCCCGAAGTCGTCCTGCAGGTCCTTGAGCAGGTTGAGGATCTGCGCCTGCACCGAGACGTCGAGCGCGGACACCGGCTCGTCGCAGACGATCAGCTTCGGGTTGACCGCGAGCGCGCGCGCGACGCCGATGCGCTGGCGCTGCCCGCCGGAGAACTCGTGCGGGAAGCGGTTGTAGTGCTCGGGGTTGAGGCCGACGACCTCGAGCAGCTCCTGGACGCGCCGCTTGATCTCGGCCGGCGTGCCGAGCTTGTGCACCTCGAGCGCCTCGGCGACGATGAAGCCGACGCGCTTGCGCGGGTTGAGCGACGCGTAGGGGTCCTGGAAGATCATCATCATCTCGCGGCGGATCGGGCGCATGTCGCGTCCGCGAGAGCTGGGTGATGTCGCGGCCGTCGAACACGATCCGCCCGCCGGTCGGGTCGAGCAGGCGCATCGATGCAGCGGGCCATCGTCGACTTCCCGCAGCCCGACTCGCCGACGACGCCGAGCGTCTCGCCCTGCTTGACGGTGAAGCTGACGCCGTCGACCGCCTTCACGGCGCGCGACCTGCTTCTGGAAGATGATCCCGCGGGTGATCGGGAAGTGCTTTTCGAGGTCCTCGACGACGAGCAGCTCGTCGCCGGCGCTGCCGTCGTACGCGCACTGTCGTCGCGACGCTAGCCCGCCCCCGCCATCGTCGCCTGCGAGCAGCTTCTCGGCCTCGCGGTCCTTCGTCTCCTCGTCGAGGTGGCAGGCCTGAAGGTGCTCGGGGTCGTGCTCGAGACGGGCTGCAGCTCCGGCTCGTCCGTCCTGCAGACGTCCATCACGTACGGGCAGCGCGGATGGAACCGGCAGCCGTTGCGGCGGGTTGCAGCAGCGACGGCGGCTGGCCCTGGATCTGGACGAGCCGCTCGACGTCGGCGTCGAGCCGCGGCAGCGAGCCGAGCAGCCCCCACGTGTACGGGTGGTGCGGGCCGCGTTGAAGATCGTCGTCGACGGTCGCCCTCCTCGACGACCTTGCGCCGCGTACATGACGACCACGTCGTCGGCGGTCTCGGCGACGACGCCGAGGTCGTGCGTGATGATGATGATCGCGCTGCCGAACTCCTGCTGCAGGCGCGTTCATCAGGCTGCAGGATCTGCGCCTGCGTCGTCACGTCGAGCGCCGTCGTCGGCTCGTCGGCGATCAGCAGGTCGGGGTCGTTGACGAGCGCCATCGCGATCATCACGCGCTGCCGCATGCCGCCCGAGAACTGGTGCGGATAGTCGTCGATCCGGCCGCTCGGCGCGCGGGATCCCGACCGCCTTCAGGAGCTCGAGCGCGCGGGCGCGCGCGTCCCGCTTCGTGACGTCGCGGTGCAGCTGACCGCCTCGACGAGCTGCTTCCCGATCGTGTGGACCGGGTTCAGCGAAGTCATCGGGTCCTGGAAGATCATCGCGATCTCGTCGCCGCGGATCTCGCGCAGCTTGCTCGACTGGCATCGTCGAGCAGGTCCTCGCCCTTCCAAGAGCGCCTGGCCGCTCGAGATCGTGTTCCGCTTCGGGTTCAGCCCCATGATCGTCAGGCAGGTCACGCTCTTGCCGGAGCCGGACTCGCCGACGATGCCGAGCGTCTGGCCCTTCTCGACCGTGAACGAGACGCCGTCGACCGCCTTGACGATGCCGTCCTCGGTAGGAAGGACGTTCGCAGGTCCTGGACTTCGAGGAGTGCCACTAGTGGGTCGCTAGCTTAGCCTGATCCGGGGGTCGATCCAGGCGTACAACAGGTCGACGACGAGGTTGAAGAAGATAATCGCGATCGTCGAGAAGACGACGATGGCCTGCATACGTCGCCAGGTCGGAGCTCTCGATCGCTATGACCGCCTCCCGTCCGAGCCCCGGCAGCCGAAGACCGTCTCCGTGAAGATCGCGCCTCCGAGCGCGACCCCGATGTCCATGCCGAGCATCGTCACGACCGGCAGCAGCGCGTTCCGGAGAACGTGCGAGCGGATCACGCGGCGCTCGGGTGCGCCTTTCGCCCGCGCGGTCCGGACGAAGTCCTCGTTCAACGTCTCCATCACGTTCGCCCTGATCATGCGGACGTAGAGCGCCGCGAACAGGATCGCGAACGTCGTCCAGGGCAAAATCATGTGGTAGAACCACTGCCACGGGACCACCGCAGCCCCGAGTCGAGCGGGCCGAAGAAGTTCGCAGTAGTCCGCTGATCGGCGTGATTCCCCACTTGTAGCCGAAGAAGTACGACGAAGATCAGCCCGATCCAGACCGGATGGGCGGAGACGCCGATGAGCACGAAGACCATCGCCGCCCTGTCGATCAGCGATCGCGGCCTCAAGGCCGAGAAGATGCCCACGGAGAGCGCGATGATCATCCAGAGGACGGCGCCGCCGAACACGAGCGAGGCGGTCACGCGGGCGGCTTCGATGATCACCTCGTTGACGCTCGCTGCCGGGTGGCGTACGAGTAGCCGAGCGATTGGTCGAGGAGGAGCCCTTGAGGAATTTGACGTACTGGACGTAGATCGGCTTGTCGAGACCGAGCTTCTCGGTCGCGAGCTCGAGGCAGGCCCTCGACGCCTGGTCACCGCCGCATTGCGCGCGGCCGGGTCCTGCGGCGCCATGAAGAAGATCACGAACGTGACGAACGTGATGATGAGGAAGAGCAGGATCGCCCAGAGAAGTCGCCTGATGAGATATCGGAACATGTGCCCTTCCTCCTTGTCGTTCCTTTGGCCGCGGAATCCTATCTAGTCACCGAAACGACGTGGGGCGCCGGTTGAACCGGCGCCCCACGGACTTGCTACCTACTCGCGACCCTCCTACTTCAGAGCCAGAGCGCCGATGCTCCAGTCCTGGTAGATGCCCTGGTAGATCAGCCTTCGGGTTCACGCGGTTCGAGAAGAAGTACCGGTTGTTGTACGTCCTCTCGGCCGCCACTGGCGCAGCCTGCTTCATGATGTCGATGTCCATCTGGCCATAGACGCGAGCGCGCTTCGGCCCCACGAGCTTGGCCGCATTCTCCATCCGCTTGTTCCACTTCGGATGGTTGAAGTACGAGTAGTTCACGTTGTTCTCGGCCTCGATCGTCTTGCCGTACAACAGGATGTTGATCCAGTCGTACGGATCGGGGTAGTCCGGCACCAACCCATCGAGCGCCGATGTCAGCATCGTCCCCACGCACGCCCATGGCGGTGTAGATGTTGCCGCCGGAGAAGGGCTTCATCTTGATGTTGTTCCTGCGAAACCGATTGCTCAGGTCCTGCTTCACGATCTGGGCCTGACTTCTGATGGTGGTCGATCCCGACGAGCGGTAGTAGACGGGATGTTCGACCCGCACGTTGCCGGCGAGCCGCTTCGCCTGAGCGACCTGCGGGCCTTCACCGGATAGGTTGTCGCTTCCAGCCCGGCACGCCCGGGTCGAACAGGTGCGTCCGCGTTGCCGCATACGGGCCGGCCTGGCGACGTATCGCCCTCCGGTTGACGACGTAGTTCATCGCCTTCCGCAGGTTGACGTTGCCCTTGAACAGGCTGTTCGACGTGTTCATAGGCAGGTAGCCGGTGCAGTTCTGGGACTTCGCCCAGAAGCGCGTCTTGTTGACGCCGTACTGGTTCGCCACAGATGCACCTCAGGTGCAGGCAGTGGGCGCCTGGTCGAGCTCGTTGTTCTTGACCTGGTTGAAGGCCGTCTGCTCGTCGAGGTTCCACTGGGGTAGACGTCAGGTTGCGCGGCCTGTTGCGGCCGGAGCCGGCTGGGCCGGCTTCTAGAACTTGTTCTGGCGGATCGAGGTCAACGTGTTGACATCGTTCCGGGTGTACGTATACGGGCCTCCCGACGGATAGTCGTTGACACTGTTGACGGTGATCTCGCGGTTGAGCGGAAGCTTCGACGAGTCGCCTGGAAGAACGGCATCGTGATCTTCGACATGAAGGTTCCGTCAGCCTTGGTCAGGCTTGATGATGAGCCTCTGCCCCTGACCTGGACGCCGCGGACTTAGTGCCCTGGCCGTTGTTGACTTCCTGGGCACCGACGATGTTGGTGCCGGATGAACTGCGCGCCGGCGAGCGAGCTTGTTCGGCGACACGATTGATCGCGTACTTGAAGCTCGCCGCCGTGACGGGCGTGCCATCGCTGAACTTCAAACCCTTCCGGACGAAGAAGGTGTACCTCTTGCCGCCGTTCGAGATCAGGACCCGCGGCCACTTCGGGCACGAGCTTGGTGCCAGCCACGCCCGCCTTGTCCGGATAGTTGTAGAGCTTCGCTGCGGTCGCGTACTGGAGCCACCACGCCGTGGTGATGTAGGCGATCTGCGGGTCGACCTCGGTGACCGGACGCTCCGGTCGTGCCGCCACCTTGAAGATCCCACCCTTCTTGAGCGCACCCGCGTTCGCTGCGCTCGCGAAACTCGCTGCGACCAGAAGGCTTGCCCCGGTCGCAAGCATCGCGACCGAGAGCCATAGCCGTCTGTGCATGTCTCTTCCTTTCCGTGAACACCGAGCCGGGCAACCCGACCCGGGACGGGTTCCTCCCCGTCCATTGCCTAAGACGCGGTTAAGCGACGTTTGGTTAGTTGGCTACGTAGACGAGCTGCGAAAACCGCGTGCCCTAGCGCGGTAGCGCGCGGGTCGAACGCGTCCCTGAGGCCATCGCCGAGCAAGTTGAAGGCGAGCGTGGTGAGCAGAACGGCCAGTCCGGGCCAGACCATCAGCAACGGCCGGGTCGTGTAGTACTCGGGCGCGGTCGAGAGCAGGTTCCCCCAGCTCGGAACGTCGAGCGGGATGCCGACTCCGAGGAAGGAGAGGCCGGCCTCGAGAAGCACGTAGCTCGCGACGATCAGGGTCGAGTAGACGATCATCGGCGCGATCAGATGAGGCAGGACGTGCGAGCGGATGATCCGACCGTCGCTGGCGCCGATCATCCTCGCCGCCTCGATGTACTCCTTCTCGCGGATCGACAGGACCTGCGCGCGCATGATCCTCGCCGGATAGAACCAGCCGAAGAGGGTGAAGATCAAAACGAGCGTGACCACCCCTTCGGGGAACACCCCGAAGGTGATCGCATTCAGCCGCGGGCCGACCGTGGCGGCGAGAGCGATCACGAACAGCAGAACTGGGAATGCCATCGAGATCTCGGTCACGCGCGAGATGATCGTGTCGGGCCAGCCGCGGAAGTAGCCGGCCATCGAGCCCAATGAGCTCCGATGATCATCACCCCGATCGTCGAGAAGATGGCGACCTCGAGCGAGACGCGCGCCCCGTACAGAAGGCGGAGGAACTCGTCCTGGCCGAGCCGGTTCGGCGCCGAGGACCATACATCTTGCCTCGACAGTCTCCGGGCGCGCCGGGGTAGGGCTCGGTGGTGACGGGCGCCCACGGTCTCGACGGGCTCGTCTCGGCTTCGGGCCGCCGAGCGAGTTGATGTCGTTCGGGCCGTGCCCGAGAAGTCCCTGGCGAGCGGTGCCCCGGCAAAGGCGATGAGGATCAGCAAGATGATGAAGAACCCGCTCGCGATCGCCACCTTGTCGCGGCGGCAGCGGCGCCAGACCTGCTCCCAATAGCCGCGCGCCTTGACGGTCTCGATGTCCTCGCCGAGCTCGCCGTGGGTCTCGACCGCACCGCGGACGCGAGGCCGGCGCCGGAGGAGAGCAGATCCCTGTTGTCCGGAGGGGCCACTGCGGCACCTTAGACGTCGAAGACCGCGCGCTAGTTAGAGCAGGCGCGAGTTCAGTCGCTTAAACGGGCCGTACGCTAAATGTGCCGTGACGATGCCTTCACGGTCGAACCGCAGACGCGAAGCGGCGTTGTCGTTTTCGGCGCGGCGGATGATCAGCGGGTACTCTCGCTCGGCGTTGTTCGCGAAGTTTGTCACCCGTGGGAGCTTTCGCTCTCCCCCGGCGAAAGGGGTGGGCGGGCGGTGACACCGAACGCCATCACGGCGACCGGGCTCCGGCGCCGACCGCACTGAGGCGCGAGTAGACGGGCGGCGGCGCCACATCGGGCACCGAGATGGGCGCGGCAGCGGCCGGAGCGCGGCGGCGCGAAGCTCATCGTCGACGGGGGCGACCCGCAGCGGGGAAGCTCGCACAGGCGCCGAAACGGTCGAGGTGCGAGCCGAGCAGCTTCCGCTCGATCGGAGAGCTCGCGTCGGCCGAGCACGGCCCACGCGCGAGCGCGCGCAAAGAACCCCTGTCGGGTGGCGCATTATGGTCATTCTGACGAGAAGTTATCGGTCGAAAGTTAGGGAATCTGGAGTCGCGATCCCTGTCGCTACTCTTCCGTCGTGTTGCGGCTGCTGACCATCGCCTCCGTGCTGCTCGTCGCCCTCCTTGCGGGCTGCGGCGGCAGCGCGACGAAGGAGGAGTTCAGGAGGACGTGTCGCCGCGCGCAACGAGACCGACGCCGGGCTCGCGCAGATCGTGCAGGCGACGTCCGTGGACGACTTGCTCGCGGATGCGAATTGCGGCCAGCGAGGTACGCGGCGCCTCGACCGACGTCGGCGACGCGGACGCACCGGACGAGCTCGAGGACGCGCGTGACGCGCTCGCCGGGCGGCTGCTGGCGCTCTCCGACGAGATCGTCGGGACCGTCGAGACGCTGGAGGCCTTCCCCGATCAAGCCGCGCTGACGAGCGCGCTCAACTTCGAGCAGTGGATCGCCGTCCAGGCCGAGCTGAAGAAGCTCCGCGCGCTGGGTGTGACGGTGCCGCCGCTTGAGCGGCACAAGCCCGAGCCGAACGGCAGTAGCGAGGCAAGTCGCTAGACCGTCGTCGTCGGCGCTGCCGGCGGCGCCTCTTCGGCGGACAGCTTGAGCGGCCGCATCACCTCGGCGAAGTGACACGCGGAGAGCAGGTTCGGCTGCGTCGGGTCGTGCGCGACGAGCGGCGGCTCCTCCTCCGCGCAGATCTCCTGCGCCTTCCAGCAGCGCGTGCGGAAGCGGCAGCCCGACGGCGGGTTGGCCGGGCTCGGCACGTCGCCCTCGAGCACGATCCGGCTGCGCTTGCCGCGCTGGTTCGGCGACTCGATCGGCACCGCCGAGAGCAGCGCCTGCGTGTACGGGTGCATCGGCGTCGTCGTAGATCTCGTCCCGCGTGCCGACCTCGACGATCTTGCCGAGGTACATGACCGCGACCCGGTCGGAGACGTGGCGGACGACGGACAGGTCGTGCGCGATGAAGATGTAGGTGAGGCCGAACTCGTTCTGCAGGCTCGCGAGCAGGTTGACGACCTGCGCCTGGATCGAGACGTCGAGCGCCGAGACCGGCTCGTCGAGCACGATCATCGACGGGTTGAGCGCGAGCGCGCGCGCGACGCCGATCCGCTGCCGCTGGCCGCCCGAGAACTCGTGCGGGAAGCGGTTGCCGTGCTCGGGGCTGAGACCGACCGTGCGCAGCAGCTCCTCGATCGCGCTTCTTCCCGTCGGCCCGGTAGATGCCGTGGATCCGCAGCGGCTCGGCGACGATCTCGCGCACGGTCATGCGCGGGTTCAGCGACGCGTACGGGTCCTGGAAGACGATCTGGATCTCGCGGCGGACCGGCCGCATCGGCGCTGCGGTTGAGCGCGGTGATGTCCCTGCCGTTGAAGACGATCGAGCCGGCGGTCGGCTCGAGCAGCTTGATGATCGTCCGGCCGAGCGTCGTCTTGCCGCAGCCCGACTCACCGACGACACCGAGCGTCTCGCCCCGCTTGACCGTCAGATCGACGCCGTCGACGGCGCGCACCGCGCCGACCGTGTGCTTGAAGACGCCGGCCTTGATCGGGAAGTGCTTGACCAGGCCCTCGACGCGGAGCAGCGCGTCGTCGTCGCGCACCACGTCGGGCGTCGGGCCGGCTCTGCGGTCCGCTCGCCGTTGCCCTCCGTCACGCCCCGCCTCGAGCGCGGCCGCCCCGGCGACGACGTGCGCCTCGGCCAGCTCCTCGGCGAAGTGGCAGCGCGGTCAGTGGTCGGCGCCTCGCCGATCGGCGCAGCGCCGGGATCTCCGTCCGGCACAGCGACCCGGCCCTGCGAGAGCGCGCAGCGCGGGTGGAACGCGCAGCCGGGCGGCGGCGTGATCAGGCTCGGCGGCTGGCCCGGGATCGGCTGCAGCCACTCCTGGTCGACGTCGAGCCGGGCCAGGCTGTTCATCAGGCCGACCGTGTACGGGTGCCGCGGCTCGTTGAAGATCGTGAAGACGTCGCCGAGCTCGACGACGCGGCCGGCGTACATGACGACGACGCGGTCGGCGAGCTCCGCGATCAGGCCGAGGTCGTGCGTGATCAGGATGATCGCCGCGTGCGTCTCCTCGCTGCGCCGCCTTCAGCACCTCGACGATCTGCGCCTGGATCGTCACGTCGAGCGCGGTCGTCGGCTCGTCGGCGATGAGCACGCTCGGGTCGTTCGCGATCGCCATCGCGATCATCGCGCGCTGGCGCATGCCGCCCGAGAACTCGTGCGGGTACTGGTCGACACGGCGCTCGGCGTACGGGACGCCGACGAGCTCGAGCAGCTCGATCGCGCGCTTCCGCGCCGCGCCGTCGGCTCATGCCGTCGTTGTGCGCGATCACCGCCTCGGCGATCTGGTCGCCGACCGTCAGCACCGGGTTCAGCGACGTCATCGGGTCCTGGAAGATCATCGCCATGTCGCCGCCGCGGATCTCGCGCAGCTCGCTTCTGCGACAGCTTCAGCAGGTCCCGGCCCTTGAAGATCGCCTCGCCCTTGGGATCCGGGCGGCAGGGATGAGCCCGAGGACGGACATCACCGAGACGCTCTTGCCCGAGCCCGACTCGCCGACGACGCCGAGCATCTCGCCGGGGTACAGGTCGTAGGTGACGTCCGTGACCGCCTGGACGATGCCGTCCTCGGTCTCGAACTCGACCGTCAGGTCGCGAATCGAGAGGATCGGGTCAGGCACGGACCCTCCGCTGCGTCGGGTCGAGCGCGTCGCGCAGCCCGTCGCCGACGAAGTTGATGCAAGCGCGATCAGCACGATCACGAGGCCCGGGAAGGTGACGAGCCACCACGTCTCGGAGCCCTCGCCCTGGCCGTCGCGATCAGCTTGCCGAGCGCGGGGTCGGGCGGCTGGATGCCGAAGCCGAGGAACGACAGCGCCGCCTCGACGAGGATCGCGGCGGCGATGATCAGCGTCGTGTTGACGATGATCGGGCCGAGCGTGTTCGGAAGCATGTGTCGGAGGATGATCCGCGCGTCGCTGGCGCCGCTCGCCTTGGCCGCCTCGACGAACTCCTTCTCCCGCAGCGAGAGGAAGATGCCGCGCACGATCCGCGCGAGCCCCGTCCAGAAGAGGAACGCGAGGATGAGGCCGACCTTGAGCGGGCTCGCCGTTGCCGAGCAACGCGGCCGCGGTCAGCAGGACGGCCAGTCCCGGCAGCGTCAGGATCAGGTCGGTGAAGCGCATCAGCAGGTTGTCGACGACGCCGCCGTAGTAGCCGGCGAGCGCGCCGATCGTCGTGCCGATCGTGGTCGACAGGAACGCGACGAAGAACGCGACCCAGAGCGACGTGCGCAGGCCGAAGATGACGCGGCTCAGGTAGTCGCGGCCGAGCAGGTCGGTGCCGAACAGGTGCTGTCCTCGAGCGTCGGCGGCGAGGTGGTGTTGAACAGGTCGAGCTCGTCGTAGCCGTAGGGCGCGACCTGCTCGGCGAAGATCGCGACGAGGCCGATCAGGATCAGGACGACCAGGCTGACGACCGCCAGTCTTGTGGCGGAAGAAGCGGATGCGCGCGTACGCCCACTGGCTGCGCGCCTTCAGCTCGACGCCCGCCTCGTAGGCGAGCGCCAGGTCCTCCGGCGAGGTCACCACGAGCTCGGGCGCGCCGGTAGGGCCTTCCGGCTCCCCCTGCAGCGCCAGCGATCCCACCTGCCCGTGGGCGCTCGCGGGACGCCCGACGTTGTCGAGGACAGGGCGACGTCCTCTCGTCCTGCGGGAGCGTGTCATCCCCCGGAGCCCGCTCAGTCATACCGCACCCGCGGATCGAGGAGGCCGTACGCGATGTCGGCGATCAGGTTGAAGATGATGATCATCGTCGCCGTGACCATCAGCCACGCCATCACCGGATACGGGTCGTTGGCGAGAGGGCGTTGATGAAGTAGAGACCCATGCCGTCGAGCGAGAAGACCGTCTCGGTCACGACCGCGCCGCCGAGGATGCGTGCCGAAGTTGAGCGCGATCAGCGTGACGAGCGGGATCAGCGCGTTCCGGAACGCGTGCCTCATCGTCACCTTGCGCTCGTTGAGCCCCTTCGCGCGCGCCGTGCGGACGTAGTCGGAGTTGATCACCTCGAGCATCGACGCGCGCATGTAGCGCGAGTAGCCGGCGATGCTGGCGACCATCAGCACGACGATCGGGCAGCGCCAGATGGTGCGCGCGGTCGATCCAGAAGTGGATGCCGTTCCGGGATCGACGTCGCTCAGGTTCGCGATCGGGAAGAATCGGTGCCCCGTTCGCACGTAGATCTGGACGAAGACCACCTGCAGCATCAACGCCAGCCAGAAGACCGGCGTCGCGAGACCGAGGAAGCTGAAGGTCGTCGCCGTGTAGTCGAAGGCGGAGTACTGCCGCATCGCGGAGTACACGCCGATCAGCACGGCGAAGAGGATCGCGAGCAACTCGCGCCACGAGCACGAGCTGCAGCGTGTTCCTCATCACGCGCCAGAGGTCCGGCAGGATCGGCCGGTCGTCGAGCAGCGTCGTGCCGAACTGGTTCGTGACGCGTCCTGGACCCAGTAGACGTACCGCACGGGATCGGGTCGTCGAGGTGCTTGCGCTCGATCACGTTCTGGACCGTACGCCGGAGACGTCGGGCGAGATCCTCAGGACCGCCAGCGGGTCGCCCGAGACCGTCACGAACGTGAAGATGAGGAAGCTCGCCAGCGAGGAGCACGACGACGCTGTAGAGCAGTCTGCGGATGATGTAGGTCAGCACGGCAGGTTCGGTTCGGGATCCTAAAGAAGAGGTCCCGCCCCCGCCCGGGGCGGAGGCGGGACGTCGTGTTTCCGTCAGCCGACGGGAACGGGTGTTACGAGGTCGTCCACTGGGAGATGTTCCAGGGCGAGCCCTCCTGCGTCGGGTTGACCGACAGGCCCCTTCACCTTGGCGGCGTTGATCACGAACAGCGGCCGGGCGTACATCGGAATCGACGGAACGTCCTTGACCATGTACTTCGCCTCGGCGCTGTTGAGCAGCTTCGCCCGCTCGGCCGGCGTCGAGGGTCGTCGAGACCTTCTGGAGCACCTTGGTGAGCGCCCGGTTGCAGTAGGCGCCGTCGTTCTGGTCGCCACCGCAGCCGTAGATGTCCTTCGCCGTGATCGACGAGGACGGCGAGCCGACCCATGTGAACAGCATGAGGTCCCAGTCGCGCGACGGCAGCGTCGTGCCGAACATGCGCGCCCGTCTCGAACCGCGGCACGAGCTCGATGCCGACCGACTTCAGCTGCTGCTGGATGATCTCGAACGTCAGGGCGCGGAGCTGGTTGCCCGTCGTGGTGTGGAACCGGAACGACAGCTTGCCGACGTTCGGGCAGGAGAAGTTCTTGTCGTTGCCCTTGCTCGGCCTGGTCGGACCACCGGTGCAGCCGTTGCTCTTGAGCAGGCTGATCACCTTGCTGGTTGAACGCCCCACGGCGAAGTTCTGCCGGTAGTTCGTCTCGAACGGCTTGTAGATCAGGCTCTGCAGAGCCGGCAGGCCCGGAGATCTCGCCGTACAGCGAAGCGGCGACCTGCGCGCGGTTCATGCCCTGGATCAGCGCCTGGCGGACGTACGGCTGCTTCAGCGCCGGATGGCCCTTCGCGCCGAACTGGATGTCGATGTGCTCGAAGGTGTAGCCGACCTTGCGTGTCGACCTTGAACGTGCTGTCCTTCAGGAACTCGGCGATCTGGAGCTGCGGCTGCGGCTCCATCACCTGACCCTCGCCGGCCTTCAGCGCCTGGAAGCGGGAGTTCGTGTCCAGGATGTAGCGGAAGACGAGGCGGTCGAGCTTCATCGGCGGTGCCCGCCTTGAAGCGCGGGTTCTTCCTGACCGCGATCTGGACGCCCTTCTGCCAGCTGCCGAAATCCACGGGCCGCTCGAGACCGGCACCGAGGTCAGGAACATCGGGTTCATGTTCTTGCCCGCGATGACGTGCGCCGGGTACGGGCCGCTCGAGACAGCGGCCTCCCAGTCGGCGTACGGCTTCTTGAAGACGACCGTGACGTTCTTGCCGTTCCACGGTGACGCTCTCGATGTCCTCCCAGCCCGTGCGGCTGATGTCGTTGTTCTTCGGGTTCATGAAGACCTGCCAGGTCGCCCGGAAGTCCTTGGCGACGACTGGCTTGCCGTCGCTCCACATCGCGGCCTTCTTGTACTCGAACCGGACGGTGAGCGGATTCGCCTTGATGAGCTTCGGCTTGGCGACGCAGAGCCGCGGCACGAGGCCGCCGGTTGAGTCGCGGATCTGGCAGCCGTACCAGATGTTGTTCAGGACCAGGCTGGTCGCGTACAGGTTGTTGCCGACCCAGGGGCCCTGCAGGTTCGGGGGCTCCTGGTCGTGGATGAACACGACCGTGCCGGCCGTCGCCTTCTGCGGCGATGCCGTTGCACCAGGCCCGATGACGAGGCTTGCGACGAGCACGAGAGCCCGCCAGAAGCCAAATCGAGCGTTTACGCATGTATCCCCTCCGTTGAAGTTTCGTCCTGCATGCAGAGCCACGCCCCGGTGCGGAGTGCTTGTCCCCGCCGCCGCGGTCGAGTGCAGGATCATGTCTTGTGACGTCAATTGGTCGAAATGGTTAGGAGGTTCTGATGAAAATGCCACGCAGAGGCCATCACCCGCCGAGAAGCGCCCCGGACGACTTCGTCGCGGCCGAGGAGGCGGGCCGGCTCTCCGACCGCGCCACGGCCGCTGCTCGCACGCGCGAACGGCGTCGACTGGTACGAGGAGAACGGCACGGCGGTCGACGAGGCGGCGTTCGCCCTCTGCCGGCTCCGCCGCGCGCAGCCGGGCCTGAGGGGCGGGCCGCAGCAGGGAGACGCCGCCGTTCGGCGCGTGCTCGAGGAAGCGAGCCCGGAGGTCGTCGTCTGGCTCGCCAGCCGGACGATCTCCTACCTGGACGAGACCGGCTTCCCCGAGGCGGTCGAGCCCTGGTTCCCCGACGCGCTCAGAGGCCGAGTCCTAGCGGTCGCGGCGCCAGAGCAGCAGCGCGAGCGGCAGGAAGACGGCGCCGGCGAGGTAGGGCGCGAGCGCCAGCCGGTTGCGGCGCTCGCCCCGGGTGACCGTGACGCCGTCGCCGAGGAGCTCGCGCGCCTTCGCGATCGCGCCGCCGAGCTCGTTCTCGTCGTAGACGTGGCCGCCGAGGGTCTCCGCGGCCGCGTCGAGGATCGCCGCGCGAGCGCGGGTCGGGGCTGTACTGCGGCTCGGGATCCGGCCCGTCGTAGACGCGCTCGTCCGTCCCAGACGTGGAGGAAGATCGTCTCGATGCCCGGTGGGCGCCGGAACGCGGCAGCGATCTTGCGCGCCGGAGATCGGCACGCTCTCGCCGTCCGTGATCACGAGCAGCAGCCGGGCGCGCGAGGTCGGCGCGAAGAAGCGGCGGCTGACGACGCTCTCGAGCGCCTCGAGCCGCGTCGCGGTCGAGGAGAACGTGCCCTGCGGCGGCGGCCGGTCGATCCCGATCGAGCGCCGCAGCGTCGCGGCGAAGACGTCCTCGTCGACGCTCGGGAAGAGGTGCGGCAGCACGCGGTCGGTGAACGAGGCGATGCCCGACCGGCACGTCGTCGAGCGCGCTCGCGGAACTCGCAGCGCCGCAGTGCTGGCGCGCGCGATACCGGATCGGCGAGCCGGGTTCCGAGCGGGCGAGCATCGAGCGCGACGTGTCGATGACGACGAATACCTCGGCGTCCGTGCGCACCTTGCGCGTCGTCGTCCACTCCAGGCGGGGCTGCGCGGCCGCGAGCCCGAGCAGCACGGCAGCGACGACGCAGCGCAGCCGACGGCAGGCGTCGGGTCACCGCGCCCGGCTCCGGCAGCCCGATCGCCCCGCGTACCGCGTGCGCCGCGGCGGCGCACGCAGCACGAGCGCCGCCAGCGGCACGCACGACGACGAGCGCGAGCAGCGCGCCGAGCGGGGTCAGGAACGTGAGCTCGTCGGCCTAGTAGCCGCTGCCGGGGCCGCCGGCGCCCGCCCCGCGCGAGCCGCGGCCGCCCGGAGTCGGGTTCTTGCCCGCCGACGCCTCCGTCGGCAGCAGCCCCGAGCCGCGCTGGAGCATCAGCTGGAGGTTGTACTTCGCGTCGTCGTTCTCGGGGTCGAGCGCGATCGCCTGCTCGAAGCTCGCGACCGCGCTCAGCAGCAGCTCGGAGCGGTCCTGGCCCGTCGTGCCCGTCTCGGGGTCGAGTTCCAGCGCGGCGACGCTGAGCACGCCGAGCAGGTTCGCCGCCCGCGAGCGCAGCGTCGGGTCGGGGTCGCGCACCACGATCGACTCGAGCTGCTCGGCTCGCCTCGGTGCGGCGCAGCGCGAGCGCGGGTCGGAGACGGTCGCATCGTCGAGCTTGCTCGCGCGGAGCTCCTGGAGCATGCCTGCCGGAAGGCGAGGTCGTCCTCGATCGCGAGCACGCGCTTGCCGCGCGCCGAACGGCGCGAGCGTCTCCGGCCGCCAGAGTCGCGCCGCCCGGGCCGACGCGGAAGCGGACGTCGTCCGCCGGAATGTCGCCGCGCCAGCGCGCGACGTCGACGGCGGCGAGCGCCGAGGAAGACGCCGAGGATCGCGCACGCGGCCGCGACGACGAGCAGCAGCTCGCGCCGGAGGCCTACGCGCCTCACGCCGTCCCTCCGCGTCGAGGCGCGCGGCAGCGCGAGCCGCCCGCGTAGCGCTCGTGCACGGCCAGGGCGACGAGGAAGAGCAGCGCCGAGCACGAGCAACGTCTTCGGCAGCGGCCGGCGCCGTGCGTCGGCGGCTCGGCCGTTCGTCCGGCCGCTCGACGAGCGGCGTGAAGGCGTCGGGGCCGAGGATGCCGCCGAAGAGCGTCCGCGCGTCGCTCGACGGCCCGAGCGCGAGCAGGCGCACCGGCATGCCCGCGCGCTGGATCGCTGCGCAGGACCGTGGCGGTCTCCGGAACGTCGTCGGGCGCCGTCTCGAGGTCGCTGACGAGCAGGATCGAGCCGTCCTTGACGTTGTCGCGCGACGAGCATGTCCTGCGCGAGCTCGAGCGCCGTCGAGATGCGCGTCCCGGCGCGGAACGCGTCGGACCACGGGTTGACGACGTCGCCGCTCGGCGTTCGGCGTCAGCATCCGGATCATCGGCCGCAGCTCGCTTCGGCGGCGTCCCGGGCGGCAGCAGCTCGTAGGCGACGTCCGAGAAGACGACGAGGCCGACGGGCGCGTCGGCGTCGATCAGCGTCTGCAGCGTGCGCCGCACGACGCCCGACTGGTCGTCGACGATCGAGAGCGAGAGGTCGAGCACGACGACGCCGGTCGTGCCGGTCGGCAGCAGACCGCGGTCGCTCGGATCGAGGTCGCGCGCCGTCGCGACCGCGGCCGCGAGCAGCAGCGACGGCACCGCCGCCGAGGAGCACGCGCAGCGCGAGCGAGCGCCGCGGACGCCGTCCGGAACGACGCGACGTCGTGCGTCCCGACTGCGGTCGGCCTAATCGCACCTGCGCATGGGCCTCCTCCGCAGCGCGACGTCGCTCCTCCTCGGCCAGCCGCTCCTCCTCGAGCAGGCGCAGCTCCTCCTCGAGGGCCGCGCGCACGCGCGCAGCGAGCCGCCTCGTCGCCTCGGGCGGCGGCGCCGTCGGCGACCAGGCGAGCTCGCGCGCCGTCTGCGCGAGGCCATCGTCCTCGCCGCGCTCGCCGAGCACCTCCGCGACGAGCTCGAGCGAGCGGCGCTGGTCGGCGGCGCCGTTCGCGCCGCGCCGCGGCCTCGAGCAGCTCGAGCGCCCGCTCGAGCGGCGTCAGCAGCAGCTCGCGGCTCGGGCTCCGGCTCGGGCTCCGGCTCGACGCTGCCGGCGCGGCCAGCCGACGTAGGCGAGCGCGCCGGCCGCGACGAGCGAGGAGCACGCTGCCGGCCGACGAGCAGCGCGAGCAGGAGCCCGGGCGACAGCGCGGTACGACGGCCGCGGGCAGCGTCGCGTCAGGTCGATCCGCCACGGGGACCGCGTTCGCGAGGTCGCCGGGCTGGAACCGCGAGTGGACGACCAGCGCGCGGCCACTGCAGCCTCGACCGCGCCGTCGCCCGCCCTGACGGTCGACGAACTCGACGCGGGCCGGGTCGAACTCGAACGGACGCGTGTCGCGCTCCGGGCACGCACGGCTGCCTCAGGCAGCGCAGCACGTAGACGACGCGGAGCGAGCGAGCTCGAGCCGGCATCGGCGCGGGTCGAGCCGCGGTGCGCCGACGCGCCGCCAGGCGTCGAACGCCGCCCGCACCTTGATCGCGGCCGGGTCGATCCGCCGCCGGTCGAAGCGTGACCTCGACCTGCGCGCGGACGGTGTCGCCGAAGAGGACGATCCGGTCGGCGAGCACGGCGCGCGCGCCGCAGCGGCCGTAGGCCGTGAGTCGTCGCCGCCGGAGTCGCGCAGCGACGGCGAACGCGCCTGCCGCGACGGCCAGCACGAGCAGCGCCGCCGGCGAGCCGGCCGCCCAGCGCCGCCTCATGCCATCACCCCGCGGCGCGCGCGCCGAAACTCGGTCCAGTCGAGGAACGACGCGAGCACCTCCGACGGGTCGCTCGAGGAGATCACGACGGGATCGAGATCGAGCAGGGCGAGCTCGTCGAGCAGCGCCCGCGAGCCGCTCCTCGTGCGCGCGCTTCCGCGCGGCCGCCTCCTTCCTGGTCAGCCGGACGTGCGTCGACGCGCCCGCTGCGCGCGTCGCGCAGCGGCACGACGATGCCGCTCACGTCGGGGAAGCTCTGCTCCCAGGTCGGATCCTGGATCACGACCGGGACGACGTCCCAGAGGTGCTCGACCGCGGTGAGCCACGTCTCCCGGCTCGGCGCGTCGAGGAAGTCCGAGAGGACGAAGACGAAGCTGCCGGCGGTGACCTGGCGGCGGTGCTCGAAGAGGTGCTCGAGCGACCGCTCGACGCCGTCCGCCGGCGCGCCCCAGCCGGCGGTGTCGAGCCGCTCCTCGCGGACGTGCGCGAGCCGGCGCTCGCCGCGCGGCGGCAGCCAGTACGGGCTCGCCGTCCGCGTCGTCGATGTAGCCGACGAACCCTCCGGCGCGGGCGGCGCTCGAGAGCACGATCTCGAGCGTCGTCCGCATCGCCGCGCCCTTGTCGAGCCACGGCAGCGGCGGCGTGAAGAAGGCGAGCTCGGGCCGGCGGTCGGCGACGACGACGACCCGCGGCCCCTCGTCCGCGTAGCGCTCGCGGACGACGAACTCGTCGCTGCCCGCGCGCGGACGAGAGGCGCGCCGAGGCAGCCCAGTCGATCGAGCGGATGTCGTCGCCCGGGCGGTACGGACGCGAGCCGGCGACCTCGGTGCCGCGGCCGCGGCGAACGCTCCGCATCGTGCCGTGGGTCAGGCCGATCAGGCGGCGGCGGGGGACGAGCTGGAAGGTCTGGCTGCCGCCGCTCAAGCCTCGGCTGACGCGCCGGCCTCGAAGGGCCGCTCGTGGAACAGCGGGTCCTCGTCGGAGCCGGGGCGAGGAGCGAGCTCGAGGCACGCCAGCCGGAACTCCTCGATCGCAGCGGGCCAGCCGGCCGCCGCGCGCGCGGGCGACGAGCGCGGGCGTGAAGACGACGCGGTGCACGAGCACGGGCACGAAGAGCCGCTCGACGTCCTCGGGGACGACGTAGCCGCGGCCGTTCAGGAGCGCCCAGGCGCGCGCGACGCGCTCGACCGCGAGGCTGCCGCGGACGGAGCTGCCGATCGAGACGACCTCGAGCTCGCGCGTCGAGCGGACGAGGTCGACGATCCAGTTGTGCAGCACCTCGTCGACGTACACGTGCTGCGCCGCCTCGCGCAGCTCCTGGACGTCCTCGAGGCCGACGACCGGCTGCAGGTGCGCGAGCGGGTGGCCGAAGCGCTGCTCCTCGAGGATGCGCCGCTCCTCGATCACGCCGGGATAGCCGAGCGCGGTCCGGAGCAGGAAGCGGTCGAGCTGCGCCTCCGGCAGCGGGAAGGTGCCCTCGTACTCGATCGGGTTGTCCGTCGCGAGCAGGAAGAACGGGCTCGGGAGCTGCATGCGTCACCCCGTCCACGGTCACCTGGCCCTCGGCCATCGCCTCGAGCAGCGCCGACTGCGTCTTCGGCGTCGCGCGGTTGATCTCGTCGACGAGCAGGACGTTCGTGAAGATCGGGCCGGGACGGAACTCGAAGTCGCGCGTCTTCTGGTCGAAGACGGACATGCCCGTGACGTCGGTCGGCTGGAGGTCGGGCGTGCACTGGATCCGCGAGATCGTCGACGCCGTCGATGCTGCCGCCGATCGCGCGGGCGAGCACCGTCTTCGCCGTGCCGGGCACGTCCTCGAGCAGCACGTGGCCGCCGCACATCAGCGCGGCGAGGACGAGCTTGACCTCCTCGCGCTTGCCGTAGACGACCGTCTCGATGTTGTCGAGCAGGCGCGTCGCGACGTCGATCGCGGGGCCGAAGCGATCGGGTTCCTGCGAGCGCGCTCGACCCCGGATTCCATCGCCCGGGATCCTAGTCGGACCGCGCCGAGACGGCTGTTAAGCCGCGGTTACGCCAAGGCCTCGGCGCCGCCGACCACTTCCAGGATCTCCTGCGTGATCTCCGCCTGGCGGGCGCGGTTCATCTGCAGCGTCAGAGTGTCGATCAGCTCGCCCGCGTTCTTGGACGCGTTCCGCATCGCCGTCATCCGCGCGCCCTGCTCCGACGCGGCCGATTCGAGCAGCGCCCGGTAGACCTGCGTCTCGAGGTAGACGGGCAGCAGGCGGGCGAGGATCTCCTCCGGCTCGGGCTCGAAGATGAAGTCGCCGCGCATCGCGTCGTCGCGGCGCTCCTCCTCGTCGGTCTCGAGGATGTCGGCCGAGATCGGCAGCAGCTCCTGCTCGGTCACGGTCTGCACGAGCGGCGAGACGAAGGCGTTGTAGACGAGCACGGCGCTGTCGATCTCGCCCTCGATGTAGAGCTCGGCGACGCGGTGCGCGATCGCCTGCGCATCGGCGTAGGCGGGACGGTCGGTGAAGCCGGTGTACTCGCCGGCCGTCTCGTAGCGGCGGAAGGCGAACGTCGAGCGGCCCTTCTTGCCGACCGCGATGAAGCGCACCTCCTTGCCCTCCCCGCGCAGCTGCCGCTCGAGCATGAACGCCCGGCGGATGATCTGCGCGTTGAACGCGCCGGCGAGGCCGCGGTCGCCCGTGAGCGCGACCACCGCGACGGTCTTCACCTCGTCGCGCTGCTGCAGCAGCGGCATCCCGCGAACGGACGCGCTCGCACGGCCGACGCCGGCGATCAGCTCGCGCATCGTCTCGGCGTACGGGCGCATCGCCTCGATCCGCGTCTGCGCGCGGCGCAGCCGGGCCGAGGCGACGAGCTCCATCGCCTTCGTGATCTTGCGCGTGTTCTTGACGGAGCGGACGCGCCGCTTCAGGTCCTGGACGGAGGCCATCTACGCGACGAGGCCCTTGTCCTCTTCGATGTTGAAGCTCTTCTTGAACTTCTCCAGCTCCGCGTCGAGCTTCTCGCCGAGGTCGTCGCCGAGGTCCTTCGTCTCCTCGATCGTCTTGTAGATCGTCCCCTCAGTGCGCAGGTACTCGCGCAGCTCGTCCTGGAAGCGCGGCACCTGGGGAACCGGGATGTCGTCGAGGAAGCCGTTGATGCCGGCGTAGAGCGCGACGACCTGCTCGGCGTGCGGCCACGGCTTGTACTGCGGCTGGTTCAGCGTCGCCACCATCCGCTCGCCGCGCGCGAGGGTGTTCTGCGTCGCCTGGTCGAGCTCGGAGCCGAACTGCGAGAACGCCTCCAGCTCGCGGTACTGGGCGAGCTCGAGCCGCAGCCGCCCGGCCACCTTCCGCATCGCCTTCGTCTGGGCGGAGCCGCCGACGCGCGACACCGAGGTGCCGACGTTGATCGCCGGGCGGATGCCCGAGTAGAAGAGGTCGGCCTCGAGGAAGATCTGCCCGTCCGTGATCGAGATCACGTTCGTCGGGATGTAGCCCGAGATGTCGCCCGCCTGCGTCTCGACGATCGGCAGGGCCGTCAGCGAGCCGCCGCCGAGCTCGTCCGTGCAGCTTGCACGCGCGCTCGAGCAGGCGCGAGTGGAGGTAGAAGACGTCTCCGGGATAGGCCTCGCGGCCCGGCGGCCGGCGGAGCAGCAGCGAGAGCTGCCGGTATGCGTCCGCGTGCTTGGAGAGGTCGTCGTAGACGACCAGTGCGTGCTTGCCGTTGTAGAGGAAGTGCTCGGCCATCGCAGCGCCTGCGAACGGGGCCATCCACTTGATCGGCGCCGCCTCGTGCGCCGCCGCGGTGACGATGATCGTGTAGTCCATCGCGCCCTCTTCCTTCAGGCGCTCGTACACCTGCGCGACGGTCGAGCCCTTCTGCCCGATCGCGACGTAGATGCAGATCACGTCCGTGTCGCGCTGGTTGATGATCGCGTCGATCGCGACCGCCGTCTTGCCGGTGCCGCGGTCGCCGATGATCAGCTCGCGCTGGCCGCGGCCGACGTTCGTCATCGAGTCGATCGCCTTGACGCCGGTCTGGAGCGGCTCCTTCACCGGCTGGCGCTCGATCACGCCCGGCGCCTTGAACTCGAGTGGCCGGCGCTCGCTCGACTCCACCGGGCCGCCGCCGTCCACCGGGTTGCCGAGCGGATCGACGACGCGGCCGAGCAGGCTGTCGCCGACGGGCACGTCGACGACCGAGCCCGTCCGCTTGACCGGCTCGCCCTCCTTGACCTCCTGCCACTCGCCGAAGAGCGCCACGCCGACGTTGTCCTCCTCCAGATTGAACGCGATCCCGACGACGCCGTGCTCGAACTCGAGCCGCTCGAGCGAGACGCAGTTCTCGAGCCCGTGCACGCGGGCGATGCCGTCGCCGACCTGGAGCACGGAGCCGACCTCGGAGAGGTCGGTCTGGACGTCGTACTGCTCGATCCGCGACTTGAGGATCGAGGTGATCTCTTCGGGGCGTAGCTTCACGTTTTCTCCTTAGCTTGCTGGTGAACGGGTGCGGCTCAGCGGAGCCGAAGCGTGGAGCAGGTGCGAGAGCTCTCGTTGCCGGCCGCGTCGACGGCCGTCGCGCAGAGCGTCAGCACGCCGCGCAGCGCCTTCGGCGCGCGCCAGCGGGCGGTGACGATACCGCCGTCGGCTCGCGCGGGCAGCGAGAGCGTCTGCAGACGTGCGGCCGTTCCGGGAGATCGTCAGCCGGAGCGTCGCCGCGGCGCCGCTGTTGTCGCGCGCGCTCGCGCGCAGCGCGACGACCGCGCCGGCGCGGCCGGACGCAGCAAGGGCGCGGACGACGGGCGCGCCGATGTCCACGGTCTCCGGAGTCAGGGGGCCCTTCGTGCCGAGCACGCCGCACCAGTCCGTGACGACGCCGTCGTCCTCGAAGTACTTGCCGAAGAAGATGCGCGGCGCCTCGGAGATGATCCGTGACCTCGAAGCTGCCGGACTTGAAGGTCTCGTTGCCGTTGAAGCGGCCGACGAGCGTGCGGCCGTCGGCCCCGGTCGTGCAGGCGACGAGGTCGCCGCCTTCGGCGTAGTGGCCGCGGAAGAAGTTGCTCGGCCCGGCCTCGCCGCACTCGAACGGTAGGCCACCGAAGTTGTGGCCGATCATCGCGCGCCCTTCGCTCTCCCGGATCGAGCGCCACGTGAGCGTGCCGAGCGGCTGCTTGCTCGGCATCAGCTGCGATGGCCAGCTGCCGGTCCAGATGTCGAGCGGCGCCGCGGAGGCGGCCGAGCTCGCCGACGCGGGCAGAATGGCGGCCGTGATCAGGATCGCGAAGGCGACGAGCATCCTCCTGGCAGCGCTCGTGCTCGGAGGCTGCGGCAACGCGGAGGAGGGCAACGACGTCGGGCCGACCGAGGCCGACAAGGTCTTCGAGGGCGTGCGCGCGAAGGGCACGACACAGAACATCCGGTGCAACCCCGTCGGCGCCGAGGTGCGCGGCGAGCCTGTGGTGGCCTGCTCGTTCGAAGAGGAGAGGAATGAGTCGGGTGTCATGCGCGCGGTCGACCGGTGCTTCGTGGTGAGGGAGGGTGTCCTCATAGACGTCAGTAGAGAGGTTCCGGTTGGGACCTCGTGCGCCGTCAGCTCCCCTTGACGAGGTCGTGACGCAGCCGCTCGAGGCGGCCCTTGACGCTACCGTCGACACGGAGCGAGCCGGCCTGGAGCACGATGCCCCCGATCAGTCCCGCATCGACCTTGCGCGTCGCCTCGACGGTACGGCCGGACGACTGCTCGATCTTCTTCAGGATCGACGCGGCCTCCTCGTCGGACAGCTCGTACGCCGTCGTCAGCTCCACGATCAGCCGCTTCTGCTCGGCCGCGACGAGCGCGTCGAGCTCGCGGTAGATCTCCTCGATCTCGCCCGCCCTCCCCTTCTCCGAGACGAGCAGGACGAAGTTGCGGAGGAGCTCGTCGGCGTCGCCCATGATCTCGCCGAGGATGCCGGCCTTCTCCTGCGGGTCGAGCTCGGGGTTCTCGAGCACGCGGCGGAGCTCGGGCACCTCGCCGATCGCGGCCGCGAAGTCGCCCAGCTGCTCGTGGACGACGTCGAGCCTGCCCGCGTCCCTGGCGGCCTGGAAGAGCGACCGCGCGTACATGCGGTGCGAGACGGCCATTACGTGCGCTCAGCCTCGAGCGCGGAGAAGTCGAGCTCGCCGATTGCGTCCTCGATCAGCTTGCGGTGGTCGTCGCGGTCGAGCACCTTGCCGGTCACCTTCGCGGTTGCCAGCAGCGTCAGCTCGGCCACCTCGGAGCGGATCTGCTCGAGCGCGCGGACCGTCTCGGCCGCGATCTGCTTGCGCGTGTCCTCGAGCCGGCGCTGCCGGTCGGCCTCCGCCTCCTCGCGGGCGCGCTCGCGCTGCGAGTCGCCGATCTTGCGCGCCTCGGCGAGGATCGCTCCGGCCTCGCTCTTCGCCTGGCCGATCAGCTGCTTGTGCTCCTCGAGCAGCCGCCGGGCCTCGGCGCGTGCATGCTCGGCCTCCGCGACCGCGGAGCGGATGCGCTCTCGGCGCTCGTCGATCGTCTTCTGGATCGGGCCGAACGCGTACTTCCTCAGCACGAAGAAGGTGATCCCGAAGCAGACGAGCGTCCAGATCATCAGACCCGGGACGACGTCGATCAGCGGTGAAGCTGCAAGCAGCATCAGGTGCGTCTCCTTCTTCCCTTAGACCAGGACGTAGGCGAGCAGGCCGCCGATCAGGCCGTAGAAGACGACGGCCTCGGTGAGGGCGAACCCGAGCCACTGGATGCCTGTCAGCTCACCGCGGAGCTCGGGCTGACGTGCGACCGCCTGAATCATCGAGCCGAAGATGTTGCCGATGCCGATGCCGGCCCCGAGCGAGCCGAGGCCGATGCCGAGAGCGAGCGCGATCGCCTTGCCGGCGTCCACGTTACTCGCAGCTTCTTGGGCTAGCAGATTGAACATACTTCCTCCTTTATTAGTGCTCGGGCTCGATGGCCGAGCCGATGTAGATGGCAGAGAGTGCGGCGAAGATGAACGCCTGGATCGAGACCACGATCACGACCTCGAACAGATAGAACGCCGCAGCCGCAGGAACTGCGACGACGGCGACCGCGAGGCTCTCGAGGACGAAGATCAAGCCGATGAAGGTCAGGATCAGCATGTGGCCTGCGAGCATGTTCGCGTAGAGCCTGACGGACAGGCTGATCAAGCGCATGAACTGGCCGAGGATCTCGAGGGGCACGATCAACGGCAGGATCGCCTTCGGCACGTCGGGAATCCAGCTCCTGAAGTACTTGCGCGTGCCGTTGTTCCGGATCCCCTCGATGTGCGTGAAGGTCCAGGTCATCAGCGCGAGCGCGAGCGTGACGCTGATCGACGAGGTGGCCGCGTAGATGGCGAGTGTCGGCAGCTCGATCCCGAAGAGCATCGAACGTCTCGTTCGAGAGCGGCAGCGGAATGAATCCGATCATGTTGATCACCCAGATGAAGAGCATCAGCGAGGTGACGTACGGGAACCAGCGCCCGATCGCCTTGTGCGGCAGGCCCTGCTCGGCGACCTGCGTCTGGGCGATGTCGTAGATCATCTCCCCGACCGCCTGCCTCCTGCCGACCTCGTTCTTCGAGCCGATCCGCGCGCGCATCAGAAAGAGGCCGAGCGCGATCGTCAAGACCGTGCCGAGGATCAGGTAGGCGACCGTCTTGTTGATCGAGAGGTCGAGCGGGCCGAGGTGGATCGGGACCCACTCGCCGGGGTCGAAGTCGTGCTCCGGGTTGAACTCCTCCTCCTCCGCACCAGGCGCCGTCGAGGCGAGCGCGACCTGCGGCAACAGGAGGAAGAGCGTGAGCGCGAGTGCGCTGAGCCGCTTCACAGCGTCGTCCCCCTCGGCTGTCCCGCCGGCTGGCCGGAGAAGTAGAGCGCGAGCGCGACGGCCAGCTCGAGCGTGTAGGCGAGCGCGTACAGCAGGACGACGGCGAGCGCGAGCCGCGCGTCCGTTGCTGCGAGCACGACCACGACAACCATCACCGCGAGCGCTCGAAAGGTCATGCCAAAGCCCACCACGCCTGAGCCGGCGAGGTTACCCATGCCTGGGCGGAGGTGCGTCAGTAGCGCGGCGAGGGCACGCGACGCCGCCCAGAGCGTCGCGCCGATCACCCAGCCGCGGAGCTCCCAGCCCTGCCGCGAGGAAGATGGGGAGCGCCAGCGCGATCACGGCGGCGCCGGCGACGAACGGGAGCTTCTGATCCGGCATCGGCCTCGGAGTCGAGAAGACGCCCGCCATCTAGAGCGCGTGCCCGTAGCGCTTGTAGGTCATGAAGACCCCGATCGGAAGGCCGAGGATCGCGCCGATGAGAAAGCCCCAGTCGGTCGAGCCGAGCAGCCAGCCGATTCCGATCCCGAGCACGATCACGCCCGCCGTCGTGCCGATCAGGACGGAGCCGGCCCCCGCGAGGCTGAGACCGGGTTCGGCTGGCGGGCTCGCGGGGCTCCACGTCGGCGTGAGCATACCAAAGCAAGTGGAGATTGTGACAGCCGAATACCGCCTGTTTTGCGGAAATCAGGCGACTTTGTACAAGCTCATGCCGAGCGACGGTCGGAATCGGCCGCGGGCTCCTGGCGGCGCCAGAAACGGCGCGGGTTGTTCAGCTTGACGATCTCCAGCACGTAGACGACGTAGAGCGAGAAGGCGAGCGCGACGAGCGCGATCCCGGCGACGGCGAGCGTCTCCGGGAGGTGCCAGTGGCCGCCCTCGCGGAAGGGAATGAAGCGCGTCGCAAGCGCGGCGCCGGCGAGGGTGCCGCACCACGCCCACATCGTCACAGCGGCCCGCCGCTGGGAGAACCCGCGCCGGAGGAAGCGGAAGTGGAGGTGCGCCTGGTCCGGCGACGAGACGGGCTGCCCGTGCTTGAGCCGCCGCGCGACGACGAAGGACGTGTCGAGGATCGGCACCGCCAGCACGAGCAGCGGCAGGAAGAGGACGACCGTCGACGCGGTCTTCAGCAGGCCCTGCACGGAGACGGCGGCGAGCAGGAACCCGAGCACGAGCGCCCCCGAGTCGCCCATGAAGATCCGCGCGGGAAAGAAGTTGTGGCGCAGGAAGCCGATGCACGCGCCCGCGACGATCGCCGAGAGAATCGCCGGGTCGATCTTCTCGAGCGAGAGCGCCAGCATCGCGTACGTGATGCCGGCGATCGCGCACACCCCGGCGGCGAGGCCGTCCATCCCGTCGAGGAAGTTGACCATGTTCATCACGGCGACGATCCAGAGCATGGTCAGCGGCATGCCGACGACGGCCGGGAGGTCGACCGGGCCGAAGAAGGGGAACGTGAAGTGGTCGATCCAGACGCCGAAGAAGGGCGGGATCGCGGCCGCGACGATCTGGCCCGCCAGCTTTCGGCCCGGCTTGAGCACGCGGAAGTCGTCGATCGCGCCGACCACCGTCGCGACGGCCGCGCCGAGCAGCACGCCGCGCGTCTCGCGTCCGAGCTCGAGGAAGGCGAGCGCCGGGACGAAGATCCCGAAGAAGATGCGCGATCCCGCCCAGCCGCGGGATCGGATTGACGTTCAGCCGCCGGCTCTCGGGCTGGTCGACGACGCCGAGGAGCCGGGCCATCCCACCGACCGCGGGCGTCAGCAGGATCACGATCACGAAGCGCGGCGACCGCGCCGTAGATGACCTCGGGATGGTCGCGAAGCGCGTCCATCGGCCCTTCCTTACTTCGTTCCGTAGAGCCGGTCGCCTGCGTCGCCCAGGCCCGGCACGATGTACCCCTTCTCGTTCAGCTCGCGATCGATCGCCGCGCAGACGATGTGGACGTCCGGATGCTCGCTGTGCACGCGCTCGATCCCCTCGGGCGCGGCCACGAGGCAGACGAGGGTCACGGAGCGCGCCCCCGCCGCCTTCACCGCCGCGATCGCCGCCGCGCTCGAGTTCCCGGTCGCGAGCATCGGGTCGAGCACGAGCGCGTCCCGCTCGGCGAGGTCCTCGGGCAGCTTCACGTAGTACTCGACCGGCTGCAGCGTCTCCTCGTCGCGGTAGAGCCCGATGAAGCCGACCCGCGCGCTCGAGATCAGCGAGAGCACGCCCTCGAGCATGCCGAGCCCTGCGCGCAGCACCGGGTTGACCGCGACCTTCTTCCCCGAGATCCGCTGCGCCTGCATCGTCTCGAGCGGCGTCTCGATCTCGACCGGCTCGGTCGGGAAGTCCTTCGTCGCCTCGTACGTGAGCAGAAGCGTCAGCTCGTTGACGAGCTTGCGGAAGTGGACGGTCGGCGTCTCCTTGTCGCGCAGGTACGAGAGCTTGTGCTGCACCAGCGGGTGCTCGACGTGCGTGACCTTCCTCATAGGTACGTGGTGTAGCCGCGGAAGCCCGGATAGAGCGGCCGCTTGGCGCACAGCGCCTCGGATCGGTCGGCGAGCGCGCCGAGGTCCTCGTCTCCGAGCGCCCCGGCGATGATCCGGCCGACCTCCCGGAAGTCCTCCTCGTCGAAGCCGCGCATCGTCGCGGCGGGCGTGCCGATGCGGACGCCCGACGCGACGGTCGGCGGCCGCTCGTCGAAGGGGACCGTGTTGCGGTTCACGGTCAGCTTCACGTCGTCGCAGCCGCTCCTCGGCGTCCTTGCCCGTCCACTCGGTCTGGCGCAGGTCGAGCTGGAGCAGATGCGTGTCGGTGCCGCCTGTGAGCACGTCGAGCCCGGCGGACATCAGCTCCTCGGAGAGCGCGTCGGCGTTCGCGCGCACCTGCTCCTGGTAGGAGCGGAATGCCTCGGTCGCGGCGATCCGGAAGCAGGCTGCCTTGGCGGCGATCGCGTGCTCGAGCGGCCCGCCCTGCATCCCCGGGAAGACCGCCCGGTCGACGGCCTGCGCGTGCTCCTCCCGGCAGAGGACGAAGCCCGCCCGCGGGCCGGCGAGCGTCTTGTGGGTCGTCGAGGTGACGATGTCGCAGTGCTCGACCGGGTTCGGGTGCAGGCCGGCGGCGACGAGCCCGGAGAAGTGCGCCATGTCGCACATCAGCAGCGCGTCCGACCTCGTCGGCGATCTTGCGGAACTCGGCCGTGTCGACGGTGCGAGGGTAAGCGGAGCCGCCGCAGACGATCAGCTTCGGCCGGTGCTCCTTCGCGATCTCGAGCACCTCGTCGTAGTCGACCATGTTCGGTCTCGCGCGAGACGCCGTAGGAGGCGATCGTGTAGAGCCGGCCCGAGAAGTTGACCTTCAGCCCGTGGGTCAGATGGCCGCCGTGGTCGAGCCGCAGGCCGAGGATCGTGTCGCCCGGCTGCAGCAGCGCGAAGTACGCGGCCATGTTCGCCTGCGCGCCCGCGTGGGGCTGCACGTTCGCGTGCTCGGCGCCGAAGAGGTCCTTCGCCCGGTCGATCGCGAGCTGCTCGATCTCGTCGACGACCTCGCAGCCGCCGTAGTACCGGCGGCCGGGATACCCCTCTGCGTACTTGTTCGTGGGCACGGAGCCGACCGCTTCGAGCACGCTCGGCCACGTGAAGTTCTCCGATGCGATCAGTTCGATCTGGTTGCGCTGGCGCTCGAGCTCACGACCGAGCAGGACCGCGATGTCGGGATCGACGTCGGCGAGGCCGGCGCTGCGGAGCTGGTCGAGCGTTTCCTGGGCGACGGCCATGCCGTTCCTCCTCACCGCGGGGACGACTCGATGCTAGAGGACTGAGCTGACGACCCGGAGCGCGTCGGCGACAGACCCGCGCTCCCTCGCGCAGCACCACCGGCTCGGCGCCGGTGAAGTCGATCACGGTCGACGGCGTGCCGGGCAGCTCGCCGCCGTCGACGATCGCCTCGGCGGCGGCGCGAAGCTCCTCGGGCACCTCGCTCGAGCGTGCGCGGGTCGGGCCCACCCGGGAGGTTGGCGCTCGTCGCGGCAATCGCTCCCACCTTGGCCAGCACCTCGCCGCCGGGGCCGGCCAGCTCCGGCACGCGCACGCCGATCGACTCGGGGCTCGTCCCCGTCAGCCAGGGGAAGCGGTGAGCGGGATTCGGGAGCACGAGTGTGAAGGCGCCGGGCAGCAGGGCGCGCGCGATCGTGCCGGCTCGGCCGCGGAGCTCGGGAACGCACTCGAAGAGCAGATCGAGGTCGGCGGCGACGAGCGCCGTCGGTTGTAGGTCGTCCCGGCCCTTCGCGCGGTAGAGCCGCTCGCACGGGAGCCTCCGAGTACGGGCTGGTCGCGAGGCCGTAGACGGTGTCGGTCGGAATGAGGGCGAGCCGTCCGCCGCGGATCGCCTCGACGGCCGCCTCAACCGCCGACACGCCGGCCCTCCACGACCCGGTCGCGGCCGGTCAGGTCCGCCGTCGTCACGACGTCGGCATAGCCGAGCTCGTCCAGGAGCGCGGCGGTCGCCGGCGCCTGGCCGTCGCCGACCTCGAGCACGATCCACCCCCCGGCGGCGAGCTCAGTCGGCAGCGGCGCGCGCGACCGCCTCGGTGGCGCCGCGGCCGACGAGTGCGAGGTGCGGCTCGAAGTCACGCACGTCGGACATCAGCGTTTCGAGCTCCTCCGGCTCGACGTAGGGCGGATTCGAGACGACGAGGTCCCATGGCCCTGGCGGCAAGCCGGCGCGCAGGTCGTGCTCGAGCAGCTCGACATCGAGGTGCGTCCGGGCAACGTTCTCGCGCGCGAGCGCGAGCGCGTCTGCCGAGACGTCGATGCCCGTGACTCGAGCGCCGGGATGCTCGTCGGCGAGTGCGAGGGCGATCGCGCCGGTGCCGGTGCCGACGTCCAGCACCCGGGGCGCGTCGACGTCCCGCAGTCGAACGAGACAGCGCTCGACGACGATCTCCGTCTCCGGCCGCGGGATCAGCGCGCGCCGGTCGACCGCGAGCGTCAGCCGCCGGAAGCCCCACTCGCCGAGGATGTACGCGACCGGCTCGCGGTGGGCGCGGCGCGCGACGAGGGCGCGGTAGCCGTCGAGCTCTGCGTCGCTGAGCGGCCGGTCGAAGTCCGTGTAGAGCTCGATCCGCTCGCGGCCGAGCGAGTGGGCGAGCAGGAGCTCCGCGTCGAGGCGAGCCGTCTCCGAGGTCTTGCCGAGATGCTCCGTCGCCCGCCGGAGCACGTCGCCCAGCGTCAAGGCCGGGGTCACGCCTCGAGCGCCCTGCGGCGATCCTCCGCCTGGAGCGCCTCGGTGAAGTCACCGAGCCCGCCCTGGAGCACCTTCTCCAGGTTCACGGTCACCTTCACCCGATGGTCGGTCGCGCGACTGTCGGGGTAGTTGTAGGTGCGGATCTTCTCGGCCCGCTCACCGGTGCCGATCTGCGACTTGCGCGCCGCGGAGAGCTCGGCCTGCTGACGCTCCCGCTCGGCCTCGTAGATCCGGGCGCGCAGGACGCGCATCGCCTTCGCCTTGTTCTGGAGCTGCGACTTCTCGTCCTGCATCGCGACGACGATCCCGGTCGGCAGGTGCGTGATCCGGACGGCCGAGTCGGTCGTGTTGACGCTCTGGCCGCCCGGCCCGGTCGAGCGGTAGACGTCGATCTTGAGATCGTTCTCGTCGATCGCGACGTCGACCTCCTCCACCTCGGGCATCACCGCAGCCGTCGCCGTCGACGTGTGGATCCGCCCCTGCGACTCGGTCTCGGGGACCCGCTGGACCCGGTGCGTGCCGCCCTCGTACTTGAAGATCGAGTACGCGCCGTCGCCCTTGACCGCGAAGACGACCTCTTTGAAGCCGCCGGTCTCGCTCTCGTTCGCGGACAGGAGCTCCGTCTTGAAGCCGCGGCTCTCGGCGTAGCGGGTCAGCATCCGGAGGACGTCGCCGGCCCAGATCGCCGCCTCGTCGCCGCCGACCCCCTGGCGGATCTCGACGATCACGTCCTTCAGGTCGGCCGGGTCCTGCTCGACGAGCGCGACCTTCAGCTCCTCCTCGAGCTCGGCGAGGCGCGTCTCCGACTCCGCGACCAGTTCCTTCAGCTCGGGGTCGGCCTGCGAGGCGACGACGTCCTCGCGCATCGCGCGCCATTCCTGGGCGAGCTTGTAGGGCGTCTCGAGCTCCTTCAGGCGGCGGCCGACGTCGGCTGCCTCGCGGTGGTCGTTGTAGACGGACGGGTCGGACAGGCGCTCGCGCACCTCCGTGTAGGAGCGTTCCAGCTCGTCGATCAGGCTCTCGATCTCGTTGGCCACGCGCGTAGGGTAGTGGAGGGATGCCGCTCGAGGACGTGCTCCGGGCCTAGGTCGCGGCCTGCTCCAGCGCGTCGTCGAGACCCACCGCGGCTCATCCGGACACGCCCGCGAGGGACGCGTCCGGGGACTGTCCCCGGACGCGTCCCTCGGAGCGCAACAATTCTGTGCCAATTGCTCCACAGAGCCGGTTTCGACGATCGCAGGCTCTACCGTGGTCGAGATGGCTCGCCTCGCTCGATCGACGTTCCCGGAGTACGGCGTCTGGCATGCGACGACGCGCGGCGTCGAGCGGAGAAAGGTCTACCTCGACCGCGACGACGGCCGGGAGTTCCTCGCACAGATCTGGCGGGCCGTCGACCGATTCCGGCTGGACGTCTACGCCCTCTGCTTGATGCCGAACCACTACCACTTCGTCGTCGAGTGCTCGCGCGACCTCCTCTCACGCGCGCTGCACCGGGTGAACGGGCGCTACGCCCAGGGGTTCAACGCCAAGTACCGACGGAGCGGGCACCTCTGGGGAGACCGCTTCGCGCTGTGGCAGGTGCGCGACGAGGAACACCTCGAGGCGACGTGCGCGTACGTGCTGGCGAACCCTGTCCGCGCCGGGCTCTGCTCGACGACCGCCGAGTGGCCGTGGAGCTGGAGCCGCTACGCGAGCTCGGCGTCGAGCGTGATCTCGGGCACGGCCGCGAGCGCCTTCGAAACCGGACAGTTCTTCTTCGCATCCTCGGCTGCCTCGCGGAACCCGTCCGCGTCCAGTCCCGGAACTGTCCCGCGAACCGTCAGGGCGCTCTTCGTGATCCCCGTCCCCGGGACGAATGTGACTACCGCGGAGGTCTCCAACCGCTCGGGCGCGTTCCCCGCCTTGGCGAGGCCGAGCGCAAGGGCCATCGAGAAGCAGGATGCGTGCGCCGCTGCGATCAGCTCCTCCGGGCTCGTCTTGCCACCCGACGCCTCCTCCGACCGTGCCGCCCAGCTGACGTCGAGCGGCGCGAATGCGCCAGAGCCGACCTCGTCGATTGTGCCCGACCCGCTCATCAGATCGCCGTTCCAGGTCACCGCTGCACGACGCTCGGCTGCCATGTCGTCCCTCCTAGCTCGTTTGCAAACTTGCCCGTACGCTAACGGAAGCGCTCGCGCGGATCAGCGCCGAGAACGAGCAACCCTTGTCGGCCGCGCGCACGGCGCTCTCGAATCCCGCCTCGTCGATCCCCTCGGCGCGTCCGGAGACGTCGAGCTCGGACGACGACGATCAGGTGACCCTTTCCCTCGACCTCGTCCATCGTCACGGTGCATTGCACCTCGAGCTCCTCGACGGTTCCGCCGGCGCGCGCGATCTCGCCCGCCAGCGAGGTCGCGTAGCAGCCCGGCATGCGCCGCCGCGAGCAGCTCCTCCGGGCTCGTCTTTCCAGGCTTGTCCGCGATCCGCGACGGGAGGTCGATCGGCAGCTCGAACGCTCCGGTCCCGGCAGTAGCCACGCCGGAGCCGCGCGACAGCGACCCCCGCCACGCCACGGTGGCGTGACGAACGATCCGGGGCATCTAGGCCATGACCTCGACCTTGCGCTCCTCGGAGGTCAGCCCGCCCTCGCGGCGGAGCACCTCCTGCAGCGCGCGGATCGAGACCTCGATCTGGTCGAGCGACGGCTGGCGCGTCGTCAGCCGCTGCAGCCACATGCCGGGCGCGAGCAGCGTCATCAGGATCGCGTTGCCCTGGTGCTTGCCGGCAAACCGGATCAACTCGTAGGCGATCCCCGCGATCACCGGCAGCAGCAGGATCCGGCTCGATGATCAGCCAGTACCAGGCCGGCTGCCCGACGAACGCGAAGACGAAGATCCCGATCACCATTACCCAGAGCAAAAACGCTGTTCCGCAACGCGGGTGGATCAAACTGAATGTTTGCACGCGTTCCGGGGTGAGCTCCTCGCCCGCCTCGTACGCGTTGATCGCCTTGTGCTCGGCCGCGTGGTACTGGAAGACGCGGCGCAGGTCCGGCAGCAGCGAGATCAGGAGCAGATAGAGCAGGAAGATGCAGACGCGGATCACGCCCTCGATCACGACGAACGCGCCGGTGGTGTCGATCGGGAGCCAGTTCGTGATCAGCGCGGGCGTGACCTTGAACAGCATCAGCGCGAAGCCGATCGCGATCGCGAACGAGAAGATGATCTGGCCGCGCGAGATCTCGGTCTGGACCTCGCCCTCCTCAGCCTCCGGGTCCTGCGCCGCGTAGTTCGCGGAGATCGCGAGCGCGCGGAAGCCGATCGCGAGCGACTCGCCGAGTGCGATCACGCCTCGGATCACCGGCAGCCGGAAGATCCGGTTGCGGGCCATCGGCGAGGTGATGTCCGTGACGACCTGGGCGATCTCGCCGTCCGGCTTGCGCACGGCGACAGCCCACTTCGAGGGGCTGCGCATCATCACGCCCTCGAGGACCGCCTGCCCTCCGATCGAATTGCTCAAGGCGAGTCGCTACTTAGGCGCGGCGAGCGCCGCCGGCCTTCTCGAGCCGCTTCTGGAAGCGCTCGACCCGGCCGCCGGCGTCCATCAGCCTCTGCTTGCCCGTGTAGAACGGGTGGCACACCGAGCAGACGTCGACGTGGATCTCCGCCTGCGTCGATCTCGTGTCGAACTCGGCGCCGCAGGAGCAGCGGACGTGCGTGGAAACGTACTCGGGATGGATTCCGGTCTTCATTGCCGGGCCAGGATAGCAGAGGCGGTTTCGGCCGCCACGTTGCCGCCAGAGACAACAACGCCGACCGGTCCGTCCCCCACGTGGCCGGCCAGGACCGCCGCGACGCCGACCGCTCCGGCCGGTTCGCAGGCGAGCTTCGCCCGCATGTACAGGAACCGGAACGCCTGCTCGATCTCCTCCTCCGTGACGAGCATGCTCTCGACTTCGTGCGCCTGGAGAACGGCGAGCGCCGTCTCACCCGCGAAGGGGCCGGAGAGCCCGTCCGCGATCGAGTCCGGCGCCACGGGCACCGACCGTCCGGCCGCAAGCGCGTCGTGCACCGCGGTCGAGCGCTCCGGCTCGACTGCGACGACACGCCGGTCGGGCGCCGCGGCGGCGATTCCGGCGACGAGGCCGCCACCGCCCGTCGGCACGAGGATCGTCTCGATGTCGGGCGCGTCCTCGAGCAGCTCGAGCGCCAGGGTGCCCTGGCCGGCGATCACGAGCGGATCGTCGAAGGGGTGCACGAGCGTCCGGCCTGTCTCGCGGATGTGCTCGTCGAGCCGGGCGAACGCCTCGACCGCGTCGGCGGCCTCGAGGTCGACGGCGGCGCCGTAGCCGCGCGTGGCCGCCACCTTCGCGGCGCTCGCGCTCGCATACATGACGACCAGGCAGTCGATCCCCTCCGCAGCCGCGCCCCAGGCGAGCGCCTGCGCATGGTTGCCGGCGGAGATCCCGATCACGCCACGCGCCTTCTCCTCCGCGCTCAACGAGGCGAGCTTGTTGAGGACGCCGCGCGCCTTGAAGGAGCCGGTCTTCTGGAAGAGCTCGGCCTTCAGCCAGACCTGCTCGCCCAGCGTGCGGCAGGAGAAGGTCGGAGTGCGATGGACGCGGCCGCGGATCCGCTCCGCTGCAGCGAGCACGTCGTCGCGTCTCACCGGCATCGAAGCATCGTAGACTCCGGCCCGTGGACGACCATCCCGTGCGGATCACGGTCGACGACGACCTCCGCCGCTCGCGGCTGACGGTCTTCTTCCGGCTGCTGCTCGCGATCCCCCACTTCATCTGGATCGTGCTCTGGTCGATCGCCGTCTTCTTTCGCCGCGATCGCCGGCGTGGTTCGCGGCGCTCGTGCGCGGCACAGCTCCCGCATGGCCTGCACAGCTTCTTCGCCGCGTACGTCCGCTACGCGACGCACCTCGGCGCCTATCTCGCGCTCGCCGCGAACCCGTACCCGGGCTTCACCGGCGAGCCGGGCTATCCGGTCGACGTCGAGCTCCCAGGCCCGCAGCCGCAGGCTCGCTGGAAGATCGCGCTGCGCCTTTTCCTCGCGGTCCCGGCGCTGGCGATCGCGCGCGGTGCGTCGGCTGGGGCTGCACTCAGCGGTGGCGGCGGCGGCGCAGAGCGGCGACACGACCGAGGCGCGGGTTCGTCATCGCGTCGGGGGCACGCTCGCCGTGTGCGCGTTCCTCGGCTGGTTCGCCGCGCTCGCGCTCGGCCGCATGCCGAACGGGCTTCGCGACCTCGCCGCGCTACGGCGTGGGCTACAACGCGCAGGCATACGCGTACGCCCTCCTGCTCACAGACCGCTACCCGAACTCGGACCCTGACGCGCTCGGCCCGGCCTGGAGCCTGCCGCCGCATCCCGTCCGCCTCGAGGTCGACGACGACGGCCGTCGCTCGCGACTGACGGTCGCATTCCGATTGCTGCTCGCGCTCCCGCACTTCGTCTGGCTGGCTCTGTGGAGCGTCGCGGCGATCCTGGCGGCGATCGCGAACTGGTTCGTCGCCCTCATGAGCGGTCGCTCCGCCGAGCCGTTGCACCGCTTCCTCGCCGCGTACGTCCGCTACACCGTCCACGTGTCGGCGTTCCTGTTCCTCGTGGCCAACCCGTTCCCGGGCTTCGCCGGCACGCCCGGCTATCCCGTCGACGTCACGATTGCGCCGGCTGAGCGGCAGAGCCGGTGGATCACGCTCTTCCGGACCTTCCTCGCCCTGCCGGCGTTCCTCCTCGCCGGCGCGCTGGCCGGCGCCATGCTCGTCGTGGGCTTCCTCGGCTGGTTCGCCGCACTTGTCACGGGGCGGATGCCGACGGGCTTGCGGAACCTCGGCGCGATGTCGATCCGCTACCAGGCGCAGACGCACGTGTACTGGTTCGTCCTCACACGACCGCTATCCGTACGCGAGCCCGGCGCTGCGGCCGCCGCCCGAGCCGCCGAGCCCGCCGAGCCGCCGAGGCGCTCGCCTGACCAACCGCAGCGTGGCGCTGCGTGCGCTCGCCGCGCTCGTGTTCGTAGCCGCCTGGGCGGCGGCCGCATGGTCGCTCTGGGACAGCGTCGTGCCGGGCGATCTCGCGCTCGCCGATGTCCGGATCACGGGGGTCTCGCAGGAGATCCTCGACCGCGCCGACCGCTACGAGCGCTTCTTCCGGATCGAGTTCGTCCTCTCGCAGCTCGTCCTCCTCGGCGTCCTGCGTCCTCTACGCGAAGCACGGCGCCCGCTTCGCGAAGGAGTCGGCTGCCGGCCGCATCGGCACCGGGATGCTGCTCGGGATGATCGGGCTCGCGCTCGTCTGGCTCTCGCAGGTGCCGTTCAGGCTCGCGGAGGTCTGGTGGGACCGCCGCTACGACCAGACCGAGAGCGGCTACGTCGAGACGCTGTTCGCGAACTGGCTCGAGCTCGGCGCCGAGTTCCTCTTCATCTGCCTCGCGCTCGTCGTGGTGATGGCGCTCGCGGGGAAGTTCCCGCGCCGCTGGTGGCTCGCGGCCGCGCCGTGCTTCGTCGGGCTCGCCTTCCTGTTCGGGTTCATCTACCCGTACCTGACCACCACCGACCCGCTGCGCCGCGCCGACCTGCTCGCCGCCGGGCGAGAGTACGCGGCGAAGCAGGGGATCGAGCCGATCCCGCTGAAAGTCGAGGACGTCACCGATTTCACGAGCGCGCCGAATGCGTACGCGGTCGGCTTCGGGCCGAGCAAGCAGATCGTCTTCTGGAACACGCTCCTCGACGGCAGCTTCAGCGACGCCGAGGTGAAGACCGTGCTCGCGCACGAGCTCGGCCATCATTCGAGCGGCCACCTGATCGAGGGCATCGAGTGGTACGCGCTCTTCGCGCTCCCGGGAGCCTGGCTGATCGCGGTGGCGACCCGGCGGCGCGGCGGGATGGGAAACCCGGCTGCGGTGCCGCTCTCGCTGCTCGTGATCGTCGTGCTCAACCTGCTCTCGCTGCCCGTCTACAACGTGATCTCGCGACACATGGAGCAGGAGGCCGACTGGAAGGCGCTCGAGACCACGCGCGACCCCACGGCGGCGGAGAGCCTCTTCAAGGAGTTCACGATCCAGTCGCTGAACGACCCCGACCCGCCGACCTGGTCGTATGTGCTCTTCGACAGCCACCCCTCGGTCGAGCAGCGAATCGCGATGGCCGAGGCCTGGCGGGCCCGATCTAGGTGAGCGTGTACTCGGGGCCGCTGCCGCCCTCGGGCGGAGTGAGACGGCCGCCCTTGGCGGAGATCGCCCCGCACTGGACGCAGTTCGACGGGTTCACCTCGACGTGCACCATGCCCGTCGCCGTCGGCGGCGCCCGCCTCGTAGACCTGGGCGGGGCACATGTTCACCCACAGGTCGGCCAGGTCGCGCGGCACGTGCCGCTGGATCCGGATGTGGTTCGGCTGATCGTCGCGCGTCCGGTTGCCCGAGAGGAAGACGGACGAGAGCTTGTCGAACGTGAGCTTCCCGTCCGGCGCCGGGTAGCGAGCTGCGCGGTCGGTGCGGATCAGAGTCCGGTCGGCGTTCGGCTCGATCGAGAACTCCTTCGGCGGCACGTTCCCCTTGGTCACCGTCATCGCGCTCGCGAGCGCGCCGCCCATGAAGAAGCCCTTGTCGAAGACCTGGCGCATGTTCCGAACCTCGCGCAGGTCCTTCACGACGTAGCTCCCCCGCAACTCGTCGTCGTAGGACTCGAGCGCGCCGACGCGGCTCGGCGACTCGCCGCGCTGGAGCGAGCGGAACGCCGCCTCCGCAGCCATGATTCCGGACTCGATCGCGTAGTGGATCCCCTTCAGAGTCGGCACGTTGACGAGGCCGGCGCTCTCTCCGGCGAGCAGCAACCCCGGCGCGTGAAACCGCTTCGGCAGCGCGTGGAAACCGCCCTCGGTGATCGTCTTCGCGCCCCAGGCGATCCGCTCGCCGTCGCGCGAGGATCTTGCGCACGAGGCGGTGCGTCTTGAACTCCTGGAGCACGTCGTGCACGGAGAACTCGACGTCCCGGTACTCGAGCCCGGCGACGAAGCCGAGCGAGACCATGTCCGGGCCCATCGGGTAGATGAAGGAGCCGCCGAACTCGCCGTACTTGGCGCTCTTGCGGAGCGGCCAGCCCATCGTGTGGACGATGTGCCCGAGCGGCTTCGGCACCTTCCAGACCTCTTTGACGCCGAGCGCCCAGATCTGCGGCTGCGCGCCCTCGAGCCCGAAGCGCGCGATCGCGGCGCCCGTCAGATGACCCTGCGTGCCCTCCGCCAGGACTGTCAGCTTCGCGACGATGTCCGAGCCCGGCTCGTGGGTGGCCAGTGGCGTCCCGTCGCGGCCGAGACCCTTGTCGCCGGTGCGGATTCCCTGCACGCGGCCGTCGGAGACGAGCAGCTTCTGAGCGTCGGTCTCCGGCAGGACCGCCGCTCCGCCCGCCTCCGCCTGCTCGGCGAGGAACCGTGCGAGCTGCGAGACCGAGACGACCCAGTTGCCGTGGTTGCGCATCGTCGGCGGCGGTGGGATCCGCAGCGCCGCGCCCTTGGTCAGCAGATAGACGGCCTCGCCGTGCACCTCGCCGTAGCTCGGCACGTCGTTCATCGTCAGCCGGCCCTTGAAGAGACGGCGGAGCGCACGCGGGTTGACGACGGCGCCGGAGAGCAGGTGCGAGCCGGGGCTCTTGCCCTTCTCGACGACCGCGACGGGAACGTCGCCGAGCCGCTCCGCGGTCTCCGGCGACTCCTCGAGCAGCTGGCCGAGGCGGATCGCGCAGGCGAGCCCGGCCGGGCCTCCCCCGACGATGAGGACGCCGACCTCGATCCGCTCGTCGGCCGGATCGGTGGGAGCGGCGATCGCGTCCGACGGCGCGAAGCGGAGGCGGGTAATCGGCGGGACGGACCGTCACGACTTCCGCGCCCGCAGCGCCTCGGTCAGCTTCGGCAGGATCTGGTGCAGGTCGCCGACCACGCCGAAGTCCGCGAACTCGAAGATCGGCGCGTTCGGGTCCTTGTTGATCGCGACGATCGTCTTCGAGCTCTGCATGCCGACCTTGTGCTGGATCGCGCCGGAGATGCCGCACGCGACGTAGAGGGTCGGCGAGACGGACTTGCCCGTCTGCCCGACCTGCGCCGAGTACGGATACCAGCCCGCGTCGACGACCGCGCGGGTCGCGCCGACCGCGCCGCCGAGCACCTTCGCGAGCTCCTCGACCAGCGCGAACTTCTCCGGCTCGCCGAGGCCGCGGCCGCCGGCGACGATCACGTTCGCGTCCTCGATCGACGGGCCGCTCTCCTCCGCGTGCGCCTGCTCGACCATCTCGGCCGCGAGCGAGTGCTCCTGGAGCTGCACGTCGAAGCTCTCGACCGTCCCGGCCGCGGGTTGCTCGGACGGGTCGAAGGCGCCCGCACGGAAGAGCCCGATTCGCGGCGTCGAGGTCCAGCCGACGTCGACGACGACCGAGTCGCCGAGCGCGGACTGCTTGCCGACCACGTTGCCGCCCTCGCTCGAAATGTCGGTCAGCTGCCAGTTCAGCCCGGCTTCGAGGCGCGCGGCGAGCGCCGACGCGATGTCGGCGGCGAGGATCGACTGGGCGAAGAGGATCGTCTCGATTCCCTTCTCGGCGACGAGCTGCGCGATTGCGTCGACGCGCGGCTGCGGGAGCGGCGCCTCGAGCCGGGCGTCGTCGGCGACGTAGACCGTCGCCGCGCCGTGCTTGCCGGCCTGCTCGGCGAGTCCATCGACGCCCGCGCCGACGATGACGCCGGCAACCTCGCCCCGCCGAGGCCCGCCGCCTTCGAGAGAACCGCGAGCGAGCCCTTCTGGAGCTCGCCGCCGTGGTGCTCGAGGAAGACCAGCGTCGACATCTAGATGAGCCGCTTCTCCGCGAGGAACGCGACGATCTGCTCGGCGGCGCTACCGTCGTCCTCGATCTTGCGGGTGTCGCCGCGCGGGGGCGGATCGGAGAGCGCGAGAACTTCGGTGCGCGAGCCTTCCTGGCCGGCCTGACCCGCCTCGACGCCGAGGTCGGCGAGCGAGAGCGTCTCCTGGGGCTTGGACTTCGCGCCCATGATCCCCTTCAGCGACGGGTAGCGCGGTTCGTTGATCGAGTCGGCGACCGCGACGACGGCCGGCAGCGGAGCACGGATGACGTCGTAGCCGAACTCGGTCTGGCGCTTGCCGGTCAGCGAGCCGCCGTCGAGCGTCAGCTCGGCGACCTGGGAGATCACCGGGCGGCGCAGCCGCTCGGCGACGGCGGCCCAGAGGACGGCGCCGTCGGAGTCGGACGACTGCTGGCCGAAGAGGACGAGGTCGGGCTGCTCGCGCTCGAGCGCCTTCGCGAGCGTGAAGCTCGTCGCGACGAGGTCGGAGCCTGCGGCGCCTTCGTCGGAGATCAGGACCGCCCGGTCGGCGCCCATCGCGAGCGCCTTGCGGAGCGAGTTGAGCGCCCGCTCGGGACCCATCGAGACGACCACGACTTCGCCCTCGCCCGTCGCGGCCTTGAGCCGCAGCGCCTCCTCGACGGCATTCGCGTCGAACGCGTTCAGCGCACCCTCGCCGGAGCGGTCGAGACGCTTCGTGGCGGGATCGATCCGCTTGTGCGCGGTCGCGTCCGGCACCTCCTTCACGCAGACGGCGATCTTCATCGCGCAGGACTCTAACTACGGCGCAAGATCGGAATCCGCGGAAGCGGATTCCGATCGCGCAAGACCCCTGAAGTGTCGCTTCGCTCCGCCGAACAATGAAGTGCTTTTGACGTGCTTTTACCCCTTTTGAGCGGCATTTCTCCGATCCCGGTGCTAGGCTCCCGCCCTTCGAGCTCGAACCGGTACCCATGACCCCCGCCCGGACGACAGCCCGAGGAGCCCTCCTCACCGCTGCTCGCTGTTCCTGCTCACCGCAGGTGCGGCGACGGCGTCGAGCTCGGCGAAGGTGCCGACACTGGTCTTCCCGGTCCTCGGCGAGGCGGCCTACACCGACGACTTCGGCGACGCGCGCGGCCAGGGCGCGCACGAGGGCAACGACATCATGGCGCCGCGCCGCGCGCTCGCGCTGGCCGCCGAAGCCGGCACCGTCAAGTTCCACACGACCTCCTCGCGGGCCGGCTGCATGCTCTACCTGAACGGCGAGAGCGGCACCGAGTACCTCTACATCCACCTGAACAACGACCTCACCTCGGGGAACGACAACCAGGGCAAGTGCGTGCCCGGGGTCGCGTACTCGAAGGGATTGAAGAGCGGCGCGAAGGTCGTTGCGGGCGAGCCGATCGCCTACGTCGGCGATTCCGGCGACGCGGACGGGATCCACCCGCACCTCCACTTCGAGGTGCACCCGAACGGCGGCGGCGCGGTCAGCCCGTTCCCGTACCTGCGCAAGGCAAAGCGGCTGCTGTTCGCAGCCCGGCCCGGGACGACGTTCACGCTCGCGCTGACCGGCACGGTCGTGACAGCCGCAGGCGAGGACCTCCAGCTCAGCCTCGAGCAGGTGCGCTCGTGGCCGGGCGGCCGCAGGATCAAGCAGACCGGACAGAAGGTCGGCGTCTCGGTCCCGGAGACCGCGTTGCTCGAGGGGATCGAATCACCCGCCGGGCTCGCGTTCTCCGCGCTCGACCTCCTGACGAAGGGCCTGCCGGTGACGGTCTGGACGGAGCCGGCCAAGGTGACGTTCTCGGCGCAGGCCGGCGCGAAGGGCGCGCTCGCGGCCTCCCGCGTCGTCGTGAAGCCGTAAACGGACCTGTCCGGGGACAGTCCCCGGACACGTCCCGAATGGGCTAGACGGGGATCTTCGCCCGCAGAAAGTCGACGATCTCGCTCGTCGGCGCGCCGGGCGTGAAGACTGCGGCGACGCCCTTCCCCTTCAGCTCGTCGGCGTCGTCGTTCGGGATCGTGCCGCCGACGACGACCAGCACGTCCTCGATCCCGTTCTCCTTCAGTCCGTCGAGGATGCGCGGGACGAGAGTCATGTGCGCGCCGGAGAGGATCGAGATCCCGACCGCGTCCGCGTCCTCCTGAATCGCGGTCTCGACGATCTGCTCCGGCGTCTGATGGAGACCGGTGTAGATGACCTCCATGCCGGCGTCGCGGAGGGCCCTGGCGATGATCTTCGCGCCGCGGTCGTGGCCGTCGAGACCGGGCTTCGCGATCACCACTCTGATCTTCCGGGCCATGCCGTCGGCAAGTATATGGCGGTGCGGCTCACAGTCATCGGCTCGTCCCCCGCCTGGCCGAACCCCGGCGGCGCCTGCTCGGGCTACGTCGTCGACGGCCGCCTGCTGCTCGACTGCGGCCCCGGCGTGCTGGCGAAGCTCCGTCAGCACGAGGCCAGCAGCTGGCCCAGCGTCGAGGCGATCGCGATCACGCACCTCCACCTCGACCACTGGGGCGATCTGATCCCGTGGGTCTGGGGCAACCTCTTCGGCCCGGGCGGGTCCCGGCCCGCGCTCTGGCTGCCGCCGGGCAGCACCGAGGAGCTGCGGCCGATCCTCCACCGGCTCGGCAGCGAGGACATGTTCGAGCGCGCGTTCGACGTCTCCGAGTACGAGCCACGGCGCCCTTTCACCGCCGCCGGGCTCGAGGTCACGGCCGTGCCGGTCGTCCACTACACGATGGACGCATACGGCTTCCGCGTGCAGGGCGACCGCCTGCTCGCCTACTCGGGCGACAGCGGCCCCTGCGACGAGCTCGAGGAGCTCGGCCGTGACGCCGACCTCTTCCTCTGCGAGGCGACCCTCGAGCGCGGGGACCTCGACGGGCCGGTACGCGGGCACCTCTCCGCGGACGAGGCGCGCGACGCCTGTGCGCGGGCGGGCGCGCGAAGGCTGCTCCTCACGCACCGCCCACAGGAGCTGCAGCTCGGACGCGAGCCTCGAGCTGGCGCAAGACGGACTGGCGCTCGAGCTCTAGGAGCCTTGCTAGCGGCGAGAGGCGTCGTACGCCCGCTGCGCGCGCCGGCTTCGCTGGCGCCCGACGACGAGGATCCCGAGCGGGACGAGCAGCGCTGCCGGGAAGAGCAGCACCACCGGGAAGAGGAGCCAGCCCACGCCGAGCCTCGCCGAGACGCGCTCGGCGTCCGCGGGCAGGGCGATCTGGAACGGCGAGCCCTCCGACCGCGACTGCGTCCGGGCGCCGCCACCGGATTTCGGGGTCCACGAGTCGATCAGCCAACGGCGCTCCGATCCGTCGCGAGACGGCCAAGAGCGTCATGTTGAAGACCATCGGACGGAAGTCAGAGGTCGTCTCCGGGAAAGACGAGCACCTGCAGCCCGACCTCGTCGGCGAAGGAATAGTCGAACTTCCACCGGGCCGAGTCGACCGGGTAGGGAACGACGGGAATCTCTCCGTCGACCCACTCGCGCCGTGTTATCCCTGCACGGAGGGACGCGGACACGAGGTCGTAGGCGGTCTCGGTGTGCTCGCGCTTGACCGCGGTGTTGAGAAACCGTGCCGCGACCGCGATCAACTCGCGCCGCTCGGCGGGCGCAAACTCGACCGTGGGCGGCGCCCGGAAGATCTGTGCGGGCTCGTTGGAGAGGCGGGACGGCGGCGGATGCGCGGTGTTCCAGAAGAGAACGCTGACGACGGCTACCGCAGCCGCGACTGCTGCGAGAACCGCACCGCCTGCCAGCCGGCGGCGAAACCTAGGAGACGAAAGAGCGCGCTGCGTCCGTCTCGGCACGGCTCACGAGCCAGCGTCGGGGACGATCGCGGAGGCTCGCGGAACCCAGTACCACACCCGCCAACCGACCACGTCGTCGACGGCGCTCTTCTTCAGTCCGATGAAGAAGATCTGCGGGCTTCAGCTTCGCATTCACCGGCGGCAGCAGAGCGACCTCGAGGATTGCCTCGTCCGGATACGACTCGTCGACCTTGAACGTGGCTGTTTCGATCTTCTCGACGGGATACGGCGCCACCGGGATGTTCCCGGTCAGCCACTCCTTCTTGCGTCATCCCCTGCCGGAGCTCGGGGTGCGTCAGCTCGTACGCCTCGGCGAGATCCTCGCGGGCGACCGCGGTCTGGATGAACCGTCCGGCCACCCGTCGCGCCTGTTTGTCGAGCGGCACCTGCTGACGCGGCCGTGAAGACCTGTGCCGGCTTGTTCGAGGGCGGCGTCGCCACGACCGTGGCGGTGTTGCCGAAGTAGGCGACCGTGACCGCTACCACCCCGACGACGAGCAGGGCGAGGCTGGCCAGGAAGACCATGCGCCGGCCCCGGCGCGAGCCGAAGAAGGACGTGGAGGAAGGAGTGCTCATCGTCTTCGAAGAGTAGACGAGCTTACGGCCGATCGGTTAGAAGACGGGCGTCTCGCGCCAGGTGCCCCAGACCTCGCGCCAGGCGTCGCACATCTCGCCCATCGTCACGTAGTCGCGGGCGGCGTCGAGGATCACGGGCATCAGGTTGACGCCCTCGCGGGCGGAGGCTTCCTTCAGCGCGCCGAGCCGGGCCTGGACGACGGCGGAGTCGCGCCGGCCCTTCAGCGCCCGGACGCGCTCGATCTGCTCGCCCTCCAGAGCGGCGTCGATCTTGAGGATCTCGAGCGGCGTCTCGTCCTCGAGCACGTAGCGGTTGACACCGACCACGACCCGCTCGCCCCGCTCCACTTCGGTCTGATAGCGAAACGCCGCGTCTGCTATCTCTCGTTGCGGAAAGTTCTGTTTGATCGCCTCGACCATGCCGCCCAGCTGCTCGATCTGCTCGAAGTACTCGTACGCCTGCGCCTCGATCCGGTTCGTCAAGTCCTCCACGTAGTAGGAGCCGCCGAGCGGGTCGATCGTGTTCACGACCCCGGTCTCGTGCGCGATCACCTGCTGCGTCCGCAAGGCGATCCGGACCGCGTCCTCGGTCGGCAACGCCAGCGCCTCGTCGTAGGAGTTCGTGTGCAGGCTCTGCGTCCCCCCGAGCACCGCCGCCAGCGCCTCGATCGCCGTCCGCACGATGTTCACCTCCGGCTGCTGCGCCGTCAGCGACACCCCCGCCGTCTGCGTGTGGAAGCGCATCAACCACGAGCGCGGGTTGCGCGCACCGAAGCGGTCGCGCAGCTCCCGCGCCCAGATCCGCCGCGCCGCCCGGTACTTCGCGATCTCCTCGAAGAAATCGAGGTGCGCGTTGAAGAAGAACGAGAGCCGCGGCGCGAACTCGTCCACGTCCAGCCCCCGCGCCACCGCCCACTCGACATAGGTGAAGCCGTCCGCGAGCGTGAACGCCAGCTCCTGCGCCGCAGTCGAGCCCGCCTCGCGAATGTGGTAGCCGGAGATCGAGATCGGATGCCACTGCGGCAGCTCCGTCGCACACCACTGCACCATGTCCGTCACCAGCCGCATCGAGGGCTCGGGCGGGAAGATGTACTCCTTCTGCGCGATGTACTCCTTCAGGATGTCCGTCTGGATCGTCCCCCGCAACGCGCTCGCCGGCACGCCCTGCTCCTCACCGACCGCGACGTAAAACGCCAGCAGGATCGCCGCGGGCGAGTTGATCGTCATCGACGTCGAAACCTCGCCGAGCGGAATCCCGCGGAACAGCGTCTGCATGTCCTCGAGCGAATCGATCGCAACACCCTCCCGACCGACCTCGCCGAGCGAACGCTCGTGGTCGGAGTCGTAGCCCATCAGCGTCGGCATGTCGAACGCGGTCGACAGCCCCGTCTGACCGTGCTCGAGCAGATAGCGGAAGCGCTCGTTCGTCTCGGCCGCGGTGCCGAAGCCCGCGAACTGCCGCATCGTCCACAGCTTGCCGCGATACATCGACGGATAGACCCCCCGCGTGAACGGATGCACGCCGGGATAGCCGAGGTCGCGGTCATAGTCGAGCTCGACCGTGTCCGGCGTCGCCAAAGGCTCGTTCTCCAGCCCCGAGATCGTCGAGAAGAGCTCACCCTGCCGCTCCGGCGTCCGCCCGTACAGCGCCTCGCGCCACGCCTGGGTGGCGTTCAGGGAGCCGCGGTCCTCGGTCGTGGCCATGCGGGAATTGTAGGTGCGCGTCTCAGGGTGTGCGCGGAATCGGCCGATAGTGGCATCGCGATGAAAAGGCTTCTGCTCGGGGTGCTCGCAGCCACGCTGCTCGCGGCGCCCTCGGCGGCCGCCCTCGACCGCAACCAGGTGCAGGCGCTGCTGCGCGTCGTGGTCAAGCGGTCGGGCCTCCAGGCCCGCGAGCAGGTGCGGATCGTCACCGAGCGTCCCGCACAGTTCCGGCAGCGCCGCGTCAGGCTGCTCGACCGCAACTACCCCCGCGCCGCGCAGGACTACGACGAAACCGTGTACCGCGCTCTCGGCCTCGTATCCGGCGGCAAGGGCGTGCTGCGCCAGACGCTGATCGAGCTGGAGAACCGGACCGGCCTCTACGACCAAGTCACCAGGACCGCCTACGTCCAGTCCGGCGCCGGTGAGCGGGCGGCGGCGCTGCACGAGCTCGTGCACGCGCTCCAGGACCAGCACTTCGACCTGCGCCGCACGACGCGTTTGCCCGGCAGCCGCGACGCCAGGATCGCCGCGGCCGCAGCGATCGAGGGGCATGCGGCACTCGTCGCCGGCGTCCTCCACTCGCGCACGACCTCACACGGCGGCGGGAAGCTGACACGCTTCGTCGAGCTCGAGCGTGGCTTCACCTACTCGGTCGGACTGCGGTTCGCTGCAGACCTGCGCAACCTGGGCGGGACGAGGGCGGTGCTCGGCTCGCTCCGGCGGTTCCCCGCCACGAGCGAGCAGGTCTTCCATCTCAGCGCGTACCTCGAGCGCGAGCGGGCGCTGCCCATCGTGCTGCCGGCGAACGCCGCCGGCGTGACCCTCACCCGCGCCGGCACCTTCGGTGAGCTCGACGTCCGCGCGCTGCTCGCCGTCTTCGGCGTCCCGCGCCTCGACGTCGTCGGCACGGGTTGGGGCGGCGGCCGCACCGCCCTCTATCGCGGCGCTACCGGCGACACCGTGCTGGTCGCCCTCGACTGGGACACGGACACCGACGCGCAGCAGTGGGCCGAGGCCGTACGCGTGTACGTCGACAAGGCCTTCGACGCGGACGAGCCCGGGCCTCCGGAGCTCACGCCGTGCGCGGCGACCGCCTGCTGGGACCTCGGCGGCCACGCGGTGGCGTTCGAGCACGTCGGCGCTCGGACGGCACTCGCGCTGGGGGTCGATCTCGTCACCTCGGCGCAGCTCGCTCGAGCCATTCTCGGCCAAGCCTGAGTGCGTGCGGCGGTCACTCGTTTCAGGGACTCAACCTGAAGTCGACGGTTAGGTTCGCCTCGCCTGCTCCGTCGACCCGCACGACCGGTCCGATCGCGATCGGACCCGTGATGTGTCGGCAAGTGACGAGCTCGGGCTAGCCCGTTCGCCGGATTCGGCCTAGCCAAGCGCGTTTGCTGCCAGCCCAGCGCTGTCACAAACGTGTCACCCCTCCGGGTGATCTTCGGAAGATTTTACAAGTTCAAAGCAGTGTTTCACCTCAAGTTCGCCCTAGCCCCAGTCGATGGCCTGGATGCGCGCACTCTCCCTCTGCGCGCGTAAGCGAAAGCGATACCCGAGACTATGGCGACCAACGAGGATCTGCGGCCTTCGAATCGCCCGGCACACGCCGGGCGGCTGCCCGTGCGGACCGTCGTCGTCCTCGTTCTCGCAGCGCTCCTCGGCGCCGCATTGCTCGCAGGCGCCGCGCTACGGCGCGAAACGCCTCAGGTCGAGTTCCTGCAGCAGGCGCTCGGCGAGCCGGTCGCCTCCGCCCCACTGACCCGTAAGCCCGACGCGAACACGGTCGTCCGACTCCACCAGAACGGCTACTCCGTCGACCGCGGCGCCGTCTCCGTCGGCCTCCGCTCGACCGATTCCGGCGCCGGCGGGCTCGAGCGCCGCGCCAACGGCGTCTCGCGCCGCACGGCGTTACGGCTGGGAGGCCGTCACGGTGACGCCGGCGAAGACCGAGCAGTTCCTGACGGTGGTCGAACGGCAGGGTCCGAAGACCTGGCGCTGGCACCTGAAAAGTCTCAACCTGACCCCGAGGGTTGGCGACGACGGTGCGGTCGGCTTCATCCGCAACGGGCGACTGATGTCGGACGTCGCGTACATCGAGCCGGTCCGGATTCTCGACGAGCTCGGCCAGGACGTCACGCCCGACGATGCCCGCTGGTCGGTCGCCGCAAAGCGGCGGCCGCTGGTTCCTCGAGCTCGCGCTCGACGACGCCACGCTCCCCACCCCCTACGTGATCGACCCGGCGATCTCCGAACCGCTCGGTCGGCGTCTCTACCCCGGACGACGCCGCAACCACCGAAGTCGTCCCGATCGCCGGCCGGCGTCGTCAACGGCGACGTCCTGATCGCGCAGCTGACGATGCGCGGCGACACGACGATCTTCGGCATCGCCGGCAACCCCGGCGGCGGCGGCGCCTTCACCTCGATCGACCGGCAGGACAGCGGCGACACTCGTTGCGCAGGAGGTCTTCTACCGGCGTCGCGCGACGGCGAGCCGCGCGACGTCGTACACGTTCACCCTGAGCGCGAACGTCAAGACCTCTGCCGGCATCGCCGCCTACGTCGACGCGGCGAACCAGGCCAACCCGATCAACATCAGCGGCGGCCAGGCGAACGCCTCGAGCGTCACTGCCACCGCCCCCACCGTCGTCGACGACGGTCGCCGACACGCGGCTGCTCACGCTCGTCGGCGCCGCGACCGGCAACGGAGCGACGACGAACTGGACGGGACTGACCAACGAGCGCTGGGACACGTCCTCCACGAGCCAGGTACCGCCGACCCGCGACCTCGACGGGTCTCGGCGACGAGGCGTTCGTCGGCCCGGGTCGAGCCCGCGCGCTCGGGCGACGAACGCCGACCGCCGCGGTCAGCATCGGCCAGACCGTCGCGATCGCGCCGCTCGCCGCCGACGGCTCCGGCACGCTCGACGACCGGCACGAGCAGCGTCGCCTCGCAGTCGACCGGGAACACGATCACGTTCACGTACACCGCCGCCACCGGCGGAATGCGCAACGGCTCGGTCACGCTCGTCGCCCCGACCGGCTGGAGCGCTCCTTCGACGACCGGCTCGAACGCCGGCTACACCACCTCGAGTCCGGCACTGTCGGAGTGGCCGGCCAGACGATCACCGTCTCAGGGCTCACGCTCACCGCCGGCGTCCGACGTTCACGATCACCTACGGCTCGACTGGCGGCGGCGGCCCCGGCGCGACTGCCCCGGGCCCGGCCGGTGCGCAGACCTGGCAGGCGCAGCAGCGCTCGTCGGCGACGAGCGGCGGCCTCGTCAACCTCGACTCTCCCTCGATCACGATCACGCACGGGGCCGCGGCCCAGATCGCCCTGACCGGTCGACGGCGAACCTGACCTCCGGCGCGACGCGGGTGCTTACCGCGACGATCCAGGACGCGGCCGGCAACACCGTCACGAGCGACAGCTCCACCGTCGTCGCCTTCGCCAAGGCAGTCCGGTGCGGGGATCGTGACCGGCACCGGCAACGCGACCGCCTCGAGCGGTGTCGCCACCAAGACGATCACCGGCGCGCTTGTCGGCTCGGTGACGATGCAGGCGACCTCCGGCGGGCTGACTACCGGCACGCTCGGTGCCTTCACCGTCGTCCACGGCGCCGCCGACGCAGATCGCTCTGACCGGCTCGACCGCCGACCTCGACGTCGGGTGCGACGCGCGTCTTGACCGCGACGATCCAGGACGCCGCCGGCAACACCGTCACCTCCGACAACTCCACCGTCGTCGCCTTCGCCAAAGCCTCCGGCGCGGGGACCGTCACCGGCACGGGCAACGCGACCGCCTCGAGCGGCGTCGCGACCAAGACGATCACCGGCGAGCTTGTCGGCTCGGTGACGATGCAGGCGACCTCCGGCGGGCTGACGACCGGCACGCTCGGTGCCTTCACCGTCGTGCACGGCGCCGCGACGCTGATCGCGCTCACCGGCTCCACCGCCAACCTCACCTCCGGCGCGACGCGCGCTGCTCACGGCGACGATCCAGGACGCCGCCGGCAACACCGTCACCTCCGACAACACCACCGTCGTCGCCTTCGCCAAGGCCTCCGGCGCGGGGACCGTCACCGGCACCGGCAACGCGACCGCCTCGAGCGGCGTCGCGACCAAGACGATCACCGGCCAGCTCGCCGGCTCGGTCACGATGGAAGCAACCGTCCGCCGGCCTCACCACCGGCACCCTCGGTGCCTTCACCGTCGTCCACGGCGCCGCCGCTCAGATCGCCCTGACGGGCTCGACCGACGAACCTCACCTCGGGCGCGACACGCCTGCTCACGGCGACGATCCAGGACGCCGCCGGCAACACCGTCACCTCCGACAACACCACCGTGGTCGCCTTCGCCAAGGCCTCCGGCGCAGGCACCGTCACCGGGACCGGGAACGCCACCGCCGCCGCAGGCGTCGCCACGAAGACGATCACCGGTCGACTCGTCGGCTCGGTGACGATGGAGGCGACCTCGGCGGGCCTGACGACCGGCACGCTCGGTGCCTTCACCGTCGTCCACGGCGCCGCCGCGCAGATCGCATTGACGGGTTCGATCGCCGAACCTGTCGTCGGGCTCGACGCGGCTGCTGACCGCCACGATCCAGGATGCCGCGGGCAACACGGTCACCTCCGACAACTCGACCGTTGTCGCCTTCGCCAAGGCCTCCGGCGCAGGCACCGTGACGCGGCACGCGGCAACGCGACCGCCGCGAGCGGTGTCGCGACCAAGACGATCACCGGCGCCCTTGCCGGCTCGGTGACGATGGAAGCGACCTCCGGCGGCCTCACGACCGGCACGCTCGGCGCCTTCACCGTCGTCCACGGCGCCGCCGACGCAGATCGCGCTGACCGGCTCGACCGCGAACCTCGCCTCCGGCACGACGCGCGTGCTGACCGCGACGATCCAGGACGCCGCCGGCAACACCGTCACCTCCGACAACTCGACCGTCGTCGCCTTCGCCAAGGCCTCCGGCGCCGGCACCGTCACGCGGCACGCGGCAACGCGACCGCCGCGAGCGGCGTCGCGACCAAGACGATCACCGGCGCGCTTGTCGGCTCGATGACGATGGAAGCCACCGCCGCCGGTCTCACCACCGGCACGCTCGGCGCGTTCACCGTCGTCCACGGCGCCGCCGCGCAGATCGCGCTGACCGGCTCCACCACCAACCTCACCTCCGGCGCGACGCGTGTGCTCACCGCGACGATCCAGGACGCCGCCGGCAACACCGTCACCTCCGACAACTCGACCGTCGTCGCGTTCGCGAAGGCCTCCGGCGCGGGCACCGTCACCGGCACCGGCAACGCGACCGCTGTCGGCCGGCGTCGCCACGAAGACGATCACCGGCGCCCTCGCCGGCTCGGTGACGATGGAAGCGACCTCCGCCGGCCTCACCACCGGCACGCTCGGCGCCTTCACCGTCGTCCACGGCGCCGCCACCCAGATCGCCCTCACCGGCTCGACCGCCAACCTCACCTCCGGCGCGACACGCCTGCTCACCGCGACGATCCAGGACGCGGCCGGCAACACCGTCACCAACGACAACACCACCGTCGTCGCCTTCGCCAAGGCCTCCGGCGCCGGCACCGTCACCGGCACCGGCAACGACACCGCCGTCGCCGGCGTCGCGACCAAGACGATCACCGGCGCGCTCGTCGGCTCGGTGACGATGGAAGCCACCGCCGCCGGCCTCACCACCGGCACCCTCGGCGCCTTCACCGTCGTCCACGGCGCCGCGACCCAGATCGCGCTCACCGGCTCCACCGCCAACCTCACCTCCGGTGCGACGCGCGTCCTGACCGCGACGATCCAGGACGCGGCCGGCAACACCGTCACCAACGACAGCACCACCGTCGTCGCCTTCGCCAAGGCGTCCGGCGCGGCACCGTCACCGGCACCGGCAACGCCACCGCCGTCGCCGGCGTCGCCACCAAGACGGTCACCGGCGCCCTCGTCGGCTCCGTGACGATGGAGGCCACCGCCGCCGGGCTGACCACCGGCACGCTCGGCGCCTTCACCGTCGTGCACGGCGCCGCGACCCAGATCGCGCTCACCGGCTCCACCGCCAACCTCACCTCCGGCGCGACGCGCCTCTCGACCGCGACGATCCAGGACGCCGCCGGCAACACCGTCACCAACGACAACGCCACCGTCGTCGCCTTCGCCAAGGCGTCCGGCGCCGGCACCGTCACCGGCACCGGCAACGCCACCGCCGCCGCCGGCGTCGCCACCAAGACGATCACCGGTGGCCTCGTCGGCTCGGTGACGATGGAAGCCACCGCCGGCCGGCCTGACCACCGGCACGCTCGGCGCCTTCACCGTCGTCCACGGCGCCGCCACCCAGATCTCGCTCACCGGCGCGACCGCCAACCTCACCTCGGGCGCGACCCGCGTCCTGACCGCGACGATCCAGGACGCGGCCGGCAACACCGTCACCTCCGACAACTCGACCGTCGTCGACTTCGCCAAGCAGTCGGGCGCCGGCACCGTCAGCGGCACGGGCACCGCGACCGCCTCCAGCGGCGTCGCCACCAAGACGATCACCGGCGCCCTCGTCGGCTCGGTCACGATGGAAGCCACCGCCGCCGGGCTCACCACCGGCACGCTCGGCGCCTTCACCGTCGTCCACGGCGCCGCCGCCGAGATCCTGCTCAACGGCGCCACCGCCAACCTCGCCTCCGGCGCGACCCGCGTGCTCACCGCGACGATCCAGGACGCCGCCGGCAACACCGTCACCTCCGACAACACCACCGTCGTCGCCTTCGCCAAGGCCTCCGGTGCCGGCACCGTCAGCGGCACGGGCAACGACACCGCGCGCGCGGCGTCGCCACGAAGACCGATCACCGGCCAGCTCGTCGGCTCGGTCAGATGGAAGCGACCGTCGGCGGGCCTGACCACGGGCACGCTCGGCGCCTTCACCGTCGTCCACGGCGCCGCCGCCCACATCGTCGCTGACCGGCTCGACCGCCGATCTCACCTCCGGCGCGACCCGCGTCGCTCACCGCGACGATCAAGGACGCCGCCGGCAACACCGTCGCCTCCGACAACACGACTGTCGTCGCCTTCGCCAAGGCCTCCGGCGCCGGCACCGTCAGCGGTACCGGGAACGCGACCGCCGCCAGCCGGTGTCGCCACGAAGACCGATCACCGGCGCCCTCGTCGGCTCCGTCACGATGGAAGCAACCGCCGCTGGCCTGACCACCGGCACGCTCGGCGCCTTCACCGTCGTCCACGGCGCCGCCACGCAGATCTCTCTCACCGGCCCACCGCCAACCTCACCTCCGGCGCGACACGCGTGCTCACGGCGACGATCCAGGACGCCGCCGGCAACACCGTTACCTCCGACAGCACCACCGTCGTCGCCTTCGCGAAGGCCTCCGGCGCCGGCACCGTCAGCGGCACGGGTAACGCCACCGCCGCCAGCGGCGTCGCCACCAAGACGGTCACCGGCGCCCTCGTCGGCGCGGTCATGATGGAAGCGACGGCGGCTGGCCTGACGACCGGCACGCTCGGCTCCTTCACTGTCGTCCACGGCGCCGCGACGCAGATCGCCTTGACCGGCCCGACCACCAACCTCACCTCCGGTGTGAACCGTATCCTCGACCGCAACGATCCAGGACGCCGCCGGCAACACCGTCACCTCCGACAGCACCACCGTCGTCGGCTTCGCCAAGGCCTCCGGCACCGGCACGAGTCAGCGGCGCCGGCAACGCGACCGTTTCCAGCGGCGTCGCCACCAAGACGGTCACCGGCGCGCTCGTCGGCTCGGTGACGATGGAGGCCACCGCGGGCGGGCTGACAACCGGCACGCTCGGCACCTTCACCGTCGTCCACAGCGCCGCCACCCAGATCGCGCTGACGGCGCTCGACCACCGAACCTCGACCTCCGGCGTCACCCGCGTCCTCACGGCGACGATCCAGGACGCCGCCGGCAACACCGTCACCTCCGACAACACCACCGTCGTCACCTTCGCCAAGTCAGTCCGGCGCCGGACGATCAGGGGCACCGGTACCGCGACCGCCGTCGAGCGGCGTCGCGACGAAGACGATCACCGGCCAGCTCGTCGGCTCAGTCGTCATGGAAGCCACCGCGGGCGGACTCACGACCGGCACGCTCGGCGCCTTCACCGTCGTCCACGGCGCCGCCGCCCAGATCGCGCTCAGCGGCGCCCTCACCAACCTCACCTCCGGCGCCACCCGCGTCCTGACCGCGACGATCCAGGACGCCGCCGGCAACACCGTCACCTCCGACAGCACGACTGTCGTCGCTTTCGCCAAGGCCTCCGGGCCGGCACCGTCAGCGGCACCGGCACGCGACCGCCGCCAGCGGCATCGCCACCAAGACGATCACCGGCGCCTCGTCGGCTCCGTCATCATGGAGGCCACCGCCGCCGGCTGACCACCGGCACGCTCGGCGCCTTCACCGTCGTCCACGGCGCCGCCGGCCAGATCGAGCTGACCGGCGCCACCGCCAACCTCACGTCGGGCGCCACCCGCGTCCTGACCGCAACGATCCAGGACGCCGCCGGCAACACCGTCACCTCCGACAACACCACCGTCGTCGCCTTCGGCAAGGCCGGCGGCACCGGCACCGTCACCGGCACCGGCACCGCACCGCCGTCGCCGGCGTCGCCACCAAGACGATCACCGGCGCGCTCGCCGGCCGTCACGATGGAAGCGACCTCCGCCGGCCTGACCGACCGGCACCCTCGGCGCCTTCACCGTCGTCCACGGCGCCGCCGCCGAGATCGCGCTCACCGGCTCCACCGCCAACCTCACCTCCGGCGCGACCCGCGTGCTCACCGCGACGATCCAGGACGCGGCCGGCAACACCGTCACCTCCGACAACACGACCGTCGTCGACTTCGCCAAGGCCTCGGGCGCCGGCACCGTCACCGGCACCGGCAACGCCACCGCCGCCGCCGGCGTCGCCACGAAGACGATCACCGGCGCACTCGCCGGCTCGGTCACCATGGAAGCCACCCTCAGCCGGGCCTGACGACCGGCACGCTCGGCGCCTTCACCGTCGTCCACGGCGCCGCCGCCCAGATCGCGCTCACCGGCGCGACCACCAACCTCACCTCGGGCGCGACCCGCGTCCTGACGGCGACGATCCAGGACGCGGCCGGCAACACCGTCACCTCCGACAACACCACCGTCGTCGACTTCGCCAAGGCCTCCGGCGCCGGCACCGTCACCGGCACGGGCACCGCCACCGCCGCCGCCGGCGTCGCCACCAAGACGATCACCGGCCAGCTCGTCGGCTCGGTCACCATGGAGGCCACCTCCGCCGGGCTCACCACCGGCACGCTCGGCGCCTTCACCGTCGTCCACGGCGCCGCCGCCAGATCGCGCTCACCGGCGCCGTCACCAACCTCACCTCCGGCGCGACCCGCGTCCTGACGGCGACGATCCAGGACGCGGCCGGCAACACCGTCACCTCCGACAACTCGACCGTCGTCGCCTTCGCCAAGGCCTCCGGCGCCGGCACCGTCAGCGGCACCGGCACCGCGACCGCCGCGAGCGGCGTCGCCACCAAGACGGTCACCGGCCGCTCGTCGGCTCGGTCACGATGGAGGCCACCGCGGCCGGTCTGACCACCGGCACGCTCGGCGCCTTCACCGTCGTCCACGGCGCCGCCGCCCAGATCGCGCTCACCGGCGCGACCGCGAACCTCACCTCCGGCGCGACCCGCGTCCTCACCGCGACGCTCCAGGACGCGGCCGGCAACACCGTCACCTCCGACAACACGACCGTCGTCGACTTCGCCAAGGCCTCCGGCGCCGGCACGGTCAGCGGCACCGGTACCGACACCGCCGCCGCCGGCGTCGCCACGAAGACGGTCACCGGCGCGCTCGTCGGCTCGGTCACGATGGAGGCCACCGCGGCCGGTCTCACCACCGGCACGCTCGGCGCCTTCACCGTCGTCCACGGCGCCGCCGCCGACATCGTCCCTCACCGGCGCCACCACCAATCTCACCTCGGGCGCCGACCGCGTCCTCACCGCCACGATCAAGGACGCCGCCGGCAACACCGTCACCTCCGACAACACGACCGTCGTCGACTTCGCCAAGGCCTCCGGCGCCGGCACGGTCAGCGGCACCGGCACCGACACCGCCGCCGCGGGCGTCGCGACCAAGGCCGCTCACCGGCCAGCTCGTCGGCTCGGTCACGATGGAAGCCACCGCGCCGGTCTCACCACCGGCACCCTCGGCGCCTTCACCGTCGTCCACGGCGCCGCCGCCGACATCGTCCTCACCGGCGCCACGGCCGACCTCACCTCCGGCGCCACCCGCCTACTGACCGCGACGATCCAGGACGCCGCCGGCAACGCCGTCACCTCCGACAACAGCACCGTCGTCGACTTCGCCCAGGCAGTCCGGCCCCGGCACCGTCAGCGGCACGGTACCGCGACCGCCACCGCCGGCGTCGCCACCAAGACCGTCACCGGCGCCTCGTCGGCACGGTCAACATGGAGGCCACCTCCGCCGGGCTGACCACCGCACCCTCGGCTCCTTCACCGTCGTCCACGGCGCCGCACGACATCGTCCTCACCGGCGCCACGGCCAACCTCACCTCGGGCGCCGAACGCGTCCTGACCGCCACGATCGAGGATGCCGCCGGCAACACCGTCACCTCAAGACAGCAGGACCGTCGTCGACTTCGCCCAAGGCATACGGCCTCGGCACCGTCAGCGGCACCGGCAA
>CAWGGO010000007.1:0-364799 GCA_963822205.1 uncultured Gaiellaceae bacterium | reverse complement strand
TGTTCGTCCTGCCGGCGCTCGTCTATGCGCTGCTCTGCACGCTCTGGGTGCTGAAGCACGCGCAGACAGCACTCGGCGTCTCGCGCTAAGAGGGCACGCTCGAGGCGAGCGGCGCGATTACGCGACGACGGTCAGGGTATCCCCGACCTCGATGCCGCGCCGCTCGCACTCGCCGCTCGCGAGCTCGACGACCGACTTCGCGCCCCGCCGGCCGGCTGTGCGCCAGGGTCCGAGCGACGGCTCGATCCCAACGACGACGAGATCGCGGTCGAGGAAGACGACGTCGATCGCGAAGCGCATGAAGAACGTGTGGATCGAGCCGGCCGGGCGAAGCAGGATCCCCTCGCCCTCGTTCAGACCGCTGCGGCCGAGGAGGCCGCGCATCCGCCGCAACGGGCGCGCCGCTACGAGCAGATGCTCGCAGACGACGCGCCCGTCCTGGCGCTGAAGCCTCGCTGTCCTAGAAGCCAACGTGGATGTGGTCTCCGTGATCGCGAAGCGGGAACGACGGCCCGCCCAGTCCGAGCAGCGAGATCACCTGCTGCGGCTGGAGCTCGGCGGGGAGGAGCAGCACCGAGCGAACAGCTTCCTCGGTGACGCCTCCGGGCTGCTGGTTGCCCGCAATCGCGGTGCCGCCGACGGCGGCGATGTCGACCGCGTGCCCGTACGTGTGAGCCGAGACGACACCCGCCCGCGCGAACTTGCGGTGGCCCGAGAAGAGGCTCGTCACGGTGACCGCCTCGTGCCGCTCGACGAGATAGCCGAGCAGGACGATGACCCGAACGTCGATCCGACCTGCAACGAGGTCCTCACGGCCCGAATCGTAGATCCACAAGTCCTCGTCGGCGAGTAGCCGCTCGGTGAGCTGGTCTTTCGCAGCCTCGAAGCCGATCACGAGCGCCTCGATCCCGACCGACCTGTAGAGATCGGCCAATGCTTCGGCGCGGTCGGCGAAGGCCGTTCGGCCTGACACCGCGAGGGCGCCCTTCCAGGCCTTCTCGTGGGCGAGCCGTGAAGCGAGCGTGTCGAGCTCTGCTGCGGTCGCAGGCACTGAGCCACGCTCCCCCTGGGCCCGAAGCACGCCGAGTACGGCCGCCCAGTCGGCGCCGTGACGCTTCGATACGGCGACGAGATCCCTGGCGAACGAGCGTGCCAGCCGGGCCGACGCAGGGGTCGGATCGGGAAGGGCGCGGTTGAGCCAGATCGTCGGCTCACCGTGCTCGTGCTCGATCTCGGGCTCCACCGTCGGCGTGACGCCGGCCCGCTGCACGACCCACTGCTTCGTCGGCTGGCGCGGAGCCGTCGGCTTGGCGGCAGGTGCAGGGGCGATCGCCGGAGCAGAGGTCTCGGCCTTCGCGCTCGGCTCGGCGGGAGTGGGGGCGACGACGCTTCTCGGCGCCTGCTCCGCGGGGATGGCCTGCGGCTCGAGGGCCGCGTCGGCTGCTGCGGCGGCGTTCTCGGGAGCCGCGGCCTCGGACGCTGCAGCCTCCGGAGCAGACTCAGTTGCGACGGCCGGCTCAACTGCTGCGGGCTCGGCAGCGGGAGCGGCCTCGGCCGGCGCGGCTTCGACGGGCTGTGCCTCTGCCGGTATGGCCTGGCGGCCGGCCGCGACTTCGCCCACCTCTGTCAGGACGGGGGCGTCATTCTCCAGCAGACGCGCCATCTGATCGCCGGCACCCGCGGTGAAGGAAGCCCCTGCGAAGAAGAGGGTGGTGAACGCGGCCACGAGCGCGAAACGGGCTGCAGGCCGGCGGCGGGCGGCGTGGAGCGCCTTCGGCGCATCGTCCGTCGCGGGCTCCGCCTGCTCGTACTCCCAGTCGTCCCCGCCGCGGCGGACGAGAGCGAGCACCGCGACGACCAGCAGGCCGAGCGGCAGTAGTGCCTTCCACATAGTCCGGTTCCGTCTTGGCATGTAACCCAGCTCCTCCGTATCTGGCGCCGGGTTCTTGCCCGTCCGGCGCCTTTGAGTGTCTGACCGCGCCGCCGACGGTTTCCGTGTGAACCCTTCTTATCGGCAGCACCTTTAGCGGTTCTCACCCGTTCGGGGGAACTTGGAAGAAAAGTGCAAGAAGTCACCCGGATGGGGCTTCTCACATTCCGAACGTTGGCCGAAAAGGTGTCAGCGCAAGGGCAACAATCGAACAGGCGAAGCGGCTCGCCGGTGAGAGAAAGGTTTCTCAACGTGAAGGACCGCACCGCCAATCGCTCCACAACTTTCACCGCACTCCGGGCAGCCGCATGCGCCCGGCCATCCGTCCGCCTTCTCCTGCCCGAAGGGAGGTGAATTACATGCTGAAGCTTTTCGTCTCACTTCAGAATCGGCTCGCCGACCTTCGCAACGAGGAGGGTCAGACGATGGCTGAGTACGGCGTCGTTCTCGCCGTGATCACGCTCGTCATCGTGGCCACGCTGCTTCTGCTTTCGGGTGCGATCAACACCGCACTGAGCAAGGTCATCACCGTACTGAAGTAACGCCGTAAATCAAGACCGAAGAAACCCAGCGAAGAGAAAAGGGAGGTGAACTACATGCTGAAGCTTTTCGTTTCACTTCAGAATCGGCTTCCCGACCTTCGTAACGAGGAGGGCCAGACGATGGCGGAGTACGGCGTTGTTCTCGCCGTGATCACGCTCGTCATCGTGGCTACGCTGCTCCTGCTTTCGGGTGCGATCAACACTGCACTGAGCAAGGTCATCACAGCACTGAGCTAGGAACCAAGGATCGTGCAAACCGAGCGAAATAGAAAGGTGGTGACGATGATGAGACATTCGATCACATTCCGAGCTGAATCGGGCCAGACGATGGCGGAGTACGCCCTCGTGGTCGGCGTGATCACGTTCGTCATCGTCACCACCTTCGCGCTCCTGTCGGACACGATCGTGGCGGCCTACACGCGCACGTTCGACATCCTCACGTCCGTCGTCTAGAACACATGAGCCGCCGCCCCTCACTTCGCAACGACCGAGGCCAGACGATGGTCGAGTTCGCGCTCGTCATCCCGATCCTCTGCGTCGTCCTGTTCGGAGTGATCCAGTTCGGCATCCTCTACAAGAACTACGTCACGCTCACCGACGCGGCGCGCGTCGGGGCGCGCAAGGCGGCCACCAGCCGGCACGAGGCCGATCCGGTGGCGGTGACCGTGGCCAAGGTCGAGAGCGCGGCCAGCGGCCTCGACCTGGCCAAGCTCGACGTCGTCGTCACTCCCGCGCCGTGGGATCACGGCGACGACGTGACCGTCACTGCGAAGTATCCGTACAGCGTCAACCTTCTGGGGTTCGTCGTCGCGGCCGGGGATCTCGAATCCAAAACCACGGAGCGTGTGGAATGAAGCGCATCAGCAACGATCGTGGCCAGGCCGCGGTCATCACCGTCATGTTCATGGCCACGCTCCTCGGCGCCGTTGCCATGGTGCTCGACGTCGGCTCGTGGTTCCGCGAGCAGCGCGACACGCAGTCGGATGCCGACGCCGCCGCGCTCGCGTCCGCCCATGCACTGCCTACCGACCTCGGCCAGGCTAGCGCGCTCGCGACGCAGTACCTCGACAAGAACGTCGCCGGCGCCGGCCGTCAGATCACGTTCTCGACCGCAAACGTGCCGAACGACACTGTCACCGTCAAGGTCGACCGCGACGCACCCGGCACCTTCTCGAAGCTCTTCGGAATCGACTCCGTCAACGTGCACGCCACCGCGAAGGCGCGGGCGGGCGGCCTCCAGTCCGCGAAGTGGGTCGCCCCAATCGCCGTCAACATCGAGCACCCGGACCTGAATTGCAGTGTCTCAAACGGCAGGCCGGTCCCGTGCTTCGGCAACCCGACGCAGATCGATCTCGAGCATCTGCACGGCCCGGGATCCGGTAACGAAGCGGGCTCGTTCTCGCTGATCAACCTCGAGATGGACAATTCCGGCAGTCCCGGCGCAGACACGATCGGCGAATGGATCACGCGGGGCTATGACCAGTACATGGAGCTCGGAGATTACAACTCAGTCACGTCTGCAATGTTCAACGATTCACATGTGAAAGGCGCGATGGCTGACCGGTTGGACAAGGATCCCGTTCTGCTCTTCCCGATCTACGACCGGATCACTGGATCCGGACAGGGTGCCCAGTACCACGTCGTCGGCTGGGTCGCGTTCCACGTTACGTCCTACAACGCCAACGGCAACACCGGCGTTGTCAAAGGCTCATTCAAAAAAGTGATCTGGGAGGGAGTTCAGTCCCAGTCCGGTAACAACCTGAACTACGGCACGACCACCATCGAACTCGTCGAATAACGACGAACAAGGAAGGGAAAAGAGAGACGCTCATGACGTATAGGGTCAAAAACATCACGATCGCCGTCGCGTTGGCCCTCGTCGCTGCGCTGTTGACGAGCTTTTACGTGACGAATTACCAGCGTAACGTCCGCAAGGACGAGACGAACGTCCCGGTTTGGGTCGCTTCGCGCGACATCCCGGCCGGCACGTCCGGCGCCGAAGCAGCGCAGAAGAGCATGCTCAAGAAGAGTGAAGTCGTCCGCCGCAACGTCGTGCCGGGCGCCATCTCCAACCCCGAACAGGTCGCCGAGCTCGTGACCGCGCAGCCGATCTTCGCGGGCGAGCAGGTCTCGACGCGCCGCTTCTCGACACCGTCGCAGCGGGGAATCCAGGCTCAGCTCGTCGGCGTGCAACGCGCAATCGCCATCCCCGGTGACGCGCACCAGCTGCTCGCCGGCACCCTCAGGAGCGGGGACAAGGTGGATCTCGTCGCCACGTTCACCGTGAAGATCGTGGGCGCTGGCGCGGGCTCTGGTGAGGAGAACACGTTCACGCGGATCGTCCTCCGCGACCTCGAGGTGCTCCGCGCACCCGGCGGAGGCACCGGAGACTCCTCCAAGATCTCGCCGGAGGAGGGTGAGCTGGCCGTGATGCTCAAGGTCACAGACACGCAGGTGCAGAAGCTGCACTGGGTGTTCACCAGCGCCACCAAGTGGCATCTCGAGCTCCGCCCCGGCACGGATGCGGCGGACAGCCCGGAGAACGTCGAGAGCGTGTACTCAGTGCTGCGCGAAGGTGTGAGTCAGAAGCAGCTCCAGGACGCCGGCGCGGCAGGCCTCGTGCCGGTAGGAGGGAACTAATGAATAGCGATAGCACCCGCATCTACGTGACGGGCTCCTGCGACGGGCTCGACCGCCTGCGCGAGGGCCTCGCCACCCATCCCGACCTGGACTTCGTCGGCTGGAGCGAGAACGTCGCCGAGGCGACGGCTGCTCTGGCCGGCGGGCACCTGCAGGTCGTCGTGCACGCAACCCGCTCGACCTCGTTCCCGGCCGGTGAGGTGGCCGCGATCCGCGAGCACACCCGCTCGCCGATCGTGATCATCGCCTCGGGCGAGTCGTCGGCGCTGCTCGACGAGGCGCTCGACGCCGACGGGGTCGCCGACGTCCTGCTGCTGCCGCAGCTGACCGAGAACGTCGTCTTCGCGCTCCGCAAGGCGGGCCACGCCGGCCGCCGGCTCGCCTCCGAGGGCGGACACGCCCGTCAGGGGCGGATCATCACCGTGTTCTCGCCCAAGGGAGGCACGGGCAAGACCGTGACCGCGACCAACCTCGCCGCCTCGTTCGCGAAGCACGAGGGGAAGCGGGCGCTGCTGCTCGACCTGGATCTCCAGTTCGGGGACGCGGCGATCATGCTCGGAATCGAGCCCGAGAAGACGATCTACGACCTCGTCGTGGCGCCGGGCGAGCTCGATTCGGAGAAGCTCGCGGGTTACGTCACCAAGCACACGTGCGGCCTCGACATCCTGCCGGCGCCGCTGCGCCCGGAGGACGCCGAGCTCGTGACCGAGTCGAAGCTCGCCCGCCTGCTCGAGGTGGCGCGGGAGTCGTACGACGTGATCGTCGTCGACACCTCGCCGTTCTTCCACGGGCCGATGCTGGCGACTCTCGACCGCACGGACGAGCTGCTGATGGTGTGCGGGCTCGACGTGCCGACGCTGAAGAACGTGCGGCTCTCGCTCCAGACCTTGGAGCTGCTCTCGTTCCCCGCATCGCGCATCCGCTTCGTGCTCAACCGGGCCAACTCGAAGGTTGGCATGTCCAAGAAGGAGGTCGAGGGCGCTCTCGACGTCAAGATCGGCTTCGAAGTCCCGTCCGACCGCGCAGTTCCGCTCGGTGTCAACCGCGGTGCGCCGCCGGTGGTCGCCGACGCGGGCTGCGACTTCGCCCGTGCGATCCGCGTGGTCGCCAAGTCGCTGCTCAACCCAGAGCAGCCGAAGAAGAAGCGCAAGTTCGCAGCGCTGGCGCGGGCGTAGGTCATGGGCCTCCACGACAGGCTCTCGAAGCAGAACGGAAACGGGGCCGCCGGCACGACCGCCGAGCGTCCGGTCGCGCTGGCCGGCCCCGTTACCCACCACTCGGTGTCGCCCGCGTCCGATCCGGGCGCGAGCGACCCGTACGCCGAGCTCAAGAGCGGCATCCATCATGCCGTGATCGCGAAGCTCGGTCCCGGAGCTGTTCAAGCGCGAGACGACCGAGGACCTCTCGGAGCGCGTGCTTCACGCCGTCACCGAGCAGCTCGCCCTCGATCGGACTCCGCTGACGCGCGAAGAGCGCCGGCGGATCGTCCGTGAGATCGCCGACGACGTGCTCGGCTACGGCCCGCTCGAGCCCTTGCTCCGCGACGACTCCGTGACCGAGGTGATGGTCAACAACCACGACCGGATCTTCGTCGAGCGCGCGGGTCGCCTCGAGCGCACGGACGCGTCGTTCGTGGACAACGCCCACCTGCTCAGGATCATCGACAAGATCGTCTCGCAGGTCGGCCGGCGGATCGACGAGAGCTCGCCGATGGTCGACGCGCGCCTGCCGGACGGCAGCCGGGTCAACGCCATCATCCCGCCGCTCTCGCTCCGGGGCCCGACGCTGACGATCCGGAAGTTCTCGCGCGACCCGTACACGATGGACGACCTGATCAACTTCAACTCGCTGACCTCGCAGGCGGCGCAGTTCCTCGCCGCGTGCGTGAAGGGGAAGCTGAACGTCCTCATCTCAGGCGGTACCGGCACCGGCAAGACGACGATGCTGAACGCGATGTCGTCGTTCGTGCCCGGTGACGAGCGGATCGTGACGATCGAAGACGCAGCCGAGCTCCAGCTCCAGCAGGAGCATGTGATCACGCTCGAGTCCCGGCCGCCGAACATCGAAGGCCAGGGCGAGATCCGCATCCGCGAGCTCGTCCGGAACGCCCTGCGCATGCGCCCCGACCGGATCATCGTCGGCGAGGTCCGCGGCGCCGAGACGCTGGACATGCTCCAGGCGATGAACACGGGTCACGAAGGGTCGCTGACGACGATCCACGCGAACTCGCCGCGCGACGCGCTCTCCCGCCTCGAGACCCTCGTGCTCACCGCGGGCATCGACCTGCCGCTGCGGGCGATCCGCGAGCAGACCTCGAGCGCATTCGACGTGCTCGTGCAGATCTCACGCCTCGTCGACGGCTCCCGCCGGGTCACGCCACATCACCGAGGTGCTCCGGATGGAGTCCGACGTGATCACGATGCAGGACCTGTTCGTGGCCAAGCCGCCCGACGAGGAGACCGCAGCTGTGCGTGGCTCGCGGCTGCTGTCCCCGCTCGCCTGCACAGGCCTCAAGCCGCACTTCCTCGAGAAGATGGCCGCGAACGGGGTCATGCTGCCACCGACGTTCTTCCACACGGAGGCAACTGCCGGCCGGCCGACCTTCGCCGCTGCGCCGTACGGGAGCAACGGGTGAAGACGCGGCTCCTCTCCTTCTTCATCCTCTGCGCCGTCCTGCCGGGCGTCGCGGCGGCCGCGGGGCCGAAGATCACGAGCCTCGACACGTCCGGCTACCCGACCGTCCGTGTGACCGTCGTCACGCCGAAGCCTGTCGCAACGGCGCCCGCGCTGACCGAGAACGGCATCCCGGTGGTCGGCTTCCGTGCGGTCAACCTCGGCCGCGAGAAGAGCGTCGCCGCCGTGATCGACCGCTCGCAGTCGATGCTCGGGCAGGCGATGACGGACGCCTCCGCCGCGGCTCGCGCGTTCGTCGGCAGCAAGCCCGGCAGTGACCGCGTCGCCATCTTCGCGGTCGGCCGCCGCGCGGTCCAGCTGACGAGCTTCTCGTCGGCGAGGGCCGAAGCCGACGCCGCGCTCCGCACGATCGAGGTCGACAAGGTCCGCGGTACTGCGCTCTACGACTCCGTCGTGCTGGCGTCGCAGGCGCTCGCAGCCGACATCAACCAGACGCGGGTGCTCGTGCTGCTCACGGACGGGCAGGAAGTCTCGAGTGACGCAAGCCTGGAGCAGGCGATCGCCGCCGCCCGAGCGGCCAACGTCGCGGTCTATCCGATCGGGATCGAGAGCAAGAGCTTCCGGCCTGCTCCGCTCCAGCGCCTCGCCCAGAAGACGGGCGGCCGCTACGCGGGCGCGAGCGGGACGAAGGACCTGAAGGCCGTCTACGCCGCCCTCGCGTCGGAGCTGCGCCGCACCTGGCAGCTCTCGTACTTCACCTCGGCGCGGCCGGCCGAACGGCTCGAGGTCGCAGCTGCCGGCGCGAGCGCCGAGGCAGTCGTGCCCGGCCTGGCCACCGAATCGACCGCCGTGGCGTCGAAGCTGCCGGAGCCGTTCTTCAAGGTCGGCCCGGCGCTGACGGCGACCGTCGTCGGCTTCCTGATCCTGGTCGCAGCGCTCTTCGGCATGCGTGCCCCGCTCGGGTCGCGCCTACGCCGCCAGATCACGCCGCACCTCGGCGAGCAGAAGCGCAAGCGCGCCCGCGGCTCGGTGGAAGAGCGGTTCGCGACCGCGTCGAGCCTGATGCGGATGACGGAGCGCGCCTTCGGCCACCTCGCCGTCTGGCACGCGCTCCATCGGCTGCTCGAGCGGGCCGACGTGCCTCTGCGCACGGTCGAGCTCGTCTACGCCGCAGCCGGCTCCGGGCTCTTCGCCGGAATCGCCTTTGCGGTGGCGGGCGCTCCCAGCTTCGTGACGCTGCTCGCGATGGTTGCCGGCGGCGCTGTGCCGATCGGCGTCGTCTGGTTCAAGGCGAGGCGACGGCTCGCGGCGATCGACGAGCAGCTGCCCGACCTGCTGGTGACGCTGGCCGCCTCGCTGAAGGCCGGCCACAGCTTCCGCCAGGGGATCCAGGCAGTCGTCGACGAGGGCCAGCCGCCCGCGAGCAAGGAGTTCAAGCGCGTGCTGACTGAGACGCGGCTCGGCCGGCCGATGGACGATGCGCTCGCCGAGATGGCGGTCCGGATCGGCTCGAAGAACGTCTCCTTCGTCGTCACCGCCGTGACGATCCAACGCCAGGTCGGCGGCAGCATGGCCGGCATCTTCGACATGGTCGCCGAGACGGTGCGGAACCGGCAGCAGTTCGCCCGGAAGATCCGTTCGCTGACGGCGATGGGCCGAGCCTCCGCTTACGTCCTGGTGGGCGTCCCGTTCTTCATGCTCGGCACGATCACGCTGCTGAGCGCCGAGTACATGGCTCCGCTCTACCACACCTCCACGGGTCACAAGCTGCTGATGGGGGGCTGCGTGATGATCGTGATCGGATCGCTCATGCTCCGCAAAATCGTCTCCTTCAAAGGTTGATTCATATGCAGACGCTCCTAGTTCTTGCCGTTGTGATGCTCGCCGGGGCCGTGTACCTCGTCGGCGAAGTCGTCACCCTGCCCGGCCGCGAGCGCCACCAAGCCGTCCGCCGGGCCGCCACCTACGGACGCTCTCGCGTGGCGAGCACAGGGATCGAGCGGCTTCGCTTCCGCGAGCGCGTCCTCCTGCCCGCCACGGGCTCGCTCGCCGGCCTCACCCTGAAGCTGAACCCGCGCACGACGCTGGACTCGATCTCCGCTCGCCTGCTCGCCGCGGGGATGGGCCGCAAGATCACGCCCACCACCTTCCTCGCGCTGAAGGCCGCGGGAGGGCTCGGCGGCGGCTTCCTCGGGTTCGCCGTCGGCATTGCCGCCATCGGTTCGGTCGCGGCGCTCCCGCTTGCGATCGCCCTCGGCCTGCTCGGCTTCATCGCCCCCGGCTTCGTCGTCTCGATGCAAGCCCGCAAGCGCCGGGACGCTATCCGGACGCAGCTACCCGACGCGCTCGACCTGCTGGCCGTCTCGGTCGAGGCCGGTCTCGGCTTCGACGGTGCGATTGCCAAGCTGACCGAGCACATGGATGGCGCGCTCGCGGAGGAGTTCTCGCACACCCTGGGCGAGATGCGGATCGGCGAGTCTCGTCACGACGCGCTCAAGAAGCTCGCCGAGCGTGCCGCGACGCCTGAGGTCGCGAGCTTCAGCCGCGCCATCATCCAGGCCGACCAGCTCGGCATCTCGCTCGGCCGTCTCCTGCGTCTTCAGGCTTCCGAATCGCGCCTCAAGCGCCAGGCCGCCGCGGAGGAGAAGGCGATGAAGTCGCCGATCAAGATGCTCTTCCCGACCGTGATCTTCATCTTCCCGGCCATGTTCATCGTCATTCTCGGTCCCGCGATGCTCAACATCATGACGCTGTTCTAATGGCCGCCGCCGAGCACGATACCGAGCAGGGATTCGGCACGGGCCTCCGCGCCCAGCTGGAGAAACGTCGCGAGACGGAGGAGTCGGCAGACGAGCCTGCGGCGCCCGAGACGCCGGAGCCGCCGCCCGCGGCCGAAGTCGTCGAGCTGCCCGACTTCGCGCAGGCCGAGCTGACCGCGCTCCGCAGGGACCTTGCCGAGGCGCATTCGCGGGAACAGGACGTGCGTGCCGAGCTGGCCGACCTTCAGAGCCGGCTCGAACAGGACATTCCGGCGGCGCAGGCTATGTCGCTCCGCTCGGCCGAAGTCGATCAGCGCGCCGCAAAGCTGGCCGCCCAGCAGGCCGAGCTCGAGCAGCGGGAGCACGAGCTCGGGCAGCGCGCGGAGGCGGCAGCGGCTGAGCAGCAGCGGCTCGCCGAGCTCAAGTCCGAGCTTGCCGCCGCCGAGACGCGGACCGCCGAGCGCGAGAAGCAGATCTCGAACAAGTTCCGTGAGCTGTCGAACGCCGACCGCGAGCGCACCGACGCCGCGACGGAGCTCGCCAAGCAGGAAGCCGCGCTCGCGCAGCGCGAGCGGGCACTGGAGCGCACGCTCGCCGAGATGGACGGGCAGACCCAGGAGGCGACCGCGCGGGTCGAGGCCCGCGAGGCGGTGCTCGCCACGCGCGAAACGATGCTGCGAGACACGGAGGCCGAGATTGCCGACCGCGACCGTGACGTCGCCGAGCGCGAGCGCGAGCTGATCAAGTCGCGCGCCACGGTCACCGCGCGCGAGGAGCACCTCGAGTCACGCGAGGCAGAGCTGAAGGCGAAGGCAGACCGGCTCACCGCAGACCTCGAGCGGCTCGCCGAAGAGCGTTCGGGTACCGGTGAGGTCGTCGCCGAGATGAGCGCAAAGCGTGCTGAGGTCTCGGCCAAGGAGAGTGAGCTCGCAGCCCGGGAGGCAGAGCTGAACCGGCGCGAGTCGCAGGTGAAGCGGGAGGAAGCCGAGGGCCAGACCGCCGCGCACCTCGAGGAGGAGGCCCGCCGGCTCGACGATCTCCGCCGCGAGCTCGCCGCCCGCGAGGCCGAGATCACGAGCTCGGAGACGTTGTTCGAGTCGCAGCGCGCCCGCGTCGACCGCCGCGAGGCGCGGCTCGGCCAGACCGAGGAGTCGATCTCCGACCGGCAGCGCGAGCTCGACGAGCGAGAGGCCGAGATCGAGGCCCGCTGGGCCCACCTGGAGGCGGACTCCGAGCTACGCGAGATCAAGCTCGAGCAGCGCGAGAAGACCGTCGGCGAGCTCGAGCTCCGGCTCGGCAAGAAGGAGAGCGACCTCGCCCAGTACGTCGGCCAGCTCCAGACGCAGATGGACCAGCGCGAGTCCGACTGGTGGGAGAAGCAGCTCGGCAAGCCTGTCGCCGCCGACAACGGCAAGTAGCTCCGGCGTTTCCGGGACCGGCGGGTACAGCACCTTCAACAGACTGAGCCCGGGAGCGAAGCGACCCTTCAGGGGTCTTAGCGCGGGCACGGGCTTTGCCCGTGTCCTTGCGCAGCAAGAAAGGCGAGGGGCCCGTGCGCAAGGCACAGACCCCTCTCCCGAACGCTCCTTTCTGGGCCAGACGGCTCAGCCGTCGAAACGGCCGCTCCGTCTGGAGGGGGAGAGGAGTCGCGTTCGGTAGAGATAGTCATCGCACATTCCGGCGCGCGATGCCAGGGCGGTACACTGATTTCGATGAACGAAACCGGCACGATGCGGGTAAAGAGCGGTCTCGCCGAGATGCTCAAGGGCGGCGTGATCATGGACGTCGTCAACGCCGAGCAGGCGAAGATCGCCGAGGATGCCGGTGCAGTCGCCGTGATGGCGCTCGAGCGCGTACCGGCCGACATCCGCCGCGACGGCGGCGTTTCCCGCATGTCGGATCCTGCGATGGTCGCCGAGATCCAGGAGGCGGTCACGATCCCCGTGATGGCCAAATGCCGGATCGGCCACTTCGTCGAAGCGCAGATCCTGCAGGCGCTCGAGATCGACTACATCGACGAGTCCGAAGTGCTCACGCCGGCCGACATCGCGCACCACGTGGACAAATGGGCGTTCGAGATCCCGTTCGTCTGCGGCGCGACGAACCTCGGCGAGGCGCTCCGGCGGATTGCCGAAGGCGCCGCGATGATCCGGACGAAGGGCGAGGCCGGCACCGGTGACGTCGTCAACGCCGTCACGCACATGCGCGCCGTCTTCGGCGGCATCCGCCGGCTCGGCGCACTGCGCGGCGAGGAGCTCTACGCCGAGGCGAAGGAGCTGCGCGCCCCGTACGAGCTCGTCCGCTGGGTGGCCGAGAACGGCCGCCTGCCGGTCGTCACCTTCACCGCCGGCGGCATCGCGACGCCGGCCGACGCCGCTCTCTGCATGCAGCTCGGCGCCGACGGCGTCTTCGTCGGCTCCGGCATCTTCAAGTCCGGCGACCCGGCGCTGCGCGCGAAGGCGATCGTCGAGGCGACGACGCACTACCGCGACGCCGAGATCCTCGCCCGCGTCTCGGCGGGCCTCGGCGAGCCGATGGTGGGCATCTCCACCGCCGAGCTCGCCCCCGAGCAGCTGCTCGAAACACGCGGCTGGTAGCGCCGCGTCCCTACGCCGGCTCCCGGCGGGCGGAGCCCGCCTCCGCCCCTCGCGCGCCTGGAAGCACGCGGCTCTCCGGGTCTGTGCTCACGCACTATCCCCTCCGGCCGCGCACTCCCAGCCACGTGTCGGTACCCGGCGCTCCCTCGCGTCGCTGAACGCCGCTCCCCGTTAGAGGGAGAGGAGCGGCGGCTCGGTGGTCGATCCAGAGACCACCTACGATCGCCGAAGGTAGCCGCCGCTTGAGCACTGATCCAGCCGCATTGCCCCGAGTCCCGAGCGGACGCGGAGAACGGGCTCATGGGGCCGCTTTGGCGGCCGCCGGACGACTGCTGGCCCTGGTCGAGCGGGAGGCCGTGCTCGTCGCGTTGTCCGCGGTGTACGCCGTCATCCTGCTCGCCGTGCTGCCGCAGATGCTCGTCCAGGACAGCTGGCTCGCCCTCGTGAGCGGCAGGGAGATCGTCACGAACGGGCTCCCTCACACGGACACTTTCACCGTCTGGACGCAGGGGGTCGAGTGGATCGACCAGCAGTGGCTCGCCCAGGTTGCGTTCTACGGGCTCTTCACGCTCGGCGGCGTCGAGCTCGCGCTCCTGGCACACGTCGGGCTGCTCGTCGTCGCGTTCGCCTCCGCGCTCGCGGCGGCGCGTTCTCTGGGAGCTTCGACCAGGAGCGTGTGCCTGGTCGGGATGCTCTGCATGTTCGCCGCTCCGTGGGGGCTCCAGCTCCGCGCTCAGACCTTCGCCATACCCCTCTTCGTCTGGCTGCTCTGGCTGCTCGCAGCGGACAGTCGAGCGCCGTCGCGCCGCGTCTTCCTCGTGCTCCCGATTCTCGTCCTCTGGGCGAACCTCCACGGCACGGTCGTCCTCGCTGCGCTCCTCGTCGCCGCTCGTGGCGTCACGTACGGGGTCGCGGAGCTTCGCAAGCCGGCCCGGTCGGCGGGCTGGGCCCGGCGAACGGCGCTGCTCACCGTCCTCCCGTTCGCCTGTCTGTTCGCCTCGCCGTACGGCCTCGAGCTCGCCGGCTACTACCGGACGATGCTCGTGAGCCCGCTGATGCGTACCTTCGTGGACGAGTGGGGCGCGAGCGTGCCCTCGGCGAACACGATGCTGTTCTACGTCGTCGGCATCGCCACAGCCGCGCTGCTGGCACGCCACCGCTCCCGGCTGTCCGGGTTCGAGCAGCTGGCGCTCCTGGTGATGTTGATCGCCGGGGTGAGCGCGATCCGCAGCATCGTCTGGTTCTCGTTCGCCGCGCTCATCTTGCTGCCGTGCCTTCTGGACGGGGCGCTCTCGCAGTGGTCACGCCGGCTCGGTCGCACCCCGAGGCGGGTGCTGGCGTCCGCTGCGCTCGGGGCGGCCCTCGTCGCGACCTGCGTGGTCGCCGCTCAACCGCCGCTTGGTCCACCCGTGACTGGCCGGGGCCGGCGGCGGAGCAGGTCGCCGAGATCGCCGCCACGCGGCCGGCGGCGACGGTCTTCGCCGACGCGCGGTACGCCGACTGGCTGCTCTGGGAGCAGCCGCAGCTGGCCGGGAGGATCGCCTACGACATCCGCTTCGAGCTCTTCTCCCGGCAACAGTTCGAGCAGCTCGTCGCCTACCAGAGCCGCACCGGCGCCGACTGGCGGCGCGCGATCGACCCCTACGACGTGCTGGTCGTCGACCAGTCTGGGCAGCCGGAGCTCGTTCGTGCACTGCGCGCCGGCGCGGCCTACGAGGTCGCCTACCGCGACGACGCGCTCGCGGTTCTCGCTCGCAGCCGGTAGCGGTCCGTCCGACGAGATCGTCACGGTCGTGACATGACCGTCGAGCGTCTGCTGCCGGCCGACGCGCTCAAGCCGCGCTGGTCGAGCGCGAGCGCGCTCGTCTATCTGGGCGGCTTCGTGCTCCTCGTCGGCGACGTCCGTGCTGCTCGGGATCCTCGGCGACGACCATGGCGACTGGGCGCTCGTCGGTTACAGCGCTCTTGCGGCCGTGCTCGCGCTCGGGCTCGCGCTCTGGCTCGAGCAGTCCGGCCGCGCCGTCGCCGCGGGCGTGCTTGCCACGCTCGCAGTCGTCTTCTTCGCGACTCTTCGTCGGCTCGGTCGAGAACGCGATCGGGATCCTCGACGTCGACGTCGAGCGACTACCAGCCGGCGACGCTCCTGCTCGAAGCGCTGACGGTCGCCGCGGCACTCGTCGCGCTGCGGCGCTTCCGGGCGCCGCTGCTCGTGCTGCCGATCGCGCTCATGGTCTGGATCGCGGCGGTCGACCTCGGCTCGCTGGGCTCCTGGAGCGGCAGTGAGGTGCTCTCGATTCTGGTCGGGATCGCGCTGATCGTGACTGCGATCGCCGTCGACCGCGCGGGACGCGAGCCCTACGGCCTCTGGCTTCACGTCGTCGGTGGCCTGGCGCTCGGTGGCGGCGTGCTCGCGCTCGTCGAAGGCGACCTGGGCTGGGCGTTCGTGGGCCTACTCTCCCTGGCGTACGTCGCCGCCGCGTACCTCCTCGCTCGGTCGAGCTATGCCGTCCTCGCCACGGTCGGCATCCTCGCCATGACGACCTACTTCTCGCTCGACGGCTTCTCGCTCCTCGGCGCCTTCCTGCCCTTCGGCTCCGGCGTGATCGAGGAGGGCCTCGACCCGTGGCAGGTTGCGCTCTCGTTCGTCGCCGCGGGACTCGTGATCGTCGTGCTCGGCCTCGTCGAGGACCGCGTCACCGCGTTCCGGCGCCGCTGAGCCGTACCTACAATCCAGGTATGAAGATCGGGGTCCTCGCAGTCCAGGGCAACTTCCGCGAGCACGTCGCGATGCTGCGCAAGCTCGGCGCAGAGGTCGTCGAGGTGCGCTTGCCCGAGCAGTTGGATGGCCTCGACGGCCTCGTGATCCCGGGTGGGGAGTCGACGGCGATCACCCGGCTGATGCGGCTGTACGGGCTCGAAGATGCGCTGCGCAGCTTCTCGGAGCCCGTCTTCGGCACCTGCGCCGGGATGATCCTCCTCGACCGCGCGCACCTCGGCCTCGTCGACATCGACGTGGAGCGCAACGGCTACGGCCGCCAGGTCGCGAGCTTCGAGGCCGATCTCGCGCTTGCGGGAGCGGCCGAGCCGCTTCGCGGCGTCTTCATCCGCGCGCCGCGGGTCACCGAGGCCGGCCCCGACGTCGAGGTGCTTGCGAGCCACGACGGCTCACCGGTGCTCCTCCGCCAGGGCCGCTTCCTCGTCGCGTCGTTCCATCCCGAGCTGACCGGTGACACACGCGTCCACGAGAGATTCCTGGAACTGATCAGAGAGGAGTCTGGTGTCAGGGCATAGCAAGTGGTCGACGATCAAGCACAAGAAGGGTGCGGCCGATGCGAAACGAGGCCAGCTCTTCACGAAGCTCTCGAAGGCGATCATCGTCGCCGCCAAGGAGGGCGGGGCCGATCCGGCCGCGAACCTCTCGCTCCAGAACGCGATCGAGAAGGCGAAGTCCTACTCGATGCCCAAGGACACGATCGAGCGCGCGATCGCGCGCGGCGCGGGCACGGACGCCGATGCGGCGGTCTACGAGACGATCGTCTACGAGGGCTACGGCCCGGATGGCGTGGCCGTCCTCGTCGAGGCCTTGACCGACAACCGCAACCGCACCGCCTCGGACGTCCGGCACACCTTCACGAAGAACGGGGGCAACCTCGGCACGACCGGCGCGGTCGCGTGGCTGTTCGAACGCCGGGGAATCGTGCTCGTCGAGTCCGCCGGCGTCGACGAGGACGAGCTGACGCTCGCCGCGGCCGAGGGCGGGGCGGAGGACGTCGAGCTCGACGGGTCGGTGTTCGAGGTCTCGTGCGCGCCGGAGGATCTCGCGGCCGTGCGGCAGGCGATCGAGGACGCAGGGATCAAGGTCGCGTCCGCCGAGCTCTCGATGGTCCCGAAGACGACCGTCGAGGTCGCGGAGGAGCCGTCCGCGAAGAAGCTGATCCGCCTGATCGAGGCCCTCGAGGAGAACGACGACATCCAGGGCGTCTACGCGAACTTCGACATCCCGGAGCAGGTGCTCGAAGCCGTGCGCGGGCTAACCGCAGCAGGAACGTCCGAAGGCCTGCCTAACCTTTCCTCGTGAAGGTTCTGGGCATCGATCCAGGGACGGCTGCTTGCGGGTACGGGATCGTCCAAGAAAGCGGAGGCCGTATCAGGGCACTCGACCACGGGTGGTGGCAAACCCCCGCGCGGGAACGCCCGGAGTTGCGCCTCAAGATGATCTTCGACCGCGTGCAGGAGCTCATTGCGGAGCACGCGCCGGACGCCGTCGCAGTGGAAGAGTCCTTCGTCGGAGCAGATGCCCGCACCGCGCTCTCCGTCGGTCAGGCGCGCGGGGCGGTGCTCGTCGCCGCCGCGGTGGTCGGCGTCGAGTGCGCTGAGTACCCGCCGGCCCGCGTGAAGCAGGCCGTCTGCGGCTACGGCCGCGCCGAGAAGGCGCAGGTGCAGCGGATGGTGCGCTCGATCCTCGCGCTGGACGCGAACCCGACGCCGAACCACGCCGCCGACGCCCTGGCGGTCGCGATCTGCCACGCGCTCGCACCACCGCTACTCCGGATCACCGGATGATCTCGCCGTTTGCGAGGGCAGCTCGCGGGGCGTACGCCCGAGGGATTCGTTCTCGACGTCAACGGCGTCGGCTATCTGCTTGCGGCGACGCCCGGCGCGGTGCGCGCCGCCGAGCGCGGGGGCGAGGTGGTCGTCGAGACCTACTTGCACGTGCGCGAGGACGCGCTCCAGCTCTACGGCTTCGCGGAGGCGTCCGAGCGCCAGCTGTTCCTGCATCTGCTCACCGTGGCCGGGATTGGGCCGAAGGTCGCGCTCGCGATCGTCTCCGGCTCACCGGCGGCCGACCTGCGCCGCGCGATCGTGCTCCAGGACACCGCGCGCTTCCAGGCGATCCCAGGGGTGGGCAAGAAGACCGCCGAGCGGATCGTGCTCGAGCTGAAGGAGAAGCTCGGCGCCGAGGATCCCGTGCCGATCTCGAGCGCGGCCGGAACCTCCGTGCACCTCACCGCACGCGATGCGCTCGTCGAGCTCGGCTGGTCCGTGCTCGAGGCCGAGCAGGCGCTGGCGCCGATCGATCCCGACCTCCCGGCCGAGGAGCGCGTCCGGCTGGCGTTGAGGCAGGCGGCATGACCGGCGTAGGCTTGACGGAGCCGCCGGGAGCGGAGGTGCCGGCTTTGCCGGCGCCGGAGCGGGGAAGAGCGCGGTCGCTGCGGAGGTGCTCGGCCCCGACGAGGAGGAGCTCGAGCGCACGCTCCGCCCTCGGCGGCTGGACGAGTTCGTCGGTCAGGAGGGCGTCAAGGAGCAGCTGGCGATCGCGCTCGCGGCCGCGAAGGCGCGCGGCGAGGCGCTCGACCACGTCCTGCTCGTCGGCCCGCCGGGCCTCGGCAAGACGACGCTGGCGCAGATCATCCGCGAGGAGCTCGGCGTCGGCATTCGCACGATCGCAGGCCCCGCGCTCGAGAAGAAGGGCGACATGGCGGCGATCCTGACCTCGCTCGAGCTCAGGGACGTCCTCTTCGTCGACGAGATCCACCGGATCAACCGCTCGATCGAGGAGATCCTCTACCCGGCGCTCGAGGACTTCCGGCTCGACATCATCGTCGGTCAGGGGCCTGCGGCGCGGACGCTGACGCTCGACCTGCCGCAGTTCACGCTCGTGGGCGCGACGACCCGCACCGGCCTGCTGACGACGCCGTTGCGCGACCGATTCGGGCTCACGTTCCGGCTCGGCTACTACGAGCCCGACCAGCTGACCGCGATCGTCCGCCGCTCCGCCGGCATCTTCGGCGTCGCGATCGAAGACGACGCCGCAATCGAGATCGCACGGCGCTCGCGCGGCACGCCGCGGATCGCGAACCGCATCCTGCGCCGCGTGCGCGACGTTGCCGAGGTCCGCCATCAGGGCGCGATCACGACCGCGGTCGCCCGCGAGGCGCTCGAGCTGATGGAGATCGACGGCGAGGGGCTCGAGGGCACAGACCGCGAGCTGCTGCGAGCGATCGCCTTCAAGTTCGACGGCGGCCCGGTCGGGCTTTCGACGCTCGCCGTCACGCTCGGCGAGGAGACCGACACGATCGAGGACGTCTACGAGCCCTACCTGCTTCAGCTCGGCTTCCTCCAGCGCACTCCGCGCGGGCGCGTGATCACGAAGCTCGGCCGCGCGCATGTTGGTGCGCCCGCGGCGCCCTGAGCCGCGCCTGTTCGAGTAGGGCTCGCCGACGATACGCTCGGAGGGCATGACCCATCCCGAGCTGAAAGCAGAGCAGGCGTACGTCGACCAAGCGTATGCGCACCTCGAGCGCATGCGGGAGGTCGTCGCGCGGGCCGGTGACGCGGCCGACGGCGAGGTCGCGCAGGCGGCCCTCGACGCGTGGGCGGCGAAGCGGCTCGCCACCTTCGAGGACGCCGAGCGCGGCCTCATGTTCGGCCGGCTCGACTTCGAGGCCGTTCAGCGCGCGCTCTACGTCGGCCGCCGCTGGGTGCACGACGAGGAGGGCGAGCAGGTCGTCGTCAACTGGCAGGCGCCCGCCGCGCGCCCGTTCTACACGGCGACGCCGCAGGACCCGCAACGGGTGACGCTGCGCCGCCGCTTTCGGGCTCAGGGCCGCAAGCTCCTCGACATCGCGGACGAGGCGCTCGACGGCTCGTCGCTCGACGGAGCGAGCGTCGGCGACTTCCTGCTCGAGGAGCTCGAGCGCAGCCGAGACACGCACATGCGCGACATCGTCGCGACGATCCAGGCCGACCAGTACCGCCTGATCACCCGCGAGCCCGAGCGGCCGCTCGTGATCCAGGGCGGCCCCGGCACCGGCAAGACGGCAGTCGGCCTGCACCGCGCGTCGTGGCTCATCTACACCGAGCGGGAGAAGAACGCACGCAGCCGCGTGCTCGTCGTCGGCCCGAACCGCACCTTCATGGAGTACGTCTCGCACGTTTTGCCGGCGCTGGGCGAGGACAGCGTCGTCCAGCTCGCGGTCGCGGACCTCGTCCCGGGCGTGACGGCGACGCTGCGGGACACACGGGCGCTCGCGCGCCTGAAGGCGGATGCGCGCCTCGCCGAGGTGATCGCGCGCGCCGTCGCGCTCAAGCTTGCGTCCGAGCCGGAGGAGCTGAACGTGAAGCTCGAGGGCGAGTACATCCGCGTTCGCGTTCGTGAGATCGAGCGCCTCCTGAACGAGGTCCGCGCGCAGCACGGCACGACCGCCGCGGCGCGCGAGCGCTTCCGCATGGGGATCGTCCGCAGCTTCTACTCCGAGTACGGCCGCGTGCTCCGGGGCGGCGCGATCCGCGACGGCGAGGAGGTCGAGAAGGCGCTCAGGGCGAGCGGACTGCTGAGCAGGGTCGTCGACCGCGCCTGGCCGTCGGTCACGCCCGAGAAGCTCGTGCGCTCGCTGTTCACAACGCCCGCGTTCCTGGCCGAGGCCGCGGAGGGGATTCTCGACGAGGCCGAGCAACGGTCGCTGCGGCGGCGGGGAGCGGGGTGGAGCGACGGCGACCTGGCACTCCTGGACGAAGCTCACGCGCTGGTCGGCGAGCCGCCGCGGACGTACGACCATGTGATCGTGGACGAGGCGCAGGACCTCTCGCCGATGCAGCTGCGGATGATCGCGCGACGCGCGCGCGACGGCGCCTTGACGATCCTCGGCGACGTCGCGCAGGGCACGGGCGCAGTCACCTACGAGAGCTGGGACGAGGTGTTGCCGCATCTGCCGCACGGCGACCGAGCCGAGGTGGAGGAGTTGCGGCACGCCTACCGGGTGCCGCGCGAGATCATGGAGCTCGCGCTGCCGCTCCTGGACACGATCGCGCCCGGGATCGAGCGACCGCTCGCGTATCGCGTCGGCGGGTCGGAGCCGCTCCTGCGCCAGGTGCCCGAGGACGTGCTGCTGCGGGAGGCCTACCACGAGGCGGCGCGGCTGGCGCGCGAGGACGGACTCGTGGCGCTGATCGTGCCGGACGAGCTCGTGGAGCCGGCGCTGGCGCACGAGAGCGCCTTCGACAGCATCCCGTTGCTGACTCCGCGCGAGGCCAAGGGCCTCGAGTTCGACCACGTGATCGTCGTCGAGCCGGCGCTCGTCGCCGAGCACGAGCAGGGCCTGCGTGAGCTCTACGTGGCGCTGACTCGGCCGACGACGACGCTCGTCGTCCTGTACGCGCGACCGCTCCCAAAGAACTACAGCTCGCTACCGCCTGAACTGGAGCTCGTGCCAGGAGGGCACCGGCGCCAGCTCGAGCAGCGCGCGGCCGCCGCGCGGCTCCGCGTAGCCGAAGTCGCCGTTCTCCTCGTCCCACGCCACCTCGAGCAGCCCTTCCTTGACCCGGTGGTCGAGCCAGGCGCCCCGGAAGACGAGCTTGCGCAGCCAGTAGACGAGCGACTCGCCCTCCAGCAGGCCGACGCGCTCCCAGTGCCGGACGAGATACCGGCCGAGCGTGCTCCGCGCTTCGGCGATCCGGCCGTCGGCCGCCAGCTCGACGAGATCGGCCGTCTCCTCGTCGTCGAGGTCGTTCGAGCCGATCAACCCGAGCCGGACGGCGGCGGCGGTGACGCGCTCTTCGAAGTCGTCCGCGTTGAAGCCGAAGCGGTAGCCGAGGAACTCGACGACGTACTCGTCGCCGGACGCATAGTTCGCCTCGCTCATCGGTCCGAAGGGTACCCTCCGACCCGTGCAGCGGCGCCTCGTCCTCCCGATGATCGCGGTCGTCCTGGCGGTCTGGCTCGTCGGCACCTGGGTGACGAAGTTCACGCTGGAGGAGATGGCGCTCTACACCCCGATCGCGATCGTGGCGCTGGGCGCGCTCGCCGGCGTGATCCTCCTCTGGGTGAAGATCGTGCGCGACTCGCTCCGTCGCCGCAGCGAGCAGTAGCGCCCTCGTCTGCGCAGGACTGTCGGGGCCAGGACCCCACGTGTCCGGAGCGGCCAGGGGACACGGGCGCCGTCCGACGTGGGCCGTACCGTCGATTGCCCATGCAAGACGGCTCCTGGAAGATCGAAGGCTGCGACTACGACGACGTGAAGGCGCTCGCCGACGCGCTCGAGATCGGGGAGATCACCGCGTCGATCCTCGCGCGGCGTGGCTATCGCGACATCGCCGCAGCGCGCGCGTTCGTCAACGGCGAGATCGAGCCGCACGACCCATTCCTGCTGGGCGACATGGCCGTCGCGGTCGACCGGATTCACGCGGCGATCGCCGACGGGAAGCGCATCTGCGTGCACGGCGATTACGACGTGGACGGCATCTGCGCCACCGCGCTGGCCGTCCTGACGCTGCGGAAGCTCGGCGCGGACGTCGAATGGCATCTGCCGAGCCGGTTCGAGGAGGGCTACGGGGTCTCGGACGTCACGATCTCACGGCTGGCCGACGAGGGCTGCAGCCTCCTGCTCACCGTCGACTGCGGGATCACGGCAGTCGAGGAGGTCGCCGCGGCGAAGGCGCGCGGTCTCGACGTGATCGTCACCGACCACCACCGGCCCGGCGCTGCGCTGCCCGACTGTCCCGTGGTCGCGACGCGGCCGTCCGACTACCCGTTCCCGGAGTTGTGCGGCACCGGTGTGGTCTGCAAGCTCGCGCAGGCGCTCGGCGTCGACGTGGCGCCGTACCTCGACTTGGTCGCTCTCGCGACGATCGCCGACGTCGTGCCGCTTCTCGACGAGAACCGCTCGCTCGCGATCGCCGGGCTGCGCGCGCTCGCGCGAACGCAACGGCCCGGGCTCCAGGCCTTGATGCGGAACGCACGCGTCGACCCCGCTGCCGTCGACGCGGCCGCGGTCGGCTTCCGGCTCGCGCCAAGGATCAACGCAGCCGGCCGGCTGGGCCGTCCCGATGCCGCGCTCGAGCTGCTGCTCACGACCGATGCGGAGGAGGCAAGACAGCTCGCCGGCGAGCTCGAGACGCTGAACCAGGACCGGCAGGCCGTCGAGAACCGAATTCTCCGGGCGGCCATCGCGGAGGTCGAGTCCTGGCCGGAGGCGAAGCAGCGCCGCCGCGGCTACGTGATCTGGGGCGAGGACTGGCACGAGGGTGTGATCGGGATCGTCGCGTCACGTCTCGTCGAGCGCTTCAATCGCCCTATCGTCCTGATCGCCGGCACGGAGGGGGAGTGGAAAGGCTCGGGCCGTTCGCTCCCGGCGTTCGACCTGCACGGCGCGCTTTCTGCCTGCTCCATCCACCTGCACAGGTTCGGCGGGCACAGAGCTGCCGCGGGCCTCTCGATCGTGCCGGAGGAGCTCGAGGCGTTCGGGGCCGCGTTCGCCGCGCACGCCGACGCGGAGCTCGTCGAGGACGATCTCGCCCCGGTGACGCGGATCGACGCGATCGTTCCCGGGGCGGCGCTCACACTCGGGCTCGCCGGCGAGCTGGCGCGGCTCGCCCCATTCGGTCTCGGCAACCCCGACGTCACGCTGCTCGTCCCGGCGTGCGAGGCCGTGCAGCCGGCGGTCGTCGGCGACGGGAAGCATCTGCGCTTTCGCGTTCGCCAGGGCGGCCGCGACGCGGGCTCCGCGATCGCGTTCGGAATGGGCGCGCAGCTCGACCGAATGCGCGGACGGACTCGGCCGCTACGACCTGGCGTGCCGGCTGCAGGAGAACCGCTGGAACGGCACGATCGCCCCGCAGCTCGTGATCCGGCGACTCTTCGACGCGCCCGACGGCTACGAGAAGCTGCGCGCGACGCTCGCCGAGCTCTGGCAGGCCGGCGAGGACGCGTGGACGGGCGACGCTCGCGCGATCTTCGGGGAGCTCGAGCTCGCCGAGGGGGCGAAGCGCCAGCTCTACGAGTCGGAGGCGTTCAGGGCGTTGCTGGCCGGAACCGCGCTCGAGCTACCGCGCGCTGCGTAGGCGCGGGTCGCGCCTCGCGGGCCGAGTTGTCGAGCGCCACCAGCAGGTGCGCGAGCTTGCGCGCTTTCCGCTCGCGGCGCCAGCAGGAGTAAGAGTCTGAGAAGGACATGGGTGGCATCGTTCTCGGTTGTAACGCGTACTCCTGCGGGGGAGGTTCGCGCGCTGACCTCCTGAGTACACTGAACGTATGGCTGTGATTGACGTCGATCGGCATCACCAGGACCTCGTCGACGAGCTGATCGCGGTCGTCGAGGAGTACAACCCCGGAGTCGACAAGGAGCTCCTCGCCCGCGCTTTCCGCTTCGCGGCAACCGCGCACCAGGCGCAAGTGCGCAGCTCCGGCGAGCCCTTCGTCCACCATCCGTGGGCGGTCGCGAAGATCTGCGCCGAGCTCCACCTCGACGAGCAGTCGCTCGCGGCCGCGCTCCTGCACGATGTTGTCGAGGACACAGAGACCGAGCCCGACGACGTCCGGGCGGAGTTCGGCGATGAGATCGCCCAGCTGGTCGAGGGGGTCACCAAGCTGACCCGGACGAGCTTCCAGACCCGCGAGCAGTCCGACGCCGAGAACTTCCGCAAGATGATCGTCGCGATGGCGCAGGACGTTCGCGTCATCCTGATCAAGCTCGCCGACCGGCTCCACAACATGCGCACGATCGAGTACCAGGGCAAGCAGGCCCAGGTGCGCAAGGCGAAGGAGACGATCGAGGTGTATGCGCCGCTCGCGCACCGGCTCGGCATCAATGCGATGAAGTGGGAGCTCGAGGACCTGTCCTTCGAGATCCTGCACCCGCGCAAGTACGCCGAGATCAAGGCGATGGTCGCCGACCGGCGCGCCGACCGGGAGGCGGCGGTGGAGAAGGCGAGTACCGCGCTCGGCGCCGAGCTGGCCAAGGTGGACATCCCGGCCGAGATCGCGGGCCGCGCGAAGCACTTCTACTCGATCTACGACAAGATGGCCAAGAAGGGCCGCGAGTTCAACGAGATCTACGACCTGACCGCCATGCGCGTGACCGTCGAGCGCGCCGGCGACGAGGGGACGCGCGACTGCTACGGCGCGCTCGGCCTGATCCACTCGCTCTGGAAGCCGATGCCCGGGCGGTTCAAGGACTTCATTGCGATGCCGAAGTTCAACCGCTACCGCTCGCTGCACACCACCGTGATCGGCCCCGAGGGAACGCCGCTCGAGATCCAGGTGCGGACGCGCGAGATGCACGAGGAAGCCGAGTACGGCATCGCCGCGCACTGGCTCTACAAGCGGGGCAAGGGCAAGCAGGACGACGAGTGGCTGACCTGGGTGAAATCGCTGATGGACTGGCAGCAGGACGAGGCCGACCCTCGCGAGTTCATGAAGACGTTCCGCACCGACCTGTTCGACGACGAGGTCTACGTGTTCACGCCCAAGGGTGAGGTGAAGACACTGCCGCAGGGCGCGACGCCGATCGACTTCGCGTATGCCGTCCACACCGACGTCGGCCACAAGACGGTCGGTGCGAAGATCAACGGCCGCATCGTCCCGCTCCACTACCGGCTCAAGAACGGCGACTTCGTCGAGATCCTCACGTCGAAGTCGGGCCGCGGCCCGTCGCGGGATTGGATGAGCCTCGCGGCGTCGTCGCGCGCCCGAAACAAGATCCGGCAGTGGTTCCAGCGTGAGACGCGGGGCGAGACCGAGGCCAAGGGACGCGAGCTGCTCGATCACGCGCTGAAGGGACAGAACCTGCCGTACAAGAAGCTGCAGGGCTCCGCGGTCCTCGCTCAGGTGATTCGCGAAACCGGCTTCCGCAAGGCCGAGGACTTCTACGTCGCGCTCGGCGCCAACAAGCTCCAGACGAACCAGATCGTCAACAAGGTCCTGCAGCGGCTGAAGACGGAAGAGGTCGCCGAGGAGGCGATCATCCCGCTGAAGCCGTCGAAGCTGCGCTCCACGGTCGCCGGCGACAGCCTGGGGATCAAGGTGCAGGGGATCGACGACGTGCTCGTTCGGATGGCGAAGTGCTGCACGCCGGTGCCCGGGGACGGGATCCTCGGCTACATCTCGCTTGGTCGCGGGATCACGATCCACCGCGAGGACTGCCCGAATGTGAAGGCGCTGATGCGCAACCCGGAGCGGTTCACGCCGGTCGAGTGGGACGGCGGCTCGACGGCGAGCTTCCGCGTCCAGATCGCAGTCGACTCGTTCGACCGGCCGCGGCTGCTCGAGGACGTCGCCCGCAGCTTCGCCGAGCACGGCGCCAACATCGTCTCGTACGGCGGTGTCGTCGAGGACGGGATGGCGCGGAACTGGTACACGGCGGAGGTCGGCGACGTGAAGGAGCTGCGCGCGCTGATGAGCGTCCTGCGGAACCTCGAGGGCGTCTTCGACGCCTACCGCATGACGCCCAGTTGAGGCTCGCTGGGCCTCGGCTGACGCTGGCGGCGCTCAGCGCCGAGGAGCTCGAGAAGGTCCGTTGGGCTCCCGAGGACGAGGACGCGCGCACGTTGTTCGTCCAGAGATTGCGTGAGGATCCCGAGGCTCGCGGCTGGTGGGTGTGGCTCGCGGCGCTCCCGGACGGTGAGGAAGTCGGCAGCGCCGGCTTCGGCGGCCGACCCGGGCCGAACCGCCGCCTCACCGTCGGCTACTCGGTTCACGAGGAGCACCGTGGCAGGGGGTACGCGACAGAGATGCTGACCCTGCTCGCGGAATGGGCGCTCGCACGGCCGGAGGTCGACCTCGTCAGAGCCACGATCCGCCCGGACAACCTTCCCTCACTCCGAGTCGCAGAGAAGTCCGGCTTCACCGTCACCGGCGAGCTCGTGCAGGATGCCGAGCACGGTGAGCTGATCGTCTTCGAACGGCGTCGCTGACGCGATTACGTCACGCCGCGCGCCCGAGCCCTGCCGGCCCGGCGACGAGTGCGGTCATCCGCTCCCGCAGGTGCGCCTCGATCGCATGCCGGTGTGCCGCCGTGAGCTCGTACGCGTCGACCTCTTCCTCGAAGAGCTCGACGGCACCGCTCGTGAGGACGTCGACGAGCGGCGCGACCGGCCGCGCGGCCGAGCCGCAGAGCTCTTCGAGCGTCTTGCCCTCGCGGAGCTGCACGAGCAGGAAGCCGGCCGGAAGGTCGAGGTACCAAGCCGCCGTGTCCGCGCTGAAGAACGGATCGAGTGTCGGGATGTAGGAGATGGTCTGCATCGCTGCTCCCTTTCGTTGCGTCGCGTTTGACGATCGGCCGGTCCGCGCCGCTCACCACGACCTCCGCGCCCATGGCGTCGAAGGTCTTGGCAGCGGCGCGGACGGGCCTCTGCCCTCGCTAGGCCGCCGGAGGGGCCGTTGGCGCGCCCCCGCCGAAGCGGTAGTCGGAGTCGCCTGCCGCGGGTGGCGGGCCGCCGCGGAAGCCGAAGCCGTCGTGCTTGCGGAAGGAGCCGCGAAGAGGCGCCTTCCCCTCGACGAGGTCCTGGAACCGCTGCTCTGCGTTCGCAACGAGCGCGTCGCGTTGGGCCTTCGTGATCTTTCCGGCCGCGACAGCGGCGTCGAGCTCCTTCGTCTCGTCTGCGACGAGGGCGTCCACGAGCCCGTCCGTGGACTTGCCCTTTTCCTTCGCGACGTCCGCGAGTGTCTTGCCGCCCTCGAGGCTCGTCCGCAGCGCCGCCTCGGTGACGCCGAGATACGTGGCCGCCGCGGAGAGGTGAGCGCCGAAGCCGCCGTGATGGCCGCCCGGGCCGTGGCCGAAGCCGCGACCGCCGAAGAGCGGGAAGTCGTCGGACGCGATCCTTGCCTTCAGCTCGTCGCCCTGCGCCTTCGTCATCGTCCCGGCGGCGACAGCCGCGTCGACGCGGTTCTCGAGCGCCTGCTTGAGCGCGTCGCTCAGCTTCGTCGGATCGACCCCAAGCTGCTTCGCCGCGTCGTCGACCACTGCCTGGCTCTCCGCCTTCGGCGAGAGCTGGGTGGCGGCAATCGCCGCTCCGCCGCCTGCGACCGCGAGTGCTGCTCCGGCGCCTGCTGCGAGCTTGTGCTTCATCTTCCGGGCCATCGAGTGCTCCTTTCGTGAGGGTTCTCCGCGGCGGGCGGGTTGGGGAGCCCGCCGCGGAGTCGGGGGGCAGCTACGCCGCGGGGCGGCTCGCGAGCGTCAACTCGACGCTTGTGGTCTTGCCGTCGCGGCGGACGGTCAGCTCGACCTTCTGGCCGGGCTTCTTCGCGTCGATCGCGGCGCGGAGCTCGTCCGCTCCGGCGACGGCCTGGCCGTCGATCGCGGTGATCACGTCGCCGCCGGTCGGGTACTGCTGGCCGTCGACGGTCTTCGTGCCGGTGGCGGCCTTCAAGCCCGCGTCCGCGGCGGGTGAGCCGCTGCGCACGTCGGTCACGGCCGCGCCGGTCACGGTGTCGAGTTGGTCTGCCACCGAGGTCGGGATCGACTCGATCGCGACACCGAGGTAGGCATGCTCGACCTTGCCGCTCGAGAGCAGCTGCGACACGATCGCCTCGACGGTGTTCGACGGGACGGCGAATCCGACGCCGTCGTTGCCACCGGAGTCGCTCTCGATCTGCGAGTTGACACCGATCACGCGACCTTCGAGGCTCAGTAGCGGCCCGCCCGAGTTGCCGTGATTGATGGCGGCGTCGGTCTGGATCGCGTCTGCGATCGCGTAGTTGTTCGGCGCCGTGATCTCGCGGTGGAGGGCGCTGATGATGCCGGTCGTGACCGTCTGGTCGAGCCCGAACGGGCTGCCGATCGCGAGCACGCCGTCGCCGACCTGCACCGTGCTCGAGTCGGCGAGCTCGAGCGGGACGAGGGCCGACGCAGGGGCGTCGACCTTGATCACCGCGAGGTCGGTAGAGGGGTCGCTGCCGACGACGGTGGCGTCGTACGTGGAGCCGTCCGAGAACTTGACGGAGACGGACTCCGCGCCGTCAACGACGTGCTGGTTCGTGACGATGTGGCCCTGCTTGTCGAAGACGAAGCCGGAGCCCTGGGCCTGTTGCGACTGCCCGTTGCCGCCGAACGGCGACGTCTGGCCGGCAGATGTGACGGTGATCTCGACGACGCCCTTCGCCGTGCGCTTCACGATGTCGGCGACGGACAAGCCGGTCGTCGCCGCGGCTGGCTCCGCCGTGGAGCCGACGGTCACCTGGCTGACGGTCGTGCTGTCCGAGCCGAGTGCGGCGTAGGTGGCTGCGCCGCCGCCGGCGCCGACGAGGGCCGCCGCGGCGACCGCTGCGGCGATGAAGCGGGATCCTTTCCTGTTCGTTGTCATGCGGGGACCTCTTTCGTTTCGGGCCTGCGTGTGTGTGCTGATAGGAGAGCAACGCTCCCTAAGGCGACCCTGAGACGCGTTTAAGAAGTCCCTAAGAGGTTGCGTCGCCGTTCGGCGCGGGCAGCGTGAGCCGCATCCGCGTACCGCCACCGTCGGCCGCCTCGGCTGTGACGGTGCCGCCGTGCGCCTCCGCGACCTGCCGGACGATCGCGAGCCCGAGCCCCGATCCGGGCAGCCCGCGGGCCGCCGGCGCTCGATAGAAGCGGTCGAAGACGAAGGGCAGGTCGTCGGCGTCGATTCCGGGACCGTGGTCGCGCACAGTCAGCTCGCCGTCCCGGACGGTCACCTCGATCTCACCGTCCGGTGGGCTCCACTTCGCCGCGTTGTCGAGCAGGTTCGAGATCGCCCGCTCGATCGTCGACGGGACGCCGCGAACCATCGACTCGTGCAGGTCGGGCTTGAACGAGATGCCCGGCCGGTTCCGCCGGGTGCGCTCGATCGCGTCCGCCGTGGCGAGGTCGAGCCGCACGTCCTCGGGCTCGACGCGGCGCCTGGTCGCCGCGGGCGAGCTCGACGAGCTCCGCGATCAGCGCCGTCATCTCAGCCAGCTGCTCGGTCACGTCGCGGAGGAGCTGCTCGCGGTCACTCGGCGGCAGCGCCTCGTCGCGCGCAAGCACCTCGATGTTCGTCCGCAGGCTCGTCAACGGGGTCCGCAGCTCGTGGGACGCGTCGGAGACGAGTTGCCGCTGTGCGCGCGCCGACTCCTCGAGGGCGCCCAGCATCGTGTTGAACGCCGCGGCGAGGCGCGAGAGCTCGTCAGTACCCGACGCGTCGATCCGCCGCGAGAGGTCGCGTGTCTCGGACACGTCCTCCGCAGTACGAGTGAGCCGCTGCACGGGCGCGAGCACCGCCCGCGAGACGAGGAGCCCGAGCCCTGCCGCGAGCGCGATCCCGACGAGCGCGAGGGCGATCAGCCAGCGCTTGATCTTTCCGAGGATGCTGTCGACCTCCTCGAGCGAACGTGCTACCTGGACCGCGTAGCCGCCGCCGAGAGGGAGTGTGAGCACTCGGACGTGCGTGCCTTCGACGTGCGCGTCCTCGTAGAACGGCTCGTCGATCTCGCCGCGTGCGGCCTCGAGTGCCCGCCTCGAGACCGGGAGCTCGCCGGAGCCCGGCTGCGTGATCGCCTTGCCTTCACGGCTCACGAGTTGGGTGAAGACTGCGACGCCGCCGAATCTCTCGGGTCGCAGCCCGAGGAACTGCTCGCCACCCGGGTCTCCGATCACATCGAGATGTGGGGGGAGGTCGCTTGCGCGCGATTCCAGCGTCTCGTCCACCTGGCTGCGAAGCTCGTTGCGCACGAGGCCGTAGGTGATGGCGGACGCGCCGACCACGGCTACGGCCACGGCCGCAGCGGCGGCCAGCGTCAGGCGCGCGCGGAAGCTCATGTTGCCTCGCGCAGTGCGTAGCCGATGCCGCGAATCGTCTGGATCAGCCGCGGCTTGTCGCCCTGCTCCGTCTTCCGGCGGAGGTAGCCGATGTAGACGTCGAGCGAGTTAGAGCCGAAGCCGAAGTCGTAGCCCCAGACGCGCTCGAAGATGATCGAACGCGTCAGGACCTGGCGCGGGTTGAGCAGAAACAGCTCCAGCAGTGCGAACTCGGTGCGCGTCAGCTCGATCGGATCGCCGCCACGCTCGACGAGCCGGGTCGACGGGTCGAGCTCGACGTCTGCGAACCGGAGCACCTCGCCCTCGTGGTGCCCGAGCCGCCGGAGCAGCGCACGCAATCGAGCCAGCAGCTCGTCGAGCGCGAAGGGCTTGACGACGTAGTCGTCGGCGCCCGCGTCGAGGCCGGCGACACGGTCAGCGACCTCGTCGCGCGCGGTCAGCATCAGGATGGGTACGGTGTTGCCGGCGCTGCGAAGGCGCCGACAGGCCTCGAGCCCGTCGAGCCGCGGCATGGAGACGTCGAGGACGACGGCGTCGACGCCGTCGCCGCTCAGGCGGTCCAGGGCCTCCTGGCCGTCAGCCGCCAGCTCGACGTCATAGCCCTCGAGCTGGAGGGCGCGGCGGAGCGAGTCCCGGACGGCGGGCTCATCGTCGACGACGAGAATCTTCACGGGGACATTGTGCGTAGCCGCAACTAAGACGGGCCTAAGAACGCCAATCACTCGGTCGAGGGATTGTCCCTCGAACGGGGGGGTTACCTCGATCAAGGGATGGACTAGCGCCGGAAACCGACTACAACGTGAAAGGGAGAGGGGTTGCGGGCAGCTGCGGCGCCCGTCCGAGAGAGCACAATCTCGGGACGGGCGCGCCGCCCAGCCCTTCTGCGCAAGGGCACGGGCAGAGCCCGTGCCCGCGCTAAGACCCCTGAAGCTGCTTGGGTCGTCGCCGGGGCTCGCTCAGAGGTCTGGTTAGGGATTCCAGTCCTCGCCGCCCGTGTCCCAGCCGACGAGGGCGTATGGCGATAGCGAGGATTGCGACGCGTTCGAGCAGCGCGCGATCTTCCTCTGTCAGCTCGCCGCCCATCTCGAGGTCGGCAACGCGGTTGCCCTGGAAGGCGATCGGGAACGCCGTCGTCGCCGTCTCGTCGCCCGCGGCCGGGCCCGGTACGAGGACCGTCTCCTCGACGAAGCTGATCCGGACGAAGCAGCGGAGCTGCTCGTGCAGGATCGCGACGACCTGACGCAGCACGTCGTCGGCCTCGCCGCCGCTCTCGAGGACGCGCTCCACCGCCTCCAGCGCGTCGCCGTGAGCGCTCACGCCTCGAGGTCCTCGCCCTCGAAGCCGCGAATCAGCTCCCGGTACTGCTGTGGGATCTCGCAGGGGCGCCGCTCCTCGAGGTCGACGAGGACGAGCGTCTGCGTCGCGGTCACCATCAGCTCGTCGTCCTCCATTCGATAGGCGGCGCACTCGTAGGTCGTGCTCGTCCGGCCGATCCGGGCGGCGCGGACGAAGATCTCGAGCAGGTCGTCGAAGCGAGCCGGTGCGTGGTACTCGACCGTCGAGGCGCGCATGACGAACTCGTTGCCCTCGATCCAGCTTCCCGGCTTGCCCAGGTGCCGGTGGTACTCCGTGCGCGCGTGGTCGAAGTAGGGGAGGTAGCGGCCGTAGTAGACGATTCCCTGTGCGTCGGTGTCCGAGAACCAGACGCGCGCGATCGCCGAGTACTTGAAGGGCGGCTTTCGGTCGGTGACCCGGCCGAGCTCGATCTCGGTCACGACCTGATCAGATCGAGGACCTCGTCGCGCTTCTCCTCCATCAACTGCTCCGACATCGCCTCCAGGTTGAGCCGCAGCAGCGGCTCGGTGTTCGAAGGGCGGACGTTGAAGTGCCAGTCGTCGTAGTCGACCGAGATCCCGTCCAGGTGCGTGACCCGTCCGTCCGCGTACCGCTCCTTCAGCTCCTGGAGCTTCAGCGGCACGTCCGCCACGGGCGTGTTGATCTCGCCCGTGAGGAAGAAACGCTCGCGGTACGGAGCGAGGATCTCGGAGAGCTTCTGGCCTCGCACCGAGATCAGCTCGAGCAGGAGCAGGAAGGGAACGACGCCCGAGTCGGCCTGCGAGAAGTCGCGGAAGTAGTAGTGCGCCGAGACCTCGCCCCCGAAGACGGCGTCGTCCTTGCGCATGCGGTGCTTGATGTAGGCATGCCCGACGCGGTTGATCAGGGGGACGCCGCCCGCCCGCTCGATCGTCTCGGGGACGGCGCGGCTCGCGCGCACGTCGTAGATGACGTTGCCGCCGCCCTCCTTCCTCAGGATCGATTCCGCGAGCAGGGCCGTGATGAAGTCGCCGGGGACGAAATCGCCTGTGTCGTCGACGAAGAAGCAGCGGTCGGCGTCGCCGTCGTAGGCGACCCCGAGGTCGGCGCGCTCCTCGATGCGTCTTCCCGATGATGAACTCGCGGTTCTCGGGCAGGAGCGGGTTCGGCTCGTGGTTCGGGAACGATCCCGTCCGGCTCGAAGAAGCAGCGGACTGCCTCGATCGGGAGCCGCTCGAGCACCGGCGGCAACATCGCGCCCGCCATCCCGTTCGCGGCGTCGATCACCACCTTCAGCGGCTTGATTGCGTCGACGTCGACGAAGGAGAGCACTTTCTCGACGAACCCCGGCCAGATGTCCTTCGGGTGCACCTCGCCGCGCTTGGACGGCGGCGCCGACGTCTTCAGCGCGCGGTCGCGCACGTCGAGCAGGCCCGACTCGCCGCCCACCGGGAGCGCGCCGCGGCGGACGATCTTCATGCCCGTGTACTGCTTCGGGTTGTGCGAGGCGGTGACGCAGACGCCGCCCTCGAGCTCGAGCTCCCCGACCGCGTAGTAGACCATCTCGGTGCCGACCAGCCCGAGGTCGAGCACGTCGGCGCCGCCGTCGGCCGCGCCCTCGATCAGGGCCGCGGACATCGACGGCGAGGAGAGCCGCGTGTCGCGGCCGACCGCGATGCTGCGCGGCTCGAAGTGCTCGACGTAGGCGCGGCCGATCGCGTACGCGCCTTCCTCGTCCAGCTCGTCCGGATAGACGCCGCGCACGTCGTACGCCTTGAAGACCTTGGGATCGAGCACGAGCCCGATGCTATGGGAACGGTGTTCGCGCCCGCGGTGTACCCGTTGCATACTTCTCCTCACCACGATGAAGTTTCTCGCCGGCGCACTCGCAGTCGCGGCCCTCGGGTTGCCGGCTGCACAGGCTTCCTCGCCGCTGCCCGTGCCAGGCCTCGTCTACACGCCCGGCTACGGCAACAGCATCGTCGTGCGCTACGACCCGGTGACGCTCGAGCGGAGCGGCACGCGTGTCCGGCTCGGCGGGAACGCGAGCTCCTGGAGCTGGTCGCCGCAGCGACGGTACCTCGCGATCGCGAGCTATCCGCAGCGGCTCACGGTCGTCGACGTGGCGGCGATGCGAGCCGTCTCGCGCGTGCGGCTCGCGCCCGGGGGCGGCGTCGCTCGCGCCGTCACCTGGGCCGGGCAACCGCATTCTCGCGGTCGTCGAGGCTCCTTCCGGAGCAGTCGTGACGACGGTCGACCCGCTTGCGGGCCGCGTCGTTCGCACCACGCGGCTATCGCGTCCTTTCGGCTACCAGTTCGACCGGCTGCCCGACGGGCTCGTCTTCCTGCTCGGCGATCGCAACCGGAGCGGGCCGGCGCAGGTCGCCGTCGTAGACGCGCAGGGGGAGACCCGCGTTGCCACGGTACGGCAGGCAGCTGTCGGCAGCGCTGGGCTCGCGGTCGACCCGGTCGGACGTAGGGCGTACCTCGTCGACGGCGAGCGCGTGTTCGGTGTCGATCTTCGCACCCTCGACAGCTCGGATTCGGGGCCGCTGCGGACGCTCGCCAAGGCCCCGTTGCGCTCGATCAGGTCGGCGCGCTGGCTCGGGAACGGGCTGCTGGCGGTTTCCGGTCTCGATCGGGACGCCACCGGCTCCACACCGGCCAGGCCTCCGGCTCGTCGACGTACGCGACAAGACGACACGCACGATCGATCCCCTGGCGACCAGCTTCACGCTGGCGGGTCGGGTCCTGCTCGTCGAGACCGCGCCCAGCCGCCAGGCCCTGAACGTGACCGCGTACGGCTTCGATGGCCGGCAGCGCTATCGGCGTCGACCTCGCGGGCTCGACCTGGATGAAGAAGCAGGGACGGACTCGGCTACGCCTGCCGCGACGCGTTCCTACGCAGCACGGTCGATCTCGCAACCGGCAGCACGCTCCGAACGGGATTTCCGGCCGGGACGCGCTGTCCGACGCTGCTCATGGACGACTCGCGCGGCTGAGGACAAGGCCCAGCCTCACCTACGTCACTACAATTAGAGAGTGGAACGCAAGCTCGCCACCGTCCTGTTCGTGGACCTCGTCGGCTCGACGGAGTTCGTCGCTGCGCGCGACCCCGAGATCGTCCGCCGCCGCGTCGACTCGTTCTTCGAGCACGTCTCGCACTGCATCGCGACGCACGGCGGGATCGTGGAGAAGTTCGCCGGCGACGCCGTCATGGCCGCGTTCGGCGTCCCGCAGGCGCACGAGGACGACGCCGAGCGCGCCGTTCGCGCCGCCGCCGCCATCCTCGATTCGGTGCACGGCCTCGGGCTCGAGGCCAGGATCGGCGTCGAGGCCGGCGAAATCGTCGCCGACGAGCGCGACTCGACCTTCGCCACCGGCGAGGCCGTCAACGTCGCGGCGCGTCTGCAACAGCAGGCCCAGCCGGGCGAGATCCTGATCGGGCCGTTCGCGCGCCGGCTGACGATCGGCGCCGTCGAGACCGAAGAGGTCGGGCCGGTCGACCTGAAGGGGTTCGGCGAGCCCCTGATCGCGTGGCGGCTCGTCCAGCTTCTCGAGACCGACGGTCGCGTCGTCTCGGTCGCCGCGCCATTCGTCGGCCGTGAGTACGAGCTCGAGTTGCTCGAGAACACGCTCGCGCGGGTGATCCACAACGAACGCGCCCATCTGTTCACGATCTACGGCGAGCCCGGGGTCGGCAAGAGCCGCCTCGCCCGCGAGTTCATCGAGGGGGTCGAGGGCGCCTCGGTGCTCGTCGGCCGCTCGCTGCCCTACGGCGAGGGCGTCACGTACTGGCCGCTGGCGGAGATGGTCAAGGTCGCCGCGGGGATCACCGACGACGACCCGGTCAAGGAAGCGGTCGCGAAGCTGCGCGCCCAGTGCGGCGACGACGCTGTTGCCGACCTGCTCGCGCTCGCCGTCGGCGTGCTCGAAGGGATCGAGGCCGAGCGGAGCCAGCAGGAGATCGCCTGGGCGGCGCGCGAGTGGGCCGCCGAGCTGGCCGATGCGCGGCCGCTGATCCTCGTCTTCGAGGACGTGCACTGGGCCGAGGAGCCCCTGCTCGAGCTGATCGAGCACCTCGCCGAGCGGGTCAAGGACTCGCCCCTGATGATCCTCTGCCTCGCGCGCCCCGAGCTGCTCGACATCCGTCCCGGCTGGGGTGGGGGCAGGCTGCGGGCGGCGGCGATCGAGCTCGAGCCGCTTGCGCCGGACGAGACCGAGGAGCTGCTCGATGCGTTGCTCGCCGACCGTGAGCTCTCCACGTCCGAGCGGAAGACGCTGCTGGAGAAGACCGAGGGCAACCCGCTCTTCGTCGAGGAGACGACGCGGATGCTGCTCGAGGGCGGAACGGCGGCGAAGCGGATCCCCGACACGCTCCAGGCGATGATCGCCGCCCGCATCGACCGGCTGCCCCGGAACGAGAAGCGGCTGCTCCAGCGGGCTGCCATGATCGGGCGCATCTTCTGGGAGGGCGCGGTTGCCCATCTCCTGCCCGAGGTGGACGACCTCGAGCCGGTGCTCGACGATCTGCTCCTACGCGACTTCGTGACGCGCGAGAGCCGTTCGTCGATCTCCGGAGAGCGCGCCTATCGGTTCAAGCACGTGCTCATCCGTGACGTCGCCTACGCGAGCCTTGCCAAGGCGGCGCGGGCCGAGCTCCACCAACAGGTTGCCGACTGGCTCACGCAGGTCGCGGGCGAGGAGCTCGTGGAGATCCGCGCCTACCACCTCGACCATGCGGCGACGCTGCACGAGGAGCTCGACGGCGCGGCACCGCCGGAGCTGGCGGCGCGGGCGGCTGCGGCGCTCGAGAAGGCCGGCCGCCGGGCGCTCGCCCAGGAGGCGAACAACTCGGCCAGGCGCCTGCTCGTGCGTGCGGTCGAGCTCGGGCCGACGCTGCAGCGCCGCTTCCTCGCCGCCCGCGCCGCGCGGCGGATCGCCGATTTGCCGGCGCAGGCCGTCGAGATGGAGCGCGTCTTCAACGACGCGACCGAGGCGGGTGACAAGCGGCTCCAGGGTCTCGCGCTGACGGCGCTCGCCGAGAATGCGCTCATGCGCGACGCCGACCTGCCGCGCGGGCGCGACCTGGTCGAGCAGGCGCTCGTCCTCCTGGAGGACGGCAAGGCCGAGGATCGCTACGAGGCGCTCGTGATGCGGGGACGCATCGGCTGGTGGCTCGGCGACCTGGACGACGACGAGCGCTGGATCGGCAAGGCGCTCGAGGTCGCCCGCGAGATCGGTCGCAAGGATCTCGAGGCGAGCGCCGCCGACGACCTCGCGAGCGCAGCGATCGCGCGGCTCGACCTCGATCGCGCGGGCCCTCTCGTCGCCGAGGCGCTCGAGCTCGCCGAGGAGAGCGGCAACATCACCGCGCTCGGCTGGGCGCTCGTGTCGCAGTCGCGCATCGACTCGCTGCGCGGCCGGCTCGACGAGGCGGCGGCCGGTCTCGACCGGGCCGAGGAGCTCTTCTCCCAGTCGGGCAACGCCTGGGCTCTCGCGCGGCTCAACAACCATTACGGCTGGGTCGAGCGCCGCCGCGGCGATCTCCCTGCCGCCGACCGCCGCTTCCGGGACGCGATCCGCATCCTGAAGCCGCTCGAGGACCGGGGCACGCTCTGCGAGAGCCAGCGGGGCCTCGCGCAGGTGCTCGTCGTGCTCAAGAAGATCGACGAGGCCGAGCGCTACGCCCTCGAGGCGCGCGAGACCGTCGGCCCACACGACACGATCTCGCGCGCGACGACGCGGATGGCGATGGGGATCGTTCGCGCGGCTCAGGGCAACGCGACGAGGAGGCCGAAACGCTGCTGCGGGAGGCCGTGGCCGTCGTCGAAGGCAAGGACCTGCTGTTGATCCGCCGCGAGCTGGTGACGGCGCTTGCGCGCTTCCTCCGCGAGCGCGACCGGATCGACGAGGCTGAGGCGTACGAGGCTGAGCTGGCCGGCTACGACTCCGCGCTCACGCCGGCCTGACCTCCCGTCTTGACTCGAACGTACGAGCGTGGGAAGCTCCGCTGCTCGTTTCTCCGATCTGTCCAGGCTGGCGACGAAGGAGGACACGATGACCGAGGAAGGATCGAAGCACTCCGAGCGAGACGACGCCGAGGAGCTCGCCGATGACGTCGACGACCTCGACGTTCCGGACGGCGTCGACGTGAGCGGCGGCGCGCTCAACGCCTACATCGCGCCGGTGCAGGGCGAGAAGCAGGGTAGGCCTTAGCCTACGGAGCCGCGACGACGCAGCAGATCTAGAACCCAGCGTCGCCTTGATCGCCTGCGTCGACGCCTCGTCGGGCGATTCCGAGATCACCGTCGCGGGTCTGTCGAAGCGCGCCAGCGCGTCGCGTAGCGGCTCGGCGCGGAGCGTGCCGTCCCCATAGGGCAGGTGCTTGGTCTCGTTTCGGTTCGCGTAGGCGATGTCCGAGAAGTGGATGTGGAACGGGGCTCCGGGCTCGAGCACGGCGTCCGCTCGTTCGAGCACGACGGCGAATGCCTCGGTGTCGGTGAACGCGCCGTCGGAGGTCGCGTGCATGTGCGCGAAATCGATCACGGGCCGCACCCAGGGCACGCGCTCAGCGATGTGGAGCGTGTCGTCGATCGAGCCGAGCTCGCTGACGCGTCCCATCACCTCGACGCCGAACGGGACGGCGCGGTCCTTCTGCTCGAGCCGCTCGCGCAGCGTCTCGAGCCAGCGGACGACGTCGTCGAGTGTCTGCTCCCGGTCGCGGCCGAGCCAGAAGCCGGGATGGATGACGACAACCTCGGCGCCGCACGCCGCTGCGAGCCCGGCGCTGCGGTCGAGCGCGCCGAGCGCCATCTTCGCCTTCTTCTCGTCGGGGTGGCCGGGGAAGGCGAAGAGCGGTGCGTGGACGGAGAGCGCGATGCCGTTCTGCGGTCGCGAGCTCGCCGAGGCGCTCGCCGAACGGGTAGTCCATCCAGAAGCCGGTCTCGAAGTCCAGCTCGCAGGCCGAGTAGCCGCGCTCGATCAGGATCTCGACAGCGGCCTCGGGCGAATCCCGGGACGGGCAGCGCGCAGGGCCGAGGCGGATCGCTCCCATGTGCTGACGGTAACGGACAGCGGGATGTCGTCCGACGAGGGTCCTAACCTTTTCGACATGGCGAAGTCACCCACCCGCATCGACCTGCTCGAGCTCGACATCGATCTCCGGCTCACCGACCTCTGGCGCGAGGCGGGCGAGGTGGCCGAGTGGAATCTCGAGGTCGTGTCCGCGTTCATGCGCGCCGCCTACGGCAAGGGCTATTGCGACGCGCTGACCGAGGATGCGCCCGGCTCGCTGTGCCACGACCACGGGTACCGGATTCCCGCACGGCGCGAAGTCGCTCCTCGTACCGCCTAGCCGAGCTACGATCCCAGAGTGGCACGGAAGCGCAACCCGGCGCGGTTGGTGATCGCGCTCTCGGTGGCGGCGGTCCTCGCGGTCTTCCTGCTCTACACCTCGATCGCGGGCGGCGGCACTCCCTCGGTCGCGCCGAGCGAGCTCAGCGGGAAGACGGGCGTCGTCACCCTCGTCGGCCTCGTCCAACCCGGCTACAAAGGCGATTCCTACGACGATGGGCTCCGCTTCCAGCTGCGGGACCGGAAGGGCAACTCGGCGAGCAGGGTCACCGTGCTCTACCGGGGCTCGCTCTCCGACCAGTTCCGCGTGAATCGCGAGGTGTCCGTCAAGGGAGAGCTCCGTAACGGCACGTTCGTCGCCGTGAAGGACTCGCTCGTGACGAAGTGCCCCTCGAAGTACACGGCCAAGAAGAGCTAAGTTGCCTGAGCTCGGCCGCGCAGCGCTCGTCGCGACGCTCGGGCTCGTGCTGTACGCGGTCGTTGCGGGTGCGGCCGCGGCGTGGACGCGCCGGCGCCGGCTGGCCGCGTCGGCTCAGAACGCGCTCGTCGGCGCCTTCGCGACGACTCTCGTAGCGTCGGCAGTCCTGCTGGCCGCCCTCGTCCGGAACGACTTCTCGTTCGTCTACGTCGCCGAGCACACGAGCCGGGAGCTTCCCACCGGCTACACGATCTCGGCGTTCTGGGGCGGGCAGGAAGGCTCGCTCCTGCTCTGGCTGCTGATCCTGACCGGCTACGCAGCCGCCGCCGTGCTCCTGAACCGGCGCAAGACTCGCGATCTGATCGCCTGGGTCGTGCCGGTGCTCGGAGGAGTCGCGCTCTTCTTCGCGTTCCTGCTCGTCGTGGTCGCGACGCCGTTCGCGGTGCAGACGGCGCCCGCGGACGGCGCGGGCCTGAACCCGAGCCTGCAGAACCCGTACATGATGGTCCACCCGCCGATGCTCTATCTCGGCTACGTCGGGCTGACCGTGCCGTTCGCCTTCGCCATGGGCGCGCTGCTCGCCCGGCGCACCGACGAGCGCTGGATCGTCGCCACGCGGCGCTGGACGCTGGTCGCCTGGACGGCGCTCGGCATCGGCCAACTGCTCGGCGCCCACTGGGCCTACGAGGAGGTCGGCTGGGGCGGCTATTACGCCTGGGATCCGGTCGAGAACGCAGCGCTGATGCCGTGGCTCGCCGCAACGGCGTTCCTGCACTCGGTGATGATCCAGGAGAAGCGCGGCATGCTCCGCGTCTGGAACGTCGTCCTCGTGATCGGAGCGTTCTTCCTCGCGATCTTCGGGACCTTCCTGACGCGTTCCGGAATCCTCAGCTCGATCCACTCGTTCACCGAGAGCGACATCGGCCCGTGGTTCCTCTTCTTCATCGCCGTGGGCCTCGGCGGCTCGCTCGCGCTTCTGTTCGCGCGGTTACCGCTGCTGCGGGCGCGCACCCAACTCGAGTCGCTCGTCTCGCGGGAGGCGACGTTCCTCTACAACAACCTGCTGCTCGTCGCGCTGACGCTGACGATCCTCTGGGGCGTCGCGTATCCGATCCTGAGCGAGGCGGTGACGGGGCAGTCGCGCATCGTCGGTCCCGGCTACTACAACTTCTTCCTCCGGGTCTTCGGACTGCCGCTTCTGTTTCTGATGGGGGTCGGCCCGCTCGTGGCCTGGCGGCGTGCGTCGCTGCGGAGCTTGGGTCTGACCTTCGCCTGGCCGGCCGGCGTCGCACTCGTGACGGGGGTCGTCCTGCTTGCGCTCGGCGCCGGCTCGTCGATTCCGGGCCTGATCGGCTACACGTTCTCGGCCTTCGTGCTCGCGTCGATCGCGCTCGAGTTCGTGCGCGGGACACGCGCGCGCCGGGCGCTCTGCGGCGGCTCCTGGCCGGGTGCGTTCGCCGGGCTCGTTGCTCGGAACCGCCGCCGTTACGGCGGCTACGTCGTCCACGCGGCCATCGTCTTGCTCGCGATCGGCGATCGTCGGCTCGAGCGCGTACGACTCGGTCGCCGAGCAGAGGCTCGAACGCGGCCAGTCGCTGGCGGTCGCGCGACTATCGGCTGACATACCGGGCTCTCGAGGAGAGAGAAGCGGCGAACGCGACTGAGATCCGCGCCGTGCTTCGACGTCGAACGCGGCGGCGACTCGCTCGGCACGATCGCGGCGGGCAAGAACGCCTACACGGCCGAGCGCCAAGTGTCGAACGAGGTCGGCATCCGCAGCGATCTCGTCACGGGCGAGGACCTTTTCGTGATCGCGGAGCAGATCGAGCGCGGACGGAAGCGTCCGAATCCGAGCCTTCGTGAAGCCGCTCGTCAACCTGATCTGGCTCGCCGGCTTCATCTTTCTGCTCGGGGCGCTGATCACGCTCTGGCCCGACGCCCGCGAGCAGCGGCGCCTCGCCGTGCGCTACGGCGACGCTCGCGCTCGCGTCGGCTCGTGACCGTCGCGCTCGTCCTCGGTGCCCTCCTCGCGGCGGCGTGCGTCGTCTTCGTTGCGCTGCCGTACCTACGCGAGCCCGCACCGGAGCTGGATGCGCTGGACGACCGCGGCGAGCTCGAGCAGCGTCAGCTGGAGCTGGCCGAGGTGCGCGACCGGGCGCTCGGGGCGCTGAAGGAGCTCGAGTTCGATCACCGCACCGGGAAGGTGTCGGACGACGACTATCGCTCCCTGGTCGGCCCGCTGCGCCGCGAGGCGGCCGAAGCGCTTCGCGCTCTCGAGCCGCGTGCGGGCGCCACCGCGCGTGTGAAGGCGGAGCGGCCGGGGTAGGGCAGGGGCCATGGAGCCGCTCGAGCCGCAGGTGCCGACACCGGTGCCGGAGCCGTATCCGCCCCCGGACGAAGGAAATCCGCCCGAGCCGGCCGTGATCCCGGAGCCGTATCCGCCTCCGGACGAAGGCGACCCGCCGGAACCGGCGGTCGTGCCCGAGCCAGGCCCGCAGTAATTCTTGGCAAGAGCAGGAGATTTCGGTCAGGAATGCGGCTAGACTGGGCCGTTGCGGCCGACCCGGGAGGGACGGCCGATCCACCGACGAAACTATCCATCGATGCGCTTGCGCCTTGTTGCCACCAGCTTTCTGCTGGCTTGTCTCCTCTTGGTCGTCTCACCTGCGTCCGGACAGGACGGGATCGGGGCGCGAAAACAGATCCTCGACGCCCGGATCGACGTGCTCGCCGAGAAGATCGACGCGGCCCGCGAGCGCGAGGGCGTCCTCAGCTCGCAGATCGCCGTCGTCACGTCCAAGATCCACGCGCTCCAGAACGATGTCGACAGCGCCTCGGCACGGCTCGGCCAGCTCGAGGCCGTGCTCGCGCTCCACCAGCGCAAGCTCGACCGGTTGAACCAGCTCTACGGGGTCCAGACGCGCAAGCTCGTCTTCCTGCAGCGCCAGCACAAGGCGGCCATACAGCGCCTGAACAAGCGTCTCGTCGAGATCTATACCTCGGACCCGACCTCAGCCCTGACGGTCGTGCTCGAGGCCGCGAGCTTCTCCGATCTGCTCGACCAGCTCGAGTTCCTGAACGACATCGGCTCGCAGGATGAGCGAATCGCCAACGAGGTGGAGGCCGCCAAGCTGTCGATGCAGGAGACCCGGAACGCGACCCGCAAGACGCGCAGGCAGGTCGCGGCGACGACGCGGACCGTGGCGGCGCGAACTGCCGAGCAGCGGGCCGTGCGCGACCGTCTCGCCTGGAGCCAGCGCCAGCTCGCCACCGCCCGTCGCGACAAGCGCGCGACGCTCGCGACCGTCCAGGAGAACAAGCAGCACGCGCTCGAGCACATGCGTTCGCTGCAGGCGCAGAGCGCGGCGCTCGGAGCGCGAATCCGCTCGGCCCAGAGCTCGTCGATCGTGCCCGCACCGACCGGCGCGGCATCGGCTGCCGGCTTCGTCTGGCCGGTGCACGGAGTTCTTACGAGCTCCTACGGGTGGCGCTGGGGACGGATGCACGAGGGGATCGATCTCGCCGTGTCCAGCGGGACGCCGGTCGTCGCCTCCGCGGCCGGGACGGTGATCGTCGCGGGCTGGCTGGGCGGCTACGGCAACCTCGTCGTGGTCGATCACGGCAACGGGATCTCGACCGCCTACGGCCACAACACGAGCGTCGCCGTCGGCGTCGGCCAATCGGTCGCGCAGGGGCAGCTGGTCGCCTACTCCGGGAACACGGGCCACTCGACTGGGCCCCACGTGCATTTCGAGGTGCGCATCAACGGGTCGCCCGTCGACCCCCTCGGCTATCTCTAGCCGGCCGCTTGCTTGCTAGGCCGCCGCGGCGCCCGGCCGGTCGCTGCGGTACGCGTCGCCGGTGAGCTGAACCGGCAGCTCCTCGCTCGTGACCAGGTGCAGGTCGGGCAGGGCCCGCCAGCGCTCGTCGAGGCCGAGCCCGTACCCGGCGAAGAGCTCGTCCGGAACCGTGAACCCGACGTAGCCGAGCGGCACGTCGTCCACGAGCCGCCTGTAGGGACGGTCGAGGAGCGTCACCGCCGAGAGGCTCGCCGGGCTCCGCAGCGAGAGCGTGCGAGCGAGGAAGTTCAGGGTCAGGCCGGTGTCGACGACGTCCTCGACGATGAGGACGTGGCGGCCGACGACGGACGTGTCGAGGTCCTTCAGCAGCCGGACGGCGCCGGCGCGCCCGCCGGAGTAAGCGGCGAGCTCGAGGAAGTCGACGCCGTGCGCGATCGGCAGGGCGCGGGAGAGATCGGCGAGGAAGACGGTGCTGGACTTGAGCGGCGCGACGAGCAGCGGCTCGCGGCCCGCGTAGGCGGCGGCCAGCTCGGTCCCCAGCTCGGCGACGCGGCGTCCGATCTCGTCGCGGGTCAAGTAGACCTCCCCGATCGGGTGGCCGTCGGCCGCGAGCAGGCCGGCTAGGACGCGAGCTTCAGCCGTAATCTCTGGGCGAGGCGCTCGATGTCGCGCCGGTAGAAGAGCTTGACCTTGACCTCCGGGTAGAGCCGCTTCAGCTCGCGCAGCTTGCGGTTCTTGCGCGTCACGAGCGACTGGCGCATCACCGTCACCTCGACGTAGAGATCCTGCTCGGGCAGGTAGAAATCGGGCGTGAACGCGCTCGTGACGCGACCGTTCTCGTCCTCCTCGAGCACGAATGTGCGCGGCTCGTACTCCCACGGAACGCCGTAGAAGTCCAGCATCTTGGCGCATTCCAGCTCGACCTCGTTGACGAACCTGGGCGGGGTCGCGCCGGTATAGGCGCGGAACGCGGGCGGTTGCCGGGGCACGTTCTTCAAGGTAGCGCGGCCCCCGGACGGCGCTGGACGGATAGTTCCTATGCTTCGTCCCATGTCTGGGCCGGCCGACGGGAAGTCCTTCACGATTGCGCACCTCTCCGACCTCCATTGCGGCGGCCAGTACTTCGTCCCCGGCCTGCTGGAGCGGGCGATCAGCGAGATCAACGACCTGAAGCCGGACATCGTCGTGTGCTCGGGCGACCTGACGACGTTCGGGTTCAAGCACGAGTACGAGGAGGCCAGGCGCTACCTCGACAAGGTCGAGTGCGCGTCGATGGTCGTGATTCCAGGAAACCACGACTCGCGCAACGTCGGCTACGTCCACTTCGAGCAGCTCTTCGGCGAGCGCAACTCCGTGCTCCGCGTCGGCCCGGTCACGGTCGTCGCCGTCGACTCGACGGAGCCCGATCTCGATCACGGCCAGATCGGCCGGGGCCGCTACCGCTGGATCGAGGAGCAGTTCGCTGCGGAGGCGGCAAGCCTGCGCGTCTTCGTGTGCCACCACCACCTGCTGCCCGTGCCGGGCACCGGCCGCGAGCGCAACGTGATCTACGACGCGGGCGACACGATCGAGTGCCTGCAGCGCGCCGGCGTCCACCTCGTCCTCTCGGGGCACAAGCACGTCCCGTACGCCTGGAAGCTCGAGGACCTCTTCGTGGTCAACACCGGCACGGTCTCGTCGCTGCGCCTCAGAGGGAACACGCGTCCCTGTTACAACGTCGTCGAGGTGTCGGGGAGCCACGTCGCCGTCTGGCGCAAGCACCCGTTCCACGGTCAGGAGCGGATCATCCAGTTCTCGCTCGACACGTTCGAGTACGAGAAGTACACCGGCCGGATCGAGGACGAGGTGACGACTCGCTCGTGACGTTGCGTGCCCTCGCCCTCATCGACGGAGAGCACTACGCGCCGGTGGTGAAGTCGGCGCTCGCGGAGCTTCCGTACGACTTCGTCGCCGCCCACGTCGTCGGTGGCACCGAGAAGCTGCGCGAGGGAGCCGACTACGGCGTCACGGTCGTCGACGACCTGGACGCGGCGCTCGCCGAGCACAGGCCGGCGCTCGTCGTCGACCTCTCCGACGAGCCTGTGCTCGGCCCGCGGGAGCGCTTCCACTTCGCGAGCCGCGTGCTCGCGGCCGGACTGCCGTACGTCGGCGCCGATTTCCGCTTCGATCCGCCCGAGCTGGAGCCGTTCCCGCTGCCCTCGATCGGGATCGTGGGCACCGGCAAGCGGGTCGGCAAGACCGCGATCACCGCTCACGCCGCGCGGCTCTACGCGCGGGACCGGAAGGTCGTCGTCGTCGCGATGGGGCGGGGAGGACCGCCTGAGCCCGAGGTCGCGAGCGTCGCACCCGACCTCGACACGCTGCTCGAGCTCTCGCGCTCCGGCCGCCACGCCGCCTCGGACTATCTCGAGACGGCGGCGCTCGCCGGTGTCGAGACCGTGGGCTGCCGCCGCTGCGGCGGTGGGCTCGCCGGCACCGTCTCGAGCTCGAACGTCCGCGAGGGGGCACGGCTTGCGGTCGAGCTCGATCCCGACCTCGTCGTGTTCGACGGCAGCGGCGCCGCCATCCCGCCCGTCGAGACCAGTCGTCGGATCCTCGTCGTCAACGCACAGCAGGACCCGGAGGTCGTGACCGGCTACCTGAACGAATACCGGCATCTCGTCTCCGACCTCGTGATCCTGACGATGGCCGAGCGCGGGAGCGGCTGGGAGGAGCTGCACGGCCGCGCGCTCGCGCTCGCGCCGAAGGTGATCGCGACGACGCTGCGCCCGAAGCCCGCGGAGCCGATCGACGGCCGGAAGGTCGCCTTCTTCTCCACGGCTCCCGAGTCGGCACTCGAGGGCTTCGCCGCGCACCTCCGGGACGAGTGCGGCGCCGACGTCGTCCACGTGTCCGGCAGCCTGGCCGACCGCGCGAAGCTGCGCACGGAGCTGGCGAGCGTCGAGGCGGAGGTCTTCCTCGTCGAGTTGAAGGCCGCAGCGATCGACGTCGTCGCCGAGGCGGCGAGCGAGCGTGGGGTCGAGGTCGTCCTGGCGGGCAGTCAGGTCTCGGTCGTGGACGGCGAGGATCTCGATGCCGAGCTGCTCCGCCTCGCGGAGGAGGCGCGGGAACAATGAGTGAGAGGCGAAAGGGCGAGCGGAACTTTCTCGGTAGCCGGGAGACGCCCTACTCGAAGGGGCTGATGGCCCGGGCGCTCACCGCCATCGGCGTGCGGGAAGACGACGCGTACGAGCTGGCGCGCCGCACGGAGCTGGACCTGGCGGAGCGCGGTGAGGTCTCGGTCGACCTCGACCGGCTGAGCGAGCTGGCGGGCGAGGTGCTGGGCGACGACCGCGGCACCCGCGCGGTACGTCAACTGCGCCGCTTCCGCGATCTCCAGGAGCTCGACCTACCGCTGATCCTCCTCGTCGGCGGCGGCACGGGCACGGGCAAGTCGACGGTCGCGACCGAGGTCGCGTACCGGCTCGGGATCACCCGCGTCACCTCGACCGACTTCGTTCGCCAGACGATGCGGGCGTTCTTCGCCAAGGAGTTCATGCCGTCGATCCACTACTCGAGCTTCGAGGCCGGCCTCGGGCTGACGAAAGCCGAGGAGGAGGAGTCGGGTGACGCAGCCCTGCTCGGCTTTCTCGACCAGACACGGAACGTGCTCACCGGGGTCGAAGCGGCCCTGCAGCGGGCGCTCGACGAAGGCTGGTCGATGGTGCTCGAGGGCGTTCACCTCGTGCCGGGGATGATCACGACCGAGCTCCAGGGCGCGCTCGTCATCCACTGCATGCTCGGGATCCGCGACGAGGAGATCCACCGGACGCACTTCTGGATCCGCGACGAGACGTCCGACGAGCATCCGGCCGGTCGATCGCTACATCGCCGGGCTTGCCGGAGATCCGGATGATCCAGGAGTACCTGCTCGACCGCGCCGCCCGGTGCGACGTGCCGGTGATCGAGAACAATTCGCAGGCGGATGCGGTCGACGCGGTCATGGATCTCGTCCTCGAGCAGGCCGAGCGCGTCGCGCAAGGTGTTCGATGACCGAGTCGCCGCTGCCGACGTGTCCGTGCGTGCTCTTCGCACGAGCGACCGAGTGGGCGTCGCTGGCGGGTGCCCGCTGGCTGGGCCGGGACGACGAGCACGCAGCCGAGGACGCGGCCGAGGGCGCCATGATGTCCGCGCTCTCGCAGCTGCCGATCTCCGGCACGATCGTGATCGGACCGGACGACGGGGAGGCGCTCCCGGCCGGGGCCGAGGTCGGAGCGGGCGGCCAGGCATTCGATCTCGCGGTCGACCCGATCGAGGGCAGCGGCGTCGTCGCGCGCGGCGGGACCGGGGCGATGTCGATGCTCGCGGTCGGCCCGACCGGGTCGCTGCTGCGGCTGCCGGACATGTACATGCGGCGGATGGCAGTCGGCCCCCGCGCGAAAGGGCGAATCGACCTGATGCGCCCGATGGCGGAGAACATCGCCGCTGTCGCCGACGCGTTCGGCCGTAACACGAACGACATCACGGCGCTCGTGCTCGACCGGCCGCGCCACCACGACCTGATCGAGGAGATCCGCGCCGCGGGCTCCAGGATCAAGCTGATCCAGGACGGTGACGTCACCGCGTCGATCTCCGCCGCGATCCGCGGCACGAACGACCACCTCGCGGTCGGGATCGGCGGCACGCGCCAGGCGGTCCTCTCGGCCGCGGCGCTGCGCTGTCTCGGCGGCGACCTCCAGGCGCAGCTCTGGCCGACGACGCGCAGCGAGATCGAGGAGGCCGCCGCACACGGGATCGACGACGTCAATCGCGTCTTCTCGGCGGACGATCTCGCGCCCGGGGAGGTGATCGTCGTCGCCACCGGAGTCTCGAACGGCGACCTGCTCCGCGGCGTTCGCTTCCTCACCGACAGCGCCCGCACCCACTCGCTCGTGATGTGCATGCGCTGCAACTGGGTGCGGTTCGCCGAGAGCATCCACTTCTTCGCCCGTGAGCGGAAGGAGGAAGTGCGCCTCCTCGGGTAGCCTTGCAGCATGGCTACACGCGAAGAGATCGTCGAGGCGCTGCACACCGTCGAGGATCCGGAGCTCGGGATGGACATCGTCGAGCTGGGGCTCTTCTACGACGTCGAGATCGAGGGCCCGAAGGTGAAGGTGATCCACACCCTCACCTCGATGGGCTGCCCCGCCGGGCAGATGATCCAGGAGAACATCCACGAAGCGACCTCGTCGGTCGAGGGCGTGGAGGAGGTCGAGGTCGAGCTGACCTTCGACCCGCCGTGGACGCCGGACAAGATGTCCGACGACGCGAAGTTCATTCTCGGCTTCGGTTAGCCGTTTGCGAGACGCGTATGCCGATGCTGCGAAGCCTCAGCGGCCGAAGGCTTTCGGGAACAGATCGAACCATGGGGACATCGCGAGCACGGCGACGCCGAGTGCGACCTGCGCTCGCTGGGCCGCGGGGATCAGCGGCAGGCAGGCAAGGAATGCGCAGGTCACGCCGAGGGTGATCCGGGACGACGCGATCAGGGCGTCATACGAGGGTGTCGGAAGAAGGACGACCAGTACAGCGACGTTGAGCAGCAGCGCGAGGAACGTCGGCCCCAGCCGCCTCGTGAACCACCCGACGAGCACGACGGACAAGAGCGCCGGCAGGATGACGCCCCAGAGCTGCTCGAGGAGCATGCGATCGAACGGCCAGTGGGCGAGGAAGCCGCCGAAAGGAAGCACGGCGAAGCGAACCGCTTCGGGTGCGCTGCCGGCCGAGCCGAGCCACGTGGCGAGGAAGAGCTTCAGCGCGACGTAGGGGAGCAGCGACGTGACAGCCACGATGGCCGCGGATCGCCCGTCACGCGCCCTGCGCCGTCCGCTCCCATCGGAGAGGCCGGCAAAGGCCGCCACGGCCAGTGCGATCGGGAACAGGAGCGCCGTCTCGCGGGTGAGGCCCGCGAGGCCGAACATGATGCCCGCCAGCCAGGGGCGAGGCCGGTCGTCCCACCACCATGCCGCGAGGCCCGCCAGGACGAGCGCATACGCGAGCGGCTCGGAGAGGTCGTGGCTGACGGCGACGTAGAGCCCCGGTGCGAATCCCCATAGGGCCGCGTACACGGGAGAAGCCCCACGACGTCGGAGGAGCAATGCGAGAGCCAGGGTCCCACCCGCCACCGAGGCCAGGTTGACGAGGAGAAGGGCCCACGGCACCGCGGCTGGCTGCCCGAGCGCGGCGGCGCGAACCACGAACGGGTAGAGCACGCGACCATATCGATAGGTCGGCTCGTCCATGTACGCCGGCGCCCGGCGGGGGTCGAGGGCGGTGAAGTAGAAGAACTGGCCGTCGTACCCGATCGACCCTGTTGGAGGGACATGCCGGCGGTCGATCGTGGCGCTGGCCCCCTTCCCCTGGTCGAGGAACGTCTGCCCGACGTGGGCGAGCCCGCCGACCGGCGCGCGCCGCACCTCGCCGACTGTCCACACAGCCCAGACCGCGCACACCACGAGCGTGACGCCCACGGGTGTCGTCAGGCGGTCGATCCAGCGCGAACGGGCCGCGGCCACCGGCCGAGTCTACGGACGTGCTCCGGACGCTCAGGCACAAGCTGGTCTAGCCGGAGGTCGCCCGGCTGCCGGAGTAACGACGCCCTAGAAGGTCGCGGCCTCCCTCATGCAGCGCGATTGGCCCGCCGACGACGGTCGTCGGGAGGTACCAGACAGCCTGCATGAGAAATGCGAACGCGAGTGCGAGGTCGGCGTCCACGCCGACGGTCGCGAGCGCGGAGACCGAGAGCCACTGGTACGTCCCGATGAACCCGGGCGCGCTGGGGATGGCGACGCCGAGGTTGATCACGCTCGTGGCGAAGACGAGGTCGACCGCCGAGAGATGGATGCCGAGTGAGCGGCAGACAAGCCCGGCCGCCGCGGCCCACGTGAGCCAGGCGAGAACGCTGAGCGCGAGAGCGGCCGCGATGTGCCTGCGGCCGATGGGCGAGGCGATCTCGTGGAGCAAGTCGTCGACGAGGCGCCAGAGGCGTGATCGCCTCCCGCGCTCGGGCTGAGGCCGCAGCACCTGACGGAGGACGGCGCCGGCGATCACGAGAGCGCAGACGGCGACGATGGCTGCGCCCCCGACCGCGATGCGCCGTTCCCACACGGAGGAGCCGACGAATGGGATGGTCAGGAGCAGGAACGCGAGGAGGACGACGACGTCGCCAAGACGGTCGCGAAAGACGGTGCCCAGACCTCGCCCTGTCGGGATCCGTGCCGCCGTCGCCAGCCAGCGGCTCCGCAGCAGGTCGCCGATGCGCAGTGGGAGCACGTTGTTCGACGCGATGCCCGCCAGGACGAGCGCCAGGAAGTGCCGGCGGGAGACAGATGGTGTCGCTGCGATGACGCGCCAACGCAGCGCCTGTGCCATGTAGACGAACTCGACGACGACTGCAGCCGCGAGGAGGGGGCCTCGGTCAGCGTCCTTCAGGGCTAGCCACGCAGCCCCGACGTCGGCGTTACGCAGGACGAACCAGAGGAAGAGAGCGGAGGAGGCGATCCCGATGAGGAGCACCGTTCTCTTGCGCCGGGGCGCATTCGCAGGACGGGGCCGTTTCAAGACCGGCTGAGCGTATAGTTGCTTGCTCCCGAGAGCCCTGTGACGTAGGAAGGTACGCATCTTGGCCGACGAGAGGGACCCGAAGGACAAGATCGGCACGTCGTCTGAGATGCGTCGCGACGAGGGCCAACCCGGTCCGCTGCCTGCGCCCGGGTTCTTCGACGGAGAGTGTTCCGGAGAGTCTGCCTCCGTCTCGAAGGCCGGGAAAGCGTTGGTCGTGGCCGTGGAACAGGCAAAAAACGTAGGCACGGCGTCCGAGCCGAAGAAGGGGGAGGAGTAGCAACCGACGCCGAAATGCCTGCTGCGCCCAAGCCCGGCCGCTCCGTCTACGCGGAGTACATCGCCGAGCAGATTCACCGCCAAGAGGAACGGAAGAAGTCGATCGAGGCCAGAGGGGTCACGGTCATCACTACGTCGGGCACCCTGGCCACCCTTCTGCTCGGACTCGCCGCGCTGACGACGAAAGAACAAACCACGTTCTCGTTGCCGGCGGCCGCGCAGGATCCCCTCGAGTGGGCTCTCATCGCGTTCGCAGCCGCGGCCCTCGCGTCGATCTTCACCCAGCTCCCGCTGCGCTACGAGGAGGCGTCGGCCGAGGGGCTGAGAGGGCTCGTCGATACTTCCTGGGATGACTCGGAGGAGGAAGCGTTAGATGCAGTCGCCAGAAACCGACTGACCGTCCTCAAACGAGCGAAGTACGTAAACGGAATCAAAGCCTGGGCTCTGTTCGCAGCGGTAGCCGCGGAAGCGCTCGCCGTGATCGCACTCGCCGTAGCGATGACCAGGCTGTTCTGACGAGCAGGCCTGTCATGCTCGGCTTCGGTTAGACGGGCCAATCACTCGATCGAGTGACCCGATCGAGTGACCCCGATGGGTCCTATCCGCTCAAGCGGTAGGACCTAGCGGCCGATAGAGAGAGCAGTACGCGTTCCGTGGATTGCGCCGCAGCTCTCCACGTTGAGCCGTCTGAACAGGTCGGAGGTGGCGCCGCACCACCTCCGACCTATCTATCTCAGCCTGGGATCGTCAGCACGATCTTGCCGAGCTGCTCGCCGCGCTCGAGGCGCTCATGCGCGGCTCGGGTCTCCGAGAGCGGAAATGTCGAGTCGATGTGCACGCGGGCTTCCCCCGAGCGGATCAGCCCGTAGGCGCCGATGAAGTCCTCGCGGGTGCCCATCGTCGAGCCGTAGATCGTCAACTGCTTCCACCAGAAGCGGTGCAGCTGTGCCGGCGGGTTCGGGCCGCTCGTCGCACCGCACACGGTCACTCTCCCGCCGGGCTTGACCGCGCCCAGCGAGTCCTTCCACGTCGCTTCGCCGACGGTCTCGACGACGACGTCGACGCCGCCGATCTCCTTCGCGGCCGCAGCCGCCTCCCCGTGGCCGACCGCCACGTCTGCTCCCCATTCGCGCGCCCGCTCGAGCTTCGCCTCCGACGAGGAGGTGACGAGGGTCTTCGCGCCGACGGCGCGGGCGATCTCGAAGGCGGCGGTCGCGACGCCACCGCCGATCCCCCAGATCAGCACCCACTCCCCTTCGCGGAGCTGCGCCTTCGTCACGAGCATCCGGTATGCCGTCTCGTAGACGAGCGGGAACGCCGCCGCGGTCTCGAAGTCGATCGCGTCGTCGAGCGGGAACACATTGCTCGCCGGCACCGCGATCAGCTCGCAGTGCGTTCCGTCGGTGTGCTCTCCGATCACCGTGATCAGCGGCCCGTGCTCGAGGCCGGGGTTGAGCACCACGCGCTCGCCGGTGTCGACTCGCACGCCCGCCCCGTCGGCGCCGAGGATGCGCGGCTTCGGCACGGACGGGAGCCCCTTGCGGACCCAGAGGTCGAGATGGTTGAGCGACGCGGCGCGCAGTGAGACGAGCACCTCGTCGGGCCCGGCGACCGGATCGGGTACGTCCTCGTACCGCAGCACCTCGGGACCGCCATCCTCGTGGATTCGGATCGCTTTCACGGGCACAATCCTGTCATGACCGCCGCTGAGCTGGCCCGGCACGGTGCGGAGCTCGGCCTCGATGCGCTCGGAGCTGCGCCTGCCGCACCCTACGAGGAGACGGAGCGGCACATCCGCGACCGGCGCGCGCGTGGCCTCTTCGCGGGGATGGGGTTCACGATGCGCCACCCGGAGGTGTCCTGTCACCCCGAGTCGCTGCTGCCGGGAGCCCGGACGGTGATCTCGGCGGCGCTCTGCTACTACGGGCCGGCCGCAGAGCCGGGCCCCGGCGAGGGACGGCTGGCGCGCTACACCTGGGCAGACCGCTACGCCGAGCTGCGCGAGAAGCTCGACGAGCTCGGGCGCAGGCTCGGCGGCGAGTACCGCGTGCTGGTGGACGCCAACGACCACGTCGATCGCGAGGGTGCGGCGCGCGCGGGCGTCGGCTTCTACGGGAAGAACACGCTCCTGATCACGAGACGACACGGGTCGTGGGTCGTGCTCGGGACACTCGTCACCGACCAGCCGGTCGAGCCGTCCGCTCCTCTGGAGGCCGGTTGCGGCTCCTGCACGCTCTGCATCGACGCGTGCCCGACGGGCGCGCTCGACGAGCCCGGCACACTCGACTCGACCCGTTGCCTCTCCTACTGGACGCAGGCGCCCGCTGCCGTTCCGGAGCCGTATCGCGCTGCGCTCGGCGCCCTCGTCTACGGCTGTGACATCTGCCAGGACGTGTGCCCCTGGAACCGCGGTGTCGAGAAGCGTCGCTCCGCCGAGTCGCCCGCCGTGCCCGCAGCCCTCGAACCGACAGTCTCGCTCGTCGACTGGCTGCAGGCGGACGGGGACGAGCTGATCGAGCGTTACGACCGTCTCTACGTCCCCCGGAACGATCCACGCTGGCTGCGCCGGAACGCACTCGTCGCTGCGGGCAACGTCGGCGGTGCCGCCGAACGGGCGGCCGTGGCGCCTTACGCGGAGGGCGAGGACCCGCTGCTCCGCGAGCACGCCGAGTGGGCGCTGGCGCGGATCGACGAGCGGGGCCGGGAATGAAGCTGATCCGCACCCTCTCCGTCGTGCGGGTGGCGATCGTCCCGCTCGCGCTCGTGAAGCTGCTGATGGACCGGTCGAGCTTCCCGCCGGGCTACGAGGCTGCTGCCTGGTGGCTCCTTGCGGCGCAAACGGTCGTGGCCGGAGGCCTACTCGCGCTTGCGCTCCTCTGGCGCGGACGCCGGCGGCGGCTCGCGATGCTGAATGTCGGCGCCGACTTCGTCCTCGTCGCGGCTCTACTCCTCGTCTACAGCTGGGACTCCGACCAGCCGCTTCGCACGCTGCCCTACCTCGTCGTGCTCGAGGCGGCGCTCTTCTTCCGCCTGCGCGGCGGTCTGCTCGTGGCCGCGCTGACGCTGCCGCTCTTCGCGGCAGTCGAGGTATGGCGCGAGTTCGAGTTCGGCTATCCGGTCGCGATCGACTCGATCGTGCTCCGAGGGCTGATCGCGCTCGCGCTCGGTGGCATCGTCGGGCGCCTCGTCGACCTGGAGCGCGGCCAGGCGCGCGCCGCCGAGGAGCGTGCCGCGGAGGCCGAGCGGCTCCGCGACGAGCTCGGACGGCGCATCGACGTCCGCGAGGCCACGGGCCGCGCTGCCCGCGCGCTCGGCTCCTCGCTCGACCTCGACGTGGCGTTTGCGGCTTTCGTCCAGGAACTGCGCGGCCTCCTGCCGTTCGACCGAGCGGCGATCCTGCTCGTCGAGGGGAGCAGCGGCCTCGTGATGGCGACCGCCGGGATCGCGGACGAGGAGTTCCTCTCTCCCGGAACCACGATCCCCGTCGCGGGCTCGAGTCTCGAGCCGGTGATCGGCCGGGACTGCACGATCTACCGGGAGGACATTTCCGACCGGCTGTATCCCGACGAGGCGCCCCTGCTCGAGCTCGGGGTCAGGTCGCGCGTGCTCGCGCCGCTGCAGCTCGGGTCGCGGGCGATCGGCGCGCTCGTGATCTCCCGCAGCAAGCCCGGGGCCTTCCGCGCCGAGGAGATCGAGCTCGTGACGCTGCTCGGCCGGCTCGTCGCGAGCGCGGTGCAGAACCTGCGCGCCTACGAGGCCGAGCGAGCCACCGCGGACGAGCTTCGCCGCCTGTCCGCACTGCGCGCGGACTTCGTCTCACTCGTCTCGCACGAGCTGCGCAGCCCGATGGCGGCGGTGATCGGCTCCGCGCGGACATTGCAGGCGCGTTGGCGCGAGCTCCGGCCGGAGCAGCGTGAGGCGTTCCTCGCCGTGATCGCGGACGAGACGTCCCGGCTCTCCGCGCTCGTCGGCGACGTGCTCGACACCTCTCGGATCGAGGCCGGCACCTTCGGCTACAACTTCTCCGACGTCGATCTCGTCGAGATCGTGCGCGACTCGGTCGCCGCCGCGGAGATCGGCCAGGACGAGGTGCGACTCTTGCCCGAGCTGCCGACAACGCTGCCGCACGTTCGCGGGGACGCCGAGCGGCTGCGGCAGTTGATCGACAACCTGATCTCGAACGCGGTCAAGTACTCGGACTCCGGTGCGGAGGTCAGCGTTCGGGCCCAGGCGGACGACGGCCACGTGGTCGTGCGAGTGCGGGACACGGGTCCCGGCATCGCCCCGGAGCATCATGGTCAGATCTTCGAGAAGTTCGGACGCGCCGCCGGCAGCGCGAAGCCGGGCACGGGCCTCGGGCTCTTCCTCGCCCGCTCCTTCGCGGAGGCGCACGGTGGCTCGCTCGCCGTCGAATCGCAGCCCGGCGAGGGCGCGACGTTCACGTTGCGGCTTCCGACGACCTAACCCGGCAGCTTGACTCGCGTCAGCCGCAGCTCCCTGAGCAGCTGCGCGGCGCGCTTCGCGATCGCCGGCCGGACCTCGGCCGGCTCGAGGACGACGGCCTCGCCGCGGTCCGCGAGGATCTCGCCGATCAGCCAGTCGCTCGTGCCGACGCGCAGCGTCGCCAGGGCCGATCCGTCGGTGAGCCGGACGGCGCCGCGCTCGACGCGGTAGCGCGCGACCGGCTTGCCGTAGCGGACGCGCACCTGACGTGTGTCCTCGAGGAAGTGCGGATCGAAGCCCTCGCGCGGCTCGAACGTCTCGTCGGTCAGCCGAGCCGAGCGCATCCGGTCGAGCCGGAACGAGCGCTCCGCGTTCGCGGAGCGGTCCCACGTGTGGATCAGCCAGTTGGGCAGGATGCGCTCGAACGTGTACGGCTCGACGAGCCGCTCGGCCGGCGCCTCGTCGCCGTCCTTCAGGTAGTCGATCGCGACCACGCGGCGCTGCTCGATCGCGTCCGAGAACGTGGCGACGAGCCCTTCCTCGTCGCTCTCCGTGCCCGACTGCGGCGCCTGGTGGTCCTCGAACTGGCCGAACGTCTCCTCGAGCTTCTTGCGGACCCGGTCGAGCGGCGTGTGTACCTGCGCCGCGATCGACGGCCCGACGATGTCGAGCGCGAGGTGGATCGCCCGCGCCTCGAGCGGCGTCAGCCGGGGAGCCAGCCGGAAGACGTCCCCGTAGAGCTCCTTGTCGACGCGGACCGAGTCGCCCTCGAGCTCGGCGTAGACCGTGTAGCAGCCGCCTCCGAAGTTGACGAGGTTGAGCAGCGACAGATGCTCCTGGAGCTCGTCGCGGGGGATGCTGAAGCGCTCCGCGAGCTCGTCCGCGTCGAGCCGCGCGTCGCGGCCCTCGCCGCAGGCAGCGAGCAGGTGGGCGAGCAGGGCCTGGAGCACCGCGAAGCGCTCGGGCGCCACCGGCGGCGCCGGGCGCTCGGCACCGTCCGCCAGCGCCGCGATCGTCTTCACGCGCGCGAGCTTCGGCGGCTCGGCCTCATGGGCGGCGCGCACGCGCTGGAGCCCTTCGGCGCAGGCGATCCGCAGCTCCTCCGGCTCCAGAGGTACGGCGCGGCCGTTCTGGCGCAGCACCCAGCCGGCGAGCGGCTCGACCGCCGCGTAGTCCGTTTCGAAGACGCCCTCGGTGAGCGTGCCGGCCTCGCGCAGCGTGCGGTGCACCCACCAGGCGGTGTCGCCGTTCACCTCGATTCGCGCGGTGCCGGCGACCGGGCCGTGCTGCCAGTCCTCGCCGACGCGGTAGGCGTCGACGTCGAAGTCGGCGGGCAGGCGGAAGTCGCGCTCGCGCCGGGTCGCGAAGCGGATGTCGCTGCGGATTCGGGAGACGCGGAACGTGCGCACGTCGCTGTTGTCGAGATCCTCGCCGACCACGTACCAGGTGCCGCGGTCGCGCCGGAGCGCGTACGGATTGAGCGAGCGCTCGCGGACGGCGTCCCGTCGCGGCGACCAGTAGCTGAACTTGATCGTGCGCTGCTTCGAGATCGCGGACTCGAGCTTCGAGAGCCGGCCGGCCATCTCGGGCGAGTAGTCGGCGTCGCGCACCTGGACGCGGGACGCGGTGTCGGTCGGGGCATCGTCGAAGCCCGGCCTGCCGAGCGCGAGGTTCTGCAGCGCGAGCCGGAGCGGCTCGGCATACGCGAACGTCCCTTCGAGCATGTACAGCGCCGTCTGCAGTGCGGCCAGCTCGTCGTCGTCGAGCTCGAGCTTGTCGAGGAAGTAGTTCTCGGAGCGGAGCGTGTACAGCTCCTCGCCCGTGAACTCGTCGCGCTGCGAGTGGAGCGGGACACCGAGCCCGATCAGCTCGGCGCGGTCGGAGTAGAAGCGGCGCGCGAAGGCCTCGTCGGACATCTCCGAATAGCCCTCGACGTTGCCCTTCACGTCGCGAGCGGTCAGCGGCCGCCGCTCCGCCATCAGGAACGCAACCAGCGAGAGCTGACGGATCAGCTTGTCGGTGTCGTGCGACACGCAGGCGAGCTTATCCGGCTCGCCCGGAAAGCCTAGGCCGCGGCGAGCGACCGCTCGAGGTGCTGGTGTGAGGGGCAGTAGTCGCGCTCCGGCAGCGGGGTGCGCTGGCAGGGCTTGCCCTTGCGGGTCGTCGCGCGGCAGCGGGCGACGCCGCCGTCGAGCGCGCCGGCCTCGAGCTGCTCCTCGATGAAACCGACCGCGGCGCCGACGCCTTCCTTCACGGCCCAGGCGACCTGAGCCTGCGCGGTGATCGGGAAAAAGCGCCGGATATCCTGGAAAAGAGCCCGGTCCGGCTTTGAGAAGTAGTGCGGGTCTGCCGCGAGCCGCTCCATCGTCTGCTCGCACTGGTCCAGGACGGCGCGGCGGGATTCCAGCTGCACATTCGGCTCCGAGTAGGGATCGATCAGGTCTTTGATCGAGCGATAGATCGCTCTCGAATACTGATACATACAGGTTTGAAGTTGCATGAGCTGGGCTTCCATCTGAGGGGTCATCGCTCCCTGTTCTGTCCCGTAAGCAGGCCGAAAGTCGGTGTTCGGCGGGATTGTCGAAACCGAGTATACGGACAACCCCGCGCTGTTACAAAGTCGTTCACATAAGTATTCGGTTGTGTAAACAGTCCGCCGCCGCGGCGGCATCGTTCCGACGCGTGTTGCCCGACCGCCCCGATCCCTACACCTGTAGCGCGGTTACGGCACTATTTCACGCTGGTAGGCGGCGGGGAAGACCGCCCGGGCGCGCTGCAACGCGCTTGCCGCCTCCGCCTCGGTGTCGAAGACGCCTGTGAAGACGACGTAGTAGCCGGGGTGCAGGCTTGCATAGCGGGACGAGTCGAGCACGCCGACCCGCCGCAGCCCGCCGCTTCGGGCCTCCCGTGCCTTGGCGACCGCCGCGGTACGGCCGTTCGCCTGAGGGAGCGAGACGAGGACGATCGTCCAGCCGCGCTGGTTCCGCGGCCAACTGACGGCGGCTGGGTTCGCCGGCGGTGTCGGCGTGGTCGTCGTCGGCGCGGTCGTCGGCGGAGCCTCGGTCGTCGTAGTGGTCGTCGGCTCGGGAGCTGTCAGCGTCGTGCTTTCGGTGACGGTGAGGCTGCCGCCGGTCGCGGTGGAGACCGCGCTCGCCTCCTCGCCGTCGCTGGAGATCGCGATCGCCGCGCCGGTGCCGAGAACGGCGATGACGAGCCCGAGCAGTGCCGGCAGCACCCAGGCGCCGGTCCGAGGGTGGCGCTCCGACACGCCCGCGGATGCCCGCTCGACCGGGCCCAGGCGCGCGCGTCCGAGCCTGCCGCCGCACTCGAGGCAATACTCCTGGCCCGGCTTCACCACCGCGTCGCAGCGAGGGCAGTGCAGTCCGCCGGGCCCCTTCATCGTGCTCCTCCGGCCGCTCCTGCTTCGCCGCCGGTGACCGGACGGCCGCAGGACGCGCAGAAGCGCGAGCCCCAGAGCAACGGCGCGCCGCAATCGCAGCGCGCGGAGCGCGGCGCCGCGGGAGAGGGCCGGACGGTGCCGAGGAAGACGTCGAGCTCGTGAATGCGCGCTTCGAGGCCGATCAGCTCGGCGCAGCGATCGAGCAGCAGGTCCTCCCGGAAGCGGTCGCGCCGGTACATCTCCAGCGAGAGCCCGCCGAGGTCACGCAGCTTCTGCTCACGCAGGCGTAGGAGCGCGCGACGCTCGCGCCGGAGCTCGCTCGCCGGCGGAGCCGGCCGCCGCCGCCGTGACGGAACCGCCGTGACGGAGCCGTCGGTCGCGGCCTCTCGTCGCAGCAGTCGTTGCAGGAGCGGGACGCGCACCACGCGCCGAGTCTACTAACCGCTTCGGAGCGCCCAGGAGGGCTAGAGCTCGATCACGACCAGGCCGGTCCTCGGTCAGCTCGCGCACCGCGTAGGCGGGACCCTCGCGCGTGTTGCCCGAGTCCTTGACGCCGCCGTACGGCATCTGGTCGGCACGGAAGGTCGGCGCCTCGTTGACGGTGACGCCGCCGAACTCGAGTCGCTGCGCAGCGGCGAGCGCGGTCTTGATCGAGCCCGTGAAGATGCCGCCCTGCAGCCCATAGCGGGTTCCGTTCGCGAGCTCGATCGCCTCGTCGAGCGTGTCGTACGCGGTCACGGTGCAGACCGGTCCGAACACCTCCTCGCACGACACTTTCAGCTCGGGGCCCGCGTTCGCGATCACGGTGGGCCGGAGGAGCTCTCCGTCCAGGTCGCCGCCGGTGAGGATCTCTGCTCCGGCCGTGCGCGCCTCCTCGATCCAGGCCAGCACCCGCTCGCGCGCGTCCGTGTCGATCATCGGCCCGACGTCAGTCGCCTCGTCGGCCGGGTCACCGACCACGAGCGCCTCCACCTTGGGCAGGAACTGCGAGAGCAGCTCGTCGTAGGCGTCTCGCTGAACATAGATGCGCTGGACGGAGATGCAGCTCTGGCCGGCGAAGGAGAAAGCATTGGCGGCGAGCCGCTGCGCCGCATCTTCGAGGTCGGCGTCCGCTTCGACGATGACGGGCGTCGCGTTCCCGAGCTCCAGCTTGACGCGCTTGCGCGGCGCCCGCTCGGCCAGCTTCCAGCCCACCTCACCCGAGCCGGTGAAGGTGATCGCGCGCACGCGCTCGTCCCCGATCAGGACGTCGCCGAGCTCGGAGGCAGGCCCGACGAGCACGTTCAGCCAGCCCGGCGGCAGGCCCGCCTCGGTCTCGAGCTCCGCGAGCAGCAGCGCCGAGAAGGGCGTCTGCGAGGCGGGCTTGAGCACGACGGCGCAGCCGGCGGCGAGGGCGGGCGCGATCTTGTGCGCGACCAGGTTGAGCGGGAAGTTGAAGGGCGAGATCGCCCCGACGATCCCGATCGGCTGCCGCAGCGTGAACGCGAGCTTCCCGGCTCCCGCCTGCGAGGCGTCCATCGGCACCATCTCGCCGGTCAGCTTGCGCGCTTCGACGGCGGCCATCGTGAAGGTCGACATCGCCCGCGACGTCTCGACCCGTGCGGCCTTCAGCGGCTTGCCGGCCTCGGCGGAGATCGTCTGCGCGACCTCCTCGTGGCGGCGGCCGAGGTAGCCGGCGACCTTGACGAGGATCTCGGCGCGCTTGTGCGCGGGCAGCGGCTCGCGCATGGCCGCCTCGGCGGCGTCGATCGCCCGCCGGGCCTCCGCGGCGCCTGCCTTCGCCACCCGTCCGACGAGCTCCCCGGAGTACGGCGAGCGGACGTCCACCCAGTCGCCCGTCTCGACCCACTCGCCGCCGATCAGGAGCTTCTGCTCGGATGCCGTCGTGGCCATCCGCTGAGTCTATGCTCCCCTTATGGCCTCGGAAGCACTGATCGTCGACGCCGTTCGCAGCCCGATCGGGCGGCGCAACGGCTCCTTGGCCGGGACGCGCGGAGACGAGCTCGCGGCGCAAGTCCTGAACGGCCTCGTCGCGCGCCAGGACCTCGATCCGGCCGAGGTCGAGGACGTGCAGATGGGCTGCGTGACGCAGATCGGCGAGCAGGGCTGGAACATCGGCCGGATGGCGCCGATGGTCGCGGGCTGGCCGGAGACGGTCTGCGGGACGACCGTCGACCGCCAGTGCGGCTCCTCGATGCAGACGAACTTCAACGCGGCCGCGGCGATCTGGGCCGGCCAGCTCGACGTGGTCGTGTCGGCCGGCGTCGAGATGATGTCCCGCGTTCCGATGGGCTCGAACGGCGGCGACCTCTCGGACAAGCTGACCGAGCGCTGGCAGATCGTCCCGCAGGGAATCTCCGCCGAGGCGCTCGCCTCCGAGTGGAATCTCTCCCGTGACGCGCTCGACGCGTACTCGCTCGAGTCTCACCGGCGCGCGCTCGCCGCGATCGACGACGGCAAGTTCGAGAACGAGATCGTCCCGGTCGAGGTCTCGGCCGCCGGCGCAGCGGTGCTCTTCGCCGTCGACGAGGCACCGCGCCGCGACACCTCCGCGGAGAAGCTCGCGTCGCTCCAGCCTGCCTTCCTTCCGGACGGCGTCGTCACCGCAGGGAACTCGAGCCAGATCGTCGACGGCGCCGCCGCCGTGCTCGTGACCAGCGAGGCGGCTGCGTCCCGCCTCGGCCTCGAGCCTCGTGCACGCTTCGTCTCCTTCGGCCTCGCCGGTGTCGATCCGTACCGAATGCTGCACGGCAATCCGGAGGCCTGCCGCAAGGCGCTCGCGAAGGCGGGGCTCGCCTGGGACGACATCTCGGTGATCGAGGTCAACGAGGCGTTCGCGTCGGTCGTGCTCCAGTTCGCGCACGACGCCGGGCTCGAGGACCGCTTCGACGACATCAACCCGAACGGCGGCGGGATCTCGCTCGGCCACCCGCTCGGCGCGACGGGCGCCCGCGTCACCGCGACGCTCCTGAACGAGCTCGAGCGCCGCGAGGCGCGCTACGGGATCGCCTGCATGTGCATCGGCTTCGGCCAGGCGATCGCCGCGGTCGTCGAACGCGTCTAGTCGGCGATCCGTAGTCGCCTTGATCGGCTCGATGCTTGCGCGGGCTCTGGGCGGCGGTTGACGATCTGCAACCGCTCGCCGGGACGGTGGCTGTAGGATCGGCCGCCGATGGGGGAGATCCACAAGGTCGGGGTGGTCGGGCTCGGTGCCATGGGCGCCGGGATCGCGCAGCTCTGCGTCGAGGCGGGTGTCGACACGGTCGGGCGCGAGGTCACCGCCGAGCTGGGCGAGAAGGCGCGCGACCGGATCGGCCACTTCCTCGACGCGCAAGGTCGAGAAGGGCCAGCTCGAGCAGTCCGCGCGCGACGAGGCGGTCGGCGCGACTCTCGCTGACGACCGAGCTCGACGACTTCGCCGGCTGCGACCTCGTGATCGAGGCGATCGTGGAGGAGCTCGAGCCGAAGCGGGAGCTCTTCGCGGCGCTCGACCGGATCTGCGGCGCCGGACGCCGTGCTCGCGACGAACACGTCCGCGCTCTCCGTCACCGAGATCGCTGCCGCGACGTCCAGCGTCCCGAGCGCGTCGTCGGCATGCACTTCTTCAACCCCGCGCCGCTGATGCCGCTCGTCGAGATCGTCCGGGCCGAGCTCACCGCCGACGAGCCGTTCGAGCGTGCGTACGCCTTCGGCGAGCGGATCGGAAAGACGCCGATCCGCTGCCACGACACGCCCGGCTTCGTCGTCAACCGGGTCCTGATCCCGCTCCTGAACGACTGCATCCGCGTGCTCGACGAGGCGCGCGTGACGCCCGAGGACCTCGACACCGGGATGAAGAACGGCGCCGGCTGGCCGATGGGGCCGTGCGCGCTCGTCGACCTCGTCGGGATCGACGTGCACGTGCACGCGTCCGAGGCGCTGTACGAGAAGACGCGCGAGCAGCGGATGGCGCCGCCGCCGCGTCTCGTCGCGATGCGAAACGCGGGCCTGCTCGGTCGCAAGTCCGGCCGCGGCTTCTACGCGTACGGCGACGAGACGTCTGTAATCTCGTGAATCGGGTAAAACCAGGTATGGCCTCCGATTGCAGCTGCGTTTACACTTTCCTTACATGACCCTGACCCTCGGCACACGCACCGTGTCGATACTGCGAGCGTGATGCGGAAAACCTTCGTCCTACTCGGCTTGCTCGCCCTCGCACTCCCCGTTCGTGGGAGTCGCTGCGCCTGGCGCCGGCGAAGGGACGCTCTCGGTCGAGGACGGCCAGGGCAGAGTCACCCTCCAGGCCCGCGGCGGGGTGATCGGCCGGCTCGAGCGCGGCGTCGTCACGATCTACGACCTCACCCCGGAGGACGCGAACGTTCCCGTGGTCTTCGGCGACGACAGGCCGCGCGTCTTCGTCGGCGAGACCGGGATTCAGTACAGCGGCATCGGCCTTCGCTTCCGCCTGATCGGCGGCAAGTACCGGATCGTGATCGACGGGCGCGGCATCGATCTCTCCGTCGTCGCCAAGGGCACCGGCTCGATCGTGGCCGGCCCGGCCGTCGATCCGGGTGTCTACTCGCTCGACGGCGCCGACTGCCGCAACGACCGCGCCAGCTGCAAGCCGCTCCCGGAGCTCACCAAGCGCTTCCAGCTCGGCGGCGGCGAGCGCGGCGAGAAGAACCCCGTCGGTCCCGCAGCCGGCTGATGACCGCCGGAGCCCAGACGATCCTGGTCGTCGAGGACGAGGCCTCGATCGCGTCGTTCGTCTCGCTGTACCTCAAGAACGCGGGCTACGACGTGCGCGCCGTCACGACCGGCAGCGCCGCGCTGAACCAGGTCGCCGCCGAGTTGCCCGCGCTGATCATCCTCGACCTGATGCTCCCCGACATCGACGGGATCGAGATCTGCCGGCGCGTCCGCAAGACCTCCGACGTGCCGATCCTGATGCTGACCGCCCGTGACGAGGACGTCGACAAGATCATCGGCCTGGAGGTCGGCGCCGACGACTACCTGACGAAGCCCTTCAACCCGCGCGAGCTCGTCGCCAGGGTGAAGAGCGTGCTTCGCCGCTCAGCGCCCGAGCGGCGCCGCGACGTCGAGGAGGAGCTGCACCACGGCGACCTCTCGATCAACGCCGGCCGCCGCGAGGTGAAGGTCGGCGAGGAGGAGATCCAGCTCGCGCCGAAGGAGTTCGACCTGCTCTGGGAGCTGCTCGACCACCGCGGGCTCGTGCTCACGCGCGACCAGCTGCTCGAGCGGGTCTGGGGCTACACGTTCGCCGGCGACACGCGCACCGTCGACGTGCACGTGCGGCAGCTGCGCCGCAAGCTCGGCGAGGCGTCGCCGATCGTGACCGTGTGGGGCGTCGGCTACAAGGTCGGCCCCGAGCGGGCACCGGCGCCTGCCGCTCTGGGGTAGGAACATGCTCAAGTCCCTGCGCTTTCGCCTGCCGGCGCTCTTCCTGGCGGGGATCGCGCTCTCCGGGCTCGTCACGAGCCTGATCGCGCTCCGGCTCTTCCAGGACTACACGCGCAACGAGACGCTGCAGGAGCTGCGGCAGGAGGCGAGAGGGCTCGCTGACCTCTACGCCGAGTGGGCGGTGCGCGCACTGGACGAGGACAAGGCCGCACCGGCGTTCGCCGCCTCCAAGCTCGAGACCGCGACCGGTGACCGCCTGTTCGAGGTCGTCCTCGCCTCGTCGTTCCTCGACGCCGACTCGGGTCTGACGCGCCTGACGCGCGCCGAGGTGGGTATCGATCTGAGCGCCGAGAGGATCGTGACGTTCGAGTTCGAGCCGCCCGGCGAGGACCGGCCGTACCTCGCAGCGGCGTATCCGATCCGGCTCGGCGGCGACAAGGGAGTGACGTTCTCGTATCTGATCGTGGCCAAGCCGAAGGCGGAGCTGCGCGAGACGTGGATCACGCTCCTCTCACGGCTCGCGATCGCGTTTCTCGTCGGCCTCGTCGTCGTCGGCGCGCTTGCGCTCTACCTCTCGCGCCGGATCACGGGGCCGGTGCTGGCTCTGTCGGCGGCGGCCGACCAAGTCGCGGAGGGAAAATACGACGTCGAGGTGCCGCACGTGCCGGGCGGCGGCGAGATCGGCCACCTGGCCGACCGGTTCCGCCAGATGGCGGCGCGGCTGGCCGAGTCCGAGGCGCGCGAGCGCAACTTCCTCATGTCCGTCTCCCACGAGCTGCGCACGCCGCTGACCGCGATCCGCGGCCACGTCGCCGCGCTGCGGGAGGGGGTCGTCACCGACCCAGAGGCGGCGGAGGAGTCGCTGGAGATCGTCGCCGACGAGGCGGACCGGCTCGGCCGCCTCGTCAACGACGTCCTCGACCTCGCGAAGCTCGACGCGCACCGGTTCACCGTCCTCACCGAGGAGGTCGACATGAGCCGGCTCTGCGACCGCGCCTACTCGACCTTCGCCGAGGAAGCCCGCCGCCGCGGGATCGAGTACACGCACGAGGCGAACGGGGAGCCCGTGATCATCTCGGACGGCGATCGCGTGCTGCAGATCATCTCGAACCTGCTCTCGAACGCTTTCCGCTGGACGCCCGACGGCGGCCGCATCGATCTCGAGCTGGCGAGCCACAACGGGACGGTCACGGTCGACGTCGCCGACACCGGCCCCGGGATCGGCAAGGAGGAACGTGAGCGGATCTTCCGGCCGTTCTGGTCGACCGACGGCCGCGGCACGGGCCTCGGGCTGCCGATCGCGCGAGAGCTCGCGGTCGCGCTCGGTGGCCGGATCGAGCTGCAGACCGAACCGGGGGAGGGCAGCCGCTTCCGGCTCGTCCTCCCGCTCTAGGACCGCTAGCCGGCGTCGCGGAGCGGGTGGACCGTGCCGCCGACGGTGGCGCGCTCGACCTTCTCCAAGCCGGGCGTCGACGCCCTTCCAGCCGGACGAGACGAGGTCGACGAGCAGCGCGAGGTCGTCGACACGCGCGTGGCGCTCGGCGAGCAGGTCGCCCTCGAGCCGCTCGAGCCGGCGGACCGCCTGGTTCAGCAGGCCGCGGATCTCGGCGATGTGACGCGCGACCGGGAGCACCTCGGCCCGGAGCCCATCGTGTACGGCGGCGCCGATCTTCTCCGGCAGCACGCCCTCGAGCTCGGCCGCAGCTTGGGCGAGCGCCTCGATCTGCGCGCGAGAGCGCTCGAGCGCGGCCTCGAGGTCGGCCGGCGCGACGCGGCCCGACGCCGCTGCCGCGATCCTCGCCTTCGCCCGTTCGAGTGCACGCTCGTCCACGGGTGCGAGAGTACTCTCGCCGTCGGATGGATGCCACGCGAGCTCGACTACGACCTGCCGCCGGAGCTGATCGCGCAGCACCCGGCCGAGCGGCGCGACGCCTCGCGGCTGCTCGTCTACGAGCGGCGCGACCGGCGAGGTCCGGCACCGCGCATTCGCCGACCTGCCGGAGGAGATCGGCGGCGAGCTCGCCGTCGTCAACGACACGCGGGTCGTGCCGGCGCGGATCCGGATCGAGCGGCCGAAGGGCGAGGTGCTGCTGCTCGAGCACGCGAGGGCGGCGGCGAGTGGCTCGCGCTCGCCCGGCCGACGCGGCGGCTGCAGGCGGGCGCCCGCTACGGCGCCGGTCGAGCTGCTCGAGCACCTCGGCGAGGGCCGCTGGCGCGTGCGGCTCGACGGCGAGCCCGCCGGAGAGGCACCGTTGCCGCCGTACATCACCGAGCCGCTCGGCCGACCCGTCGCGCTACCAGACCGTCTACGCGGACGAGTCGGGCTCCGCCGCCGCTCCGACCGCCGGCCTCCACTTCACGCCCGAGCTGCTCGAGCAGCTCGACGTCGAGCGCGTCACCCTCCACGTCGGCCTCGACACCTTCCGGCCGCTGACGGCGCCGACGCTCGAGCAGCACGAGCTGCACGGCGAGCGCTACTCGGTGCGGCCCGAGGCGTGGGAGCGGATCCGCGCTGCCGAGCGGGTGCTCGCCGTCGGCACGACGACGGTGCGCGTGCTCGAGACCGTCGCAAGTAACAGTCTGTTACAAGGCCGCACGTCGCTCTTCGTCACGCCGGGATTCGAGTTCCGGCGCGTCGACGCGCTGCTGACGAACTTCCACCTGCCGCGCTCGACCCTGCTGGCGCTCGTGATGGCCTTCGCGGGCGTCGAGGAGACGCGGCGGCTGTACCGTCTCGCGATCGAGGAGCGCTACCGCTTCTACTCGTTCGGCGACGCGATGCTGATCCTGTGAGCTTCCAGGTCACCGCCACCGACGGCGCCGCGCGCGCCGGGATCCTTCGCACCGCGCACGGCGAGGTGCGGACGCCCGCGTTCATGCCGGTCGGCACGAAGGGGACGGTCAAGAGCCTCGACCCGGACGAGCTGCGCACGGTCGGCTCGCAGATCATCCTCGGCAACACCTACCACCTGCACTTCCGGCCCGGCGACGACGTGATCGCCGAGCTCGGCGGGCTGCACGCCTTCTCCGGCTGGGACGGCCCGATCCTGACCGACTCGGGCGGCTTCCAGGTCTTCTCGCTCCGCGACACGCTGCTCGACGGTGGACGACGAGGGGGTCACGTTCCGCTCCGTCTACGACGGCGCGCCTGCACGCTTCTCGCCCGAGCTCGTGGCCGCGATCCAGCAGCGGCTCGGCTCCGACATCGCGATGTGCCTCGACATCTGCCCGCCGGCCGGCGTGCCGCGCTCCGAGCTCGAGGAGGCGGTGCGTCGCACGACGCTCTGGGCCGCCCGGCAGCGGGAGGCCGAGCGCGCGCCCGGCCAGCTGCTGTTCGGGATCGCGCAGGGCGCCGCCGACTCCGAGCTCCGGCGCCGCTCGATCGAGGAGATCGCCGCGCTCGGCTTCGACGGGCACGCGCTCGGCGGGCTCGCGGTGGGGGAGAGCCGGGAGGAGATGTTCGAGGCGACTGCCTGGGCGGCGCCGCTCCTGCCGGCGGAGAAGCCTCGCTACTTCATGGGCATCGGCGACGCCGAGGGGATCCTGCGCGTGATCGGGGCCGGGATCGACATGTTCGACTGCGTCCTGCCGACCCGCACGGCCCGCACCGGCTCCGCGCTCACCGCGACGGGCCGGCTGAACCTGCGCAACGCACGCTTCGCCCGGGATCCGCGGCCGCTCGAGGAGGGCTGCACCTGCCCGGCGTGCTCCCGCTTCACCCGGGCATACGTGCGTCACCTGATCAACCAGGAGGAGCTGCTCGGCCTGCGCCTCCTGAGCCTGCATAATCTGCACTTCCTACTCGAACTGACCGCGGGCGCGCGGGCGGCGATCGAACGCGGCGAGCTCGAGGCCTTCACGGCCGCTGCGCTCGCCCGGCTCGCCGGCGGCCCACAGGAGGACCCTTGGCACAACTGATCGTTCTCGTCGCAATGTTCGCCCTGCTCTGGCTGTTCTTCATCGCGCCGCAGCGCCGCCGCGCGCAAGCCCAGCGAGAGCTGATCGGGAGCGTCGAGGTCGGCGACGAGATCCTGACCGTCGGCGGCCTGATCGGGCGGGTGCGCGCGGCTCAGGACGAGGAGCTCGTGCTGGAGATCGCGCCGGGTACGCAGGTCCGGGTCGCGCGCCGATCGGTCGCCGCCGTGTTGTCACCCGAAGACGAGGGCAGGCAGGTCGAAGCGGCCGCAGCGTCAGAGCGGGACGAGGAAGTCGGCAGCTAACCTACCGCTCGCTCGATGAACCGCAGACCGCACCTCATTCTTGTCGCGCTGATCGTCGCCGGGCTCATCGGGGTCGGCCTGCTTGCCGTTCCCGGCTCGCCGGTCCACCAGGGACCCACGCTCGGACTCGACCTCCAAGGCGGCCTCGAGGTGACCCTCCAGGCGGTACCGCCGCCGAACCGACAGCTGCAGAAGTCCGACCTGACCCGGTCGGTCGAGATCCTGCGCGACCGCATCGACCGGCTCGGCGTCGCCGAGCCGGAGATCCGGGAGCAGGGCGACGACCAGATCTCGATCCAGATCCCGGGCATCAAGAACCCCGAGCAGGTGATCGGGATCCTCGGTCAGACCGCGCAGCTCGAGCTCTACGACCTCGAGGCGAACCTCGTTCGGCCCTCGATCGGCGTCCAGAACTTCCCGGTGGCGACGGAGTCGCTGTACGCACTGCTCGCCGGCCAGCAAGCCCTGGTCGAGGAGGGCAAGAGCGAGTCCTGGTACCTCTTCGACGCCAACAAGAAGAAAGTCGCCGGCCCGGTGACGGAGAAGGACAAGCTGCTCCAGAGCAAGGTGGTCGCGGCGGCCGGCGAGAAGGGCAAGCTGCCGAAGGGCTGGAAGATCTTCGGCGTGCCGCCGAAGACGGTCGTGCTCACGTGCGGCATCGGCGAGGTCGTCTGCCCGGGCGTCAACATCGAGAACCCGACCAGCAACTTCTTCTATCTCGTGCGCAACGGCGAGTTCAAGACCTCGGACGGCGTGAAGACCGTGCCCGAGATGCGGGGCGACGACCTCAAGCTCTCCGGAACCCGCCAGGACTTCGACACGACGACGGGCCAGCCGATCGTGACGATGCAGTTCACGGACAAGGGCGCGGACACGTTCGCCGAGATCACGAACAACGAGGCCGACCGCGGCAAGGCTCTCTACAACATCTCCGGCGGCGGCGGCGACCCGGGCAACACGTTCCAGCACTTCGCGATCGTCCTCGACCGTGAGATCAAGTCGTGGCCGTCGATCGACTGGGAGCAGTACCCGAACGGGATCAGCGGCACGAACGGCGCCCAGATCACCGGGATCGGCGACCTCAACGAGGCGAAGAACCTCGCGCTCGTGCTGCAGACGGGCGCCCTGCCCGTCACGTTCACGACGCAGCAGCAGACCGCAATCTCGGCCACGCTCGGCGCCGATTCGCTCGCGGAGGCCTGGAAGGCGGCGATCGCCGGCCTCATCGCCGTCGCGCTCTTCCTGCTCGTCTTCTACCGCGTGCTCGGCGTCGTCGCCGTGATCGGGCTCTGCATCTACGCCGCCTTCCTCTACGCGGCGATCCTGCTCTTCAACGTCACCCTGACCCTGCCGGGCTTCGCGGGGATGATCCTGACGCTGGGGGTGGCCGCCGACGCGAACATCGTCATCTTCGAGCGCGTGAAGGAGGAGTACCGCGCCGGCAAGTCGGTGCGGGCCGCGATCGCGGCCGGGTACGGCAAGGGCTTCGCGACGATCATCGACGCGAACGTCGTCACCGCGATCACCGCCGTCATCCTCTTCCTCGTCGCGACCGCAGGCGTGAAGGGCTTCGCGCTGATGCTGCTGATCGGAACGCTGATGTCGCTGCTGACCGCGGTCGCCGCGACGCGCGCGATCCTCGGCCTGCTCGGCGGCTTCCAGCTGGTTCGACAACCCGCGGCTGATGGGCGCGGAGGGCGAGCCGCCCGCGTGGATCCGGCGCGACTTCATCGGCCTCCGGAACCGCTGGTTCGCGTTGTCCGGCGTCATCATGGTGATCTCGCTCGGCGCGATCGCGATCAACGGCCTCAACCTCGGCATCGACTTCGAGGGCGGCACGCAGGTGACGCTGACGACGCAGCGAGCCGGTCTCGCTCGAAGACGTGCGCGCCGAGGCGGCGGAGCGGAGCGGGCAGGGCAGCGCGCAGATCCAGGGAGCAGGCGACGAGTTGGCCGGCGGGGCGTACACGGAGTTCCGGATCCGCACCGACCTGACGCCGGAGGAGCAGACGAGCCTGACCGAAGGCCTGAAGGAGACGTTCGAGGCGGAGGCGAGCGTCAAGAGCGTGTCGGCGAGCTTCGGCCGCCAGATCGCCGAGGGCGCGATCCTCGCGATCATCGTCTCGCTGCTGCTGGTCTCGCTCTACATCGCCTTCCGCTTCGAGCTGAAGTTCGCGGGCCCGGTGATGGTCTCGCTGCTCCACGACGTGCTGATCACCGTCGGCATCTACGCCTTGCTCGGGCGGGAGGTGACGACCGCCACGGTCGCCGCTGTGCTGACCGTGCTCGGGTACTCGATCTACGACACGATCATCATCCTCGACCGCGTGCGCGAGAACATGCCGCTGATGAAGCGGGCGTCGTTCCGGACGCTCGCGAACGTGTCGCTGTGGGAGACGATCCCACGGTCGCTCGCCACGACGTTCATCACGCTGCTGCCGATCAGCGGCCCTGTACTTCTTCGGCGGCGAGACGCTGAAGGACTTCGCCTTCGCCCTGCTCGTCGGCATCGGGGCCGGCGCCTACTCGTCCATCTTCATCGCCGCACCGCTCGTCGCCGTGCTCAAGGAACGCGAGCCGGAGTACGCGCGCCGCCGCGACGACAGCTCCGCTCGGCGATGCCGGCTCGGTCGGCGGCCTGCTGCGCGAGGCCGAGGAGCTCGCGGCGGCTCAGCCGACGCCCGACCTGATCCCGGACGTGCTCCAGGGTGACGGCGACGCCGCGGCCGCGACGGACAGCACCCCTGCAGCGTCGGACAGCAGCGCCGCAGCGAAGCGCGAGCGCCGCCGGCAGCGGCGCAGCACGCGCCCTCATGGCCGCGCCCGCTGACCTCCCGCCCCTGGCCGGCAGCTGAGCGGCGCGCCAGAAACGGGAGGGCGTTGGCTAGCTCCCCGAGCGTTCCTTCGCGCTCCGGCAGCTCGTCGACGAGCTGGCGGCGCAGCTGCGCGCCGGCGTCGAGAAGCTCGGCGACCTGCCGCAGGAGACCGGCGAGCGCGTCGCGCGCGAGCTCGGGCTCGTGACCCGGGAGGAGCACGACGAGCTCGCGCTCCGGCTCGCGCAGCTCGAGCACCGCCTGAAGCTCCTCGAGCGGCGCTAGCTCCGAAGGCGAAGGATCGTCCGTCGGCGTCACGTGCTCTCGGCATCGAGCAGCGGCACGACGTGTTCGCGAAACCCAGTTGCGAGCTCGCCTCGAGCGGCTCGGCTAGACGCGTGCCGCAGGCGACGCTGTTCGCGATCGCTTCGCTCGCCATCTCGGTTTCGCTCCGCCGAACCGATCGGCAGGATCGCGTGCAGCTGTTCCGGCGGACGATTGACATCGGCGCCAGCACCTCCTCAAGCACTGCTCGGCACGCGCGCCCGCTTCTCCGTCGATAGCACCCATCGCAGTCGGACGCCTTCGGGAGACGAGCGACGCTCGCCCACGCTGAGCGTCGGCCTTGTCCGTTCCGGCGCTAGGGAGTACGTTCGGCGGCTCCACCCGATCGGCCCAATGAGGCAAGGCGCGCGGCAACGGCTACCGTCACATCAACGAGGGAGAGGCCGGGACGCACTCCCGGAGGGCCACTTGAACCCGGCAGTGGATCGCCCTGAAGGACGTCGTCGCCATCCTGTCGCACTTCGTCGGACGATCCCGACGCTCACGGTGCAGACCGACCACGCGGTGTTCGTCCGGGCCAGACGAGATCCGCCGGATGTTCACTGACTCCTGCAGACGCCTCCGTCTCGACTTCCACGAGATTCTCAACATCGTCGTCGAGTCCCGACGCCGGGAAGGTCGCGACCGAGCAGAGTTACATCGGCGAGCTAAAGGACGGCACGAAGAACGACATGCACAACTGCAATTATCTCCGATGTCGACGCCGAGGGCAATTTCACCGCGGGTCATCGTGGATGGGCAGGTACAGAATCCCCTGAAGTAGCGAGTCGCACACCGGTGGCCGGCGCACGCACCATGACTCGGCCGAGAGTTCACCGCGAGGATCGCGCGGTGAAGGTAAGTTCGAGCCGCCGATCAGGACGACCGCCGGCCACTTACGCTTTTCGCGCTGCTCGTTGCGCTTGCGGCCTGCGTCGCCGCGAGCTCCGTTCAGGCTTCGACAGGCGTCCGCTACGGCATCCAGGACGATGCGTGGCTGGAGTTCGGCCCGGGGACGCTCGACCAGCGGCTGAGGACGCTCAAGCGGCTCGGCGTGCCGCTCGTCCGGTTCACGCTGCGCTGGAACCAGGTCGGAAAGGCCAGCCGAAGAACCCGAGCTCGCCGCGCGATCGCGCGTACGACTGGCGTCGGCCCGACAAGGTTCTCCGCGGCCTTCGCCGTTACGGCCTGACGCCTGTGCTCACCCTCGTCGGCACGCCGCCGTGGGCGAACAGCGGACGCGCGCCGAACTTCGCCCCGCCCCGTCCCCGGGACTTCCGCCGCTTCGCGACCGCCGCCGCCCGCCGCTATCCATGGGTTCGCTACTGGCTGATCTGGAACGAGCCGAACAAGCGCATCTGGCTCAGGCCGACGAGCGCGAGCGATCTACGTCCAGCATCTGCTCAACCCCGGGTACGAGGGGATCCACGCCGTGCTGCCGCACGCCCGCGTCGGCGGAGGCGCGACCGGGCCTCAAGGGCGGGGCGGGGGGCGTCGCACCCGTCGCCTGGGTTCGGGGCATGGGCGCCGCCGGCGCGAAGTTCGACGCCTACGCCCACCACCCGTACCCGTCGTCGCCGTCCGAGACGCCGTCCAGCGGCGGCTGCAAGAACTGCCCCTGCATCACGATGGCGACGATCAGGAAGCTCCTGATCCTCGTCAAGCGCTCACTTCGGGTCGAAGCCGGTCTGGCTGACGGAGTACGGCTACCAGACGAACCCGCCCGACTTGTTCCTGGGCGTCCCGCTCAAGCGGCAGGCGACGAATCTCAGCCTCGCCGCGATGCGGGCGTGGAGGCTGCCGCGGGTCACGATGCTGATCCAGTACCTCTACCGCGACGAGCCCCAGCTCAGCCGCTTCCAGACCGGCCTCGTGTTCGCGGACGACCGCTGGAAGCCGTCGCTGCAGGCATTCAGGCTGCCCTTCGCGCAGATGGGGCGGAGCGGGGAGCGGGCGATCGTCTGGGGCCAGATCCGCGACGGGACGGCCGGACGGAAGCGTACCGGCTCGAGGTGCTCCGCAAGAACGTGTGGAAGCCGGTCGGGCGAGCGCGGCTGACGAACGACGACGGCGTCTTCATGCGCACGATCCGCGTCAAGCGCGGCGCGCTCTTCCGGATCGGTCGCCGAGCCAGCGCCGCTTCAGCCAGCAGCTGCGGATCAGGTGAGTCGGGCCGCGGGCACGCCGCGAGACGAGGGCCTGCACTCGTCTTAGCGCTCGCTGCGGCAAGGAATAATCGGGCCAGCTCGCACTGCACGGAGAGGGCGTAAAGACTCGCGGGTCGGCTGCCGACGACGGATGTGTGCCTGACATCGCAAGCCGTGTGTTCTTCTTCGTTGGGGCGCTATCCGTCATCGCCTCGGGCGTGATCGGATTAGTCGCACGTGCCAAGTCGCCGACGGAAACGACCAGGCGCCACCTTGCGACCGGCATCTTCCGGCTATCCGTGGCGGCCTCGTCGTGCTCGGTCTCGTCGCACGGGGCTGACCCGGAAGCTGCGCAGCGTTGTTCGCTCGACGACCTGGCACTCTATGGCTGTGCGCATCCTTGACAGGTCGCTGTCTCGGCTTCCGACGCCGCTCAGAACGCTGATCGACTGGGTGCTGACGATCACGTTGGCTGCGGCCGCGGTGCTCGTCTTTCAAGCGGAAGTCGCGAAGCCGTATCGGATCCCCTCCGCGTCCATGGAGCCGACCCTCCACTGTGCCAAGCCGGTCGACGGCTGCAAGTCGCGAGTCTCCGATCGAGTCATCGCCAACCGACTCGTCTACCGGTTCCACGAGCCCGAACGAGGCGACATCATCGTCTTCAGGACGCCACCCCAGGTCAAGGCTGCCTGCACCGTTGGCGGCACGTTGATCAAACGGATCGTGGGGTTGCCCGGGGAGGCGGTCTCGATGCTGGCGGGACACGTGTTCATCGACGGCGCCCGACTCGCCGAGCCCTACCTTCGGCCCGCTTACCGCGGCAGGAGAGCGGCAGTTGGCGACGCAGCCCGAACAACGGGTACTTCGTCCTGGGTGACAACCGAGCTAGGTCGTGTGACTCGCGCCGCTGGGGCGTCGTTCCCCGCGACAACATCATCGGCCGGGCCGAACTGACCTACTGGCCTCCGACTCGCATCGGGAGACCCCAGCACTAGCAAGCGCTCTCGGACCAGGAGATGGTCCAGCCGGAGCATGATCTCGTCGCCGTGGAAGTCTCCGGTTCGTTCGAACCCGTATCGCTCGTAGAACGTGACCGGGCTGCCCTCGCCCTGCCCGGCGTCGTCCACATCGTCCGACGCCCGGTTCCGGAAGTACTCGACGATCAGGTCGAGCGTCGCTTACCGACGCCTCGTCGCTGGTAACGGTCGTCGACGAGCAGCTTCCAGAGAAAATGGGCGATGCCAGTCGGGGCTGCCGACCTCGTCCGCGATCATCACGAACCCGACCGGCGTCTCTTCGGCATAGATCGCTCCAGTAGATGGCCCGAGCGTCCGGCTCCGCCGCCGCCTCGAGCAGCGACTCGCGGACACCGCTGACAGCCGTCCCTGCTCCGGCGTTACGGGATCGCCTCGACCGCTTCTCATTTGCGCTCGGCGTCGGCCGGAGTTCCGGATCTCCGTCGCTGAGACCAGACGACCCGCTCACGCGGCTGTGCTGAACTCTGCGCGTCAGGCGTGGTCCGTCGAAGATGGCGACCATCGGCTCGTTGGTCACGTACAACCTGGTCTCATGTGAAAGTTCGCCCGCGACTCGATGATGACTTTGAGTTGCCAGTTGCCGTCATACGGGCGCTGTCTCGGTTGCCTCAGCGATCCAACCAATGGCCCGGAAGTTCTCGAGTATGGGCCGTTGGTTGTCAATGCAAGTGGAACGGTTTGAGTGAAATCACGGAGCATGTATGCGCACCTGTCAGGATCGCTGCTTTCGCTGGCGGGCATAGCACGATTCCGGCTGACTTCAAGTAGTGCTGTTGCTCGCGCTCGTCCAGGTGACGACCTCAATGTTCGAGATGCCCACCCCGGGCGCCGGCCGGTCCGTCGCACCTGTTGCCCGCTGGCCCCGAGCCCGTCGGGCCCGTCGGCCCGGGGGACCGCGCTGGTCCGACTGGTCCCGCGGCGCCTTGCTGATTCCACGTCAGCGTTTGCTCGTTCGACGCGCAAGTCTGGCCCTTCTCGCGTCGATCGCCCGCAGCTTTCCGGTGTTCTTGCTGATGCAGGCGCTGATCACACCGTTCGATGCCGGAATGGCGGCATAGGCAACGGCAGCGACGATCAGCACGGCCGGAATAGCAGCGATGATCAGCAGCCTGGGCTTACGAAGTTTCCGCCTCAAGAGTCCACCTCTCATCAGGAATGTCGCTAGAAGCACCACAATAGGACGCGGTGTCGTTCCGCCTGACCTAGCCGAAAGGCTGGGGCTGACATCCGTTGGCCAGCGCAGTTCTCCAGGCGCGCAGTCGATTGACATTTCGCTGGCAGCGTGATCGTCACGTTTCCCGACGGGTCGCGCGTGCGGGGATCCTCGATCGCCGATCGTCGTGTCGACGATGCCGAGCGGTGGTTCGGTCTCTACCTCGACGCGCGGTGGCAGCCAAGCTGGGCCGCCGACCTGATCGCGTGGCCCGACTTCGGCCTACCCGCAGACGACGACAAGACGATCCGGGCGGTCTCTCACGTCTTCGAGCTCATGGAGATGGCCTGGCACGACTGCTACGCGGAGATCAGCCCCTCGGAGGACGTTGTCGACGACGTCCTACTCTGCTCAGGTGGGACGATCGGCGGCCTGGTCACCGCCGCTCACTTGGCCGTGATCGACAGGCGCGACCTCTCAGTCTGGGCCTCTGATCTCCGCAGCGACGCCGGAGCGCAGCCCGAACTAGCTGCAAGACTTGATTCCGATGTCCGTGGCTGAGCAGATCGAGATCCGCCGTCTTGCGCCGGCCGACCTGGATGAGCAGCTCGACGCGCTCGCAGGCGTCCTCGCCGACTGTGTCGCAGGCGGCGCATCGGTCAGCTACATGGCGCCGTTCTCGCACGAGGACGCGCGCAGCGCGTTCGCAGGCTTCGCCGCCGAGGCCGAGCAGGGCCGCCGGCTGGTCCTGGCTGCCTTCGCAGACGGCGACCTCGTCGGCACCGTGCAGGTGATCCTCACGCTGCCGCCGAACCAGCCGCACCGCGGCGAGATCGCAAAGCTCCTCGTGCGCCGCTCGGCACGCGGGCGTGGCATTGCCAAACGTCTCATGGAGCGCGCCGAGGCCGAGGCGCGAGCGGAGGGCAAGACGCTGCTAGTGCTGGACACCGTGACCGGCGACAACGCCGAGCGCCTCTACGAGCGAATGGGCTGGAACCGCGTCGGCGTGATCCCGGGTTACGCCCTCTACCCGGACGGGCGTCCCTGCGACACGACCGTCTTCTGGAAGGCGATCTAGCGGCGGACTAGGAGATCGCGTGGAGGGTGAAGTTGCCGATGAAGCTGTAGACCGTCTCCTCCCCGGTGTCGCGCGCGCGGTGCAGCGCCGCGAACGCGAGCTCGAAAGCACGCTTGCGCGTGGGCGCCGAGACGCGGAAGCTGACATCGACCCAGCCCCGGATCGGCGGTGGCTCTCCCGGGAGGGTGTCCTCGGCAGCGTCGCCGGCGGCGATCGCAGGTGGAGACCAGAAGCCGGATTGCTCCTCCAGCACCCGGCAGACCGGATCGCTCACCGTGCTGTCCCTGCGCAACGCGTCTTCGAGCTCGCGGCTGAACGCGTCCGGCTCGGTCTCGCTCACGGATTCCTGCGTCGTGAACGACCACTCCATCGTCGTTTGCCCAGGCAGCGGTCGCAGTCGCTCGAGGGGCTCGCCCGGCGGGTCTTGCTCCCCCGCCGAGCGAATCTCGTAGGTGGGGACGTGGCTCCAGGACAGGGGAAGCTCCGCGACGACCACCACGGGCGCACGCCTGCGCCCCCAGTCGATCGCCACCTCCACGTCCTCGAAAAGGTCTTCCGTCTCCTCCAGGAGCTCTCCTGACGCCGATCCCCAGACGGCGCTGAAACGGCCGGTCGGGACGAACACGAGGTGCTCCTCATCCACGTAGACGACGCCGCCGTAGTCGCGATGAACGTCTCCGGCCTTGGCGCGCCGCGCGCCCGGCCAGCGCTCTGCTGAGCGCTGGGCGTCGCCGTCGCTCTCGCCCGCGTTGTAGATCTCGCTCAGACCTTGGCCGAGGCGGACATAGACGATCGGCGCGTGGCGCCGCGCCCACTTGATCGCCTCCTCGATCTCGTTCCAGCCAGGCCCGTCGACCGAGTAGAAGGCCTCCGCTGGGCCGTCGGGGCTCGGCTGCCAACTCGCGGTGTACCGATGCCAGGGAAGCTCGACTTGCACCTCCTCCCGCACTCGGACGACACCCTGCCGCTCCATCGCTCGCGCTACCCGTCGAACGCCGCCGTTGCCGCCGCCAGCGCCTCGCGCTCCGCCCGGGCCCGATTGACGGCGTTGATCACAGCCCGCAGCGACGCGGTTGCGATGCTGGAGTGGAGCCCGACGCCCCAGAGCGTCCCGTCGTCCACGTCGACCTCGACGTAGGCCGCGGCGGTGGCGTTGGTGTCGGCCGACATGGCGTGCTCGTGGTAGTCGCGGATCCGGATCGTGGTCCCGAACGAGCGCCCGAAGGCATCGACGAGCGCGGCGATCGGGCCGTTGCCGACGCCCTCGACCTCCTGCTCCTCGCCGTCGACGAGCAGGCGCAGGGCCAGCCGGTCGTCGGTGCCGCTCGAGTGCACGTAGGACACGAGCTCGTAGGGCCGCTCGTGCGCGAGGTAGTGCTCACGGAAGATCTCCATCAGCTCGGACGCGGTCAGCTCGCCGCCGCGGGCGTCCGTGATCGCCTGCACCTTCTGCGCGAAGTCGACCTGGAGCCCGCGCGGCAGCTGGAGGTGGTGCTCGGTCTCCATCAGGTAGGCGACGCCGCCCTTGCCGGACTGCGAGTTGACGCGGATGATCGCCTCGTAGGTGCGGCCGACGTCCATCGGGTCGATCGCGAGGTACGGCACGTCCCAGACCTCGGAGCCGCTCCGCTCCTGCGCGACCATGCCCTTGTTGATCGCGTCCTGGTGGGAGCCGGAGAAGGCGGTGTAGACGAGCTCGCCGACGTACGGATGGCGCGGGTGGACGGGCAGCTCGTTGCAGGCTTCGACGATCGCCTTCGCCTCGTCGATCTGCGAGAGGTCGAGACCCGGATCGACGCCCTGGGTCAGCAGGTTGAGCGCGATCGTGACCAGATCGACGTTGCCGGTGCGCTCGCCGTTGCCGAAGAGCGTCCCCTCGACCCGCTCGGCACCTGCCATCAGCCCGAGCTCGGCCGTCGCGACCGCCGTACCGCGGTCGTTGTGCGGGTGGACGCTGAGCACGATCGCGTCTCGGTTCGAGACGTTGCGCCGGAACCACTCGATCCGGTCGGCGTAGACGTTGGGCGGGAAGGCCTCGACGGTCGTCGGCAGGTTGACGATCATCCGTCTCCTGCGGGGTCGGCTCCCACGCTGCGATCACCGCCTCGCAGATCTCGAGCGCGTAGTCGAGCTCGGTCGCGTGGAAGCTCTCGGGTGAGTACTGGAAGACGATCTCGGTCGAGGTCTTCGCGGCGAGCTCCTTGCAGAGCATCGTGCCGCGGACGGCCAGCGCGGTGATCCCGGCCTTGTCGAGCCGGAAGACGACCCGCCGCTGCGTGGTCGAGGTCGAGTTGTAGAGATGGACGATCGCGCGCGGCGCCCCCTCGATCGCCTCGAACGTCCGCTCGATCAGCTCCGGCCGCGCTTGCGTGAGGACGGCGATCGTCGTCTCTTCGGGGATCAGCTCGTTCTCGATCAGATTGCGGACGAAGTCGAAGTCGGTCTTCGACGCCGACGGGAAGCCGACCTCGATCTCCTTGATGCCGAGCCGGACGAGCAGGTCGAACATCGCCTGCTTGCGCGGCGAGTCCATCGGCTCGATGAGCGCCTGGTTGCCGTCGCGCAGGTCGGTCGAGCACCAGATCGGCGCGCGGTCGAGCACGACCTCCGGCCAGGTGCGGTCGGGCAGGTCGACGGTCGGGTAGGGGCGGTACTTCCAGTGCGGCATCGGCATGGGGATCTCCTCGGCGAAGGCGAACTCCTCCCGGTGTGCGGGAGCGCGAACGGGTATGTCGAGTCGCTCGATCCCCTAGCGGGGAAGGAGGGGGCCAAGCGCGAGCAGACCCTGCGGGGCCGGAAGGAAGAGGTACGCGCGCGTGCTCACGCGACGCACAATAACCCGCCGGAGCGTCTGGCCGCACGCTAGTTCACGTTGCGTGCTCGTCGAATTGCGGCAGGTCGTCGGTGATCTCGAACCACGGTGCCTTGGAGCCGACGAAGATGTGCTCTGTCGGGCGGATGGTGGGAGCGTCGACGAGGGACCCCATCGCGACGTGCACGAAGGCGCCGTCCCGCACCACGGAAAAGAGGAAGGAGCCGCACGCTCCGCACCGTGTGTCGTTCGCATCCTCCTCGCCGAACACGGCGACCTCGCTCAGACCCTCCGTGATCTCGAGCTTCTCCCGCTCGATCCCGGCGAAGGCCTTGAACGCCGAACCGGTCGCCGCGCGACACCCCGAGCAGTGACAGTTCGCCGCGTACACGAATTCGTCGGCGACCGCGTAGCGGACTGAACCACAGCGACAGCTTCCTGTGAGCACGATCAGCGGGCGGCCTGCAGCGGCGCCTGGGTTCCGGCGCGGGGCTTCGCGCGGCCGGCGGCCTGGAGTGCGCGGCGGTAGGCGGCGGCCGCCGTCGGGGCGCTCGCCATCACCTCGCCGGTCGAACGCATCTCGACACCGCGGTCGGCGGCGCCGGCGAAGCGCTCGGCGGGGAAGATCGCCTCCTTGGCCCAGGCCCGCGAGGGCACGACCCGTTCCGGCAGGTCGAGCTCGCCGAGCGAGGCGCCCAGGAGAAGCCGGCAGGCGTGGTCGACGAGTGGGATCCCCGTCGCCTTGGCGACGAACGGCACCGTGCGCGACGCGCGTGGATTTGCCTCGAGCACGTGCAGCTCGCCCTCGTGCAGCGCGAGCTGGAGGTTGAGCAGCCCACGCGCTCCGAGGCCGCCGGCGAGCCGGGATGCGAGCTCACGGATCTGCGTCTCGAGCGCCAGGCCCACCGAAGGCGCCGGCAGCACGCAGGCCGAGTCGCCCGAATGGACTCCGGCGCGCTCGACGTGCTCGACGATCGCCGCGACCCAGCCGTCCCGGCCGTCGCAGAGCACGTCCACGTCCAGCTCGAGCGCGCCTTCGAGGAAGCGGTCGACGAGCGCCGGGGCGTCGAGCTGCAGCTCCTCTGGGCGCCGGGCGACGCGCATCCCGCGGCCACCCAGCACGTACGACGGCCGCACGAGCACCGGGTAGCCGATCTCCTCCGCGATCGCGAGCGCCTCGTCGGTCGTTGCGGCGAAACCCCAGGCCGGCGCGCGCACGCCGAGCTCCGCGAGGAGGGCGCCGAAGCGGGCGCGATCCTCCGCGATGTCGATCGCCTCCTGCGGGTCGCCGAGCAGCGGCACGCCCGCCTCGGCGAGACCCGCCACGAGCCCGAGCGGCGTCTGGCCTCCGAGCGAGACGACGACTCCGAGCGGTCGTTCGAGCTCGACGACGTCGAGGACGCGCTCGAGCGTCACGGGCTCGAGGTAGAGCCGGTCGCAGGTGTCGTAGTCCGTCGAGACGGTCTCCGGGTTCGAGTTGACGAGCACGACCTCGTGCCCGAGCCGCCGGAATGCCTGGGCGGCCTGGACGCAGCAGTAGTCGAACTCGATCCCCTGGCCGATCCGGTTCGCGCCCGAGCCGAGCACGACGATCGCGCCGGGTGGTGTCTCGTCGCCGTCGCCGGCCTCGTACGAGAGGTAGTAGTAGGGCGTCCTCGCGTCGAACTCGCCTGCGCACGAGTCGACGGCGAGCCGGCCCGGCGTGCGGCGCCGCGCGCGCACCTCCGCCTCGGACACGCCGAGGACGGCGGCGATCCGCGCGTCCGGAAGGCCGAACCGCTTTGCGGCCTCGACGTCTCCGTCCGCGGCGAGCGTCGCGCTCTGCGGCGCGGATCGACTCGAGCTCGGCGACGAAGTACGGATGGAGGCCGGGGATCTCCGGCAGCGCGTCACCGGCTTCGACGCCCTCGAGCGCCTTCAGCAGCGCCTCCGGGAACGTCCGGCCGAGGCCGAGCGCCTCGCCGACGGCGCGCATCTCCGTCCCGAGCTCCCGCTGGTTGCCGGGGAACTTCTCGAAGTCGAAGCGCGGCGCCTTCACGGCGACGTAGTCGAGCGCCGGCTCGAACGCCGCGCTCGAGACGCCCGTGATGTCGTTCGGCAGCTCGTCGAGCGTGTACCCGACGGCGAGCAGCGCGGCGAGCTTTGCGATCGGGAAGCCTGTCGCCTTCGAGGCAAGCGCCGACGAGCGCGAGACGCGCGGGTTCATCTCGATCAGCGCCAGCTCGCGGGTCTCCGGCTCGTAGGCGAACTGGACGTTGGCGCCGCCCGTCGCGACGCCGACGGCGCGGGCGCAGGCGAAGGCGGCGTCACGCAGCCTCTGCAGCTCGCCGTCCGGGAGGGTCTGTTGCGGCGCGACCGTCCACGAGTCGCCGGTGTGCACGCCGATCGGATCGAGGTTCTCGATCGAGCAGACGACGATGCAGTTGCCGGCCGAGTCGACGACGACCTCGAGCTCGAACTCCTGCCAGCCCTCGAGCGAGCGCTCGACGAGCACCTGGCCGATCGGGCTCGCCCTCAGGCCGTGCGCGACGCGCTCGCGCAGCTCCGGTCGCGTGCGCGCGATCCCACCGCCGCGACCGCCGAGCGTGAAAGCCGGCCGCACGACCGCCGGGACGGGGCAACCCTTGAGCTGCGCCAGACTCGTCACCACGACGCTCAAGGGCACCGGCAGCCCGGCCGCCTCCATCGCAGTCCGGAACAGGGAGCGGTCCTCCGCGGTGCGAATCGCGTGCAGATCGGCTCCGATCAGCTCGACCCCGTGCTCGGCCAGCACCCCGCTCTCGGCGAGCTCGACCGCGAGGTTGAGTGCGGTCTGGCCGCCGAGCGTGGGGAGGAGCGCGTCGGGCGACTCGCGCGCGACGATCTCCGCGAGCGTCGGTGCGTCGAGCGGCTCGAGGTAGGTCGCGTCGGCCCACTCGGGGTCGGTCATGATCGTGGCGGGGTTCGAGTTCGCGAGCACGACGCGATAGCCCTCGGCGCGCAGCGCCCGGCACGCCTGCACGCCCGCGTAGTCGAACTCGCAGCCCTGCCCGATCCGGATCGGGCCGGATCCGACGATCAGGATGCTGCGAAGATCGGTGCGCTTCGGCACGTGTCGGCGATGCGGTCGAAGAACGGGATGGCGTCGTGGGGGCCCGGCGCGGCCTCGGGATGGAACTGCAGCGTCGCGAAGCCGTCGCCTTTGAGGCCCTTCGACGGTGCCGTCGTTGAGGGAGACGTGGCTCACCTCGGCCGCAGTCGCCGGGCTCGACCGCGAAGCCGTGGTTCTGGGCGGTGACGAGCACGCGCCGGGAGCCGGTGACGCGGACGGGATGGTTGGCGCCGCGGTGACCGAACGGAAGCTTGAACGTGTTGAGGCCCAGCGCGAGCCCGACGAGCTGGTGGCCGAGGCAGATGCCGAAGAGCGGCACGCGCCCGAGCAGCTCGCGCACCGTCTCGACCGGGCCGTCGAGCTGGGCGGGGTCGCCAGGGCCGTTGCCGATCAGGACGGCTGCAGGGTCGAGCTCGAGCACCGCGTCTGCGTCCCAGTCGCCTGGAACGACGACCGCCTCGAGACCCGACTCGACGAGACGGCTGACGATCGAGCGCTTGCAGCCCAGATCGAGGACGACGACGCGTGGACCGGCTCCGACGGCGTAGGGCTCGCTGACGCACGCCTCGAGCGCGGGCGGGGGTGACGCCAGCTCGGGCTCGGCCAGCATCCGCGGCCAATCGAGGTGAGGCTCCGCGAGCGCGCGAGCGTGCAGCGCCTCGGCCGAAGCCGTCCCGAGCGCGCAGCGCATGGCGCCGTTCGCGCGCAGCCGCCGCACGAGCGCCCGTGTGTCGATCTCCTCGAGCGCCACTACGCCCCGAGCAGCGAGCCAGGCCGACCACTCCGGCCGGGCCCGCCGCATGACGACGCCCTCCGTCCAGACGCGGCTCGACTCCAGCAGCTGCTCGTCGACGCCGTAGTTGCCGACGAGCGGTGTCGCGAACGCGAGCACCTGGCGTGCGTAGCTCGGGTCGGTGACCGCCTGCTCGTAGCCCGCGGGGGCGGTCGTGAAGCACGCCTCGCCGGCGGCGACGCCGGGGGCGCCGACCGAGCGGCCGGTGAAGACGGTTCCGTCCTCGAGCACGAGTTGAGCGGATCACGCTGTCTGCATACTACTCAATTTTTCTGCATAATACGCAGATGAGCATCGCGACCTCGATCCTCGGCGCGTCCGGGTACTCCGGCCAGGAGACGCTCGACCGCGTGCTCGCGCATCCGGAGCTGGAGCTGGTCGCGCTCGGCTCGGACTCGCTCGCCGGCCAGGGTGCGAGCGTGCTCGACCCGCGGCTGAACGGCAACGTGCCGGCGTTCGTCTCCAACCACGACGCCATCGCCGTCGGCGCGGAGCTCGTCTTCTGCTGCTTCGATCACGAGCGGGCAGCGCTGCTGGATGCGCCTGCCGACGTGGTCGTGGTCGATCTCTCCGGCGCGCACCGGCTCGCGCAGCCGTCGCTGTACGCCGAGTGGTACGGCTTCGAGCATCCGCGGCCGGACGTGCTCCCGGAGTGGAGCTACGCCATTCCCGAGCTCTTCCCGCCGACCGGGCCGCTGATCGCGAACCCTGGCTGCTACGCGACCGCCGTGCTGCTCGCGCTGGCGCCGCTCGCGGGTGTGATCGAGCCGAGCGGAGTCGTCGTCGACGCGAAGTCGGGCGTCTCCGGCGCGGGCCGAACGCTGAAGGCGTCTTCCCACGCGACGTCGGTGCTCGAGAACGTCTCGCCGTACAAGGTCGGTTCGCACCAGCACGCTCCCGAGATCGAGCAGGCGCTCGGGTTCCCCGTCTGCTTCGTCCCCCACCTGCTGCCGGTGCGGCGCGGCCTGATCGCGACGTGTTACGTGCAGACCGACGCGGACGTGCGCGAGCTGCTCGAGGCCGCCTACGCAACGTCGCCCGCCGTGACCTTGCTCCCGGAAGGAGTCGCTCCCGAGCTCTCGCGCGTGCAGGGCACCGACGGCGCCGAGCTCGGCGTGTTCACCGACCGGGCGACCGGGACGCGCATCGTCGTCTGCGCGATCGACAACCTCGGTAAGGGCGCCGCCGGGCAGGCGGTGCAGAACGCGAACCTCGCGCTCGGGCTGCCCGAGACCGCCGGGCTCCGGCTCGCGGGAGTCTTGGTATGAGCGTCACCGCGGCCAAGGGCTTCGTCGCGTCCGGCGTCGCCGCAGGGATCCGGCGCAAGGGGCTCGATCTCGCCGTCGTCCGCTCGACCGTGCCCGCGGTCGGCACGGCGATGTTCACCGTCAACCAGGTCCAGGCCGCTCCCGTCCTCGTCTCGAAGGACCATCTCGCGGTCGCGGAGCCGCAGGCGATCGTGATCAACTCGGGCGTCGCCAATGCCGCCACCGGCGAGCGCGGCGAGCTCGATGCGCTTGCGACCGCGGCCGAGGCAGGCAGGTTGCTCGACCTCTACGCGGAGGACGTGCTCGTCCTCTCGACCGGTGTGATCGGCGTGCTGCTGCCGCTCGAGAAGGTGCTCGGCGGCCTGCGCGACGCGGTTCCGGCTCTGTCTCCGCGTGGCGGGCCTGCCGCGGCCGAGGCGATCCTGACGACCGACACGCGGACGAAGGAGTCGGCGGTCTCGCTCGACGGGTTCTCGGTCGGCGGGATGGCGAAGGGCTCGGGGATGATCCACCCGCAGCTCGCGACGATGCTCGCCGTCCTCACCACCGACTACCCGCTGGAGCCGGGCGAGGCGATCGACTTCCTGCGCCCGGCGGTAGCGCGGAGCTTCAACTCGATCTCGGTCGACGGCGAGTGCTCGACGAACGACGCTGTCTGCCTGCTCGCGAACGGCGCCAGCCGGATCGAGCGGTCGCCCGCCTCCGACACCGCCTTCGCGCTCGCCCTCGGCCGGGTCTGCGGTGAGCTCGCGGAGCAGATCGTCGCCGACGGCGAGGGTGCGACGGTGCTCGCCGAGATCGAGGTCAGCGGTGCGGTCGACGGCGCGCAAGCGCGGGCGATCGCGTCGCGGATCGCCACCTCGCCGCTCGTCAAGACCGCTCTCTTCGGGCACGACGCGAATTGGGGCCGCGTCCTCGCCGCCGCCGGCTCGGCTCCCCACAACGGCGGCTTCGCGTCCGTCGAGGCGGCGCGGGTGACGCTCTCCTACAACGGCACGATGGTGCTCGAGCGCGGCGCGCCGTCCGGCGTCGAGCCGGACGTGTCGAACGGCAGCTGCCGGATCGAGCTCGACCTCGGCCTCGGCTCGGGCGCGGCGAGCTATCTGACCACCGACCTCTCCTACGACTACGTCCGCATCAACGCGGACTACCGCACATGAGCTCGATCGTCGTCAAGCTGGGCGGCGCCGTCGCGGCCGAGGCAACGAGCCTCGTCACGCGCATGGCGCGCGAGCACTCGGTCTGCGTCGTCCACGGGGCCGGCCCCCAGATCTCGGCCGAGATGGAGCGGCTCGGGCTCGACGTCACCTTCGTCGGCGGGCGGCGAGTGACGACGGACGCCGGGCTCGCGGTCGTCCGCGCCTCCTTCGCCGCGGTCAATGCGGAGATCTGCGCGGCGCTCGGTCCGCTCGCAGTCCCGCTCTTCGGCGACGAGATCGGACTGCGGGCGACGCCCGTGCCCGAGCTCGGCCTCGTCGGCGAGGCGCTCCCGTCGCAACCGGCGGCTGTCACCGACGCACTCGCTGCCGGGAAGATCCCGGTGGTTGCGCCGCTGGCGGAAGGCCCGTTGAACGTCAATGCCGACGAGGCTGCCGCCGCGCTGGCGCTCGGGCTCGGCGCCGAGCGGATCCTCTTCTTGACCGACGTTCCGGGTCTCCTGCTCGGCGGCGCGGTCGCTGCGACGATCAGAGGGGTCGACGTCGAGCGGATGCTCGACGCCGGCGAGCTCACCGGCGGGATCGTCCCGAAGCTCCGGGCGGCGATCGGCGCCGCTCGTGGGGGCGTCGACGCGAAGATCGGCGCCACGGCGGTGCTCGCGTGACGACGGCGACGACCTCAGCCGCGCTGCTCCCCACCTACGCGCGCGCCGACGTCACCTTCGTCTCCGGCGAGGGGGCGTGGCTCGTCGACGCGGACGGAAAGCGCTACCTCGACCTGCTCGGCGGGATCGCGGTCGTCGGCCTCGGCCATTGCCATCCAGCGCCGCTCGCGGCCGCGCACGCCCAGCTCGACTCGCTCTGGCACACCTCGAACCTCTACTCGACCGAGCCGATGACCAGGCTCGCCGGCCTGCTCTCCGACCGTTTCGGCGGCGCTCGCGCCTTCTTCTGCAACTCCGGCGCCGAGGCGATCGAGGCGGCGCTCAAGTGGGCGCGCAAGGCGACCGGCAAGCCCGAGGTCGTCGCGCTGGAGGGCTCCTTCCACGGCCGCACGCACGGCGCGCTCGCCGTGACCGGCCAGCCGGGCAAGCGTGCGGCCTGGGAGCCGCTCGCCCCGGCGGCGCGGTTCGCGTGCCTGAACGACACCGAGTCGCTCGCCGCCCTCGTCGGGCCGGAGACGGCCGCGATCCTGATCGAGCCGATTCAAGGCGAGGGTGGGATCCATCCGGCGACGCCTGACTTCCTCGCCGCCGCGCGGGCTCTCGCCGACGAGCACGGCGCGCTGTTGGTCTTCGACGAGGTGCAGTGCGGCACGGGACGCACGGGCAGCTTCTTCGCCTGGGAGCAGCTGGGCGTCGCGCCTGACGCGCTCGTGCTCGCGAAAGCGCTCGCGAACGGTCTGCCGATCGGCGCGCTGCTCGTCGCGGACGGCGCGCCGGAGGGCCTGGCGCCCGGCGATCACGCCAGCACGTTCGGCGGCAACCCGGTCGTGTGCGCCGCTGCCTGCGCGGTCGTCGAGACGATCGACGAGTCGCTGCTGCTCGCCGTGCGCACGCACGGCGCGCAGCTCGCCGCCGGGCTCGCCGCGCTCCCCGGAGTCACCGAGGTCCGTGGTCGCGGCCTGATGCTCGGAGCCGAGCTCGACCGTCCCGCCGGCCCCGTCGTCGCCGACTGTCTCGCCGCCGGCCTGCTCGTCGGCACCGCGGGCGACACCGTCCTCCGGCTCACGCCGCCGCTGACGATCACGGGCGAGGAGCTCGAACACGGACTGGCCCTACTCGAGGAGGTGCTCACATGAACAAGTTCGAACGGCAGGGGACGATCCTCCGGCTCGTGGGGGAGCAGCAGCTCTCGACCCAGAGCGACGTCGTGCAGGCGCTGCGGGACGAGGGGCTCGACGCGGTGCAGGCGACCGTCTCGCGCGACATCGCCCAGCTCGGGCTCGTGAAGGTTCGCGGGGACGACGGCCGCCTCGTCTATGCACACCCGGGCGCGAGCGACCTCGACCGCCTCAGCGAGCTGGCGGCTGCGCTGCGCCGCTGGGTGGTCGCGCTCGAGCCGACGGACAACCTCGTCGTGCTGAGGACGCCGCCCGGCTTCGCGAATGCGCTCGCCCGCGCCGTCGACGACGCGGCGCTGCCCGAGATCGCCGGCTGCATCGCGGGCGACGACACGATCTTCCTTGCCGCCCGTGAGGGATTTGCGGCGGCCGAGCTCGCCGAACAGCTTCGCCATCACCTGGAGGGCGACACGTGACCGTCACGCTGCCGCAGGCGCTGGGAGTCGACCTGCGCGGGCGCTCGCTCGCCCGCGTCCGCGACTGGACCGCCGCCGAGCTCGAGGCCGTGCTCGACCTCGCCGACGAGCTGAAGGCGAAGCAGCGCTCGCGCGAGCCGCACCGCCTGCTCGAAGGGCGCACCCTCGGTCTGCTCTTCCGCAAGCACTCGACGCGGACGCGTGTCTCGCTCGAGGTCGCGGCGGCCCACCTCGGCGCGACCGCGCTCTACCTGCCGGACGACCAGCTCCAGCTCGCGCGCGGCGAGCCGTTCGAGGACACCGCCCGCGTGCTCTCCCGCTACCTCGACGCGATCGCGATTCGCACCTACGCCCATGCGGAGCTCGAGGTGTTCACTGCGGCGGCGACGATCCCGGTCTTCAACGCGCTCACCGACGAGGCGCATCCGCTGCAGGCGCTCGCCGACCTGCAGACGATGCGGGAGCGCTTCGGCTCGGTCGAAGGGCTCCGCGTTGCCTGGATTGGCGACGGCAACAACGTCTGCCTCTCGCTCGCCGAGGCGCTGCACGCTGTTCGGCGCCGAGCTCGTCTGCGCCGCTCCCGTCGGCTACGAGCCCGACGATGCGTCGATCCCCGTCGTACGCGACCCCCACGAGGCTGTCGCCGGCGCGCACGTCGTCGTGACCGACGTCTGGACGAGCATGGGTCAGGAGGCCGAGCGCGAGCAGCGACTGCAGGCTTTCGCCGGCTACACGGTCGACGACGCGCTCCTGGCGCTCGCGGACCCGGAGGCGATCGTGCTCCACTGCCTGCCGGCCCATCCGGGCGAGGAGATCGCTGCGGACGTCCTCTACGGCCCCCGCAGCGCGGCCTGGGACGAGGCGGAGAACCGCCTGCACACCGCCAAGGCCCTGCTCGCGCTGACCGTCAGCTAGACCAGCCGGCGCCAGCGCGCGAAGACGTCCTCGAGGTCGGCGCGCTTCGTTCGCGGCACGAGCACGAAGAGGCGGTCGCCGGGCTCGACCACGGTGCTCCCGCGCGGCGGGATCGTGTCGTCTCCACGCGTGATCACCGCGATCAGCGCGTCGCGCGGCAGGCCGAGCTCCCGCACGGCGGAGCCGGCGATGGCGTGGTTGCCGGCGACGGCGAAGTCGACGAGGTCGAGCTTGCTCAGATGGCCGACCTCGAGCGGCGCCTCGTGCACCGGCGGCGCCGGAGAGAGCAGCCCGAGTCGTCCGGCGAGCCATTCGAGCGTCGTGCCCTGGACGATCGTCGAGACGACGACGACGAAGAAGACGGCGTTGAAGATCGTGTCCTTGTCCGTCACGTCCGAGGAGAGCACGAAGGTGGCGAGCACGATCGGGACGGCGCCGCGAAGCCCCGCCCAGCCGAGCAGCAACCGTGCCGACCAGGTGTGACCGGTGAAGAGCGTCGACGCCAGCACCGCAGCCGGTCGGATCGACGAGCATCAGCAGGAGCGCCAGCGCGAGGCCCGGCAGCGCCACGTCGATCAGCTCGCTCGGGAAGACGAGCAGGCCGAACACGATGAAGACCGCGACCTGTGCAAGGAAGGCGAGTCCCTCGTGGAAGGCGACGAGCTGGCGGCGGTAGCGCGACGGGGTGCTGCCGACCGCGAGGCCGACGAGGTAGACCGCGAGGAAGCCGCTGCCGCCGATCACGTCCGCCGCGCCGAACGAGAGCGCGCCGGCGGCCACCGACGCGACGGGCGCGAAGGCGCCGATCGAGTGGGGGAGTCGCCCGAAGACCCAGATCGCTGCAGCGCCGAGCACGACGCCGACGAGCAGCCCGAGGCCGATCTGCTGGACGATGAGGAGCGAGAGGTCGTCGAACCCGTACGAGTGCGGGTGCTCGATCCAGGCGATCAGCCCGAGTGTCAGCGCGATTCCCATCGGGTCGTTGCCGCCCGACTCCGCCTCGAGCGTGCGCGCCAGCGTGCGCCGAATGTGCGTCGAGCGAAGCGTCGCGAAGACCGCGGCCGCGTCGGTGGCCGCCACCACGGCGCCGAGCAGGACCGACTCCAGCCAGGAGAGGTCGAAGAGCCAGTAGGCGGCGACGCCGGTGAGAAGCGCGCTGACTATCACGCCGACCGTGCTCAGGAGCGCCGCCGGCACGGCGACCTGCCGCAGGCGCCGCCACGAGGTCTGCAGCCCGCCCTCGTAGAGGATCAGCGCCAGCCCGACGATCCCGACCCTGCGGGCGAGCTCCGAGTCGTCGAACTCGATCCCGCCGGGCCCCTCCGAGCCGAGCAGCATCCCGAGCGCGAGGAACGCGACGAGCACCGGCAGCCCGGTTCGGGCGGCCCCGAGCGCGACGACGAGGCTCGCCGCGAGGATCGCGCCGACGAGCAGGAGTACGAGGCCTTCGTCCACGCCTCTATCTTCCCCGGTGGGAGTCGTGGCCGCCGCGTGGAACACTTCCGGGATGGCGACGCGTCCGCGCACCCGCAAGATCGGCCGCCTGTCCGAGATCGCGCAGGTCGCGGTCCGGCACGGGTTCGGCTACTTCTTCGAGCGGCACAAGCTCACGGACATCCTGCCCGTGGAACTCGCGCGTCGAGATGGATCCCGCTGCGTCCGCGGTCGGGTCGGAGCGAGGTCGCCACCTGCGCGAGATGCTCGACGAGCTCGGGCCCACGTTCGTCAAGTTCGGCCAGTTGTTGTCGACCAGGCCCGACGTCGTGCCGCCGGACATCGTCGTCGAGCTCCGCGGCCTCCAGGACGACGTGCGTCCGTTCCCCTTCGCGCAGATCCGCGAGGTGATCGAGGCCGAGCTCGGGCTCACGCTCGAGCAGGCGTTCCTCCGCTTCGACGAGCAGCCGATCGCCGCCGCGTCGATCGGCCAGGTGCACCGCGCGATGCTCCCGAACGGCGACGAGGTCGCGGTCAAAGTGCAGCGCCCGAACGCCCCGCGCCAGATCGAGTCGGACCTGGCGCTGCTGTACCAGGCCGCGCGCATGATCAAGGAGCGCGTCCGCGCGCTCGACTTCATCGACGCGCACGCGCTCGTCGACGAGTTCGCCCGCTCGATCCGGCAAGAGCTCGACTACAAGCTCGAGGCGCGCCACGCCGAAACCTTCCGCCGCGACTTCGCCGACTCGGAGCTCGTCGTGGTGCCGAAGGTCTATCGGGACTATTCGAGCGCCCGGATGCTGACTCTCGAGTACCTGGACGGCGTCCAGCTCGTCGATCTCGACTACGAGACGACCCCCTTGGAGGCGCGGCGAGAGCTGGCGTACCTGGTCACGCAGACGTGGATGGAGATGATCTTCGAGCACGGCTTCTTCCACGCCGACCCTCACCCGGCGAACGTGCTCGTGCTCGAGCGGCGGCCGAATTGGACTCGTCGACTTCGGGCTCGCCGGCAAGCTGACCGACGAGGACATGGCGCGGCTGACGCGGCTCTTCATCGACGCGGCGACCGAGAACGTGGACGCGCTCCCGCGCCGGCTCGGCCGAGCTCGGCGTCCGCTATCCGAAGGAGCGCGAGGAGGAGTTCGCGGCCGCGCTGCGCGATCTCTTCTACCGCTATTTCGGCGCCAGCGTCCGCGAGATCGATCCGATCCAGGTGATCCGCGAGGCCTTCGGCCTGATCTACTCGATGAACCTGCAACTGCCGACGCGCTTCGTCATGCTCGACAAGGCGATCGCGACGCTCGGCGCCGTCGGCGTCGACCTCTACCCGGATTTCAACGTCTTCGAAGTCGCGCAGCCGTATGCGCGGGCGTTGATGCTCGAGCGGTTCACGCCGGCGCGGCTCGCGTCGCGGGCGCAGAAGGAAGGCCGGGAGCTCCTGGGGATCGCGCACGACCTGCCGTACCAGATCCACGACGTGCTCCAGGAAGTGCGCGACGGCCAGATCGAAGTGGGCTTCGTGCACAAGGGGCTGGACGAGTTCATGCACAAGCTCGACGTCGCGATCAACCGCGTCGTCGTCGCTCTCGTCGTCGCGGGCGGCCTGCTCGGCTCGTCGTTCATCGGCATCTTCGCCACCGACGGGCCGCAGATCTTCGGCGTGCACTTCCTCTCGGTGCTCGGGTTCCTGGTCTCGGGCATGCTCGGGGCCTGGTTGCTGATCGGCGTGTTCCGCAGCGGCCGCCTCTGAGAAACATGCTCGGGCTCATGGACCGACGATCAGATTAGATCTTCCGCGTGGGCTTCTACGACTGGCTGCTTGCGCTCCATCTGCTGGCTGCCTTCTCGATCGCGGCCGCGCTCGTGCTCTACAGCGTGCTCGTTGTTGCAGGTCGGCGAATGGAGACTCTCGAGCAGACGCGCCTACTCTTCCGGGTCGCCCCGGTGGGTGGGCCGCTGATCGGCGCCGGCATGGGGCTCACCCTGTTGCTCGGCATCGTCCTGGCGATCGACTCCGACGCGTTCCAGCTCTGGGATCTCTGGGTGATCGCCGCAATCGTGCTCTGGGCTCTCTTCGCCGAGGTCGGCCGCCGCACCGGCACGTACTACACGGAGACCCAGAAGCTCGCCGAGAGCGGCGGGCCGGGCGCCGAGACCGAAGTGCTCGCGCGGCTGCGTGCACCCACCGGCGCGCGGTTGCACTACGCGAACGTCGCGGTCTTCCTCCTCCTGGTCCTCGACATGATCTTCAAGCCGGGAGCGTGACCGTGCTCGCCTCGATCCGACCAGACAGCATCAACTTCGCTCTCCTCGTTCACGTTCTCGGGGCGATGGTCATGGTCGGGGCACTGGTGACAGCGGTGGCCGCGGCACTCGTGGGCTGGCGCGACGAGACTGGAGCACTGAGCAGGCTGTCGTACAAGACGCTGCTCTACGTCGCGCTCCCGGGCTTCATCGTCATGCGTGTAGGCGCCCAGTGGGTCTACGCCAAGGAGCACCTCGACGACCTGCCCGAAGACCCGGCGTGGGTGGGAATCGGCTTCATCACCTCCGACCTCGGCGGGCTCCTGCTGCTCGTGGCGCTCATCCTCGGCGGGATCGGGCTCCGGCGCAGCCGCTCCGGTGGGGGCGGCGGTCTGCTGAAGGCGAGCTCGGTGATCGCCACGCTGCTCGTCGCCATCTACATCGTGGCCATCTGGGCGATGGGCGCGAAGCCGACCTAGCCTTCAACCCACCGGAAGGCTCTCGACGGCGCCGCTGACCGTCAGCCCGGGCTGCGGCCCGCCGGCGACAGCGTAGACTCGGCCGCCCGCTGCGACGACACCGAGACCGTGGCGCGGCGACGGCAGGTCAGCGAGCCGGCGCCACCGCTTCGTGCCGAGCTCGTAGGCGTAGACCGAGCGGATCGTTCCCTGCGGCCGCTCGCCGCCGATCGAGACGATGCGGCCGTTGACGAGCGCCGCGCCGGTGCCGCCGCGAGCCTGCGGAATGGGCGCGAGCTTCGACCAGCGGCGCGTGCGCGGATCGTAGGCTTCGAAGAGGGCCGTGTTCGTGTCGAGGCCGGCGCTGCGGCCTGCGAGCGCGTAGACGCGCGTGCCGGCGGCCGCAGCGGCGAGGTGCTCGCGCGGAGACGGACCCGGGAGCCGCGACCAGCGGCCGGTGCGCAGGTCGAGGGCGAAGGCGACGCGGGCCAGCGAACGGCGGCCGTCGACGCCGCCGACCACGTAGAGCCGCCCGCCCGCGATTGCCGCCGCCGAGGCAGCGCGGGCGTCCGGGAGCGGCGCGAGCCGCCGCCAGGCCCCGTTCTCGAGCACGAACGCGGCGTCGAGCGGAGAGCGGTCGCGACCGTAGCCGCCGACGACGTACACGCGTCCGTTCGCGCTCGCCGCCGCGGCGTGGTCGACCGCGAGAGGCAGGTCGGGCAGCCGCCGCCAGCGGTCGCCCGTGATCGAGTAGGCGTCCACGCGGGCGGAGTTGCCGCCGTCCGCGGTGAAGCCGCCCGCGACGACGATCTCGCCCCGGGCGACGGCTGCAGCGACCTCGGTGCGCGGCTCCGGAAGCGGCGCGTGCGCCTGCCAGGGGGCCGGTGCAGCGACCGCGGCGGGCACCGCCCAGATCAGCCAGGTGGGGAACGATCGTCGCAAAAACGTTCGAAAGGACATCTTTCGATCCCTAGTTTCGATTGCTAGCTTCGAAGCATGACAGCCGCGCTGCTGCTCGCCGAGCCGGAGCCCGCGACGCGGGGCTACCTCGAGCGGCAGCTGGCGAACGACGGCTTTCACGTCCTCCAAGCCGCGTTCGGCGGCGAGGCGCTCGCCCTCGTCGAGCGTACGCGACCCGACCTCGTCCTCTGCTCCGAGCTCGACCTCTGCGCACGGCTCCGCGAGGGCGAGCCGGGGCGGACCTGGAACCGGGACGTGCCGGTGATCGTCCTCGGCCCGGAGGAGGCGGACGCAGTCGACCGTGTCCGCGCCTTCCAGCGCGGCGCCGACGACTACCTGCCGCGTCCAGTCGTCTACGACGAGCTGCTCGCACGCATCCGCGCCGTACTGCGGCGCACGGCGCCGCCCGCCGCGGAGGTCACCGAGGTCGGCGACCTGACGATCGACCGTCTCGCCCGGGTCGTCGCCGTCCGCGGCGAGACCGTTCACCTGGCCGGCAAGGAGTTCGAGCTTCTCTCGGCGCTCGCGGACGAGCCGCACCGCGTCTTCACGAAGGACGAGCTGCTCCGCGACGTCTGGGGCTACCGGTCGTTCACGCGCACGCGCACACTCGACTCGCACGTCTCGCGCCTGCGCCAGAAGCTCGAGCGGGCCCCGGACGACCGCTTCGTCGTCAATGTGTGGGGGGTGGGCTACAAGCTGGTCGACTGAGGCATCACGGCTGGTGCGCCCGCACGTTGACCCTTGCTTGGTCGGGAGCTAACGTCACAGCACCTCTTCAGAGCAAGGAGTTGCCGTGCACGATCGCCGGCTCACTTGCTGCGGCGTCGCCTCGACCTCGAGGGCGGAAGATCGATGACCGGCACCGGAGGGCCGCGGCTGGCCCGGGCGGGGGCGGTCGGCGGCGCAGTGGTGACGGCAGTGGCAGGTCTGGTCGCAGCAGTACTGCTCGTCGGCGGCGATCGAGCTTCTGCGCCGGCGTGCCTCGACCGTGCCGACGGTTTCGTCGACCGGAACGCACACAGGCATCCAGACTTCGCCGCCCACACTGAGGAGTGAAATCGACCGCGTGCTCGCCGGTCTCCCGCTGGCGAACGTCGCGTTCAATGCGCCCGTGACGCTGCGGGTGCACGAGACCGCGGTGATCCAGCTTCTCCTCTCAGGCGAGCAGCCGATCGAACAGCTCCAGGACCAGCTCACCGAGCTCGGTGACAAGGAAGGCGAGCAGATCAAGGTCTCCGATCGCATGGAGGCGCAGCTGTCGGGGCTCGGGTTCACGATCGCGGCGATCACTCCGGCGGTACAGCCCGTGAGCGGACAAGGGGTCACGGAGTGGAGATGGGAGATCGAGCCGACGAGGGTCGGAACCCGGCGCCTGCACCTCACCCTCTCCGCGCTCATCGATCTGAAGGGACGCGAGTCGACCTACGCAATCCGTACCTTCGAGCGGAGCCTCGACGTCCGCGTCACCTGGAGCGAGCGCCTGAGCGGGTTCCTCTCGGACAACTGGCAATGGCTCTGGACAGCGTTGCTCATTCCGCTCGCCGGTTGGGTGCTGAGCAAGCGAAGAAGGCCGGTTAGCAGTCGCCCGCAGTCCTAGGACTGATTGGGCCGGAGCGCGGAGACTCCGCTCGCCGCCAGGAACGTCGCGGCGGCGATCAGGACGATCGTCCCGCCGGGAGGCAGGTCGGCGTAGTAGGCGACGGTGAGTCCGCCGAGAACGCTGCCGAGGCCGATCGCCATCCCGAGCAGGAGTGTGGAGCGCATGCTGCGCGCGACGCGTGTCGCGGCGATCACGGGCAACACCATCAGAGCTGCGATCAGCAGGATGCCCACGATCCGCATCGAGACTGCAACGGTCGTCGCGGTGAGAACGGCGAGCGCGATGTTGAGGAAGGCGACCGGAACTCCCGAAACTCGGGCGCCCTCCTCGTCGAGCGCGACTCCGGCGAGTGCGCGGTAGAGGAGCGCGATCGTCGCCAGCCCGGCGATCCCCAGTGCGGCCACCAGTGCGAGGTCCGTGCGGGTCGTCGTCAGGATCGAGCCGAAGAGGAAGCCGAAGAGGTTGACGTTGAGGGCGCCCGCCATCGAGATCAGGACGACGCCTCCGGCGATGCCGGTGTAGAAGACGAGTGCGAGCGCCTGGTCTCCGGCGGTGTGCTTGCGGGCGCGCAGCCACTCGATCGCACCCGCTCCCACGATCGAGGCGATCAGCGCGGTGAGCACCGGCGGGAGCCCGAGCAAGTATCCGGCCGCGACTCCCGCGAAGGCGACGTGGCCGATCCCGTCCCCGACGAGGCTGAGCTGCCGCTGGACGAGGAAGAAGCCGACCGCGGGGGCGAGCAGGCCGACGATCGCGCCGGCGGCGAACGCGAGCCGCATGAACTCGAGGTCAAGCATGGGGTGCCCATGGACATGTGACGGGTCGTGCCAGAAGCCGGGGAGATCTCTGGGCGGGCCGTCGAAGACGATGCCGCGGCGGACGAGCACGAGCCGTTCGACGAAGCGCTCGACCGCACCGAATTCGTGCGAGACGTAGAGGACGGTGACCGCAAGCTCGCGGTGCAGGCGGTCGAGCAGGTCTGCCAGCGCTTCCTGGGCCTCGACGTCCACGCCTGTCGTCGGCTCGTCGAGGACGAGCAGCGACGGCTGGGCGGCGAGCGCCTTCGCGATGAACGCCCGCTGCTGCTGGCCGCCCGAGAGCGTGCGGAGGGGGACGTCGCTGTGGTCCGTCAGCCCGACCCGCTCGATCGCCTCGGCCACGATGGCGCGGTCGCGGCGGCGCAATGGGCCGAGCAACCCGCCGGAAGCCAGCCGGCCTGCGGAAACGACCTCGCGCACGGTCGCCGGCGCATCGACGCCGAGCTGCGAGCGCTGGGCGAGGTAGCCGAGCGTGGAGCGACCGGAGAACCTGGTCGCCGGCTCGCCGAACAGGCGGGCCTCGCCTGACGTTGGGCGCTCGAGGCCGAGCGCCACGCGCATCATCGTCGTCTTGCCGCCGCCGTTCGGTCCTGCGATTGCAACGAACTCGCCCGCCTCGACGGAAAGGCTCACGTGCTCGAGTACGGGCCGGCCGCCGTCGTAGGCGAACGAGACGTCGCGCAACTCGACCGCTACCGGCATCCGAGTGCCTCCCGCAGCGCCGCGAGGTTCTCGCGCATGACGGAGAAGTAGTCCTCGCCCGCCGCAACCTCCTCCTCGGTCAGGCCTTCGAGTCGGATCGAGCACGGCGGTCTTCGCGCCGACCTCGCGAGCGACCGTCTCGGCGAGCCGCGGGAGACACGAGCGTCTCGAAGAAGATTGTCGTCGCCCCGACCGCACGCACCTGGCGCACGACATCCTCGAGGTCGCGCGGTGTCGGCTCCGCCTCCGGCTCGATGCCCGTGATCGCGACCTGCTCTCAGCCCGTAGCGGTCGGCCAGATAGCCGAACGCGGCATGGCTCGTGACGATCTCCTTCCGCTCGCAGCGGGAAAGACCGCGGCTGAACTTCGCGGTCGAGCGCGCGCAGCTTCGCGGCGAACCGCCCGGCCTCCGGACGGCGGTCGAGCTCCTCCCCGATCCGTTCCGCGATCGCGGCGTACCTGATCGGATCGAGCCAGACATGGGGATCGACGCCATGCTCTCCTCGCCGCCGGCCCTGGTCTCAACCGCGTCGAGGAGGTCGACGGCTTGCGCGGATGTGGAGGCGATCGCGTCCTCGAGGGACGGCTGGAAGCCCTCCCCGAAGTAAAGGACGAGGTCGGCATCCGCAATCGTGCGCACGTCGCTGCCGGAGAGCTCGAGGTCGTGCGGCTCGACGCCGGGCGGGGTCAGGTTTCGCACGTCGATCCCTGCACCTCCGATCTGCTGGGCAGCGAAAGCCAGTGGGTAGAAGGAGGCGACGGCCGTGCGCCCCTTCGAGCTCGGGTCCGAGCCGCCGCACCCGGCCAGTGCTGCACCAGAGTGAGAGTGAGAACAATTCTCGTCTTCATCGGGGCGCACGTTAGCACGCCGATGAGAACGGGTATCATCTTCTCGATGGCGGCCGTTCGGAGCTGGCGCGAGCACACAGAAGGGGCCCTTCGCGAGGCCGGCTTTCGCTCGGGCGGTGCACGCGCAGCCGTGATCGAGCTGCTGGCGGGCCAGGACTGTTGTGCGAGCGCGCAGGAGATCCACGAGAACCTGCGAGGCGGCAAGAGTCGCTCCGTCGGGATCGCGTCGGTCTACCGCGTGCTCGACGTGCTCGCCGAGCTCCGGCTCGTGCAACGCGTCGACGTCGGCGACGGGATTGCGCGCTTCGAGCCCGCGCTGCCCGACGGCGACCATCACCATCACGTGGTCTGCGACGACTGCGGCAAGGTCGAACCGTTCTCCGACCCCTCACTCGAGACCGCCATCGTGCGCGCCTCGAAGCGGCTGGGCTATAGCGTCGACGCGCACGAGGTCGTGCTGCGCGGCGAGTGCGGCGACTGCCGCGAACCCTCCTAGAGCAGCGCGCCTTCGAGCCGGAGCAGCCGCTCCTTCACGTCGAGCCCGCCGCCGTAGCCGGTCAGGCTGCCGTTCGCGCCGACGACGCGATGGCACGGGAGCACGATCGGGATCGGGTTGCGGTTCATCACCGTGCCGACCGCGCGGGCTGCCCTGGGAGCGCCGACCCTGCCGGCGAGCGTGCCGTAGGTCGTCGTCTGGCCGTACGGGACGAGTGCCAGCTCGTCCAGCACCTGACGGGCGAACGGGGCCGCGCCGCGCAGGTCGATGTCGAGCTCGAACGCTTCGCGCCGTCCGTCGAAGTACTCGTCGAGCTGGCGGTGCGTGGCGTCGACGGCCGACGCAGAGCGCAGCACGCGGGGGCCGTAGGCACGGGCCAGGCGGTCGAGGTGTAGCTCCGGCTCGGCCTCGAAGAAGATGCGGGCGAGGCCACGTTCGGTCGCGGCGACGAGCAGCGGGCCGATCGGCGTCTCGACGACGTCGAAGCCGACGTCGAGCAGGCCGGCGGCGGCCGCGGCCTCGCGGAAGCGGCGGTCGAGATCAGGCGAGACGGTCATGGATCCTCCCCCTAGGTTGTCGCGCGGTCGGGATCTGCTCCTGCAGATCTCGACCTTGCGCATGAGCGCGTAGGCGCCGGACCCCGGACGAGGCGGCCTGGCGGGCGGCCTCGGGCGTGGAGTCCAGCGCGACTGCGATGTCGTCGTAGGAAAGGTCGTAGGCGTAGCGGAGCACGAGTGCCGCGCGCTCGGTCGGAGGCAGGCCGTCGGCGAGGTGCTCGATCTGCGCGTAGGCGGGGCGCCCGTCCTCGACGGGCAGCTCCGGCAGCTCGTGCGCCGTCGGGCGCGCGCGCCGGCCCGTGTCGATCGCGAGCCGGGCGGCGATCGTCAGCACCCACGCGCGCAGGTGCTCGCCGTGCTCGAGCCGGTCGTAGGCGCGTAGCGCGCGCAGGAACGTCTCCTGGAACGCATCCTCGGCCGCCTGCCCGCCCATTCGCTTGCGGAGGAAGCCGAGCACGACGTCGCGGTGCTCGACGTAGAAACGCTCGAACGGGGGAACGGTGGCCACTGCTTCCATCATCCCTATAAACGCGGGACCGCCTCCATCTGTGAGAGTTGGCTCGGTGAAGGTCGCCGTCGTCGGTCATGTGGAGTGGATCGAGTTCCTCCGGGTCGAGTCGGTTCCACGCCCCGGCGAGATCGTCGGCGCGCAGGAAACGTGGGAGGAGCCGGCCGGCGGCGGTGGTGTCGCCGCCGTCGAGCTGGCGCGCCTCGCCGGAGAGGCGGCGCTCTACTGTCTCCTCGGCGGCGACGAGCTCGGCGCGCAGGCTCGGGTCAGGCTCGAGACCGCCGGTGTCCGCGTCCACTCGACGCCCACCGACGAATCGCAGCGGCGCGGCTTCTGTTACGTGGACGAGGTCGGTGAGCGGACGATCACCGTGATCGGCGAGAAGCCGCGGCCGAAAGGCGGCGACGGGACGCTGCCGTGGGAGGAGCTCGCGCAGACCGACGGCGTCTACTTCACCGCGGGCGACGCCGAGGCAGTCCGCCAGGCGCGCCGTGCCCGCATCCTCGTCGCGACCGCGCGCGAGCTGCCGACGCTGCACGCCGCGGGCGTCGAGCTCGACGCGCTGGTCGCGAGCGGAGAGGACGAGGCCGAGCGCTACCAGCCCGGCGACCTCGATCCGCCGCCCAAGCTCGTCGTCTCGACCGCCGGCTCGCTCGGCGGCTGGGCCCAACCCGGCGGTCCCTACAAGGCCGCGGCCCCGCCCGGGCCGTACGAGGACGTCTACGGCGCAGGCGACTGCTTCGCCGCCGGCCTCACGTTTGCGCTGGCCAAGGGGATGGACGTGACGGACGCGCTGGCGTTCGCCTCGGAACGCGGTGCACTCGCGCTGACGCGCAGGGGCGCCGGCCTCACGGGCTGAGCGCGACGAGGCGCACGTCCGGCGCCGCGTCGAGGAACCGCGCCAGCCGCCGGCCTTCCGCGGCGATCGAGGCGAGCACCCGCTTCGGCAGCTGGGCGACGTGGCTGACGACGAGCCCGTCAGGCTCGAGCCGCCAGACCGCGCTGACGAGCCCGTCGGCCAGAACGGAGCCGTACCCGACGGCCCACACGCGGGCGAGTGCCTCGCGTCCCTCGGGCAGGAAGAAGCGGCTCCGGTCGTCGTGGGAGAGCAGAACGTTGTCGTACTCGGGCAGAAAGCGCACCGGCGCAGGCGTGCCCGGGTCCGGACGCGGCGCGTCCGGTAGGTCGAAGAGCTCGCGGCCCCGCTCGTCGCGGAAGGTGACGAGGTGCGGGCGCAGCCGCTCGACGACGGCCCGCAACCCGGTCAGCCGGCACCACGTCGTCACGTCGGCGACCGAGGCCGGGCCGAACGCGGCGAGGTAGCGCAGCACGACCGCATCGATCGAGGGATCGGCGACGAACGGCCGGCCGAGCCACGACTCCGCCGTCGTCGAGCGCACCTGCGCGCTCCGACCCCAGAGCCCGCGCGGCGGCACCTGGACGAACGCGAGCCGGATCTGGCACGCGTGCGCGAGCGCGGCCGCATTCAGGTCCGGGAACCGCTCCGCAAAGATCGCGCGCAGCTCGGTCCCGCTCCGCGGCTTCTCGCCAAGGCCGTCCGCGCGAACTCGACGACCGGCTCCAGGTCGACACCGCGCAGCGAGGGAGCGTGCTCGCCGTGCCGGCGTAGCTGAGCCTCGAAGACCGGCTGCATGAGCGGGCGCAGCAGCAGGCAGTCGTCGGCGGTGACGAGGTGGATCGTCCCGCGCATGACGCCGACGCGCACGACCTCCCGTCGCTCGAGCAGCTCCGAGAGCGACTCCGGCCGGAAGCCCTCGAGCCGCGACCAGAGCGCGGTGTACGGATTGTGCGGCACCTGCGCCTGCATGCCGACCAGGTGCTCGACCGTGTCGAGCGGCGTCAGACCGGCCCGCTCGAGCAGCAGCTGCCGAGCGAGCGTCGCGCGATTCAGCGCCCGCTGGCTGAGAACCTCGTCCACGCACGCGATTCTCGCGCACGCAGGGACCCGCCCCGAAAGGGTGAATTGTGGTGGCAAATGGGTGGACAAGTGGGGGATCGTGGTTTAGAGTGGGGGAAAGTGGGAGATCAGGAGCGCGTGCACCCATGTTCTTTGGCGAGTACGAGCACACCATCGACGACAAGAACCGGCTCACGCTGCCGGCTCGCTTCCGCGACGCGCTGGCCGGCGGCGTCGTGCTCACGCGCGGCCTCGACGCGTGCCTCGACGTGTTCGCGCGCCCCGACTGGGATGCGCTCGTCGAGGCGCGGCTCGCGCCGCTCGACCCCTTTTCGAAGGAGGCGAGGGAGCTGAAGCGGTTCTTCTTCAGCGCCGCGTCCGATGCGGAGCTCGACAAGCAGGGGCGCGTGCTCGTGCCGCCGGCGCTGCATCGGCACGCGCAAGCTCGGGCGCGAGGTCGTCGTGGCGGGCGTTCACGACCGCCTCGAGATCTGGGATCGCGCCGCTCTGGGCAGACCACGTCACCAAGGTCGAAGGGAGTGCAGACGATGTTGCCGAACGTCTTGCAGAGAAGCGCGTCTGATCACGTCCCGGTGCTCGCCGAGGAGGTGCGCGAGCTCCTCGCGGTGCGCCCGGGCGAGACCGTGGTCGACGCGACCTTCGGCGCGGGCGGCCATTCGAGCCTGCTCATGTCCGACCTCGAGGGCGACGGCAAGCTGATCGCGATCGACCGCGATCCGTCGGCGCGCGCCTACTTCGACCGCTTCAAGGCGGGGAAGACGGTCCAGGCTCGCTTCCTGCGCGGCGAGTTCTCGCTCGTGCTCAGCCAGCTCGCCGCCAACGACGTGCAGGCGGACGCAATCCTGCTCGACCTCGGCGTCTCGTCGATGCAGCTCGACCGGCCCGAGCGCGGCTTCTCCTACGCCGCCGACGCGCCGCTCGACATGCGCATGGACACCGCCGCGGAGCTGTCGGCCCGCGAGCTCGTCAACGAGGCCGACGAGCGCGAGCTCGGCGCTGATCTTCCGCCGCTACGGCGAGGAGCGCTACGCGCGCCAGATCGCACGGGCGATCGTCCGCCGCCGCGCCGAGCGGCCGTTCGAGCGCACGACCGACCTCGCCGACACGATCAAGCAGGCGATCCCGACACCGGCCCGCTTCGGCGACGGCCATCCCGCCAAGCGCGTCTTCCAGGCGCTGCGGATCGCGGTCAACGACGAGCTCGGCGCGCTCGAAGCAGCGCTCCCGGCGGCGGTGCGGATGCTCCGGCCCGGAGGCCGCATCGCCGTCATCAGCTTCCACTCGCTCGAGGACCGGATCGTCAAGCAGTACTTCCGCGAGCAGGCGCGCGGCTGCACGTGTCCGCCGGAGTTCCCGATCTGCAACTGCGGCAAGGAGCCGGTGCTGCGCGACCTGACGCGCAAGCCGGTCCGTCCGGGCGCGCGCGAGCTGGAGGCGAACCCGCGCGCGGCCTCCGCGAAGCTCCGCGCGGCCGTGAAGGCGAGTCCCTGATGGCGAGCTGGGCCGGAACAGCCCGCGTCGAGGAGGCCCCCGTCACTCGCACGCGCCCGCGGCGGCGGCCGGTCGCGCGCACCGCGCCGAGGGCGCGCCCGTTCGGCGGCGTCGTCTGGATCGTCGTCGTCGCGGTCCTGCTGGCGGGCGTCGTCGCCGTCAACGTCGCCGTGCTGCAGCTGAACGTTCGGCTCGACGAGCTCGGCCGCGAGCGAATCCAGCTGCGCGCCGACACGAACCGCCTCAGCTCGCAGCTCTCGAGCGCGTCCGCGAACGCCCGGATCGAGTCGCAGGCGCGCTCGCGGCTCGGGCTGGTGCGCGCCGACCCGGCCCTGACCGAACACGTGCAGCTGGCGCCGCCGAAGCCGTGAGCGAGCGGTCCTCCAACCGCCGCATCCGCCTTCTCCTCTGTCTCTTCGCGCTCGTCTTCGCCGGCACTCTCGGCAGGGCGGTCTGGCTGCAGGGCGTCCAGGCGTCGACGCTCGAGCGGATCGCGGCGCGGCAGCACGAGCAGACGACCGAGATCCCGGCCGGGCGCGGCACGATCTACGACCGGACCGGCGAGCCGCTCGCGATCGGCGAGCAGGCGACGACCGTGTATGCGGATCCGCGGCTCGTGAAGAACCCGCGGCGCGTCGCGCTCGCGGCCGCGAAGGCGCTCGGCCTCGACGCGGAGGCGCTCTATCCGCTGCTCGCGGACCAGACGCGCCACTTCGTCTACGTCAAGCGGAAGGCGGATCCCGCCAAGGCGGCCGAGCTCGAGCGGCAGCACCTCGCCGGGCGTCGGCTACTACCCCGAGGAGCTGCGCTACTACCCGCAGCGGGGCGTTGCGGCGCACGTGCTCGGCTTCGCCGGTGTCGACAACGACGGCCTCGAAGGCCTCGAGCGATCGCTCGACAAGCAGCTGATCGGCAAGCCGGGCAGCCAGACGACCATCACCGATCCGGTCGGCCGCGTCATCGACGTCGTCGCGACGGAAGCCGGAGCAGGCCGGCGACGACGTCTTCCTCACGATCGACCACCGCATCCAGGCGCAATGCCGAGTCCGTGCTGCGCGAGACCGTCAAGCGCTGGGGGGCGAAGGCCGGCAACGCGATCGTGCTCGACCCTCGCACGGGTGCAGTGCTCGCGATGGCCGTTGCGCCCGGCTACGACGCCAACCGCTTCGCGTCCGCCTCGGCCGACCGCCGGCGCAACCGCTCCGTCACCGACGTCTACGAGCCCGGCTCGACGTTCAAGGTCGTCACGGTCGCGGCGGCGCTCTCGGAGAAGATCGTCACGCCGAAGACGCCAGTTCACGCCTGCAGAGCTCGATCCGGGTCGCCGACCGGATCATCCACGAGCACGAGCCGCGCCCGACCGAGCGGATGACGGTCGCGCAGATCCTCTCGCGGTCGTCGAACATCGGCACGATCACGCTCGCGCTGGAGCTCGGGCCGCAGCCGTGTCGAGAACTGGATCGACCGCTTCGGCTTCGGCAAGCAGACCGGCGTCGATGCACCCGGCGAGTCGAGCGGCCTGTTGCCGGGCTACTGGTCGGGCTCGACGATCGGCAACGTGCCCGATCGGCCAGGGCATCGGCGTGACGCCGATCCAGATGGCGGCCGCATACGCCGCGATCGCCAACGGCGGCATCCGGCGCACGCCGTACCTCGTCGAGCGCGTGGGCGCCGAATGGCGCAGCCGCGAGCCAGGCAAGCGCGTCATCTCCGAGACCGTCTCGGCGCAGATGATGGCGATGCTGCGCGACGTCGTCTCGGCCGAGGGCGGCACGGGTGCGCTCGCCGCCGTGCCGGGCTACACCGTCGCGGGCAAGACGGGCACCGCCGCCAAGCCCGAGCCGGGCGGGTATTCCGACTCGCGCTACGTCGCCTCGTTCGTCGGCGTCGTGCCGGCGAAGGACCCGCGGCTGGTCGTCCTCGTCTCGATCGACGAGCCGCACGGAGCGATCTGGGGCGGCGTCGTCGCGGCGCCCGCTTTCTCCGAGATCGCGCGCAACAGCCTCGTCGAGCTCGAGATCGCACCCGACAGTCCCTAGCTGCGCAAGATCGGAATCCGCAGGAGCGGATTTCGATCGCGCCAAGATCCCTAAAGGGTCGCTTCGCTCCCGCTGCCCGCCATGCCCTCGGTAGCGTTCCGCGACATGGAGCTCGAGCGCCTCGTTGCTGCGCTCGCACCGGAGGCGGTCCTCGGCAGCCCCGACCCCGTCGAGGTGCGAGACCTCGCGTACGACACGCGCGCCGTCACCCCCGGTGCGGCGTTCTTCTGCGTCCCCGGCGAGCACGCGGACGGCCACGACTTCGCCCGGCAGGCGGTCGAGAACGGCGCCGTCGTCCTCGTCGTCGAGCGGGCGGTCGAGCCTGAGGTTCCCCAGCTCGTCGTGCCGTCCTCGCGCGCTGCGATGGCGACCGCGGCGGACGTGTTCTTCGGCGAGCCGACGCGCGAGCTCGAGGTCGCCGGTGTCACCGGCACGAACGGCAAGACGACGACCGCGTACCTGCTGCACGCGATCCTGGAAGCGGCAGGCCGCCGGCCCGGCCTGCTCGGCACCGTCGAGAGCAGGATCGGAGGAGAGGCTCGGCCGGTCGTGCGCACCACGCCCGAGGCGATCGATCTGCAACGGACGTTTCGCGAGATGCTCGACGCGGGCGATCGCAGCGTCGCTCTCGAGGCGTCCTCGCACGCCTCGGTGCTGCACCGGCTCGACCGCGTCCGCTTCGATGCGCTCGTGTTCACGAACCTGACGCAGGACCATCTCGACTTCCACGGCACGATGGAGGAGTACTACGCGGCGAAGCGGCGGCTCTTCACGGGAGCCGCACCGCCTCCGGCGGCGGTGAACATCGGCGACGCCTGGGGCCGGCAGCTCGCCGACGAGCTCGAGCAGACACGCCGTGCGCCGCTGATCACCTTCGGCTTCGCCGACGACGCCGAGATCCGGCCCGAAGAGCTCGTCCTCGACGGCTCCGGGATCGCGCTTCCGTGCCGGCGGGATCGCGGTCGAAAGCTCGCTGCGCGGCCGCTTCAACGTCGAGAACGTGCTCGGCGCCGTCGCGGCGGGGATCCTGCTCGATGTGGACGAGGACGAGATCGCCGCCGGCGTGCAGGCGCTCACCGGCGTGCCCGGCCGGTTCGAGGCCGTCGACGAGGGGCAGCCTTTCACCGTGCTGGTCGACTACGCGCACACGCCGGACTCGCTCGACAACGTGCTCCGCACCGCGCGCGAGCTGACGTCCGGGCGCGTGCTCGTCGTCTTCGGCGCCGGCGGCGACCGCGATCGCGGCAAGCGGCCGCTGATGGGCAAGATCGCCGCCGACCTCGCCGACGTCGTCGTTGTCACCTCCGACAACCCCCGCAGCGAGCAGCCGCTCGCAATCATTCAGGACATTCTCCAGGGCGCGGGAATGAACGTCGAGATCGATCCGGACCGGAGCGCTGCGATCGCGCGCGCAGTCGGGCTGGCCGAAGCCGGGGACGTCGTCGTGATCGCCGGCAAGGGCCACGAGCAGGGACAGGAGATCGCCGGCGAGAAGCTGCCGTTCGACGATCGCGTTGTAGCCCGCGAGGCGCTGCGTTCGTGATCCCGCTATCGGTGGAGGAGGTCCGCGCGATCGCACCGGGCGAGCTCGAGGGCTCGGGCGAGCTGACCGGTTTCGAGATCGACTCCCGGCGCGTCGGCCCCGGCGATCTCTTCGTCGCCATTCGCGGCGGGCGCGAGTTCGTGGGCGAGGCGCGGCAGCGCGGCGCAGCGACGCTTGTGCCGGAGGACGAGTTCGCCGCGATGGCTGCGATCGGGCGGGCGCTGCGCAAGCGCAGCACCGCTCGCTTCGTCGGCATTACCGGCTCGACGGGCAAGACCTCGACGAAGGACATCCTCGCCGCGCTCTGCGCCCCAGTCGTCCGCACGGTCGCGTCGGAGAAAAGCTACAACGCCGAGCTCGGCGTCCCGCTGACGCTCGGCCGGCTCGAGCCGGACACCGAGATCTGCATCGTCGAGCTGGGCGATGCGCGGCTTCGGCCAGATCGCCGAGCTGTGCGAGATCGCGCGCCCGGACATCGGTGTGATCACGGCCGTCGGGCCGGTCCACCTCGAGCTCGTCGGCTCGGTGGACGGGGTCGCTCGCTCGAAGGCGGAGCTCGTCGCCGCGCTCCCCGAGGGCGGAATCGCAGTCGTGCCGAGGTCAGCCGACCTCGACCCGCATCTCCGGGACGACATCGAGATCCGCCGCGTCGGGCCGGTGGACGTCGAGCTACGCGACGACGGCGCGCACGTTGCCTTCGGCGGCGGCCGGATTCGCTTCCCGCTCACGTCGCGCCATCAGGCGCAGAACGCCCTGACCGCACTGACCGCCTACGACGCGCTCGGCCTGCCGCTCGACCGGCTGGCCGAAAGTGCCGCGGCGGTGCAGCTCTCGCCCTGGCGCGGGGAGGAGCTTGCGCTTGCCGGGCGGCGGCTTCGTCGTCAACGACGCCTACAACGCGAACCCGACCTCGATGGAGGCGGCGCTGCGCCACCTCGCCGAGCGAGGCGCCGGCCGGCGCCGCCTCGCGATCCTCGGCGGCATGGCGGAGCTCGGCGAGCACGCGGAGCGGCACCACCGCGAGATCGCGGAGCTCGCGGCCGAGCTCGGCATCGAGGTGATCGCGGTCGGCGAGCTCGCGACGCGCGTACGCGGCCGAGACGTGGGAGCCGGACGCCGCGGCCGCACTCGCCGCGGCCCGCGACCTCGTCCGCCCCGGAGACGCCGTGCTCGTCAAGGCGTCCCGCGCGGTCGCGCTCGAAGGCATCGCCCCCGACCTGGCGAACCTTCCCGCGTAGTGTCCCGAGTCTTCATAGCGGGCCTGATCGCGATGGTCATCTCGGTCGTGATCGGCCCGAAGTTCATCGCGTTCCTGCGCCGGAACGAGCTCGGCCAGCCGATCCGCGAGGAAGGCCCGGCCGGCCACGTCGTCAAGCAGGGGACGCCCGTGATGGGCGGCCTGCTGATCCTCCTCTGTGCACTGCTGCCCTTCCTCGCGCTCTCCCGCTTCACGCTGCCGGCGCTGACCGTCCTCTTCATGACCGTCAGTTGCGGCGCGATCGGCTTCCTCGACGACTTCATCAAGCTCCGCCACCGCCGCTCGCTGGGACTTCCGGCCGCTGGAAGCTCCTCCTGCTTGCCGGCGATCACCGTCGTCGTGGGATTCGCCGTGCACGCGCAGACCCAGCTCGACACCTCGATCTACGTGCCGGTCGTGAACGTCGACATCCCGCTCTCGTACGCCTACTACCCGTTCCTCTTCCTCATCATCGCGGGCGCGGCGAACGGCGCGAACCTCACCGATGGCCTGGACGGGCTCGCCGCCGGGACCGGGATCATCGCGCTCCTCACCTTCCTCGCGATCACCGTGATCGGCTACGTCCGCTCCGGTGACGTCGGCGAGCGCTCCGCTGTTCCAGCTCGACCTCGCGATCCTCGCGGCGGCGCTGATCGGGGCCGCGATCGGCTTCCTCTGGTACAACGCCTTCCCCGCCGAGGTGTTCATGGGCGACACCGGCTCGATGGCGTTCGGCGGCGCGCTCGCCGGCTTCGCGATCGTCACCGGCACCGAGGCGCTGCTGATCCTGATCGGCGGCATCTACGTCGTCGAGGCGCTCTCCGTGATGATCCAGACGGTCAGCTTCAAGTACTGGGGCCGCCGCGTCTTCCTGATGGCGCCGATCCACCATCACTTCGAGATGAAGGCGTGGTCGGAGACGAAGATCATGGTGCGCTTCTGGATCGTCGGCGCGATCCTCTGCGCGTGCGGCTTCGTCCTCTACTACCGCTACTACCTCCAGTTCCGGCTGCGATGAACAGGGCGCTCGTGCTCGGGCTCGCGCGCTCAGGGCTGGCGGCGAAGGCGGCGCTCGAAGCGAACGGGGTGGAGGTGGTCGCCGCCGACCGGACGCTCGGCAACGACACCGACCTCGCTCTCCTCGACGGCGTCGACGTGCTCGTCAAGAGCCCAGGTGTCCCCGGCGAGGCGCCGCTCGTCGTCGCAGCGCGCGAGCGCGGGATCCCGGTCTGGAGCGAGATCGAGCTCGCCTCGCGCTACCTGAAGAACCCGATCGTGGGCGTGACCGGCACGAACGGGAAGACGACCACGACCGAGTTGCTCGGCGCGATGCTCGGCGCGCAGACGGCCGGGAACGTCGGCACGGCGCTGAGCGAGCTGGTCGGCGAGGTCGAGCCCGAGGAGTGGATCGTCTGCGAGCTCTCGAGCTTCCAGCTCGAGGACGTCGACGAGCTGCGGCCCCGCGTCGCGGTCCTCCTCAACCTCGAGCCGGACCACCTCGACCGGCACGGCACCTTCGAGGCGCTACCGCGCAGCGAAGCTGCGGATCTTCGAGAACCAGACCGCCGAGGACGTCGCCGTCGTGCCGCGCGGCTTCGGCCCGGTCCCCGGGACGGGCCGGCGGGTCGAGTTCTCGGCCGACGACGTGTTGCCGGCGGAGCCGCTGATCCCCGGCGCGCACAACCGCGAGAATGCTGCCGCCGCGACGGCGGCCGCTCGAGCGGCTGGTCTCGGCGACGAGGCGATCGCGGCCGGCGCTGACGTCCTTTGCGGGCGTCCCGCACCGGCTCGAGCTCGTCGCCGAGATCGGCGGCGTCCGCTACGTCAACGACTCCAAGGCGACGAACACCGCGGCTGCCCGGCGCGCGCTGACGGCGTTCGACGCACCTCTCCACCTGATCCTCGGAGGCTCGCTCAAGGGCGAGCGCTTCGACGAGTTCGCGCAGGACGTCGCGAGGGCCAACGTCGTCACGGCCTATCTGATCGGCGAGGCGGCCGAGCTGCTCGCCGTCGATCTCGGCTACGCGAACGTGCCGTTTCTCATCGCGGTGACGCTCGAGCGCGCGGTCGCGGAGGCGTCGAGTGCGGCGCAACCGGGTGAGATCGTGCTGCTCTCGCCGGCGTGCGCGAGCTATGACCAGTTCAGGGATTTCGAGCACCGCGGAGAGGAGTTCAGGAGGCTGGTAGAGAACCTCCAGAGGTGAAGCCATCACAGCGACGCCAGCTCGAGCAGCGCCTGCTCGTGCTCGTGACGCTGGCGCTCGTCGCGTTCGGGCTGGTGATGGTCTACAGCGCCACGTCTGCGGCCGCCGCGCTCGGGAAGGGCGACCCGGTCACCTTCCTCAAGCGGCAGGGCATCTACGCACTCGTCGGCGTCGCGCTGATGCTCCTCGCCTCTCGCTTCGACCACCGGCAACTGCGCAAGCTCGCGCCGCCGCTGGTCCTGACCGCGCTCGGCCTCTGCCTGGCGGTGCTCGTCGTCGCGCCGGAGATCAACGGTGCCAAGCGCTGGCTCGATCTCGGGCCGGCCTCGTTCCAGCCGTCGGAGCTCGCGAAGCTGGCGCTGCTCGTGTCGGTCGCTGCGTATCTCGCTCGGAACGGCCCGCCGCAGACCCTCGGCGAGCTCTGGCGTCCGATCGGGATGCTGGCGACCGTCTTCGCCGGCCTGATCCTGCTCGAGCCGGACCTCGGGACGACGATCGCCCTGATGCTGATGCTCGCGGGCATGCTCGTCGTCTCAGGCGTTCCCGCGCCGCGTCCTCGCCGGCGCAGGCTCGATCGCGATGGTGGCCGGGTTTGCCGCGATCTGGATGGAGCCGTACCGCCGCGCGCGGTTCCTCAGCTTCCTCGATCCGTGGGGCGACCCGGAGAACACGGGCTTCCAGACGGTGCAGGCGATCATCGGGATCGGCTCCGGCGGCCTCACCGGGAAGGGGCTCGGCGAGGGCGTGCAGAAGATCAACTACCTGCCCGAGCAGCAGACGGACATGATCCTCGCGGTGATCGGCGAGGAGCTTGGGCTGATCGGCGTGACCGCCGTGATCGCCGCGTTCGCCGCGTTCGCGTTCGCCGGTTTCACGGTCGCATTGCGCTGCCGCGATCCCTTCGGGAAGCTGCTTGCGGCGGGCATCACCTCGCTCGTCTGCGGGCAGGCGGCCGTGAACCTCGCCGCCGTGCTCGGGATCGCGCCGCTGACGGGAATCCCGCTCCCGTTCGTCTCGTACGGAGGCTCGAGCCTCGTCGTCCTGCTCGCGGCCACCGGGATCCTCCTTAACATCGCGGTCGATGAGCGCGCCCCGCAGAGATCTAAGGTGTCTGATCGCGGCCGGCGGAACAGCCGGTCACGTGCTCCCGTCGCTCGCGGTCGCGGCAGCGCTCCGCGAGCGCGGCGTCACGGTGACGTTCGCCGGGTCGCCGGATCGCGTCGAGGCTAGGCTCGTCCCCGAAGCGGGCTACGAGCTCGACACGTTCGAGATCTCGGGCTTTCCGCGCCGCCCGTCGCGTGGCGCTCCTGCGCTCGCTGATCAGGGCTGGTCGCGCGCCTCGCGCCTGCGCGGCGATCCTGAGGCGCCGCCGACCGCACGTCGTCCTCGGTGGCGGCGGTTACGTGGCTGGGCCGATGGTCTACGCGGCCTGGCGGCAGAAGCTGCCCGCCGCACTGACCGAAGCCGATGCCCACCTCGGCCTCGCGAACCGCCTCGCGGCGCCGTTCGCACGGCGCGTCTTTCTCGCGTACGACATCCCCGGCCGCGACGGCGCGAAGTACCGCGTCACCGGTCGGCCCGTGCCCGGCCGAGCATCGGGGCGTCTCGCAGGACGAGGGCCGTCGTCGCTTCGGCCTCCCCGAGCGCGGCCCCGTGCTCGCGTTCTTCGGCGCGCTCGCCGGCGCGCGCAGCCTGAACGACTTCGCCGTCGAGACGTACGGCGACCGGGGGCCGGCCGTGCTGCACGTGTCCGGCGAGCGCGACTACGAGCGCCTCCGCGCGCAGGTGCACCGGGACGACTACGTGCTCGTCCCCTCGACGAACGAGTTCGGCGCAGCGCTTGCCGCACCCGATCTCGCCATCTCGCGGGCGGGTGGCACGGTCTGGGAGCTCGCCGCCTCCGGGACCCCCTCCGTGCTCGTCCCGTACCCGCACGCGACGAGCGACCACCAGACGCTCAACGCGAGCCACTTCGAGCGCGGCGGCGGCGCCGTCGTCGTCCCGGAGCCCGAGCTCGAGCGTGTGCCGGCGCTCGTCGAGGAGCTGCTCGCCGACCCTGGGCGGCTCGCATCGATGCGCGAGGCGATGCTGGCGATGGCGCGTCCCGCACGCCGCCGACGAGATCGCGGAGGAGCTGATCGCACTTGCGTCCGCTCGAGGGTAGGCGTCTCTGGTTCGTCGGGATCGGCGGCGCGGGCCTCTCGTCGTACGCGTTCCTCGCCCGCGCCTGGGGAGCCGAGGTCGGCGGCTGGGACCGCGTCGACACTCCCTACCTGCGCGGGCTCGACGGCATCGAGGTCGTGCTCGCCGACGAGCCGGTCGTGCCGGAAGGCTGGGAGGTCGTCGTCTCGAGCGCGTACCCGACCGTCGCCGGAACGGTCGCGCGCCGACTTCCTCGCCGAGCTCGTCTCGCTGCGGCGCTCGATCGTCGTCGCCGGCGCGCACGGGAAGACGACGACGACCGGGATGATCGCCTTCGTGCTCGCCGAGCTGGGGCTCGACCCGGCCTGGCTCGTCGGCGGCGAGATCGCGCAGCTCGGCGGCAACGCCGGAGCGGGGGAGGGCTGGCTCGTCGTCGAAGGGGACGAGTCCGACCGCACCGTCGAGCGGCTGCGACCGGAGATCGCAGTCGTGACGAACGTCGAGCTCGACCATCACTCCACCTTCGCCTCGGCCGCCGAGGTGGAGGAGCTGTTCGAGCGCTGGCTCGCCGACGTGCCGCAGGTCGTCCGCGGCTGGGAGCTCGAGCCGGTGGCGTTCGAGCTCGCGCTGCCGGGCGAGCACAACCGCCGGAACGCTGCCGCGGCGCTCGCCGCGCTCGCGCTCGCGGGCGTCGCCCGCGCCGAGGCCGAGCCCGTGCTCGCCCGCTTCCGCGGGGCCGGCCGCCGCTTCGAGACGGTGGGCGAGAAGAACGGCGTCACCGTCGTCGACGATTACGCGCACCACCCGAGCGAGATCGTCGCGACCGTCACCGCGGCGCGCGAGCGCACCGACGGCCGCGTGCTCGTGCTCTTCCAGCCGCACCTCTACTCCCGCACCCGGCACCTTGCGCACGAGCTCGGCGCGGCGCTCTCGACGGCCGACGCTGCCTGCGTGACCGAGATCTACCAGGCGCGCGAAGAGCCGATCGAGGGCGTCGGCGGGAAGCTCGTCGTCGAAGCGCTGCGGCCGGGGCTGCGTGCGGGCTGGGCGCCGCGCGTCGAGGACGGCGCTCGCATCGTCGCGTCGTGGGCACGACCGGGCGACCTCGTGCTCACGGTCGGCGCCGGCGACGTCGAGCGGGCGGGGCCGCTCGTGCTGGAGGCGCTCGCGTGAAGATCGAGGAGAAGGTTCCGCTCGCGAGGTTGACGACGATCGGCGCCGGCGGTCCCGCGCGCGCGTTCGCCAAGCCGACGTCCCTCGCTGAGCTCGAGCAGGCTCTCGCCTGGGCCGCCGAGCGCGACCTCCCCGTCGCGACCGTCGGCCTCGGCTCGAACCTGCTCGCGGCCGACGACGGTGTCGACGCGCTCGTGCTCAAGCTCGCCGGCGAGCTCGCGTCGGTTCGCGTCGAGGGCGAGACACTCGCCGTCCGGCGGCGGCGCCACGAACGCGGTCTGCCTGCACCAGGCTCGCGCGGCCGGGCTCGGCGGCTTCGAGTTCGCGTGCGCGATCCCGGGCACGGCCGGGGGCGGCGTCTGGATGAACGCGGGCGCCTACGGCAGCGACTGGTCGGAGATCCTCGTCCGAGCGCGGGTCGTCACCGCCGACGGCGCCGGTTGGCTGACGCCGGCGGAGCTCGGGCTCTCGTACCGGCACTCGGAGCTCCGCCACGGCCAGGTCGTGGCCGAAGTCGAGTACCGGCTCGTCCCCGGCCCGCCGGAGCGAGATCAAGGCCAAGGTTGCCGAGCTGATCGCGCAGCGGAAGGCGACGCAGCCCACGAACAAGCGCACGTTCGGGAGCGTCTTCAAGAACCCCGACCACGAGCTCGGCGCCGGCCGCATGCTCGAGGCGTGCGGCCTCAAGGGCCACGCGGTCGGCGGCGCGGTGATCTCGCCCAAGCACGCGAACTTCATCGAGAACGCAGGCGGCGCGACGACGGCGGACGCGCTCGCGCTGATGGCGGAGGCGCGCCGCCGCGCGCGCGAGCAGTTCGGCGTCGAGCTCCAGCACGAAGTCGAGCTGCTCGGGCCGATCGAGATCCCGGACTGACGTAGTAGGAAGCGCCCGTCGCGGTGGCGAAACCAGCCTTCGTGGCCGGAGGGAGCAAATCACGGGCTCGCTCGCGCCCGCGTGCGCGCGCGGCAAGCGCCGTCGTGCCGTTTCCACGCAGCGCTTCGGGTGATCGCCTCGAGCTGGCCCGGATCGTTCCCTCCGGCCGATCTCTGCTCACCGGCTTCCTGATCCTGCTGACGGCGGTCGGCCTCTACGCCGCCGCACGCACGACCTCGGCGTTCGCGGTGGAGCAGATCGCCGTCGAGGGCGCACCGCCTGACGTCGCCGCGCAGGTACGAAAGGCGCTCGCCCCGGCGCTGGGAGAAAGCCTGCTCGAGGTCGACCTCGCGTCGCTCGCCCACCGCGCCGAGAGCATCCCGATGGTCGCGGGCGCGTCGCTTCGACCGCGGGTTCCCGCACACGCTGCGGATCGCGGTCGTGCCGGAGGTGCCGGTCGCCGTGCTCCGCCAGGGAGCGTCGTCGTGGCTCGCCGCCGAGGGCGGCCGCGTCGTCGCGGAGCTCGGCCGCGGCGCGCGGCCAGGCCTGCCGCGCATCTGGCTGAAGCGCGATGTCGAGATCCGTGCTCGGCGAGCGGGTCGGAGGGCTCCCGCTGAAGGCCGTCACCGCCGTCGCGCCGCTCCGTTCGCGGCCGTTGCCCGTCGCGGTCGCCTCGGTCGTCGCCACGCGCGAGGCGTTGACGCTCGTGCTGCGCACGGGGCTCGAGCTGCGGCTCGGGGACGGCTCCGACCTGCCCGTCAAGCTCGAGGTCGCGCGGCACGTCCTGCCCAGGCTCGCCGGCGAGCGCGGCTACCTCGACCTCAGCGTTCCGGAGCGGCCGGTCGCTGGCGAAACCCTCGACTCTCAGGTCGAGGTTGAGACTGCAGGCTCGACCTCGCCATGAGGTTCGCATTGACAGCGGCCGACAAGGAGACGTACCCTGCACGCGGAAAGGAACGTCGTCACCCCGATGCTCTACTCGAGCTTCAGGTCGAGAGACGTCGAGACGACCACCTCATGAGAGATCCCTCCGGCAACTACCTCGCAGTGATCAAAGTCGTCGGCGTCGGCGGCGGCGGCACGAACGCGGTCAACCGCATGGTCGACGCGGGTCTCGGCGGCGTCGAGTTCATCGCGGTGAACACCGACGCGCAGGCGCTGCTGATGGCCGACGCGGACGTGAAGATCCACATCGGCTCGAAGGAGACGCGCGGGCTCGGCGCGGGAGCGGATCCGGCGGTCGGCCACGCGGCCGCGCAGGAGAGCCGCGACGAGCTGAAGGAGGCGCTGAAGGGCGCCGACATGATCTTCGTCACCGCCGGCGAGGGCGGCGGCACCGGCACCGGCGGCGCCCCGATCGTGGCCGAGCTCGGACGCGAGCTCGACGCACTCACGGTCGGCGTCGTGACGAAGCCGTTCGCGTTCGAGGGTCGCCGGCGCGCCGAGCAGGCCGAGGTCGGGATCCAGAACCTGCGCGACCGCGTCGACACGCTGATCGTGATCGAGAACGACCGCCTGCTGCAGGTCGTCGAGAAGAAGACGCCGGTCACCGAGGCGTTCCGGATCGCCGACGACATCCTCCGCCAGGGCGTCCAGGGCATCACCGACCTGATCACCGTGCCCGGGATCGTCAACCTCGACTTCGCCGACGTGCGCACGATCATGCGCGACGCCGGCTCGGCGCTGATGGGCATCGGCGTCGCCTCGGGCGAGAACCGCGCCGCCGAGGCCGCGCGCACCGCCGTCTCCTCGCCGCTGCTCGAGCAGTCGGTCGACGGTGCGACGGGCATCCTGCTGAACGTCACCGGCGGCACCGCCCTCGGTCTGTTCGAAGTGAACGAGGCCGCCGAGGTCGTCACCGGCGCGGCCGACCCGAACGCGAACGTGATCTTCGGCGCCGTGATCGACGACTCGCTCGGCGACGAGGTCCGGGTGACCGTGATCGCGACCGGGCTTCGGCGCGCGGCGCCGGCGCCGCCGGATCGAGGCGCCCGCCGAGGCGCCCGCCGGAAACGGCGCCCAGGAGCAGCGGAGCGAGCTGACCGACTCCGAGCTCGAGATCCCGTCCTTCCTGCGCGAGGACTGAGTGCTCCGCAAAGATTGACGTTTGAAGTTTCGCGCGGAGCGGTAACCCTGCGCGCATGCCCTCTTGGCCGACTGCCCGGTCGGCTTAGGAGACCCGGTCGAGGCCCCGGCTTGCCGGGGCCTCGTGCTTTCTCGGACAGTTAGAGTCAGGCGCCGTGCAGACCCTGCTGCAGACGCCGCTCCACGGTCGGCACGTCGCCGCCGGCGCGCGGATGGTGCCCTTCGCCGGCTGGGAGATGCCCGTCCAGTACGAGGGCGTCATCCCGGAGCACCGCGCGGTTCGCAGCGACTGCGGCGTCTTCGACGTCTCGCACATGGGCCAGTTCCACGTCGAGGGCCCGAACGCGCACGAGTTGCTGCAGTCGCTGCTCTCGAACGACCTCGACAAGATCGGCGACGGCGAGGCGCAGTACACGCTGCTCACGAACGAGCGCGGCGGGATCGTCGACGACCTGATCGCCTACCGGATCGACCCGCACCACTATCTCGTCGTCGTCAACGCGGGCAACCGCGAGCACGGCGTACGCGTGGATGAAGGAGCGCGAGATCCGCGGCTCCGAGGTGCGCGACGCCTCCGACGAGTACGCGCTTGCTCGCCGTCCAGGGCCCGAGGTCGATCGAGCGCCTGGGCCTTCCCGAGGCGAAGCCGTTCACGCACGCGATGGGCGAGATCGACGGGGTCGAGGTGATGGTCAACCGCACCGGCTACACGGGCGAGCAGGGCGTCGAGCTGATGTGCCCGGCCGAGGACGCGGTCGCGCTCTGGGACGCGGTCGTCGCCCGCGGCGCCGTCCCCTGCGGGCTCGGCGCGCGCGACACGCTGCGCCTGGAGGTCTGCTACCCGCTGCACGGCAACGACATCACGCGAGGACACGGACGCGATCTCGGCCGGCCTCGGCTGGACGTGCGCGCTCGGCAAGGACTTCACCGGCGTCGAGCGGCTGCGCGAGATCAAGGAGGCCGGGCCGGAGCGGAAGCTCGTCGCCTTCGTGATGGAGGAGAAGGCGATCCCCCGCCAGGGCATGCCGATCGCCGGCGGTGGAGAGGTGACGTCCGGCACGCACTCGCCGATGCTCGACAAGGGGATCGGCATGGGCTACGTCCCGGCCGCCGCGGCGGGCCCCGGCAACGCGCTCATGATCGACGTCCGCGGCAAGGAGCGCCGCGCGACCGTCGTCCCGAAACCGATCTACAAGCGAGAGGACTAAGCGCACATGGCCGCAGCCGAGGACTATCCCGAAGGTCTGAAGTACCACCGCGAGCACGACTGGGCGCGGATCGAGGGCGACGAGGCGACGCTCGGTGTCACGTGGTTCGCGCAGGACGCGCTCGGCGAGCTCGTCCACTTCGAGGCGCCGTCCGAGGGCGGCTCGACGGCGAAGGACTCCTCCTACGGCGAGGTCGAGTCGGTGAAGGCCGTCTCGGATGTGATCGCGCCCCTCTCGGGCGAGATCCTCGAGGTGAACCAGAAGGTCGTCGACGCGCCCGAGACCGTGAACGAGGACCCCTACGGCGACGGGCTGGCTCGTCCGGATCCGCCTCTCCGACCCGAGCGAGGTCGACAGCCTGCTCGACGCCGAGACAGCGCCTACAGAGCAGCTCACGGAGCTCGCAGGCGAGCCAGCGGAGTGAGTCAGCTCTCCCTCACGGACTCCGATCGCGAGGAGATGCTCGCGGCGATCGGCGTCGCCTCCGTCGAGGAGCTGTTCCGCGACATCCCGGCCGGCGTGCGCTTCCAGGGCGCGCTCGACCTCGAGCCCGCGCTCTCCGAGCCGGAGCTCGTGCGCCACCTGGAGGAGCTCGCGGCGAAGAACGTCGACACGACGAAGGAGCTCTCCTTCCTCGGCGCCGGCATCTACGACCACTACGTCCCGGCGGTCGTCGACGCGGTGCTCCAGCGGGGCGAGTTCCTGACCGCGTACACGCCGTACCAGCCCGAGATGAGCCAGGGCGTCCTGCAGGCGATCTTCGAGTACCAGACCGCGATCTGCGAGCTGACGGGGATGGACGTCTCGAACGCTTCCGGCTACGACGGCACGACCGTCGCCGCGGACGCCTGCTACGTCGCGAAGCACGCGACCGGCCGCGTCGAAGGTCGTGCTCGCCGAGACGCTGAACCCGCAGGTGCGCCAGGTCGTGAAGACCTACGCGCCCGGCTTCGGGCTCGAGATCGTCGAGGTGCGCGCACGACGGCGGGACGATCGACCCGGCGGCGCTGCGCGAGGCGGCGGAGGACGCCGCCTGCGTGATCTTCCAGCAGCCGAACGTCTTCGGGATCCTCGAGAACGCGCCCGAGCTGGCGGCGGCCGCGAACGACGCGGGCGCGATGGCGATCGCGCACGTCGATCCGGTCTCGCTCGGCGTCCTCGAGGCGCCCGGGCAACTACGGCTGCCGCGATGGCGATCGGCGAGGGCCAGGGCGCCGGCAACTACCAGTCCTACGCCGGACCGCACTACGGCTTCCTCGCCTCGAAGGCCGAGTACACGCGCCGGCTGCCCGGGCCGGATCATCGGCGAGACGACCGACCTGAACGGCGAGCGCGGCTACGTGCTGACGCTGCAGACGCGCGAGCAGCACATCCGCCGCGAGAAGGCGACCTCGAACATCACCACGAACCAGACGCTGCTCGCGCTCGCCGGGCTCGTCCACCTCTCCTGGCTCGGCCCGCAAGGGCTGCGCGAGGTCGGCGAGACGTGCATGAGCCTGGGCGCCTACGCGAAGGAGCAGCTCGGGCTGCCGCTCGCGTTCCCGGGCAAGCCGACCTTCAAGGAGTTCGCCGTCCGGCTCGGCCGCTCCGGCGCGCGACGTGATCACGGCGCGCGCGCGAGCACGGCGTCCATCCCGGCTACGCGATCGGCCGCGACTACGAAGGCATGGACGACGTGCTCCTGATCGCGGTCACGGAGAAGCGGAGCCCCGCCGACATCGACCGCCTGGCGCACGTGCTGGCGGAGGTGCGGGCGTGATGGAGCTGATCTACGAGAAGTCGAAGCCGGGCCGTCGCGCCTCGACGCTGCCGAGCTACGACCTGCCCGCAGGCGGAGGTGCCCGAGGAGCTGCGTCGCGCCGAGCCGCCGCGCCTGCCGGAGCTCGCCGAGCCGGAGGTCGTCCGCCACTTCACCGAGCTCTCGACCCGCAACTTCGGGATCGACACCGGCTTCTACCCGCTCGGCAGCTGCACGATGAAGCACAACCCGCGCGTGAACGAGCGCGTCGTGATGCTGCCCGGCTTCAAGGATCTGCACCCGCACCAGGAGGAGGACGGGCGCGCAGGGCGCGCTCGAGCTGATGTGGCGGCTGCAGGAGATCCTGAGGAGGTCGCGGGGCTCGACGCGTGCTCGCTCCAGCCGGCCGCCGGGTCGCAGGGCGAGCTGACCGGCCTGATGCTGATGCGCGCCTACTTCGAGGACATCGGCGAGGGCGACCAGCGCGACACGATCGTCACCGCCGACACGGCGCACGGGACGAATCCCGCCAGCGTGACGATGGCGGGCTACAAGCTGGAGAAGGTCGCCACCGACGCGCGCGGCAACCTCGACCTCGACGACCTGCGCTCGAAGGTGAACGAGCGGACGGCGGGGCTGATGCTGACGAACCCGTCGACGCTCGGGTCTCTTCGACGAGCACATCGAGGAGGTCGCGAAGATCTTCCACGACGCCGGCTCGCTGCTCTACTACGACGGCGCGAACCTGAACGCCGTCTGCGGGATCTCGCGGCCCGGCGACATGGGCTTCGACATCGTCCACATCAACCTGCACAAGACGTTCTCGCAGCCGCACGGCGGCGGCGGCCCCGGCGGCGGCCCGATCGTCGTCCGCGAGAAGCTGGAGCCGTTCCTGCCGGTGCCCGCGGTCGTCAGGACGGCGACAGGTTCCGGCTCGACCACGACCGGCCGAAGTCGATCGGCAAGGTGCGGGGCTTCGCCGGCCCGTTCGGCGTCTTCGTCCGCTCGTACGCCTACATCCGCGCCTACGGCCCGGCGCTGCGCGAGATGTCCGAGGTGGCGGTGCTGAACGCGAACTACCTGCTCGCGAAGCTCCGCGACGCCTACGACCTGCCCTACGACCGCCTCTGCATGCACGAGTTCGTGCTCAGCGCGCGCACCCTCAAGCGCGAGCACGGGGTGACGGCGCTCGACGTCGCCAAGCGGCTGATGGACTACGGCTTCCACCCGCCGACGATCTACTTCCCGCTCGTCGTGCCGGAGGCGCTGATGATCGAGCCGACCGAGACCGAGCCGAAGGAGCGGCTCGACGCCTTCGTCGACGCGATGCTCGCGATCGCGCGCGAGGCCGCAGACGATCCGGCGCTCGTCCTCGGTGCGCCGCGCTCACAGCCCGTGTCCGCGGCTCGACGAGGTGAAGGCGGCGAAGCGCGCCGTCGTCAAGTACGGCTTCGAGGAGCATCCGGACCTCTCCGGCGAGGTGGGGGAGGCGCGGCAGCTCGAGGCGCAGAAAGGCGCATGAGTCCGTGACTGGCCGCGACGGCTCGAGCGCCGCGTCGACGAGCTCGCGCGAGAGCACTCCGGCCGCGACTTCGCGGACGCGATCCGCGCCTACTCGGAGACGCTCGACGAGGATGCGCGCAGGCGGAGCTGAAGCAGGTCCTGCTCGAGCGGGCGGCCAACTTCGACCAGGCGATCATGGACCGGGTCGACGCGCGCGGCTGGTTCCGGCGGCAGTGGGACAAGGCGGGCGGCGCTGACCGCAGCTCGAGGGCGATGAGTTCTCGCTCGTCCGGCGGTCTCAGCTGGGAAGTCTGAGAACTGCGACTCGCCTCGCGAGCGGATCGGTAGGTTGACCCCAATGGAGCGTCTCGCCTACTACGTCGTCCACCACCGCCGGCTCGTGATCGGCGGCGTGGATCCTGCTGACCGCCTTCGGCGCCTTCTCGGCCGGCAAGGTCGCGGAACGCTGGCTCGAGGACTTCTCGATTCCGGGCGCGCCCGGCTACGAAGCCGACCAGCGCGCTCTCGCGAAGCTCGGTAACGGCGAGCTCTTTCCGCGCGTGCTCGTCTTCCGCGCCGACGGGGACGTGACGAAGGTGCCGGGCGTCGAGACCGCGATCGAGAAGGTGGCCGCGGCGAACCCGGGCTCTCGCGTCAGCTCGTTCTTCAACACGGGTGACGACCTCTACGTGTCGGACGACCGCACGATCACGTTCGCGAACGTCTACCCGGCCGGCACGTTCAGCTTCGAGCCCGTGAGCCTCGAACCGACAGAGAAGGCGCTCGCCGCCGCCGTGCCGGACGGCGTCGAGGGGTGGGTGACCGGCATCGACGGGCTCTACGCCGAGTCGAGCGAGACGGCGGAGGGCAGCGAGCCCCCGAGCGTGCTCGTGGAGGCGATGATCGGCGGCCTCGGGGCGCTCGTGATCCTGCTGTTCACGTTCGGCACGCTGCCGGCGATCGCGATGCCGCTGCTGGTCGCGATCGCGTCGATCCTCAACACCTTCTCGCTGATCTGGCTCCTGACCTACATCACCGACGTGTCGATCATCGTGCAGTTCCTCGTCGCGCTCGTCGGGCTCGGAGTCGCGATCGACTACGCGCTGCTGATGATCTTCCGCTTCCGGGAGGAGTTACGGCACGGCGCGGACCGCGACCTGGCGATCGCCCAGACGATGAAGCACGCGGGCCGCTCGGTGATCGTGTCCGGCTCGACCGTCGCCGTCGGGCTGCTCAGCATGATCATCCTGCCGCTGCCCTTCATCCGCTCGATCGGGATCGGCGGGATGCTGATCCCGGCCGTCTCCGTGCTGACGGCGATCACGCTGCTGCCGGCGTTGCTGTACACGCTCGGGCCGCGCGTCAACCGCCTCCGCGTCATGCCCAAGCGACTGGTCGAGGGCAGCGACGACCCGGAGCACGGTTTCTGGAACCGGTGGGCGCATCTCGTCGTGCGGCGGCCCGTTCCGGTTGCGGCCGCCGGCCTGGCGATCGTCGCGGTGCTGCTCTATTACGGCGTCCAGCTCAACCCGGGCGACGCCCAGGCCAAGGACTTGCCCGGCGGTGGGCCGGCCCACGAGGGAGCCGAGGTGCTCCGCGACGCCGGGATCACGGACGGCGTCCACAAGCCTTTCCAGATCGTGGTCGAGGGCGATTACACCCCCGAGCAGCTCGAGCAGGTGGCGTCGCAGCTCGACGCGACCGAAGGGATCGCCGGCGCTTCAGCGCCGCCGCCGGCCCGCGCGGAAGGCCTCGCGCTCGTCGAGGCGATCTCGACGACCGACGGCTCGAGCAGGGAGACGCAGGCGGCGATTCCAGGGCTGAGGGACGACGTCGTGCCGGCGGCCGAAAGCCGAGCTGGGCGGGCCGCAAGCGACACTCGCCGGGCTGCCGACGTCGGAGTGGGAGTTCATCGACGCCGTCTACGGCAACTTCTAGTACGTGCTGCTGTTCGTCGTCCTGCTCACGTACGTGCTGCTGATGCGGGCCTTCAAGTCCGTGCTGCTGCCGCTCAAGGCCGTGATCCTGAATCTGGTCTCGCTCGGCGCCGCCTACGGGATCATCGTCTTCATCTTCCAGGAGGGGCACGGCGCGGAGGAGATCTGGAACGTGCCCGCCACCGACTCGATCATCTCCTGGATCCCGTTGATGATCTTCGCGTTCCTGTACGGGCTCTCGATGGACTACGAGGTCTTCATGCTGTCGCGGATGCGCGAGGCCTACGACGAGACGGGCGACACGAATCAGGCGATCGCGCTCGGGCTCGCACGGACGGGCAAGCTCGTGACCAGCGCGGCGCTCGTGCTCATGTTCGCGTTCTTCGTGCTCTCGACGAGCCCGGGCACGGACATCAAGCAGTTCGGGATCGGCCTCGCGGCCGGGATCATCTTCGACGCGACGGTGATCAGGGCGCTGCTCGTGCCCTCGATCATGCGCTTGATGGGCGAGTGGAACTGGTGGATGCCCGCGCGGTTGGCCCGGATTCTGCGCGTACAGCCAAGCTCTGCGTGACTCTTGCCGTCGGGCTGGAGCTCGGATCAGGCGGCGGCGACGGCGAGCTCGGCCCGGAGCAGACCTAGCCGCTCGAGCACGCGCTCGAGCTGGCCGGCCACGGGCTCGAACTCAGCCGCGGGCCAGACGAACATGTCGTCCAGGTCGAGCAGGCCGAGCAGGTGGCCCTGGAGCGAGGGATCGCGCGACCGCGTCAGCACCGTCTGGGCGTAGCTGCGCGCCCACACCTCCTTCGCGGAGTCGAAGTACCGGCGCCGCGATCGGCTGGAGCCGGCGGGCGCCCGCGACGGCAGCTCGGCCGCTGCGGCGCGCCAGTCGGCGAACGCCTCATGGTGGCCGGAAGCCCAGGATGGGCCCAGCTCCCAGCCGAGCTGGTGGTCGACGAAGTGGCCGAGCTCGTGCAGGAAGCTGAGGGCGACCCGGCCGTGCCGCCGTGACACACGTAGATCGACGGGATCGCCCTTCCGCAGCCGGTAGCAGCCGGCCTGGCTCGTCGTCGAGGTGGGACGGACGGGGACGGGCTCGAGGTCCGAGTGCAGGAGGTGGAGCGCATCCGCAGCCGCGAGCGCGCGTGCGAGCTCGGGGTAGAGCGGGCTGCGGCGGGGCAGCCGCAGCAGCTGCGGCAGCGGGCGCAGCCGCGGCTCACCGGATCGGGTCACGGTCGCGGGATGCGTGCGTCTCCGGCGCATGCACCCAACGCTACGGCTCGGGGCGGACGAGGCCGATAAGCCGTCTGTGCGCGTTCTGCTCATCCTGCTGGTCCCCGTGATGCTGTTCTCCGCGTGGCAGTTCGTGCGCCGCGAAGAGAACGAGAACCGGCTGGCGCTCGTCGCGAGCGAGATCGCACTGCGTGACGTCGACGTCAGCTGTCCGGGCTTCTGGACGCGGCTCGTCGAGATCACGCCGAACGCCGGCTGGGTCGACTTCGACGAGCACGGCCGGCCCAGCGACAAGACGAGCCTCTCGGCGACGACGTGCCGCGGTCTCGAGCGTGTCTGGCGCCGTGAGCAGACCTCGTTCACCTGCCTGATCGGCGGCGGCTGCGACCAGAACACGGTGCGCGCGGTCTACGGCATCGTCACGCTGGCGCACGAGTCGTGGCACCTTCGCGGCATCGTCGACGAGGGCCAGACGCAGTGCTACGCGATCCAGACGACAGAGCATTTCGCACTCCGGCTCGGCGTCTCGCCTGAGGACGCACGCCTGATCGCGCTCCGCGTCGCCGCCGACGACGCCGCCTCGCCTCGCGGCGAGTACCACTCGGCCGAGTGCCGTCCCGGCGGCGCGTACGACCTGCACAGGAACACGCCCGACTGGCCCGACCCGCCCGCCGGCGGACCCACCGGAACAGGATGAGTCCCTTGAAACCCGGTCGGCCCTGGGCTACAAGTGATAAGCGGGCGCGCCCAACGACCGTGCCGCCCAGAGCTGCCCACCGCCCTCTCCCGGGTGGCTCGTGGTCGACGATCGTGTTCGGGGAGAACCCGACTCCTCGGGGCGCGCCCGCTGTACTAAGACGCCCCCGCCCGCACCTGCACAGTGCTGCGAGTCCGTTGCATCTCAGATGCGGACGCTGGCGGCTCTGATGTTGTCGATGACGGTGCTGACGACGGCGCTCTTTGCTCATGCGGTCGCTACGAGCGCGGGCCGGCAGCCTGGCGTCACGCCGGCGCCGGTAGTCGAACGTCTCACCGCGGGCACACGGGCAGCAGCTCGCCGGGTTACAGGGCCGTTAGCTGATGAAGTACGCAAGTTGCGCTCGTGTCTACGGCCGGCTGAATTGCTCGGCGCGGTCCCGAGTTCGCGACGCACCCGCTGCCGCGAGCTGACCGCAGGCCGCCTGGATGTCGCGGCCGCGAGTGAGCCGCACCGTCGACGGGACGCGGGCGCGGTCGAGCACGTTCTTGAACGCGGCGATCGCCGGGCCGTGACGAGCCGTCGTACATCCCGGTCGGGTTGTACGGGATCAGGTTCACCTTGAAGACCTTCGGATCGAGCAGCGCGGCCAGCTCCTTGGCGCGCTCAGGCGAGTCGTTGACGCCGCCGAGCATCACGTACTCGACGAACACCTTCCGCCGGCGGAGCGCGAAGTAGCGGTGGCACTCCGCCAGGACCTCGGGCAGTGGGAAGCGGTCGTTCACCGGCATCAGCTCCGAGCGCAGCCGCGGGTCGGCGGCATGGATCGAGAGCGCGAGCCGGATCGGCTGCTCGACCTCGTCGACGAAGCGCCGCAGGCCGGGCAGCCAGCCAACGGTCGAGATCGTGGTGCGCCGGTGCGTGATCCCGACGTCCGGAAGCCGCAGCGCCGCGTCCCGCACCTCGTCGAAGTTCAGAAACGGCTCGCCCATCCCCATGAAGACGAGGTGGTTCACCGGCTCGAGCCGGCGGAAGTGCAGCACCTGGTCGAGGATCTCGGACGCGCGCAGGTTGCGGCCGAACTTCATCGCGCCCGTGGCGCAGAACGTGCACGTGAGCGGGCAGCCCGACTGCGAGGAGACGCAGATCGAGCGGCGCCCGTCGCGGTAGCGCATCAGCACCGCCTCGACCGGATGCCCGTCGGCGGTGCGGAAGAGCGCCTTGACCGTGCCGTCTGCGGACTCGGCCTCGGTCTCGACCGAGAGCGTCGAGAAGGGGACAGCGTCGGCGAGCTCGTCGCGGAGGGCACGCGGCAGGTTCGTCATCTCGTCGTAGCCCGAGACTCCGCGCGAGGCCCACTCCCACACCTGGCGGGCGCGGAAGGCGGGCTCGCCGCGAGCGGCGAGTGTTTGCTCGAGCAGCGTCAGATCCACGCGTTCAAGGTAGCTTCTCGCCTGTGATCGACCTTCGTTCCGACACGGCCACGCGCCCCACCGCCGGGATGCGCGCCGCGATCGCCGCGGCGGTCGTCGGCGACGAGCAGAAGCGCGAGGACCCGACGGTCAACGAGCTCGAGGAGCGCGCGGCGCGCCTGCTCGGGCAGGAGGAGGCGATCTTCCTCCCGACCGCGACGATGGCGAACCAGATCGCGCTGCGGCTGCACACCGAGCCCGGCGACGAGCTCCTCGGCGAGGAGAACTGTCACGTCTTCCTCTCCGAGCTGGGCGGCCCGGCCGTTCACTCCGGTGTGGTCACGCGCGGCCTGCCGGGCGTCGCAGGCCGCTTCAGCGCCGAGCAGGTGCGCTCTGCCTACCGCGTCCCGACGATCCACTCGTCGCGCACGCGGGTGCTCTGGATCGAGAACACGCACAACGCGAGCGGCGGCCGGATCTGGCCCCTCGAGGAGATCGGCGACCTGCACGCCGTCGCACTCGAGCTCGACCTGCGCTTCCACCTCGACGGCGCGCGCCTCATGAATGCCGCCGTCGCGACCGGGATCGACGCCGCTGAGATCGGCGGACGCTTCGACACGGTCACGCTCTGTCTCTCGAAGGGCCTCGGCTGCCCGCTCGGCGCCATCCTGGCCGGGCAGTCCGAGGTGATGGGGAACGCGCGTCGGCTCAAGCACCTCTTCGGTGGCGCGATGCGTCAGGCCGGGATCGTCGCGGCAGCCGGCGTCTACGCGCTCGACCATCACGTCGACCGGCTCGCGGACGACCACCGCCGTGCCAAGCGATTGGCGCTCGGCCTCGCCGAGGCCGGGCTCGCCGTCGACCCCGACCGGGCCGAGACGAACTTCGTCCAGCTCGACGTCGCGCCGCTGACGAAGGAGGAGGCGATGGTTCGGCTCGCCGAGCAGGGCGTCGGCCTTTCCTCGACGATCCACCCGACCGTGCTCCGCGCCGTCACGCACCTCGACGTCACGGACGAGGACATCGAGAGCGCGTTGGAGGCCATTCCTCGAGCCATCGGAGCCCGTGTCCGCGCCTGAGGCCCTGCGGGCAGAGCTGACGCAGAAGCTCGCGGCCGCTCAGGCCGAGCAGCGGATGCCGTCCGTGAGCGCCGCGGTCTTCCGGGCCGACGAGCTCGTGTGGCAGGAGGCGCTCGGCCTCGCCGACGTCGAGACGAGCACCGAGGCGACCGTTGACACGCAGTACCGGATCGGCTCGATCACGAAGACGTTCACTGCGGTCTGCGTTCTCCAGCTGCGCGACGCCGGGGAGCTCTCGCTCGACGACCCGTTGACGAAGTATCTCCCCGAGAGCGCGCACGGACCGACGCTCGGGCGGATGCTCGCGCACTCCTCCGGGCTCCAGCGCGAGCCGCCCGGCGAGATCTGGGAGACGATGCAGGCGCCGAGCCGTGAGGAGCTGCTCGCCGGCACGGCCGACGCGGAGCAGGTGCTCGAGCCCGGCTCCTGGTGGCACTACTCGAATCTCGCCTACGCGCTCCTCGGCGAGGTCGTTGCGCGCGCGGACGGAGGCACGTGGGAGGAGGCGCTGCAGGCGCGGGTGCTCGATCCGCTCGGGCTCGGGCGCACGACTCCGGCCGAAGCCGCTCCCGCTGCGCGCGGCTACTTCGTCGAGCCGTACAGCGACGCCGTGCGGCTCGAGCCGGATCCCGATCTCGGCGGCGCCGGCGCACTCGGCAAGCTCTGGTCGACCACCGGCGACCTCGCACGCTGGGGTGGCTTCCTCGCGGCCGGCGACGACCGCGTCCTCGCTGCCTCGACACTCGAGGAGATGGCGCACGTTCGAGCAATGGTCGATCACGAGCGGTGGAAGCTCGCCTGGGGCACGGGGTTGGAGCTCTACCGGTCCGGCGACCACGTCTTCGTCGGGCACGGCGGCGCCATGCCGGGCCATCTTGCGGGTCTCGTCGTCAACCGCAAGACGAAGATCGGTGCGGCTGTGCTCACGAACACTGGTGCCGGCGCTTCGCCCGAGAAGCTCGCGCTCGACCTCGCCGTGGCTGCGATCGAGGCGCTGCCGCACGCCTCGGACGCGTGGCAGCCAGGCGAGCCGGCGCCGCCGGAGATCGAGCCGCTGCTCGGGCGCTGGTGGGTCGAAGGCTCCGAGATCGTGCTCGCGTGGCGGAAGGGTCGCCTCGAAGCGAAGCTCGTCGACGGCCCGCCCGGGCGCGAGACACGTCGTACTTCGAGCCCGAGGGCGAGGATCGCTACCGCAGTGTCGAAGGCCGCGAGCGCGGCGAGCTGCTGCGGGTCGTGCGTGACGCGGAGGGCGGGATCGAGAAGCTCTACTTCGCGACGTATCCGCTGCGCCGCGAGCCGTCGACGTTCTAGCGTTCGCCGGCGAAGAAGAACGCCGCCGCGATGCCGACGTAGGTGGCGATCATGATCACGCCCTTGAGCCGGCTCGATTGCCCGTCCGCGAGCAGCACCGACGCGACCACGACGGAAACGCCGAGGGCGACGATCTCCACCTGGCGGAGCGCGAGCGCCAGCGGCTCGATGAGGAGGGCGAGGAGCGCGACCGCGGGGATCAGGAAGACCGCCACCTGCGCGCTCGAGGAGAGGGCGATCTCGGTGGCCAGCGCGATCTTGCCGCGGGCGGCGACGACTACTGCGCCGCCGTGCTCGGCGGCATTCCCGACGATCGCGATCACGACCGCTGCGAGGAAGAACTCGCTGACGCCGGAGTCGTCCGCGAACGTATTGATCGACCCCACGAGGATCTCGGCGACGAGCGCCGTGACGACGGTCGCGAGCCCCAGGACGACCAGTGCGAGCCGAAGCGACCAGCCCTTGATCTCCTCGTCGCTGGCGATGTGCAGCGCCGCGTGCCGGCGGAGCGAGTACCACGTGAACCCCACGTAGACGACCAGCAGCACGATCGAGACCGGGATCGTGAGGGTGACGATCTAGTCGCGCTCGGGATCGCCCGACCAGCCGGGGATCGACGGGATCAGCAGCATCAGCGTTGCGAAGGCGACGAGTCCGAGGCTGAGGAAGCTCGACGCCTTGTCGATCTTGCCGCGGCCGCCGAAGAGGAGCGAGAAGCCGAGCACGAGCAGCAGGTTCCCGACCACGGAGCCGGTGAGCGAGCCGCGCACGACCTCGAACTCCATCGCGCTCACCGCGAAGAGCGCGATGATCAGCTCCGGCGCGTTGCCGAAGGTCGCGTTGAGAAAGCCTCCGATGCCGGGGCCGGTGTGCTCGGCTGCATGCTCGGTCGCCTCGCCGATCAGCCAAGCCAGCGGGATCAATGCGGCCGCCGCGAGGACGAACTCGAGCGTCTCCGTCGGATGGAAGACGTAGTGCACGAGGATGACGAGCGGTGCGAGCGCGACGGACGCAAAGAGGAGACGACGGACCACGGCCGCGGACGATACCCGCCGAGCGCTGCCTGAAGAACGGTCGAATGTCAAGTCTTGCGGAGCAACCCGGGAACGCACACAATTCAGGCGTGGAACAGCCCGTCCAGGCACCGACCGAGCTTCCGCTCCACCCTCAGGACGAGGTCGAGTGTCGACGCTGCGAGGTGCACTGCGACAAGGTCGTGTACCCCGGAGCGTGCCTCGAGCGCTCGTGCCCGTTCGTGTACGCGTACGAGGCGTGGGGCCACACCTACGTCGGCTGCATGCAGAAGGTCTACGCGGTCGAGATCGACCTCGATCTGCTGCGTGCGGCCGAGTCGCGGGCCGACGGCTTCGGCGGCATCCGCGCCACCGGCGCGCCGCTGCCGATGTGCAAGGTCGAGGTGGCCGCCGTGCTACGAGGGCCGCGGCGACGAGCTCGGCTGCCGCAACCCTGAGTTCCACGAGATCCCGCGCGAACGCCCGAGCTTCCGCGTGATCGCGCAGCTCACCTCGCGCGACTGACCGCAGCGACAACGGAAGGCTTGTGTTGATTCAACACAAGCCTTCTTCGCGCGCTGCGTTGCGGAATCGTTGCGAACGACCGCGCCGCCTTCGGCACGCTGAGCAGGTGCGGTTCGCACTCTCTCCCAGCGATCCCCGGATTCACGCCCTGGTGGTCGCCCTGGATCGGGACGACGTGTCGGTCGCGGCGACCTGGCGCGCGGTCGGAGAGGCCGCATGGGAGCTCGGTTTGAGGCGACCCTGCTACCACACGGTGCGCCCGCTCGTGCGGGCGGAGCGGCGTCGCCGCGCCGCGCGGACCGCGGTGAGGGCGGCTGCGCTCGACGCCGTGTTGGCGCTCGGCTCGTCGCGCGTCGTCGACCTGCCGATCGCGCTCGACGCGCTCGAGCACGCGAGGGCGAAGGAGAGGCTTGTGTTGAATCAACACAAGCCTCCGTGAGCCGCTGCGGTTACGTCCAGCGCGCGTGCAGGTCGCGCAGCTTCTGCATCTCGGCCGCGTCCGGACCGTGACCATCCGGTCCCGGCGTCTCCATCACCGCGGGGAGGCTCTGGACGGCGGGGTGGGCGAGGAACGCGCCCATGCGCTCGCCGAGCTCGCCCTCGAGCACGTTCGCGTGCCGGTCGCGGTTCGAGCCCAGCGGCGCCGCTGCGTCGTTGACGTGCAGCGCGCGAAGCCGGTCGAGGCCGATCCGCGCGTCCACGTCGGCCAGGACGCCGCGACGGTGTCCGGATCGCCGACGTCGACGCCGGAGACGAAGAGGTGGCAGGAGTCGAGGCAGATGCCGAGCCGCGGGTGGCGGTCGAGCGCGTCGACGACGATCGCGAAGCTCGTCGACCGAGCGGCCCGATCGTGCCGCCGGCGCCGGCCGAGTTCTCGAGCAGGAGCCACGTCGTGTCGGAGCAGCGGTCGAGCACCTCACGCAGCGCCGGCACGCAGCGCTTCACGCCCGCCTTCAGACCCGCGCCGAGGTGGGAGCCGACGTGGAAGACGACGCCGTCTGCCTCGATCGCGCAGGCGGCGTCGACGTCGAGCGCATCGTCGCGCGGCTCTTGCCGTAGATCGTCCGGTCCTTCGTCGCGAGGTTGCAGAGGTAGAGCGCGTGGACGAGCACGGCGCCGATGCCCGCTTCCTGGCGCCGCTCGCGGAACCGGGCGAGATCCTCCTCCGCGTGCTCGGGGAAGCGCCACATGCGCGGGCTCTGCGCGAAGAGCTGTACGGCGTCGGCGCCGATCTCGACAGCGTGGTCGAGGGCGCCCTTGATCCCGCCTGAACAGTGGGCGCCGAACAGCACGTCGATAACCTAGCCAGCCCATGTCAGTCCGCGTCCGCATGGCGCCGAGCCCGACCGGTTTCCTCCACATCGGCGGCGTCCGCACCTTCCTCTTCAACTGGCTGTTCGCGCGCGGGCGCGGCGGCGAGTGCCTGCTGCGGATCGAAAACACCGATACGAGCCGCGAGGTTGCGGAGTCGGTCGAGCAGATCGAGCGGTCGCTGCGCTGGCTCGGGCTCGACTGGGACGGCGAGACCACGTTCCAGCTCGACCGGATCGAGCGCTGCCAGGAGGAGGCGAGACGTCTCGTGGCGGACGGCGCCGCCTACGAGGACGAGGGAGCGATTCGCTTTCGGATGCCGAACGAGGGCGTGACCGCCTGGGACGACGCAGTCAAGGGGCGGATCGAGTTCCCGAACGAGCAGCTCGAGGACGTCGTGCTGGTCCGCGGTGACGGGCGTCCGACCTACAACTTCGCCTCACCGGTCGAGGACTGGCTCGACGGGATCACGCACGTGATCCGCGGCGACGACCACGTCTCGAACACCCCGAAGCAGATCCTGATCCTGCAGGCTCTGGGCGCCGAGGTTCCGACCTACGCGCACGTCCCGAACGTCTTCGGCGAGGACGGCAAGAAGCTCTCGAAGCGGCACGGCGCCGTCTCGGTGGACGAGTTCCGCGCAGCCGGCTACATCGCGCCTGCGCTGATGAACTTCCTCGCGCTGCTCGGCTGGGCGCCCGACGGCGAGACGACGATCATGTCTCGGGACGAGCTGATCGAGCGGTTCACGCTCGAGCGGGTCGGCGAGAGCCCTGCCACCTTCGACTACGCCAAGCTCGACTGGATGAACGGCGTCTACCTGCGCGCGCTGTCCCCCGAGGAGTACGCCGAGAGCCTGCTGGAGTACCTGCGCGAGCAGGGTTACGACTGGGACGAGCAGCGGGTGCGTGCGGCCGTGCCGCTCGTGCAGGAGAAGATCGCGAAGCTGGGCGAGTTCCCCGACTTTGCAGGCTTCCTCTTCCACGACGTCGAGCCCGACCCGGCGCTGCTCGACCCTGACATCCTCTCCGCCGCGGCCGAGGCGCTCAGCACTGTCGAGCCGTTCACCGCCGAGCAGATCGAGACCGCGCTGAAGGAGCTCTGCGACCGCCTCGGTCTGAAGCCGCGGCAGGCGTTCCAGCCGATCCGCGTCGCCGTGACCGGCTCGAAGATCTCGCCCGGCCTCTACGAAAGCTTGGAGTTGCTCGGCCGCGACGAGTCGCTCGCGCGGCTTCGGGCGTGCCAGCGGCTTGAGCGGCGCGAGCGGATCGAGCGCCCGCTGAAACTCCAGCCAAGCACGGCGACGGTAGCTCGCGCTCGGCGTGGGAACCCGGATTTCGTGCTCTCCGACCTTCTCAGTGCCCTGTGTGTTCTGCCCTCGATTCCTCATTTTCAATTACTAAACGTGCTGCGAGCGGGTTCCGGTACGGGAAGTAGCTGGCGATGTAGCTACAGTGGCCGGCGTCATGGGGGGCGAAGCTGGACACACGCAGGTCAAAACGGTGCTCGTCGTCGACGACGAGCGCTCGTTGCGACTGCTGTGCCGGGTCAACCTCGAGCTCGACGGTCATGTCGTGCACGAGGCCGGAACGCTGGCCGAGGCGCGCAAGCTGATCGAGCAGGAGTCCCCGGACGTGATCCTGCTCGACGTCCACCTCGGTTCCGAGGACGGGCTCGAGCTGCTCGACGAGGTCGAGGCGCTCGACCTGCCGGTCCGGATCGTGCTGCTCTCGGGCACCAGCGAGGTCGGCCCGGAGCTGCGCTCCCGGGTCGCCGGTGTGCTGGGCAAGCCGTTCGAGCTGCCGCGGCTTGCGGCCGCCGTCGCCGGTTTGATCGTGAGATAGGCTCGAAGCGATGAGCGTCACTGCCGTTCGGACTCCAGCCGAGTACGAGGATCGCCTCGCGCGCTATCTCTTCGAGCGCTCGGAAGAGGGCCGCGCCGTCCGCGTCGGCGAGAAGGAGACCTCCGAGCAGGCGGCGATCGTCGAGCGCTACCGCGATCTCTTCTCGACCTCGCAGCTCGACGTCCTGCGCGAGGCGGAGGAGTCCGCCGGCGGGGACGAGCGCGAGCTGCTCTACCGGCTCCGCAAGACCTGCGAATCGGGAATCCTCGCCGCCGAGCTCGCCGCGCGGGAGGACGAGCTCGAGAACCGGATCCTGGCGGCGCGGGTCGACTGGCGTGGGGAGGAGCTGCCCCTGCGGACTGCGCAGGCGAAGCTCGCGGTGCTGCCCGCGTACGGCGACCGCGACGAGCTGGGCTCGCTCGCGAACTCCGAGAGTGCGCGCTTCAACGACGACCGCCGGGAACTGCTCGCCGCGGGCGAGGCGCTCGAGGCCGAGCTCTCGGGTGAGCCGGACGCGATCGCCCGCAATGCCGAGGAGAAGGGGATCTCGCTGCACGAGCTCGAGCGGGTGCTCGACTCGGCCGCACGTGCCTCTGCCGACGTCTACTCGAAGTTGCGCGAGCGCTGGTTCGACAAGCTGCTCGGGCCGGAGCGCGAGGAGGTACCGACCTCGAATCACACGAGCTACCTCCGCCGGCTGTCGCCGCTCGAGCACACCTACACGAAGGAGCGCGCCGTCGAGGTCTGCGTTGCCACGCTGAGTGCGCTCGGCCTCGACATCGAGAACACGCCCGGAATCCGGCTCGACCTCGACGACCGTCCGCAGAAGTCGCCGCGCGCGTGTGTGATCGCATCCGACCCGCCGAACGTCGTCCACCTGATCACCCGCGCACAGGGTGGTCTCCACGACTACCAGGCGTTCCTGCACGAGGCCGGCCACGCGCTCCACTACGCGGGCTGCGACCCCGCCCTCCCGTACACGTTCCGCAAGCTCTCGCGCGATCACGCGCTGACCGAGATCTACTCGTACATCATCGAGGCGATTACGAGAGAGCCGGCCTGGCACGCGCATCACTTCGACCTCACGGAGGAAGAGGCGGCCGAGAACGCAGAGGCGACGGTCTTCCTCGAAGCGCTGCTGTTCCGCCGCTACACCGCCAAGCTCCAGTTCGAGCTGGAGTTCTGGGGCCGCTTCCGCGGACGACGGCGGCACCGCGGCCGGCTACTCCGAGCGCCTGACCGAGGCGACCGGCATCCGCTACCCGAGCGAGAACTACCTCTCGGACATGGACGCGGGTTTCTACTCGGCGGACTACCTCCGTGCCTGGATCCGCTCGGCACAGCTGCGCCAGTTCCTGATCCGCGACGCGGGCGAGGACTGGTGGCGCCGGCCCGAGACCGGGGAGCGCCTGCGCGGCCTCTTCCGCGAGGGAACGAGGCCGACGAGCGAGGAGATCGCGGCGCGCATCGGCTTCGATCCGTACGACACCGGACCGCTGCTGCACGAGCTCGGCGTCGTAACCCGATCTTGACATCGCCTCGCGTGCGAGGCTAGTCTAAGACCTGAATCGGGTCTCAGGTTTGTTTGCGGTCCCGTCATTTTTTTCCTAACGGAGGTCAGGGCGATGAAGCTCAGGCGTTGGAAGTTCCTCGCGGCGTTCGCGACGGCGACGGTGCTGCTGGCAGGGTTTGCCGGGAGCGCCGAGGCGAAGCCAGACGTCGGCACCGGCTCGACGGCGGCCGCCTCGTACAAGGTCGGAATCGTCTACTCCCGCACGGGTCTGCTCGCGGCCTACGGCGCCGAGTACATCCAGGGCCTGCGCTACGGGCTCGCCTACGCGACCCAGGGCAAGGGCGACGGTCAACGGCCGCAAGATCGAACTGACGATCGTCGACGACGGCACCGATCCGGTGAAGGCCGTCGCCGCCGGGAAGGACCTGATCGGCAAGGGCTACAAGATCCTCGCCGGCAGCGTCTCGTCGGGCGTCGCGCTCCAGATGGCGCCGCTCGCCGCGCAGAACAAGGTGCTCTTCATCTCCGGCCCGGCCGCCTCGGACGCGATCACCGGCATCAACAAGTACACCTTCCGCTCCGGGCGCCAGACCTACCAGGACGTCAAGACCGCGGCGACGTTCCTCAAGGGCGCGGGCAAGAACGTGACCGTCTTCGCGCAGGACTCGGTGTTCGGCGCCGGCAACTTCTCGGCCGTCAACCTGATCGTCGGCGGGCAGGGCCACAAGGTCAACAGGCTGCTCGTGCCGCTCTCGGCGCAGGACTTCACGCCGTTCGCACAGCAGGTGAAGCAGGCGAACCCCGACCTGCTCTTCGTCGCCTGGGCCGGCACGACCGCGCCCGCGATGTGGCGCGCGCTCGAGCAGCAGGGCGCGTTCGGCGTCTCGAACAAGATCACGACCGGCCTCGCCGAGCGGGCGACCTGGTCGTCGTTCGGCGACGTCGCGCTGAAGATCGACTTCCTCTCGCACTACGTCCACACGGCGCCGAAGAACAAGGTGAACGACTTCCTCGTCAACTCGATGCGGAAGCGCAGCCAGGCGCCCGACCTGTTCACGCCGGACGGCTTCGTCGCCGGGCAGATGATCGTCCGCGCGCTCCAGGGTGCGCAGGGCGACGACGTCGACAAGATGATCGCGGCGCTCGAGGGCTGGAACTTCGTCGGCCCGAAGGGGCAGCAGTCGATCCGCGCCGCCGACCACGCCATGATCCAGCCGATGTTCCAGGTCAAGCTGGTGAAGGTGAACGGCAAGCTCCAGCCGAAGGTGATCGCCCGGATCAAGGGCCAGTTCGTCGCCCCGCCGGAGCCGCGCTAACCGGTAATCCCTGACCTTCGGGGATCGTGGGCACTCCCGCACCGATCCTCGTCACGCGAAACCTCGGGCTCGACATCGGCGGCGCCCACATCGTCGCCGATGTCTCGCTCGAGGTCCGCGCGGGCGAGCTCGTCGGGATCATCGGGCCGAACGGCGCCGGCAAGACGACGCTCTTCAACCTGCTCTCCGGGCTGATGCGGCCGACGGCCGGCTCGGTCGAGCTGAAGGGCAATGACATCACCGGCGAGCCTCCCTTCCGGCGCACCCGCGCCGGGATCGGGAGAACGTTCCAGGTCTCGAGCGTCTTCGCGCAGCTGAGCGTGCTCGAGAACGTCCGCCTCGCTGCGGACGCCGAGCTCGGCGACACGATGAAGATCTGGCGGCGGGCAGCCTCGGTCGGCACCGAACGGGCCGAGCAAGCGCTCGACCGGGTCGGCCTCGCTGCGCGCGGCTCCTGGCCTGCGGGGCTGCTCTCGCAGGGCGACAAGCGCAAGCTCGAGATCGCGATGCTGCTGGCCGGCAAGCCGGACGTGATCCTGCTCGACGAGCCGATGGCCGGCGTCTCGGTCGAGGACGTCGACGACCTCGTCGCGCTGATCCGCGCCATCCACCAGGAGGAAGGCAAGACGGTGCTGATGGTCGAGCACCGGATGGAGGTCGTCGTCGGGCTCGCGCAGCGGATCGCGGTCATGCACCACGGCGCGCTGCTCGCCTTCGACGAGCCGGACAAGGTGATGGCGAACGAGACGGTGCAGACCGCCTATCTCGGGGAGCCGCTCTAGTGGCCTTGATCGCAGTCAACGACCTGCACGTCTATCTGGGCGAGTCGCACGTGCTCCAGGGCGTCTCCTTCGAGGTGCCGGAGGGCGGCGTCACCGCGCTCCTCGGCCGGAACGGCGTCGGCAAGACGACGACGCTCCGCGCGATGATGGGGCTGGTGCCGCGGCGCGGCAGCGTCCTCGCTCGCGGGCGAGGAGCTGAACCGGCTGCCGACGCACTCGATCGTCCGGCGCGGGATCGGTTACGTGCCGGAGGACCGCGACGTCTTCGCCGGCCTGACCGTCGACGAGAACCTCCGGCTCGCAGAGCGAAACGGCGCGTCCACGCTACGAGCTGGTGTACGAGCTCTTCCCGGAGCTGAAGACGCGCGGCGGCGCAGAAGGCCGGCACGCTCTCGGGCGGCCAGCAGCAGATGGTCGCGATCGCGCGGGCGCTCCTGAACGACAACCCGGTGTTGCTCGTGGACGAGCCGACGAAGGGGCTGGCGCCGCTGCTCGTGACCGAGGTCGCGGCGGCGCTCGAGCGCGCCGCGGAGCTCGCGACAGTGCTGCTCGTCGAGCAGAACCTCGCCGTGGTCGCCCGCGTCGCGCAGCAGGTGGTCGTGCTCGACGGTGGCCGCGTCGTCCACACGGGCGACGCGAAGGAGCTGCTCGGCGACCCCGAGCGCATCCGCGCGCTCCTCGGCGTCCACGGAGGCGGACATTGAGCACGTTCGTCCTCCTCACCATCACCGGCCTTGGCCTCGGGGCGATGTACTTCCTGATCGCGTCCGGCCTCTCGCTGATCTACGGCCTGATGGGCGTGCTCAACTTCGCGCACGGCGCCTTCCTCACCGTCGGCGCGTACGCGGCCTGGGAGACGTCCACGCACGTCGGCGGCGGGCCGGGGACGCAGCTCCTCGTCGGGGCCGTTGTCGGGCTCGCGGTCGGCGCGCTGCTTGCGGCGCTCGTCGAGCGCGTGCTGATCCGGCCGCTCTACCAGCGCCCGATCGAGCAGGTGCTCGTCACCGTCGGCCTGGCGCTCGCGCTCACTGCCCTTGTCGAGGCGATCTGGGGATTCGATGCGCGGCAGTTCCCGGTGCCGTCCTGGCTGATCGACACGACGACGATCCTCGGCGCCAACATCCCGAACGACCGCTTCCTCGAGATCGCGACCGCCGCGCTCGTCCTGGTCGGCCTGAACGCCTTCCTCCGCTACACGCGCTACGGGCTGATCATCCGCGCCGGCGTCGAGAACCGGGCGATGGTGACCGCGCTCGGGATCGACGTGCGCAAGGCGTTCACGCTCGTCTTCGCGCTCGGCGGACTCGCCGCGGCGCTCGCAGGCGTCCTCTCGGGCGTCTACTTCGGGTCGATCGACCCGGGCCGCGGCACGTCGCTGCTGATCTTCGCGTTCATCGTCGTCGTCATCGGCGGCTTCGGGTCGATCGGCGGCACGGCGGTCGCGGCGGTCGCCGTCGGGCTGATCCAGCAGTACGCCAACTACTACGCCTCCAGCGGCCTCGGCGACCTCGCCGTCGTGCTCCTGCTGGCGGTCGTCCTCCTGCTCAAGCCCGAGGGCTTGGCCCCCAAGGTGGCGCATTGAACCGCACTCGTCAGCTCGGCGTCCCGCTCGTGCTCGTGCTGCTGCTCGCGCTGGTGCCGAAGCTGCCGCTGGACATCCCCGTCATCTTCAGCGGCCCGCTCGACAGCCCCGGCACGCTCGGCCTGCTCGCGCTCTGCCTCCTCTTCGCCGGCGTCGCGCTCACCTACGACCTCCTCTTCGGGTTCACCGGGCTGCTCTCGTTCGGGCACGCGCTCTACTTCGCGCTCGGCGTCTACCTGACGACGATCGCGCTGACGAAGTGGGAGTGGTCGCTGTGGCAGGCCCTGGCGGTGACGGCGATCGCCGGGATCCTCGTGCCGCTGCTGCTCGGCGCGATCAGCCTGCGGGTCGGCGGGATCGCCTTCGCGATGGTGACGCTCGCGTTCGCGCAGGCGGGCCAGGTGCTCGTGCAGAAGAACCCGGATCAGCTGACCGGCGGGGAGGAGGGCCTCGGGCTCAACTCCGATCCGCTTCCGGACTTCTTCGTCGGCGTCCTGAACGCGAAGTACCTCTACTGGCTCGCGCTCGGCTACGCGGTCGTCGTCTTCCTCGTCGTGCGCTTCGCCGTCTCGTCCTCGCCCGGGCACGTCTGGCAGGCGATCCGCGAGAACGAGCGCCGCGTCGAGGTGATCGGCCTGCGCCCGTACGGCTTCAAGCTGATCGCGTTCGTGCTCGCCTCGTTCCTCTGCACGATCGGCGGGATCGTCTGGCTGTTCGTGCTGGGAACCGGAGCCAGCCCGCAGGTGACGACGGCCAACTTCACGCTGACCCTGCTCGTGATGGTCGTGATCGGCGGCGCCGGCACGAAGTACGGCGCCCTGCTCGGCGGCTTCCTCTACACGCTGCTCGACCAGCGGCTCGGCGCGCTCGCCGGCTCCTCGCAGGTGCAGGATCTACCGACGATCATCCGAAAGCCGCTCTCGGAGCCCCTCTTCATCCTCGGCACGCTCTTCATCCTGCTCGTCTTCTTCGTGCCCGGCGGGCTCGCCGGGATCGGCCATCGCGTGCGCGGGCTGCGCCGCCTCGAAGGCGCCGCCCGATGAAGATCGCCTGGGAGCGCCACGGCGCCGGGCCGCCGCTGCTCCTGATCCAGGGGCTCGGCTACGCGCGCTGGGGCTGGGAGCCGGTCGTCGAGCCGCTCGCGCGCTCGTTCGACGTCATCCTCTTCGACAACCGCGGCATCGGCGAGAGCGACGCTCCCGCGGGGCCGTACACAGCCGCGCAGATGGCCGGCGACGCGCTCCAGGTGCTCGACGAGGCCGGTGTCGAGCGCGCGCACGTGGTCGGCACGAGCCTCGGCGGGATGGTCGCGCAGGAGCTCGCGCTCGCACACCCCGAGCGGATCGACAAGCTCGTGCTCGCGTGCACGACACCCGGCGGGCCGGAGTCCGTCCCGATGCCCGAGCAGACCGTGAAGCTGCTGCAGAACGGGGCGAGCCTGCGCGAGTTCGTCGAGAACGCACTCGCTCCCGATCCGAGTGCCGAGATCGTGGAGCGGATCCTGCGCCACCGCGAAGCGACCGCGCAGCCAGCTCGAGGCGTGGTCTGCCCAGGCGGCGGCCGGAATGGGCTTCGACGCGCTCGATCGCATCGACGGGATCCGGGCTCCGACGCTGATCCTGCACGGCACCGAGGACGTGGTCGTCGACTCGCGCAACACCGCCCTGCTCGCACGCCGGATCCCCGACGCACGCGTCGAGCTCTTCCCGGGCGCCGGCCATCTCTTCTTCTGGGAGCAACCCGATCGTTTCGTCGCGGCCGTCGAGGAGTTCCTGCTGTGAGCGGTTCGCTGACCCTCGGGCGCTGGATCCGCGACCGCGCGCGGACGACACCGGCGCGCATCGCGATCGATTGCCGGGGCACGGAGACGACGTACGCCGAGCTCGACGAGCGCTCCGAGCGGCTCGCGGCCGGCCTGCTCGACGCGGGGCTCGCACCCGGCGACCGCGTCGCGACGCTGACGGGCACGAGCACCGAGCACGTCGCCGTCTTCTTCGCCTGCGCGAAGGCGGGCCTGATCCTGATGCCGCTGAACACCCGCCTCGCCCCGCCCGAGCTCGCCTACCAGCTCGCGGACGCGGAGCCAGCCGTGCTGCTCTGCTCCGGGGAGTACGCCGAAACCGCCGCCGCGCTCCACCCGCGCACCGCCGGGATGGAGGAGCTTGTGTCTGATCAGACACAAGCCGCTTCCTGCCGCCCGCCGACGACGACGGGCTGCTGCTCGTCTACACCTCGGGCACGACCGGCAAGCCGAAGGGCGCCCTGCTCACGCACGCGAACTGCTTCTGGACGAACCTCTCCTTCGACCGCGTCGTCGGCGTTTCGGGTGAGGACACCGTGCTGCAGGTGCTGCCGCAGTTCCACGTCGGCGGCTGGAACGTGCAGGCGCTGCTGGCCTGGTGGAAGGGTGCGACCGTCGTGCTCGAGCCGGCGTTCGAGGCGGCGCGAGCGCTGCAGTTGATCGCCGAGAAGCACGTGACGACGATGATGGGCGTTCCGGCGACGTACCTCTTCATGTCGCAGGATCCCGGCTTCGCGAAGGCAGACCTCTGGACGCTGCGGCGTGCGGTCGTCGGCGGCGCGCCCATGCCGGAGGCGCTCCTGGAGACCTGGCACGAGCGCGGCGTCGAGATCGTCCAGGGCTACGGCCTGACCGAGGCTGCGCCGAACGTCCTCTGCCTCCCGCCCGAGGACGCGGCGCGCAAGCGGGGCTACGCCGGCAAGCCCTACCCGCACGTCGACGTCGCGCTCCGCGATCCCGAGTCGGGCGACCTGCTCGACGGCGCCACCGAGGGAGAGCTCGTCGTCCGCGGCCCGAACGTCTTCGCCGGTTACTGGCAAAACGACGAGGCAACCGCCGCCGCCTTCGCGGACGGCTGGCTCCTGACCGGCGACGTCGCAGCACGCGACGAGGAGGGCTACTACCGGATCGTCGGCCGGACGAAGGACATGGTCATCTCCGGCGGCGAGAACGTCTACCCGGCCGAGATCGAGAACGTTCTCCACGAGCACGACGCAGTCGCCGAGGCAGCCGTCGTCGGCGTTCCGGACGAGCGTTGGGGCGAGGCCTGCCTTGCCTTCGTCGTCCTGCGCGGCTCCCGTCACCGAGGAGGAGCTGCTCGAGCTCTGCCGCAGCCGGCTCGCCCGCTACAAGGTGCCGCGCGGCGTTCGCTTCGTCGAGTCGCTGCCGAGGAACGCGCTGGACAAGGTCGTCAAGTCCGAGCTGCTGGAGCTCGTGCGATGAAAGCGCTGACCGCCGCGTGGCGAGCGCACCCGCCAGAAGCTGCTCGAGGCCGCCGAGCGGATCTTCGCCGAGCTCGGTTACCACGACGCCTCGATCGTGAAGATCACCGAGGCGGCGGGCGTCGGCCAGGGCACCTTCTACCTCTACTTCGCGAGCAAGCAGCAGGTCTTCGACGAGGTCGTGCTCGATCTCAACTCGCGCGTGCGCCACGCGATGACCGAGGCGTCCGAGCGAGGGAAGACGCGCGCCGAGCGCGAGCTGCTCGGTTTCGGCGCGTTCTTCCGTTTCACCGCGGAGCATCCCGCGCTCTACCGCATCATCCGCCAGGCCGAGTTCGTCTCGCCGGCGACGCTCGTCACGCACTACGAGCGGCTGACGGAGGGCTATGTCGCCGGCCTGCGCCAGGCGATGGAAGCGGGCGAGATCGTCGAGGGCGATCCGGAGGTGCTCGCCTGGAGCCTGATGGGGATCGGCGAGCTCGTCGGCATGCGCTGGATCCTCTGGAACGGTGAGCAAGGGATGCCAGAGGAGGTCTTCGACGAGCTCTCCCGGATCATCGTGCGCGCCATCGGAGCCAAGGACCTCGATCCGTGATCGGCCTGGCGGCCACCGCGTCATATCTCCCCGAGCAATGGATGCCGGCCGCGGAGATCGCGGCAGCGACCGGGATCCCGGAGCAGGTGATCCTGGAGAAGTTCGGCCTGCGCGGCAAGCACATCGCTGCGGCAGGCGAGCACGTCAGCGACATGTCGGTCGAGGCGGCTTCGCGCCTCCTCGGCGAGCATGACCTCGACCCGGCCGAGATCGACGTCGTCCTCTACTACGGCTCGCTCTGGAAGGACTATCCCGTCTGGCAGGCGTCACCGTGGATCGCGCACCGCCTCGGCTGCGTGAACGCCTACGCCCTCGAGTACGCGAACGTCTCCTGCGGCACGCCAGTCGCTCTGCGGCTGGCGCGGAACTTCCTGCTCGCCGAGCCGGAGTTGCGGAACGTGCTGCTCGTCGCGGCGTGCCGCGAGTCGTACCTGCTCGACTACGGCAACGAGCGCTCGCGCTTCATGTTCAACTTCGGCGACGGCGCCGTCGCCGGGCTGCTCACCCGCGACGCTCCACACGAGCTGCTCGGCTGCCACGCCCTTACGGACGGATCCTTCTCGCTCCAGGTGAAGGTGCCGGCGGGCGGCTCGGTCGAGCCGGCCTCGGCCGAGTCCGTGGCCGGCCGGCGCCACTACCTCGACGTCGCCGATCCGGCGCAGATGAAGGGCGGGCTCGACGAGGTCAGCCTCCCGAATTTCGTCGGCGCGGCGCGCGGAGCCCTCGAACGCTCGAACGCGCGACTGGAGGACATCTCCTATCTTTGCGGCATCCACATGAAGCGCTCCATGCACGAAGCGATCGTGGGCGAGCTCGGCAGCCCGCGGGCCGCCTATCTCGACGACACCGGTCACATGAGCGGTGTCGATTCGCTGCTCGCGCTCGATCGCGCCGCGCGCAGCGGCGAGGTGAACGAAGGCGACCTCGTCCTCCTGCTCGCGGCGGGCACCGGCTACACCTGGGCCGCGGCGGTCGTGCGATGGTGATCGAGGACCTCGTCGGCCAGGAGCTCGTCTCGGAGTGGCGGACGATCGAGCAAGCGCGGATCGACGAGTTCGCGCACGCGACCGACGATGCGCAGTGGATCCACACCGACCCCGAGCAGGCCGCCGCCGGTCCGTTCGGGACGACGATCGCGCACGGCTTCCTGACGCTCTCGCTCGTCGTGCCGATGTTCGCCGAGGCGCTACCGCCGCTCGACGGCTACGGGATGACGCTCAACTACGGCCTCAACCGCGTCCGCTTCACGTCGCCGGTGCCCTCGGGCGCCCGCATCCGCGGCCGCTTCCGGATCGAGGACGTCGAGGACGTCGCCTCCGGCAAGCAGGCTCGCGTCGCCGCCACGATCGAGCTCGAGGGACAGGAGAAGCCCGCCTGTGTCGCGGAAGCGCTCTTCCGCTTCCTCGCACCCGCGTAGGCGGTGACGTCAGCCGGATTCGATCCGGCGACAGGGTTAGGATCTTCCCGGCCCAGGAGGAGGGCATGCGGCAAGCGGTCGAGTTCTTCGGGATCGTCAATCTCGTGCTGTTCGCGGCGATCGCGGTCGTCTGCGTGCGCCAATGGCGCCGCGAGCGCGCGGTCACAGCGCTTTGGGCCACGCTGGCCTTCGTCACGCTCGCTTGGGTGCTCGTGGCGAGTCGCCTCCTGCCGACGGATCCTGAGAACCTGGCCGAGAAGGTCTTGCAGCGGATCGACCTCGCGATCCTGCTCCTCTTCCCGTATCTGCTCTACCGCTTCGCCGTGGCCTTCGAGCCCGGCTCCCGTCCGCTCGCACGTGTGGTCGACGCGCTCAGCGCCACGCTCGTGACGGCGACACTCGTGCTTCCGTCCGTGCCCGCCGACGGCGAGGCGTGGCCGTGGTGGTTCGTCGCCTACGCCGTCGCCTTCGTCGTGCACTGGTCGGTGCTGCTCACCATCGTCGCGGTCCGCCTCTGGCGTGCCGCGCGGGACGAGGCGTCCGTGGCGCGCAAGCGGATGCGGATGCTCGCGTTCGCCTCGTCGGCGCTCACCGCTGCCCTCGTCTTCTCTCTGGCCGCCGGGGACGAGGGCTCTGTGGGGGCGCTCCTGGTGGCGCTGCTCGCAACGTTGAGCGGCGTCGCGTTCCTGCTCGGCTTCGCGCCGCCGTCGAGCCTGCGCCTGCTCTGGCGGCGGCCTGAGCAGAACCGCATGCAGGACGCGATCGGAGAGCTCATGTCGGCGACAAGCGTGGACGACGTGGCGGCGCGCGTCCTGCCGCCCATGGCGAGTATGGTCGGCGCGCGTGGGATCTCGCTCGAGTCGAGCGGACGGAACGCGGATCGGCACGTACGGCGCGATCGACGAGACGACCGGCGACGTCGCGCAGTGGGAGTTTCCGTTCGGGCGACTGGTCGTCCGGACGAGCACCTTCGCGCCGTTCTTCGGCGACGAGGAGCGGAAGCTGCTGACGTCGCTCGGCTCGCTCACCGGTCTCGCGCTCGACCGGGCGCGCCTCTTCACGCAGGAGCGCGCCGCCCGTGAGGCGCTGGTGCGTGCCGACGAGCTCAAGAGTCAGTTCGTGGCGCTCGCAGCGCACGAGCTCCGCTCGCCGGTCGGCGCGATCTACGGGCTCTCGGAGACGATCGCCGAGCGGGGCGGCGAGCTCGCGCCGGAGCGGCTCGAGGAGCTGCAGAGCATGCTCACGATGCAGATCCGGCGGCTGCGCGAGCTCGTGGAGCAGCTGCTCGATCTCTCGCGCCTGGACGCCGAGGCCGTCGTGATCCGGCCGCAGCGCGTGCGGGTGCGCGACCGGCTCGAGCAGATCGTCCACTCGGTGTCGCCGCTCGAGTCGGTGCAGATCGGGCTCGAGGTCGATGCCTCGCTCGAGGCCGAGCTGGACGTGGACGCGCTCGACCGGATCGTCTCGAACCTGATCCTCAACGCCTGCCGCTACGGCGAGCCCCCGGTGCTCGTCAGCGCCGCGATGGAGCACGGGGCGCTGCGGGTGACGGTGCACGACCACGGCCCGGGCGTGCCGGCGGAGTTCGTGCCGCAGCTCTTCGACCGCTTCGCCCGCAGCGCCGCGAGCGCTGCGAGTCCCGGCACCGGCCTCGGCCTTGCGATCGCCCGCTCGTACGCGCGAGCCCACAGCGGGGAGGTCAGCTACCGCCCTGGCGCGCCCCACGGTGCCGCATTCGAGCTGATCCTGCCGGCGTCCGCGGCGGCGTAGCCGCGCCGGAACGGTACGGTGTGACCAGGCGGCCGGGCGGACGGCGCCGACGACTCCCGACGAAGGGGCTGATTTGGCAGCAAGCAAACGACAGACGACTTTCGCGAAGATGGCGCGCGAGCAGGCCATGCGAGAGAAGCGCGTACGCAAGCAAGAGAAGAAGGACGACAAGAAGCAGGCCGCGATCGACGCCGCGAACGGTGTCGTCGCTCCCGAGACGCCGGCGCTCGACGAAGAAACCGCCAGCTAGACCCGCACCACGCCCAGATGGTGACGATCGACGACGTTCGGTCAGTGGCGATCGGCTTGCCGCGCTCGTACCGAGGCGCTCGTGCGCGGCCGGGTCAAGTTCCGCGTCGGCAGGATCGTCTACCTGGCCTTCTCACGCGACGAGACCGATTGGGCTTCGCCTTCCCGAAGGAATGGCGCGAGGCGCTGGTGGACTCGGAGCCCGACAAGTTCATGCTGCCGCGACGCAGTCCGACCTCAGCTACAACTGGGTCGGTCGTCCGGCTGGCGGCCATCGAAGCCGCGCGAGATGCGCGAGCTCGTCGTCGATGCCTGGTCGATGGTCGTGCCGAAGAGCGTCGCCGCCGCCTACGCGGAGCTCCACCCGGCATGAAGGCGATCGAGGTGGACACTCCGCACGGCCTGGCGAGGGCGCACGTCCATGCCGCGGAGGAGGCAAGAGCGGCGCTCGTCCTCGGTCACGGAGCGGGCGGTGGCGTGACGGCCCCCGACCTCGTGGCGGCGACGCGCGCCGCGCTCGCGGAGAACGTGAGCGTCGTGCTGGTCGAGCAGCCCTACCGCGTCGCCGGACGACGTTCGCCCGCTCCGGCGCGCCAGCTCGACGCTGCCTGGACGTCGGTCGTCGACCACCTACGGACCGGTGAGCTACGCGGAATGCCTCTGCTCGTGGGCGGCCGTTCCTCGGGTGCGCGGGTGGCGTGCCGCACCGCCGCGGAGACCGCCGCCGTCGGGGTGCTGTGCCTCGCGTTTCCGTTGCAGCCGCCGCGCCGCTCCGGGTCGGAACCCGCCCCGAGCCGTCTAGCCGAGCTCGACGCGGTGACCGTCCCGACCCTGGTCGTGCAAGGCGTACGCGACCCGTTCGGCATCCCGCCCGCGGCCGAGCGCCGCACGGTGGCGCGCGTGGAGTCCGACCACGGCCTGAAAGGCGACCTCGAAGCGGTGGCCGCCGCGGTACGAGCCTGGCTTCCTCAGCTGGTTCTGGCTTCGGGGTAGCGCGGAAGCCCGTCGTCGGGGAGGGGCTGCCAGGAAGCGGCGTAAGCCGTGTACTGGTGCCATTGCGGCCGGATGCCCGGATCGCCGTCGAGGGCTCCGAGCCGCACGCCCATGAAGTCGCTCGAGCCAGGCGCCCGGCTGAAGAGCGCCGAGCCGCACCGGCCGCAGAAGATCTTCTCGAATCCGTCTGTCGGGAGCCCACGAGCGCAGTTCGTCCTCGCCGGTGACGACGCGAACGCTCCCCGGCTCCAACCGCGCATTCGCTGAGGCCGCGGCGCCGGTTCGCCGCTGGCAGCGGGTGCAGTGGCAGTACGACGCGGAGACGAACGGCGCCGTCACCTCGAAGCGGACGGCACCACAGCCGCAACCCCCGGTGACGAGCGCGCTCACAGACGCAGCCTACGGCAGAACGGGAGTCCGGCGTGCCGCTCAGGTTATTAGGACTTGAAACGGTGGTTCCGGAGCCGGATACTGAAGCAGTGTTGAAGGCATATGCCCTTGGGCTGTTCAGCGCGGCCCTGGCCCTCGCGCTGGTCGCCACGATCTGGATCGGCACGCAGCCGAGGCAGGAGCCTGGCCTCGTGTGGGGTGGCGCGGTCTACACCTCGAAGGAGGAGTTCAACGTCCTATCTGAAGTCGAAAGGACTGAGCTACAAGACCTGGGTCGCTCGTAATCCGGATGCGGCGCCGTGGGAGGCGGACACGATCAGCATCGGGGCGATCACGGTGCAAGTATCGGCCAGGGGCGATTCCGTGATGCGGCTGTTCCTGGTCGCGATCGGGTTGCTGTTGGCGATCGGCACGGCGCTCCTGCTCTTGGGGAGACAGAACCCGGTCTTGGTCAGATTCGCGGGCGGCTCGGTCGTGTTCTTCAGCGTGTTCTCGGCCGTCGTGCTGCTCGCGATCTGGTTTGGCGGACAGCCGAAGGAAGAGCCTGCGCTGTTGTGGGGCGGCTCGGTCTATACGTCGAAGCAGGAGTTCAACGTCTATCTGAAATCGAAGGGTCTGAGCTACCAGACCTGGCTCGCTCGCAACCCCGGTGCCGCGCCGTGGGAGCCTGCCGCCGTGCCGTCATCGACGAAGGCGCCTGAGGCGACGCAGGCGCGAGTGGTGACGAAGGCGCCCGGGACGACCGAGGCGAGTTCGGGATGGGTGGGACGCCCGCTGCTGGCCGTGATCGGGTTGATGCTTGCGGCTGTCTCCGGCCTCCTGCTGTTCCGGGCAAGGCGGCCGGTCCTGGCCAGATACGCGGCGGCGTCATCAGCGTCCGGGACCATCAGCATCGGCGGGAGCTCGGCCGGCGGCCCGAGAACAGTGCCGTCGATCCAGCGTGTCGGCGGCAGGGTGTCCGAGGCCGCTGAACGTCTCAAAGCGTCGGCTTCGAGCTTCGGCGCGCGCCTGATCGCAGCGGCGAGGTCGGTCGCGCGGATGGTGATCGACGGCGCGCGGGCAGTGATCGCGGGTGCACGGGAAGTCCGTTCGAGGCTGGCGCACGTCATGCGCGAACGGCACCTCAGCGGCGGCGACGTGGCCTACGGCGTGCTCGCGATCATGAGCCCCGTCGTGTTCGCGCTGATCGTCGTGTTCGTACTGTCGGCGTAGCAGGCGACAGTCCGGCCGTCCTAGGTCGCCGGACTCCCTGGCAGCGCACTCGGGGCAATAGAAGGCGAGCTGCGGCGGTCCATCGTGGTCTGGGTCATCGACCCGGTAAGCCTTCCAGCCGCGCGCGCTGATGCTGCTCACCCGCGGACACTCCGCGCAAGCGAGGACGTGCACGTCTTCGGTGGTCTCGCGATCGTCGCCCATGCACAGGATATTCGCGCGTCTCCGTGCCCCATACGACTAGCCGCTTGGCTAGAAGCCACTCCCCGACGGGTAGGTAGAAGATCGCTTCACGCCGGATCAACCCACGAAGGGGGATGGGTCAACCAGAGAGCGCGCCGCTACGGTGTGGCTGTGGCACTACGGCGTCTCATCTGCGTAATTCGAGGACACGATCTCGGCTGGTCCCAGCGGGTGATGAGCCTCGATGTCCGGCTCTGCCGTCGCTGCAATCGAGTCCCGTAGCAGCGAGAGAACAGAATTGCCCGCGCAGCGCGATTCCCCTAGTTGAGGGATCTGCCTGTCGTCAGCGCTGCCGATCCAGTAAGAGATGTTTGCGGCGGTTCAGCTCCACCTCCACGATCAAGTCTGCGCTCTCACCGCTCGCGGTGTCGTTCGGCTCGGACGCCACCGCCGGCCCAGCGCCGGCTGTGCCGCGCTACGTCAGCTCGCGCGATGAACAACAGGCGGGCGCGGAAGTCGCGGCCGACCCCCTCGAACCGCAAGCGCGCGCTTCCTAACGCCCGGACGGCCTGTCACACTCACGGCGTGACCTGGTTCAGCGTGTGGCTCGATGGCGCCGCGCACGGCTGCGAGCTTCCCGCCGACGATCCGCCTCTCGTAGGTCAGGTTCGCGACCTCGGCGGAGTGTTCGCGCGTGTCGACGAGGTCTCGGAAGGCACCGACGGGAAGCCGCTGATCAAGGCGTCGCGCGTCACACGTCAGCCAAGGGTGTCTGCCCCGCCGGAGCCCGAGCTCGATCTCAGAGGACGATCTGGACTCGTGCAGCTCGAGCGCGTCGGCTGCGACTTCCACCCCGGCCGGATGCTCCTCGAACACTACGAAGTAGCTCGGCCCGCTCGGTCGCGCGAAGCGGCCGAGAACACGGCCGACGGAGCCCTCGGGCACCTCACGGTAGGTGGTGAGGAGGCGCACATGATCGTGCCGATGGAACCGAACAGCCGCAAACACGTCCACTTAGATCGGACGTTGTTGACCCGAGGCAGATCCCCAATAGAGGGGAGTTGACCGCGACTACAGTGAGAAGCAGCGTCACCGGCGTCGAAGCGGTTCGCCGCAGAGCCGCTGTTCCGCCGGTGGCGCTTTTTCTCCAAGCCGAGTCAGCGCGCGTCAGCGGCGCACGTATCGGTCGCGCCGCGCCCGCACCTCAGCAGCGGGTCGGTCACGATTCGGAATCGCCCAGGAAGGGGATGCTCAAAGTGCCACCTGCGGAGCCTGGCCAATCGGTGCATCGCATTTCCGCTGCGGCGGGAACTGCGCCCCGAATCCCCTCTTGCCGAGAGGATGGCCGCCCTCCTCCGCGGGTGGCGTTTCTCGCGGCCAGCGATTTGGAACTCGCTAGGGCGGAGATACCCAACGTGCCACCTGGCGACGTGCGGCCCGCCGGAATTGCTTCCCATGCGGCGGGAAGCTGCGGCCCGGCACGGTCACACTCGGCAGGTGGCACTTCCGTCGACGAGCCCGCCGCCGCTCGCCCTTGCGCGCCTTCCGGTTCGCGTACCCGCAGGAGATGGCTGAGCTAGGACTCTCTCCAGATGCGAAACGCTTTCGCAACAGGAGCCGCCGGTTCTTCGATGTGGCGATAGGTATCGAAGTCTTCGGATGAGAATTCCGGATGCGCGGCGAGAAACTCCTGAAACGCGCGTGCCTCGCCTTCCCCTCGGTCGGCTAGCCCTCGTCCTCCGTCCCAGTCGTCGAAGAAGATGATCGCTTCGTCTTGGATCAGCGGAGCAACGAACCCGAGCACGGTTCGCGTCGACGAGTAGAGATCGCAGTCAACCATGATCGTGCTGGCCTTGACGATCTCATGAGTTCTTCGAAGTTCGGGCGTCAAGGTTTCCTCGTACCACCCCTTGACCAGCAAGGTACGGCTCCAGTCGACACCGTTCCGGCTGAGCCGGCGGCGAGTACGGTCATAGTCGGACTCGAACCAGCCGGCTTCCCAGCCAAGCGACTCATCCTCAGCAGACAGCTGCGGTAGCCCTTCGAACGAATCGAATCCGATCAGCCGGAACGACATGCCCGCCCGGCGCCGGGCTCGATCCATACACAGCAACGAATCACCTCGGAAAACGCCAAACTCGAGGTAATCACCGACGGGTGCGCCGCTCCGAACGAGATGGGCGAGCGCATGGTCATACACCCGCTCCAGCTCACCAACCGGAACATAGATAGGCGGGGGATCGAGCCAGTCCCGCACATCCCGCAGCCGCTCCTGCATGCCCCTCGGGAGCCGACGGGCCACCACCTTCCCCGCTCGACTTGCCCCCAGCGCAACCCGGTGCCGAGCTCCACCCATACGCTCATTCTGCACCTGTCCAGTGCCAAACCGCACTCCCTCGAACGAGCAGTTCTTCACACGTTCGGGGTTGGCTACTCGCGAGTTCGCACCCGGACGTAGCGCCCGCACAACCGCATTCGGTGGAGCCGCTCTCGCCACCAGCAACGCCGCTCAAATGGGGCCGTGCACCGATTGCGGCAGCGCTTCCTGCGCGCGAGCCTGTTGGTGACGACTCGAAGGGAGGACTAGATGCCTGGAACAATGGTTTGCAGTGTCAGCGACAGCGAGGAAGGCCGCCGCGCGCTCGAGGCGGCGGTCGAGCTCAGCGAGCGGCTCGGGCTTCGGCTCGTGCTTGCCCATGTGGCGCGCGGTATCACGTTGCACGAGGACGGGGGTGAAGCCGGGGAGAGCGTCTCGATGAAGGCCAACCGCGAAGGGGGGACGCGCCTGCTCGCGCGACTGGCGTCCGAGTACGGCGTCGGCGACCGCGCCGAGCGGCGGGTGGCGGTCGGTGACGAAGCTGCCCAGTTGGGCCAGATCGCGGCCGAGGAAGCCGCCGACGTGATCGTGATCGGAGCTCGTCCCCGCGGCCGGCTCCGCCGAGGCCTCGAGAGCAGACTTGCCGGTCAGCTCGAAACGGAGACATCGGTGCCGGTGCTGATCGCGGCGCCGCGAGCCCTTGTGGCCGGTCGGGTGGCCGCGATGACCGCGGTCTGGCGCTAACGTCGGACCATGCCGGCGCGAGCGATTCCGTTGTTCTGGCGGGTCTTCGCCGTCAACGCCGGCCTGCTGGCCCTGATCGCGGTCTTGCTGATCGCCACCCCGGTGACGGTCAGCGCTCCGACCGGCTCGCTCAGGCGGTCTTGATCGTATCGTCGGTCTCGCCGTCACCGTTGCCGCCAACGCGTTTCTGTTGAGGCGTGCCGTTGCTCCGCTGGAGCGGCTCGCGAGGCGGATGGAAATGGTCGACCTGCTGCATCCTGGCCAACGGCTGCAGATCGTCCGCGAGGATGAGGTCGGGCGGGTCGTGCGCGCCTTCAACCAGATGCTCGATCGGCTCGAGAGCGAGCGGCAGCAGAGCGGCCGGCGCGTGCTCGCCGCCCAGGAGGCGGAGCGGCTCGGGATCGCCCGCGACCTACACGACGAGGTCGGCCAGGTGCTGACCGGGGTCCTGCTGCAGCTGGACTCGATCGCCGAGGCAGCACCCGACCACCGTGAAGACCTCGACGAAGCGAAGTCGGCCGTGCGCCGCGCCCTCGACGAGGTCCGCCGCATCTCGAGCGAGCTCCGCCCGGAGATGCTCGAGCACCTTGGCCTCGTCAGCGCGCTTGACCGAGCTGACAACGACGTTCGGCCGCTCTCCGGCATCCGCGTCGAGCGCCGATTCGACCATCAGCTGCCGGCGCTTGAGCCCGACAAAGAGCTTGCCGTCTACCGGATCGCGCAGGAAAGCCTGACCAACGTCGCCCGCCATGCCCAAGCGACCCACGTGACGGTCGCGCTCGAACGCGGCGGAGATAGCGTTGTGCTCCGCGTCGCCGATGACGGGCGCGGCTTCGAGGGGACGCCACAGGAGCACGGCGGCTTACGCAGCATGCGCGAACGGGCGCTGCTGATCGACGGCAGCGCTGGCGATCAGAACCGCGCCCGGCGGAGGCATCGAGGTTCGCCTCGAAGTCCCCGCCGCACGAGTCGAGCTGCAGGTCTGATGCCGATCCCGATCGTGACCCGGATCCTGATCGCCGACGACCACCCGATCGTCCGCTCCGGCCTGCGGAAGGTCCTCGACGCCAAGCCCGACCTCGAGGTCGTTGCCGAGGCCGAAGACGGTCACGAGGCGCGTCGAGATCGGCGCTCACGGAGGATGTCCACCTCGTCATCCTCGACGTTTCGATGCCGCGCATGACCGGCATCCAGGCCGCCGCCGAGCTGCACAAGCGCAAACCGGAGCTCAAGGTCCTGATGCTCTCGATGCACGACAGCGAGCAGTTCCTGTTCGAGGCGCTCAAGGCCGGCGCCTCCGGCTACGTGTTGAAGTCCGGCGCCGACACCGACATCGTCGACGCCGTGCGCGCCGCGATGCGCGGCGACTCCTTCCTCTACCCCTCCGCCGTGACCACCCTCGTGCGCGACTACGTCGAGCGCGGCGGCCGCGGCGAGAAGCATTCGACGTGCTGACACCGCGCGAGCTCGAGGTGCTGAAGCTGATCGCCGAGGCCCACACCTCCAAGGAGATCGCAACCACGCTCGTGATCAGCATCAAGACCGTCGAGCGCCACCGCCAGAACATCCTCGAGAAGCTCGGAATGCGCGACCGAGTCGAACTCACGCGCTACGCGATCCGCCGCGGCCTGATCCAACCCTGACGCAGCCACGTTGATTGGCTAGCGGCCCTCTGACGGGTTCGTGTCCACTGTCTCGCCGAGTGCGGCGAGGCGATCGTAGTAGTGGCGGGCGATAGCAGTCTCGGACTGTTCGTCGAGCTGGCGAAATTCGGGTGCGTCGGCAGCGTCGTTCTTGCTCGTGGCGAGGACGATCGTGAATGTGTCGAGGTCAATCTCTCTGACTGCCCAGACGTGCACGGCGTGTGTCTGCTTGCGCGCGAACAGCGACCTGTCGGTTTCGACGAGAATGCAGGTTCGTCCCAGGTTGACGCTCTTGACGGTGCCAATCCTTTCGCCGGTCCGGTCGACGACATCGAAGCCGGTCAGCGCGCTGCTGAACTCCTGCACCTTCGCCGGGGCGGCTCCGCTTGAACTCATTGATTCAGGCACCTGTCCTCCTTGCTCGCGGTAACCGCAGGTCCTGCGGCCAGGGAATCGGCGGGCCGCCTGCGGCGAAGCGTTAGCCGCTTTGTGCGACCCGCTTCTCGCCGACGCGACCACGACCGGAAGCCCATGCACGCTTCGCACATTCGTGCGCGATCGAGGCCAAACTGACGGCAAGAGCCCGCGGCGTCTATGGGGGCGGCACCCCATCTTGGGGGCTCCTCGGCTTGGAACGTAGAGCGGGGAGCGTCGGTGGACAGGATGGCCGAAACGGCCAGGCTTTAGCAACCACCTCGATTCCTGGGATGACCCAGATGGGTCATGAGATTTGGCAGGTCGCGTGGAATGGTTGCCCGGAGCGGAGATCGTTCCAGCCCAGGGCGACGTGGTTTTGCGGGCCAACGTTCTCTCTCAGTCTGTACTTGGTGGGTTGCAGGGTGGGTCTGCTCCCCGAATGTGGGTTCAAGGGAGAGAGGAACAAGGGATGAAACGACTATTGGCCGCGCCGCGGCGCGTGCTCACTATCGGCGCACTGGCTGCCGTAGCGGTCGTGGCTGCGGCGGGCTACGGCTACGCGGCGGTCACCGCCGACAATCAGACTTACACCGGTTGTCTAGACATGAGCGGCGTGATCACCAACGTCAAGATCGGCTCGACCCCGCTGAAGCCGTGCCAGAAGTCCTCGCAGCAGATCAGTTGGAGCCAGACCGGCCCGGCGGGCACCAACGGCACGAACGGGACGCAACGGTGTCAGCGTCACCTCGGCGACGGAACCGGCCGGAGCGAACTGCGGCGAAGGCGGCTCAAAGTTCACCGCCGCGAACGGCGTCGTCACCTACGCCTGCAACGGCGCAAAGGGCGACAAGGGCGACAGCGGCGACAATGGCACTGCCAACCTGGCGGCGCTGCAAGGCTCACCCTGCACCTTGCACGAAGACGACTCCGCCAGCCTCGACGTGCGTATCGACCAGACCGGCGTCGTCAGCATTTCCTGCCGGTACGAGGTCAAAGCCACGGTGACGGGCGGCGTGATGACCGCCATCTTCATCAATAGCCTTACGGGTCAGGTCGCGCAAAAGAGCTGCATCGGGTCGAGTTCGTGCTCGACTTTGATCCTGCCTGCCACCAACACTCTGGTGAGCCTCCAGAGCGGCGCAGGCGGCGAGGCCGCCCGTCCGTTCCACTACACATGCCCCGGTGGGTCGTCTCAGGCGGCACCCTTGGTGGTTCACCAAGGAACCGGCGACAGCTTTTACCAGGGAATCTGCAACACAGTTTCGTTGACCGGCAACTTCGCCGTCACCGCATCCTTCGACGGCTAACCACCACAACCCCACCAACACGGGGGCCGGTCACCACGACGGCCCCCGCCCACTCTGCGTGGAAGGCTGGTGCACTCGGCGCGAGGGCGAAGTTCGGGCCGGGCTGAGGGCCGAACGCCGAGGCGCGCCAGGACGCTTCCCACGACCCGGCCCCGAGGAACGCTAGAGCGCCTCTCGGCGGCGGACGAGATGGCAGTTTCGGACAAGGCCGCCCTCGGGGCGTCTCCGCGGGACGCACGGAGGACCGGCGGAGCTGGATGAGGCGGCGCAGCAACTGCCCGAGGAGTCTCCCCGGCGGCGGGACTCTGAACCGGCGGGGACTCAACTCGAGCGTGGAGAAAGTCAGGCTTGCGACTAGTGACTGGTAGCTTGTCCTGTCCGCACCTCACTCGCTAGGACACGATCGGGTCTATTCGGCTGAGCCCGCCGTAGCCGGTGCTGGCGAGCTGGTCGAGGCTGAACGCTCGCCGGCTGTTCAGGAGTCGGCGCCGGCGCCGTGATCGGCTACGTGATCATTGTCGGCGGCATCCTCTGGATCCTCGACAGGGGCTACGAGTTCGCTGACTACCTCCACGACCTCTCGCGGCTGCGCCGCGACCACGACTAGACCAGCTTTCCGCTCGCCCAGGATCTTGCTTGCCGCCCCCGGGTCATAGCTGCTGCCCAGGTTTTCACGGATGCTCGGGCGCTTCTCGTTCGTCATGGTCGTGGTTCCCTTCGGTGGGTGTCATTCGGTCGTACCCGGAATTGACGTCGAGCGTCCCGGCGCCGGTGGAGCTGGTGGGCCGTGACCGTTGTAGTCGTGTGCTCGCCGACTGAACTCTTCGCAGCAGCAAAGGGGGAGGCGAACCCTCCCCCCTTGATGCCGTCCGCAAGGGGACGCTAAGGGGTCGCCCCTCCCTTACTGCTAGGCCTTGGCGAAGTGGCAGCTCAGGGTGTAGTGGCCGTCGGCGTCGATCGTCATCTGCCAGTCGGCGGACAGTTCGCCGGTGGTGAAGCTCCAGCACTTTTGACCGGCCGGGATCGGGCCACCGCTGTTGGCCGAGTAGGCGACGGTCGCGCCGGTGTCGTTGGCGACGATGCCCGTCAGCACCTGGTTGTAGACACCGCTCGGCGTAGTGACCCCGTGGTAGGAGGTCGGCGCGAAGGGCTGCATGTCGCCGTTGCCGTTCCAGAAGTCGAAGTTGTAGCCCGTGTTCCCGGGAATGACGGCGTCGGGCGTGGGCGTGGTGGTCATGTCAATGATCTTGGCTCCGTTGCCCGCCATCGCCGGGACGGCGAACGCGACGGCCGCGACGAGAGAGAGGGCGGTGATGGTGAGCTTGCGCATTGGTTCCTTCCGGTGTTTGCAGGCAATCAACTGTGATCGCCTATCCCTTGGAGCATCGCCTTCCCGCACCTCGCCCGCCAGGACACGATTGGGTCTATCCGGGCGACGGTCGAGCCCGATCTGTGTTTCGACGCTGTTACGTTCGGTTAATCAGCAGCGCGCGTCACACCCGCGTCACACGGCCCGTGCATTCTCGGCACGTCCGGCACGCATGACCCACGGAGCTAGCGGGTTTCCGCTGCAACCAAGCCAGAGAGGAAGGCCCATACGGGATTCGAACCCGTGCCGCCGCCGTGAGAGGGCGGTGTCCTAGGCCACTAGACGAATGGGCCGTGGCGCTGCGGCAGTCTAGCTGAACAGATCCAAACGAAGGCTTTACCAAGCCTTGCCTTCGCTTGCCCGGCCCTTGGGAGGGCCGCCGGGCATCCTCGTCCCATGAGCGAAACGAGGAGGGACAAGTAATGACGAAGCTCCTGATCGGCCTGCTCGGGGCCGGCGTGCTCGCGACCGGTGGCTAGGCCGCCGCGTCGGGCCTCGACGACTCGCCAGCCGGCCCGCACGGTCTCGCTCCCCGGAGCGACGACAACGACGACACGACGACCAGGCACAACGACCACCGACACGACCGCACCACCACCGGCACGACGACGACCGGCACCGCGGCGGCACCGGGACCGACAACTCACCGGAACGACCGGCGAGGACATCTCCGGCCCGTGCGACGAGGCCGAGCACGCCAACGACCCGCGCTGCACCGGCGGACATCACCACCGACTGACGACGCGGCGGCGACGACGACCGCTCCGGCTCCAACAGGGGCTCGGACGACGACCAACGGACGACGACCGCTCCGGCTCCAACAGCGGCAAGGGCTAGACCCACCACCACAACCAGAGGAGAACAACGCATGAAGCTCATCCTGACCAGCCTGCTCGCAACCATCGTCGCGGCCGCCTCGCTGGCTGCGGTCGCGAAGAGCGCGAGCACCGCGCAGACGGTCCGCGTGACCGAGAACAGCTACTCGATCCGGCTCTCGGCGAAGCCGAAGCCGGGAACGGTGAAGTTCCTCGTCCGGAACGTCTCCGACGACGGCCACGACTTCTGGCTCAAGGGCGGCGGCAAGACCTGGAAGACGCGCGTGCTCGGCGAGACCGGCGCCGCCAGCCTGACGGCCGTGCTGAAGCGGGGCGTCAAGTACACGTTCTGGTGCTCGATCGGCGACCACCGCCAAGAGGGAATGCAGCGGCAGCTTCATCGCCCGCTAGACAACGGCCTCCGTCCGCTCCCGCGCTACAAGCGTGGGGCGGACGGGCACACTCAGGCCATGGCGCACGCGAAGCGGACGATCCTCCTGGTGGAGGACGAGGAGTCGATCACCACGCCTCTCGCCGAGGCGCTCGAGCGCGACGGCTTCCACACCGAGGTCGTGCACACCGTCGCCGACGGGCTCGAGCGCGGCCAGCACGCTTCGCCCCGACCTCGTCCTGCTCGACATCGGGCTGCCGGACGGCTCCGGGCTCGACGTCTGCCGCGGCCTCCGGGCGTCGTCGAGCGTCCCGATCATCATCCTCTCCGCGCGCGGAGAGGAGGCCGACCGCGTCGTCGGCCTCGAGCTCGGCGCCGACGACTACGTCGTCAAGCCGTTCAGCGCCCGCGAGGTGATCGCGCGGATCCGCGCCGTCCTCCGCCGCTCCGCAACGCCTCCGACTGCGCCCGCCGGTCCGATCGAGATCGGCCGCGTGCGGCTCGACCCGGCGCGACGCACCGTCACCTTCGACGGCGAGGACGTCGACGTCGCCCGCAAGGAGTTCGACCTGCTTGCGCTGCTGATGCAGGAGGCCGGCACGGTCGTCCCGCGCGAGCGGCTGATCGACGAGGTCTGGGACGTGAACTGGTTCGGCTCGACGAAGACCCTCGACGTGCACGTGGGCGCGTTGCGCAAGAAGCTCGACCCGGGCTACATCCACACCGTCCGCGGCGTCGGCTTCCGGTTCGTCCTCACCCGACGAGGTCGCGTGAGTCTCCGCCTGAAGCTGCTCGCCGCGTTCGCGTACGTGCTCGTGCTCGTCCTCGTCGCGCTCGAGATCCCGCTCGCGCTCAGTCTCTCGAGCCGTGTCGACAGCGAGGTGCGCTCGCAGGCGGCGTCGCAGGCGCAGGTCGTGGCCGCAGCCGCGTCGGCTCGGCTCGGCGAGCGCGCCCAGCTGCAGAGCGTGGTCGAGCAGGCGGGACGGGACCTCGGCGCGCGCGTCGTCGTGGTCGACAAGCAAGGTCGGCTGCTGGCCGACTCGGCCGACGCAACGCTCCGCAACGAGTCGTATGCATCTCGCCCGGAGATCGCGGCCGCTCTCACCGGCGTTGCCGAAGCAGGGAACGCGGCAGAGCGACACGGTCGGCGCCGAGCTCCTCTACACCGCCGTGCCGATCCTCGACCAGGGTCGGACGGTCGGAGCCGTGCGCGTCACCCAGAGCAACGCCGCCGTCGGCGAGCGCGTGCGCCGCAACGTCCTCGTCGTGGTCGGCGTCGGTCTCGCCGCGCTCGCACTCGGCCTCGTGCTCGCGTGGGTGCTCGCCGGGTCGCTCGCGCGGCCGCTTGCGCGCGCTCGCGAGCACGGCGCGGCGCGTCGAGCGACGGCGAGCTCGACGCCCGCGCCGCGGTGACCGGGCGCGAGCGAGCAGCAGGAGGTCGCGGTCGCCTTCAACGACATGACCGAGCGGCTCGCGCAGGCGCTCGAGGCGCAGCGCGAGTTCGTCGGCAACGCGTCCCACCAGCTCCGCACGCCGCTGACCGGCCTGCGACTCCGGCTCGAGGCGGCGGGCATGAAGTCCGCCGACCCTGCCGTCCGGCAGGAGCTCGAGCTCGCCGAGGCGGAGGTCGAGCGGCTGACGCGGCTCCTGAACGCCCTGCTCACGCTTGCGCGCGACGGCGAGCGCCCGACGCTGCGCGCGCCGGTCTCGCTCCGGAACGCCTCCGCGGACGCATACGAGCGCTGGCTCCCGCGCGCCGAGGCGAGCGGGCACGTGCTCACACTCGACGGCGCCGGCGACGCGTTCGTCCGGGCCGGGGAGGAGGACGTCGCGATCGCGCTCGACAACCTGATCGAGAACGCGCTCGTCTACGCACCCGCGGGCACGACCGTCACAGTGACCTGGGACGAGCAAGGGCGGCTCGCCGTCCTCGACGAAGGTCCCGGGCGTGCCGGCCGAGGAGGAGCAGCATGTGTTCGAGCGCTTCCGGCGCGGGCGCACCGACCGGCCGGGCAGCGGCCTCGGCCTGGCGATCGTCGAGACGCTCGCCAGGCGCTGGGGCGGCTCGGCGTCGATCCGGTCGCGCGACGGGGGTGGCGCGCGCGCCGAGGTCGTCCTGCCGAAGGCGGGGACGGGCTGATGCGCACCGTGGCGCTAGGGCTGCTCGGTCTCGCGCTCGCGGTCGCGGTCGGATTCGGCGTGCATCTGATCACGCGCGGCACGATCTCGCTGCCCGTCGTCCAGCTCGAGCAGCCGCGCGCCCGACGACCGACGCGGCTCACGACGCAGACGACGACGGACCGTGACGACCGACCGAGACGGAACCGACGACTCCTCGGGGCGCGGCCGCGGTCGGGGCCGCTCCGGTGGTGACAGCGGAGGCAACAGCGGCCCCGGCGGCGGAGACGACTACGACGCGTGGAACGGCCCGATCCGCCGCTGCGGCTCTACCGCTTCCCGTTCTCCACCAACGTGGAGCGGGTCGCGTTGGCGCTCGCACACAAGGGACTCGAGGTCGAGTCGGTCTGGGTCGACCCGGCAGACCGCAGCGAGGTCGTGCGCATCAGCAGCCAAGAGCTCGTGCCGGTGCTCGTGGACGGCGATCAAGTCGTCGCCGACTCGACGGCGATCCTCGAGCACCTCGACGAGCGCTTTCCCGAACGGCCGCTCTACCCGGCCGATCCCGCGAGGCGCGCCGAGCTCCGACTCTTCGTCGACTGGTTCAACCAGGTCTGGAAACGCCCGCCGAACCTGATCGTCGAGGAGGAGGCCAAGGCGGAGCCGGACCGCGGGCGCATCGCCGAGCTCGAAGGGCTGATCGCGGGCGCGCTGCCGCTCTTCGAGGAGCTGCTCGCCGGACGCGACTTCCTCTTCGGCGACGAGCTCTCCGCCGCCGACGTCGTCGCGTTCCCGTTCCTCAAGTACGCCCTGCTCTGGGAGGAGGGCGACCCGGACCGCTTCCACGAGGTGCTCCGCGACACGCAACGACTCGACGGCCGCTTCCCGCGGCTCGAGCGGTGGATCCGGCGGATCGACGCGCTGCCCCGCGCTCTAGCGGGCCGACGAGGCGGTGACGGCGCGCTTCGCCGCGTCCGTCGCGGCGTCGGCGAGCCGCTGGGCGTGCACGACTCGCTCGTCGCCGGGGAGCGAGATGAGGTTCGCCGCGACGAGGCCGGCCGCAGCGCGTGCCGCCGCCTCCGCGAGCACGGCGGCTGCGGCCGCGTCCTCTGCCCCTCCGCGTGCTGCGTGCTGGGCAGCCTCGGCACCGAGCTGCGCGACGTCGTAGGCGCATTCCGCGATAGCGAGCGGCAGCTCCGCCGCCGTGTCGAGGGCCTCCCCGATCGCGGCATCGCGTCCGCCGTCATCCGCAGCGCCCTCGATCAGCGCGAGCGCCTTGAGGTACGCCTCCTCGTTCGCCTCGGCCAGACTCTCGACGCGAGAGCGAAGCGCCTGCGCCTGCGCCGAGATCGCGCGAGCCTCGCTCCAGTCCGCCGAGCGCTTCGCGGCCGATGCGATCAGCCCCGCCGCCATCGCGACGACGACCCCGGAGACGGCTCCGGCGCCCGGGGCGGGGAGGGACCGGCGATCTCGTCGAGCAGGACGCGCAGGTTGCTGTCGTACATGCTCACGCGTCGAGCGCCGCGGGCGCTACGCCCGCTCGGACTCGGGCTCGCGCGCGTCGAGCCGCAGCTCGAAGAGGGCGCGGAGATCCTCGCCGGTCGTGAGCACGTCCTCGTAGCGCGGCCGGCGGGGCGGCAGCTTCACGATCCGGACGTCGTTGTCGCGGCTGCCGTGGCAGCGTGCGTACGCGGCCGCTTCGTCGAGCGGCGTCAGCGCAGCACGACGGCCGAGAAGGCGCACGCCTACGGCATATCACGCCGGTGGCCGGGGCGATAGCCCTGCGGCCGCAGTTTGCGCCCGAAAACGACGAAGGGGCCCCGAAAGGCCCCGCCGTCTGCTTGGGTGGGCGCACATCTCGTGGGGAGAGACGCCCGTTTTCCCGTCCGCCTGCGCAGCGGGAATCCAAAGAAGCTTTGCACAACGTATTCAGAGTGTAGCACCAGCGAACAAGCCTGCCTAAGCCTCAAGAAAAACCCCGTCTGAGCGGGGCTTTTCGTGGAGCTGCGGGACTAGGACTCGAACCTAGACTACCGGATTCAGAGTCCGGCGTCCTACCATTAGACGATCCCGCAAGGGCTGTTCGGGCGCCAGTTTAGCCAACTACGTTTCGAGCCGGTAGGTCGAAACGAGCCGCTTTTCCGCTTCGGTGTCGATGTGGGCGATCACCTCGACGTACGGCTCGAGACCGGATCCCCGCAGCTTGGCTTTCAGCAGCCCGTCCACCTGGAAGAGGCCGGACGAGTTGTTCATCACGATCTCGATCATGACCGGGCGCGTCTCGCCGTCCTTGATCGAGACGTCGTCGATCGCGGCGGCGGAGAGCGAGTGCATCGAGACCCGGCCCTTCTCGAACGGGATCCGCGAGCGGCCCTCCGCCATGTCGAGCGCATCTGCGACGCGGAGGATCCCGGCCTCGAGCGCCAGCGGCTGCCCGTCGGCGCGGTGGCTCGTGATCGCCTGCAGCACCTCGGAGATGACGACGGTGAGCTCGGGCTCCTCGTAGATCCCGCGCAGCAGCTCGCGCATCTTCGGCTCCGAGAGGAAGAGCGAGAAGTCCTCGTGCCCGTGCCGGTGGACGGACATGCCGACGCAGTGCAGGAGAGAGGAGAGGGTGACGATCACCTCGGCGTCGTCCTGCTCGAACCCGAAGTCGCGCACCGCGGAGGGCTCGACGCCGTGCTTGGTCAGCTGGCGGAGGAGCTTCAGAGCGATGTTGGCGACGATCTGGATGTGAACCCAGGAGTGGTCGTTGATCTCCATGCGCACGACCGCGTTCACGTTGGAGGCGTGCCACCAGGCCTTCAGCTGCTTGTCCTCGTTCACCCGCTCGAGCAGCTTGCGCAGCTTGCGGTTGCCGCGAACCGGCAGGTTGATGTGCATCTTCTCGATCGCCTGCGACGGGGTCAGGCGCGTCTCGCGCATCGCCTCCTCGGAGACGGGCGTCGTCGATCCGCTCCTCGGTCTCCTTGTCGAGACCAGATCCATAGTCGCCGCAACCACGTACTCGTCCCGCGCCTGCGATGAAGCCGTCGCCGTGAGCGTCCCAGCCCAGCTTCGCCCGCTCGGGGTCGGCGAGATCCTCGACGTCGCGATCACGATCTACCGGCGGAACTTCCGCACGCCTGCTGACGCTCGTGTTCGTCGTGGTGGCGCCGTTCGAGATCCTCTCGGCGCTGATCCAGGCCTCGGCGCTCCCCGACAACGACTTCCTGACGGACACGACGCCCGGCCCGGTCGACGTCGACCGGGAGTTCTGGCTCGGAGTCGCCGCCTTCGGGGTCGCGGCCATGCTCTCGTTCATCGCCGGAATCGTCGCCACCGGCGCCTGCTTCAAGGCGATCGCAGACGGCTATCTCGGTGAGAGAGCCGAGTGGCGCCCGCGCTCGGTTACGCGGCCCGGCGGCTCCACTCGATCCTCTGGGTGACGATCCTCGGCGCAGTCATCTCGGTGCTCGGGCTCGTGTTCCTGATCGTCCCGGGGATCTACCTCTACGTCTCCTTCGCGGTCGCTGTGCCGGTGCTGCTGACCGAGGGGCTCAAGGGCCGGAAGGCGCTCGGCCGCTCGCGCCGGCTCGTCGAAGGGCCGCTGGTGGGGGACCTTCGGCGTCGTCTTCCTCGGCGCGATCCTCGTCGGGATCGTCGAGGGAGCCCTCGTCGGGCTCGCGGCCGTCGTCACGACGCTCGACACCGCCGACCCGACGCTCGGCTCGTTCCTCGTCAACACGACCGCGACCGTGCTCGCGAGCCTGCTCGCGACGCCGCTCTCCGCCGCCTTCATCACCGTTCTCTACTTCGACCTGCGCGTCCGCAAGGAGGCGTTCGACCTGCAGCTGCTCGCGGAGCAGATCGGCGTCGAGCCCGGCGAAGGCGCCTCTCCGGCGGCCCGCTTCCAGGAGCAGGCGCCGCGGCGCGAGGAGCTCGACCCCGACGACCAGCCGCCCTACTGGCCGCCGCCGCCCGGCTGGAAGCCGCGCAGCCAGCGGGACGCCGAGGAATGAGACTGCTCGCGGCCGGCCTGGCCGCGGCCGCGCTCGTCGCGGCGCCCGCTGCGGCCGCCGCGGACGCGACTCCGGCCGAGGTGCGCGAGCTCGCGCGTCGCGCCGCGAGCGACTCCGCTGCGCTCGCGCAGCTACGGCAGGTCGACACGCGTCGACGGCGCGCCCGTCGATCTCCGTGCGGCGCTCGCGGGCGCGACCGGCCAGGAGCTCGAACGCCGCCTCGCCGCCCTCGCCGCCGGCGGGAGCGGGTCGCGGCAGCGCCGGCCGCGGCCCGCGCCGAGGCCGCCGCCGTGCTCGCCGAGCGGCGAGTTCAGCGAGACGCCGCCGCCGCGCCCCTTCCGCCGCCTGCTCGGCTGGCTGGGTGACCGGATCGACGGGCCGCTCACCTGGCTGTGCCGAGCGCATTCCGGGCGGCGAGCGTGCGCTCTGGGCGATCCTCGGCGCTCTCGTCATGGCGGGCTGCTGCGTTCGTCGCGGTCCGGCTCGGCGCCTCTCGCGGCGGCGGCGTCGTCGACCGGGCGGCTCGTCTCCGCGGCGAGCCCGGCGATCGATCCGCGCAAGCTCGAGCGCCTCGCCGACGAGGCGGAGGGACGGGGCGAGCTCGAGCTGGCACTCCGGCTTCGCTTCCGCGCCGGGCTCGTGCGGCTCGCCCGCGATCGAAGCGGTCCCGCAGCCCGAGACGCTCACGAGCCGGCAGCTCGTACGCCTGCTCGGGTCGGAGCAGTTCCGCGGGCTCGCGCGCGACCTGGACGAGGTCGTCTACGGCGGCCGGCCCGCGTCGCGCGCGGACGTCGAGAACGCGCGCACAGGCTGGCCGCAGGTGCTTGCACGGGCGGGGCGCTCGTGACGAAACGTGTCGTGATCGGCCTCGTTGCGATCCTCGTCGGCCTCAACGTGGCCTTCCGAGCGGTCGAGCTGGCCTACCCGAGCCCGAGCGGGCCTCCGGCCTCGGCGTACGCCACGAGCGAGGACGGCCTCGCCGCGCCTTCGCCGAGCTGCTGCGCCGCGACGGTCACGCCGTGGCGCGCCTGCGCGAGCGGCCGCGCGAGCTCGAGCTCGATCCCGCCCGCACGACGCTCGTGCTCGCGGACGCGGGGATCGTCGAGGACGAGGACGCGAAGGCCCTGCGCCGCTTCGTCGAGCGCGGTGGCCGGCTCCTCGCTGCCGGGCCCGCGTTCGGCTGGCTCGGCAATCTGGTCGAGCCCGCTCCGGTCTGGGGTAGCGGGACGCCGTGGCAGCAGGTGCGCGTCGCTCGCGCCGCGACAGGAGCTCGCCGGGATCCGACCGGATCGTCGGGAGCGGCAGGCTCCTGGGAGGAGGCGGGCGCGACGCTGCCCCTGCTCGGAGACGGACGAGGCCGGCCTTCTGAACGTCGCGCGGATCGGCGCAGGGCGAGGCGTTCCTGCTCGCCGATACCGGCCGCTCCGGAACGAGGCGCTCGCCCTCGGCGACAACGCCGCGCTCGCGCTCGGCGCTCGCCGGGGCGCCGACGCGCCGGGTTGCCTTCCTGAGCGCTACCACAGTTACGGCGCCGAGAGCGGTCTAGCAGCGATTCCGAACGGATGGCTGGTTACGCTGGGCGGCATGCTCGCCGCCGCGCTCGCGTTCATGCTCGCCCGGGGCCGCCGGCTCGGCCCCGCCGAAGCCGCGCAGCGGGAGCTCGCGCCACCGCGCCGGCTCTACGCCGAATCGCTGGGCACGCTGCTGCGCGCGAACGCGGCGTCCCGCCGAGGCCGTCGCGCCGCTGCGCGCCCGGGCGATCGAGACGTCGGACCGGCTCGGCGCCTCGGCCGAGGAACGCCGCGAGCTCGAGGTCGCCGACCCGCTTCGGCTCGGCACGCTCGCCTCAGCGCTCGAGCGGAGGGTCGGGAGGCTCCGCTGACGCCGCTTCGCGATCGCATCCAGGCCGAGGTGGCGAAGGTCGTGCTCGGGCAGGAGTCGGCCGTCGACCGCCTGCTCGTCGCGCTCTTCGTCGGCGGCCACGTGCTGCTCGAGGGCGTGCCGGGTGTCGCCAAGACGCTGCTCGCCAACGCCACCGCCCGTGCGGTTGGCCTGCCGTTCCGCCGCGCTCAGTTCACGCCCGACATGCTCCCGTCGGACCTCACCGGGACGATGATCTACCGCGCCGGAGAGCTCTCGTTCCGGCCGGGACCCGTGTTCACGAACGTCCTCCTGGCCGACGAGATCAACCGCACGCCACCGAAGACACAGGCCGCGCTGCTCGAGGCGATGGAGGAACGCCAGGTGACCGTCGAGGGTGAATCGCACGCCGCTGCCACGAGCCGTTCCTCGTCGTCGGGACGCAGAATCCGATCGAGTACGAGGGCACGTATCCGCTGCGGAGGCTCAGCTCGACCGCTTCCTGTTCAGCGCGATCGCTTCCCGAAGGTCGGGTTCAGCTCGAGCCGACATCGCGGTGTCGCGCCCGCGACGCACGAGGACGCAACCGGTCGCGAGCGTCAGGAGCTGCGCGAGGCGCAGCGGGAGATCGACTCGACCGGCGTCAGCGACGAGGTCTTCGCCTACGTCGCGGGGATCGTGCGGGCGACGCGTTCCCTGCCGAGCGTCGAGCTCGGTGCGAGCCCGCGCGCAGGCGTGCACCTGCTCGCGGCCGGCGAAGGGCGCAGGCGCGGCTCGAGGAGCGTGGCTTCGTCACCCCCGACGACGTCGCGGGCAGTGCGCACGACGTCCTCCGTCACCGTCTCGATTCTCCGGCCCGAGGCCGAGCTCGAGCGCTACACGACGGACGACGCGCGATCGACGCCGCGCTCCAGACCCGTCCCCGTCGCCTCAGATGAGCCCGCACCGTGCGCGGCGCTGCGCTGCTCGGCGCCGCTGCGCTGCTCGGGGCTCCTGGTGCCGCCGCCGCTCGCGCGTGCTCGTCCTGCTCGCGGTCGCCGCGGCGATCGCCGGCCGACGCGTTCGCGCGGCCGGCGGCCGCCCCATCGTCGTCCGCGAAGCGCCGGCCACGCTCTCCCGTGGCGTCCCGGCGCCACTGCGACTGCACGCCGCCAATGAGGGCCGCGCGCTGCGCGTCCGCCAGCCGCGCGTCGCCGGACGTCTCCGTCGAGCCCGCCGAGGCGGACGACGAGCTGCAGGCGGAGATCGTCGGGCTCAGGCGGGGTCGGCATGTCCTGCCCGCAGCGGCGGCGCGCGTGACCGGGCCGCTCGGGCTCGGCAGCTGGAACCACCGGTCAGCCGAGGCACACGAGCTCGTCGTCTATCCCGACCTGCCGACCGCGCGCCGGCTCGCGCTCGCCGTGCGGACGGGCCGCTTCCGCGATCGAGGGCCGGCGCGTCGCGTGGCCCGCTCGGCCTCGGCACGCGACTTCGAGTCGATCCGCGACTACTCCCCGGACGACGACGTCCGGCAGCTGAACTGGCGCGCGACCGAGCGGCTCGGCCGGCCGATGTCGAACACCGTACCGCGTCGAGCGCGACCGCGACGTCGTCTGCGTCGTCGACTGCGGCCGCCTGATGGCGTCGCCGCTCGGCGACCTGACGCGGCTCGACGCCGCCGTCGACGCGGCGGTGAGCGTGGCGACGGTCGCGGACGCGGTGGGCGACCGGGCGGGCGCGCTCGCGTTCGACCAGGAGATCACGCCGTAGCCTGTCGCCGCGCCGCGCAGGCGGGGCAGCCGTCGTCCAGGCGCTCTTCGACCTCGAGCCGCGGCCGGTCGACATCCGACTACGAGCTCGCGTTCCGCCACGTCGGGGAGACGAAGCGGGCGTTCGTGCTCGTCCTCACCGATCTGCTCGACGAGTCGGCCGCCCGCCCGCTTGCCTCGGCGCTGCCGCTGCTCGCGCGCCGGCACGCGCTCGCCGTCGCGAGCGCGACGGACGTCGACCTCGAGGGGTTGCTCACGGCCGAGCCGGAGCGGGTCGAGGAGGTCTACCGTGCCGCCGCCGCGGCCGAGGTGCTGGCGGCGCGGGCACGCGTGGTCGCGCGGCTCCGGCGCGCCGGAGCGCTCGTGATCGAGGCGCCGGCCGGCGCCCTCCCCGCCGCCTGCGTCAGCGCTATCTGAGAGCGAAGGCCCGGGCGCGGCTCTAGAGCGCCGACCGAGACGACGACGAGCGTCCAGTAGACCGCCGCGAGCGGGACCCGACGGCGAGCGCTCTCGTCAGGCCGATTCCCGCGCGGCTGACGAAACCCTCGACGAGCCCGGCGACGACGAGCCACGGGCCGTCCCAGCACGAGCTGCGAGGGCGGGTCGAGCCTCGCGCCTCAGCGCGTCGCCCCGCGTCCCGCGGCCCGGGCTCGACGAGAGCCCAGCCGAGCCGCAGCCCGGCCGCGCCCGCGACGACGATGCACGAGAGCTCGAGCACGCCCGTGAGCGGCGACCAGCTCGAAGAACGGCCGGCCGTTCCCTGCGCCCACCGCCAGTCCACCGATCGCGCCGAGCAGCACTCCGTTGACGATCAGCACGGCCGCGGTGCCGAGTCCGACCAGGATGCCGGCGGCGAAGGCGAGCAGCGACACGCGGATGTTGTTCGTCATGATCGCGGCGGAGAACGCGGCCTCTTCGTGCGGCGCGAGGCCGAGGTCCTGTCCCTCAGCGCGCGGTTGGGTCACGCTCTGAAACTCGCCCGGGACGAGGCCCGCCGCGGCACCCGGGTCCTCGAGAGCCCACGCGCCTGCGAGCAGCGCCGGCCCGAAGAGCAACGCCGCCGCGAGGGCGAGGACGACCCACCGCTCGGCGACGAGGCGCCAGTAGCCGTGCGTGACGAACCGGCGCAGCCCTCCGCGGCGGGAAGGGACGGCGTACACGAGCGTTCGTCCGGCCGCGACGAGCCGCTCGAGCCGGGCGACGACAGGGTCTCCGGGGAAGGCTCGACGCGCGAGAGCGAGGTCGGCGGCGGCGGCGCGATAGAGGCCGCCGAGCTCGAGCACACCCTCCGGCCCGAGCGATTCGGCCTTGCGGCGGGCGTCCCGCACGAGCGTCTCGAGGCGGCTCCAGGCCTCGTTCCGGTCACGGACGAAAGCGTCTAAGTTCACGAGGTGCGCTACGAGGACACGGTGACGATCGCCACTCCGGAAGGAGTCGATCTGAGCTCACGCTAGCAGGGGCCGGGCTCGCGTTTCGTCTCGGCTCTCGTCGACCTCGGCATCCAGACTCTGCTGGCGATCGCGACGGTCGCGGCGGTGCGCGGGATCGGTGGGTTCGGCCAGGCTGCGGTGGCCCTCGTCACCACTCTCGTCGTCCTCGGCTACGACATCTTCTTCGAGGTGCTCGCGTCTGGCCGGACACCGGGGAAGCGTCTGAACGGCATGCGTGTCGTCCGCTCCGGCGGCGAGCCGGTCGGCTTCCTGACCAGCGCGATCCGGAACGTCCTCCGGCTCGTCGATTTCCTGCCCGTTCGCCTACGTGATCGGAGCTACCGCGATCCTCGCGACGCGCAAGAACCAGCGGCTCGGCGATCTCGCGGCTGGCGACGCTCGTCGTCCGCGACCGTGCCCCGAAGGCCGCGCCCCGCGGTGAGGCAGCGACAGCGCCGCCGGAGACCGCGACGTGGGACACGAGCGCGATCACCGCCGAGGAGGTCGCTGCCGTCCGCCGCTTCCTCGAGCGCCGGCCCGAGATCGAGGCCGGCGCGCGCGCCGAGCTGGCGCGGACGTTCGCGACGCGACTGTGGCCGAAGGTCGCGGGCGCTCGGGAGGGACTCGACGCGGAGGACTTCCTGACGCTCCTCGTCGCCGCGAAAACGGCACGAGGTGCGGCGACGCGTTAGGATCGCGCGCTCATTCCTGGTGGTCGAGAAAGGGGTTCAGCCGATGTCCGAGCCGTCGTACCAGCCCACCGGAGGGAGCGGCCCATCAGGGCCTCGCGCGGGGTTCTGGCGCCGCTTCGCAGCTGTCGTTCCTGGACGGGATCATCCTCGGAGTCGTGTACTTCATCATCTCTGTGGTGATCAGCGAGAACGCTGCCGCAGGGTCTGAACCTGGTGCTCAGCGCCGGCTACTACACGTACTTCGAGGGCGGCACTTCGGGGCAGACATTCGGCAAGAAGGCGCTCGGGATCCGGGTCATCGACCTCAGCGGCGGCGGCCCGATCGGGTACGGCCGCGGCTTCATCCGCTGGATCGGCCGGATCGTCTCGGCACTCCCGCTGCTCCTCGGCTACTTCTGGATGCTGTGGGACAAGGAGAAGCAGACCTGGCACGACAAGTTCGCCGGCTCGGTCGTCGTGCCGGAGTCCGCGTACCCGGTCTGACGGTAGGCGGCTGACGGATTCGAGGGCGGCGCCGAGAGACCGGCGCCGCCCTCACACGCCTCGGCCCAGTCGCCGTACAGGCTCGTGTAGAGCCCGCGGCGGGCGATCAGCTCCTCGTGCGTGCCCTGCTCGACGACGCGGCCGTGCTCGAGGACGACGATCAGGTCGGCGTCGCGGATCGTCGAGAGCCGGTGTGCGATCACGAACGCCGTCCGGCCGGCGAGGAGGCGGCGGAGCGCCTGCTCGATCTGCCGCTCGGTGCCGATATCCACCGACGACGTCGCCTCGTCGAGGATCAGGATCCGCGGGTCGGCGAGGAGGGCGCGGGCGAACGCCACGAGCTGGCGCTGGCCCAGTGAAAGGCGGGTGCCGCGCTCGCCGAGCTGGGTCTCGTAGCCGTCCTCGAGCTCGAGGATGAAGCGGTGCGCGCCCACGGCCTCGGCAGCCGACGCGATCTCCTCGGGGCGAGCGTCCGGTCGTCCGAAGGCGATGTTCTCCGCGACCGTGCCGCCGAACAGGAACCCCTCCTGCGGCACGATCCCGAGCTGGCGGCGCAGCGAGTGCTGGGTGACGCCGCGCAGGTCGTGCCCGTCGATCGTGACCCGCCCCTCGGTGGGGTCGTAGAAGCGCGCGATCAGCTTCGCGATCGTCGACTTGCCGGCGCCGGTGTGGCCGACGAGGGCGACCGTCGTGCCCGCCGGCACGTCGAGCTCGAGCCCGTGCAGCACTTCCGGGAACTCAGGGCCGTAGCCGAAGCGGACGTCCTCGAAATGGACGCGCCCCTCGATCCGCGGCAGCTCGGGCGCTCCGGCCGGGTCGACCACCTGGGGTTGCTCGTCGAGCACGCCGATGATCTTGTCCAGCGCCGCGATCGCGGACAGGAACGTGTTGTAGAGCTGCGAGAGCTGCTGGATCGGGTCGAAGAAGTTGGACAGGTAGAGCGCGAAGGCGAAGAGCGTTCCCGTCGTCATCTCGCCGTGGTAGACGAGCCAGCCGCCGTAGCCGAAGACGATCGCCGTGGCGGTCGAGGCGAGCAGGTCGACGGCGGGGAAGTAGATCGCGTTCAGGACGGTCGTCTCGTAGTTGGCGGCGCGGTAGCGGTCGTTGACGCCGCGGAACGCCCGCTCCTGCACGGGCTCCCGCGTGAACGACTGCACGACGCGCATGCCCGCGATGTCCTCCGCGAGCGTCGCGGTGACGAGGCCGAGCCGCTCGCGTACGTTGCGGTAAGCCTTGTTCGAGCGGCTGCGGAACCAGGCGGTCACGAGCGCCATCGGCACGAGCACCGTCAGCGTTGCCAGTGCGAGCCGCCAGTCGAGGAAGAAGAGGACGACCGCCGTGCCGAGCAGGAGCAGCGTGTTCTGGATCAGGCTCGTGACGCCGTCGGTGACCAGTTGGTCGAGCGCCTCGACGTCGTTCGTGATCCGGCTGATGATCACGCCGGCACGGTTGCGCTCGTAGAAGCCGAGCGAGAGCCGCTGGAGGTGGCCGAAGAGCTTGTTGCGCAGGTCGGCGAGGACGCGTTCGCCGGTCCAGCCGGTCAGATAGGTGTTGGCGGCGGAGAGGCGCGAGGGCGAGTAGCGCCGAGGCGAGGAAGAGGAGGACGATCTGCGTCAGCCGGCCGAGATCGCCGGGACGGATCCCCTCGTCGATCGCGAGCTTCGCGAGATACGGCGGCGCGAGCGCGACGAGCGTGTAGACGAGCAGCGTGCCGAGCGCGAGCGCGGTGCGGCCGCGATAGGGCAGCGTCAACCGGACGAGCAGGCCGAGCCGGCGCCGCGTCCGCCGCCACGACCAGTCGCGCACCGCGGCGCCGCGTTCCTCCGACAGATGGCCCCCGGCTGCCAGACCTTCACGCGCTCTCCTTCAGCAGGCCCTGGATCAGGCCGTGCTCGTGGATCTCCTGGTAGACGGCGCTCGTGGCGAGCACCTCGGCCTGTGTCCCGTGCGCCGCGATCCGGCCGTGCTCCAGGACGACGACCTCGTCGGCGAGAGCGATCGTCGAGAGGCGATGGGCGATGATGATCGTCGTCCGGCCGCGCATCGCCTCCGCGAGGCCGGCGCGGATCTTCGCCTCCGTCGTCGCGTCGACCGAGGCGGTCGCGTCGTCGAGGATCAGGATGCGCGGGTCGATCACGAGCGCGCGGGCGATCGCGAGCCGCTGCCGTTGGCCGCCCGAGAGCGTGATCCCGCGCTCTCCGATGACGGTGTCGTATCCGTACGGCAGCTCCTCGATGAACTCGTGCGCCTGCGCGGCGAGCGCCGCCTGCTCGACCCGCTCGTCGGTCGCGTCGAGCACGCCGAACGCGATGTTCTCGCGGACGGTCGCCGAGAAGAGGAACGGGATCCTGCGAGATGACGCCGATCTCCCGGCGCAGCGAGCGGCGCGTGACGTCGCGCACATCGACCCCGTCGACGAGGACGCGTCCCTCGGTCGCGTCGTAGAAGCGCGGCACGAGCGCGGCGAGCGTCGTCTTGCCCGAGCCCGTGTGGCCGATCAGCGCGACCGTCTTCCCCGGGGCGAGCTCCAGGTCGATCTCGTGCAGCACCGGACGGTCCGTCGCGTAGGCGAAGCCCAGTCGCTCGAAGCGGATCGCGCCCGGCCCGGTCGGGCAGCTCGACTGCGCCGGGCACGTCCTCGACCCCCTCGGGCTCGTCCATCACCTCGAAGATCCGCTCGCCGGACGCGGTCGCCCGTTGCGCCTGGCCGACCCACATGCCGAGGCTCCGGAGCGGGACGATCAGCATCGCGAGCAGCAGGTTGAAGACGAAGAACTGGCTCAGGGTCAGCGAGCCGTTGACGACCATCCGGCCGGCGGCGAGCAGCACGGCCGCCTGCGCCAGCAAGGGCAGGAACGAGAGCAGCGGCACGTAGATCGCGCGCTGGCGGAACGCACGCACCGTCGCGTCGAAGACCGCTCCCGACGCGCGCTCGAACATCGACTGGCGGCGCTCCTCCTGCGCGAACGACTTGACGACGTGGACGCCGACGATCGACTCCTCGGTGACCGTCGCGACGTCGCCGAGCTTCTGCTGGACGTCGCGCAGGACGGGGTGCGAGACGTGGCTGTAGCGGTAGGCGACGGCGACGATCAATGGCGTGATCGCGAGCGCGATCAGCGCCAGGCGCCACTCGATCACGAAGAGCACCGACCATCACCGAGACGATCGTGAGGATGTGCTGGAAGAAGAAGATGAGGCCGAAGCCGAGGAAGAAGCGGACCGACTGCAGGTCGACGGTCGCGCGCGACATCAGCTGGCCGGTCTGGTGGCGGTCGTAGAAGCCGAACGAGAGCCGCAGCAGGTGGCCGTAGAGGCCCTCGCGCATGTCCTTCTCGATCCCGAGCGCCTGCCGGCCGGAGATGACCCGGCGCCCGACCATCAGGGCGGCCTTGATGACGCCGACGACCATGATCGCCGCCACCACCCAGGCGAGCGTCTCGGTGCCCCGCTGCTCCTCGATCCCCTCGATCGCCTCGCCGACGAGCAGCACGATCGCGATCGCCGCCGCCTGCGAGAGGACGGCGAGGATCGTCGAGACGATCAGCGAGCCCTTGTACGGGCGCAGGAAGCCGAGCAGCCGGATGAAGGTGCGGCGGTACGGAACGGCGCTCACCGATGGAATCTAGCCGTCGAGCCTAGCCGCACGAGCTCGCGGCGCACGTGCGTCAGCGCCTTCCCGAGGCGCGCCCGGTTGGCAGGGTCGTTCAGCCAGCCGCTCGCGCCGGAGGGGTGCGGCAGCGGGATCACGATCGCGCCGTCGCGCATGTAGCTCTTGCCGATCGCGTCGGTCAGGGTCGCGACGCCGAGCAGCCGCCGCAGCGCCAGGCCGCCGACGGTGACGATCAGGTCGGGTCGCAGCAGCTCGAGCTCCCAGTCGCGCCAGAACTCGCAGAGGTCCTGCTCGCGCGGCGTGGGCGTCCGGTCGCCGCGGCCGGACGCGGGACGGCCGGGGTAGCAGCGCGTCACCGAGGCGCAGTAGAACGTCTCGTAGAGCTCGTCGCCCTCGAGCCTGAGCCAGCCGCGCAGCCGCTGGCCGGCGCGGCCGCGCCACGGCAGCCGCTCCTCGCCCTCGACGATCCCGGGCGCCTGGCCGAACAGATACGCGCGCTGGCCGTGGTAGCGGAGCCCGCACCGGCCAGGACTCGAGCGGATAGCCGGCCTCGACGCACGCGCGGCAGCGGGCGTTGTCGCGCTGGAGCGAGGCGAGCGAGCGGTACGAGCTCTTGCGGACGGTCACTCGGGGACGGGCGTGCCGATCCGGAGACGGTTGCCGTCCGGGTCGCGGATCTCGGTCTCGCGAACGTCGTACGGAGCGAGCTCGACCTTGGCGCCGAACTCGGCCGCCACCGTGTCCACGTCGTCGACGTAGAGGTAGAGGAGCGTGTCCGGCCTCGCGTCGCCGGTGTGCTCGGAGAGGAAGATCCGCGCCGCTCCGTTCGAGATCGCGATGAAGAGCGGCAAGCCCGGCTCGAAGCGATGGCGCCACTCGATGCCGAACCCGAGGCGGGCGTACCACTCCGCGCTCGCCTCGGCGTCGGCGACTCGGAGGAACGGAACGACGGTCGTCATGGAGCCGACCGCACCGCCACGAACCAGCGGCCGCCGAAGAGCGTCTCGCCGCCGCCGAGCTCGGTCGCGAGCTCGTCCGGGGTGAAGAAGCGCTTGTAGACCTGCCAGCGCGAGCCGTCGTTCAGGATCCGCTCCTGCCACTCGACCGGCTGCACGTCGTCGCGGAGCGCCGCGTCGACGACGACCAGCTCCGGAGCGACACGGCGGGCCTCGGCGAGGAAGCGGACGCGGTCGGCCTCCTCGAGGTGCCCGTAGAAGTGGCTCGTGAAGACACGCTCGAACGTGCCGTCGGCGAACGGCAGCCGGAGCGCGTCCGACTGGACGAAGCCGGCATCAGGGACCCGCGCACTCGCGAGCTCGAGCATGCTCGAGCTCTGGTCGAGGCCCGTGACGCTGCCGGGAAGGTGCTGCGTCAGGAAGCCCGTCCCGCAGGCGACGTCGAGCGTCCGCGCCGGTTCGAGGCGCTTCGAGAGCGGCGATCAGCGCGGCGCGCTCCTCCTCCCAGCCGGGCCGCTCGCGCTTCGTGAAGCGGCCGGTCCCGAGCCACCAGTCGTCGTATTCCGGCGCTCGCGCCTCGTAGTACGCCTTCACCCTCCTAATCTACGGGTCGTGCTGGAAGCCGTGCCGAACTTCTCCGAGGGCCGCGACGAGGCGGTGATCGAGGCGCTGCGCGAGGCGCTCTCGTCGCCCGCGCGGCTGCTCGACGTGCACGTCGACGCCGACCACCACCGCTCCGTCTTCACGCTCGTCGGCGAGGCGGACGAGCTCGTCGAGACGCTGCTCGCCGGGATCGCGTGCGCGCGCGAGCGGATCGACCTGCGCCGCCACGAAGGCGCGCATCCGCGGATCGGCGCCGCCGACGTCGTCCCGATCGTCCCGCTCAAGCCGGAGGACATGGAACGGGCGAAGGAGACGGCGCTCGTGCTCGCGCGCCGGATCGGCGAGGAGCTCGGCCTGCCGACGTTCCTGTACGGCGAGCTCGCGCCCGGCCGCGGCCCGGCCTTCTTCCGGCGCGGCGGGCCGGAGGAGCTGCAGCGGCGGATCGACGCGGGCGAGCTCGCGCCCGACTTCGGCCCGGCGCGGCTGGACGAGCGCGCCGGTGGGGTCATCGTCGGGGCACGGCGGCCGCTGATCGCCTTCAACGTCAATCTCCGCGGCGATCTGGAGGCGGCGCGCGCGGTCGCCGCGGTCGTGCGCGAGACGGGCGGCGGCTTCCCCGGAGTGCGCGCGCTCGGGCTCGACCTGCCGCGTGCGGGCGTCGTCCAGGTCTCGATGAACGTCGAGGACTGGGAGGCCGCGGCGCTGCACGAGATCGTCGCCAGGATCGAGGCGGAGGCGGTCGCGCGTGGCGCAGAGGTCGTCGGCTCCGAGCTCGTCGGCCTGATGCCGGCCGGCGCGGCTGCGGCCGCCGCCGGGGCGATGCTCCGCATCGACGGCTTCGACGAGTCGCACGTGCTCGAGCTCCGCCTGCTCCGGTAGCCGTGTTTCGGTCTCGGCGTGAGCGGAAGGGGAGATGCAATCAGCCAACGAGGAGGACTGACATGAAGAAGTTCGTGTTAGGGGCGATGCTGGCCGCGGTAGGCGGCTTGGCTCGTCGCGGATCATCGGCGGCGAACGGTCGTGGTCGGGCGGATTCGCGGCCTGGTCGCGAAGACGCATCCGAAGCAGTACGACGACGCGACCCTGAAGGACAAGGTCGAGTCGGAGCTCTTCCGGGACGAGCACGAGGTCAAGGGCTCGATCAGCGTCAATGCGCAGCAGGGCGTCGTGCAGCTGCGGGGCGAGCTCCCGTCGCAGGACCTGATCGACGCGCTCGTCGACCGGACGCAGCAGATCCACGGCGTCCGTGAGGTCGAGAGCCTGCTCCACCTCCCGGGGACCGAAGCACCCATGCATCACTAGGAGCGCCGGGACTAGACTCGTCGCGTGATCGCGAGTCACGCGCTGACCGGGAACGACCTCCGGATCGACGACGTCTGGGAGGTCGCCGTCCACCGCGCGCCGGTCGCGCTCACCGACGAGGCGCGCGCGAGCATGAGGGCCGCCCGGGCGCTGGTCGACCAGGCGGCCGAGAACACGTACGGCGTCAACACCGGCTTCGGTCGCTTCGTGTCCGAGTCGATCCCCGACGACCAGGTCGAGGAGCTGCAGCTGCGCCTGCTGCGCAGCCACGCGTGCGGCGTCGGTGAGCCCTACCCGGCCGAGGTCGTGCGCGCGGCGATGCTGCTCCGCGCGAACGCGCTCGCGAAGGGCTACTCGGGCGCGCACGTCGAGACGGTCGAGCTGCTGATCGAGTGCCTCAACCGCGGCGTGCTGCCCCGCGTCCCCGCCCGCGGATCGGTCGGCGCGAGCGGCGATCTCGCGCCGCTCGCGCACCTGGCGCTGCCGCTCGTCGGCGAGGGTCGGGCGTGGTTCGACGGGACGCTCTACGGCGGGGCCGAGGCGCTCGCCGCGGCAGGGCTCGAGCCGATCAAGCTCGCGGCGAAGGAAGGCCTGTCGCTGATCAACGGCACTCAGTTCATGGCCTCGATGGCCGCGCTCGCGCTGGTGCGCGCGCGACGCCTCGCGCGCACCGCCGACCTTGCCTGCGCGCTCTCGCTCGAGTCGCTCCAGGGCTCGCGGACGAGCTTCCATCCCGGCGATCCACCAGGCGCGGCCGCTGCGCGGGCAGATCGACTCCGCCGCGAACGTCCTTCGCCTGCTCGAGGGCTCGGCGATCATCGAGTCGCATCGCTGGTGCGACAAGGTGCAGGACGCCTACTCGCTGCGGTGCGCGCCGCAGGTGCACGGAGCGAGCCGCGACCTCCTCGACCACGTCGAGGCGACCGTCGCGGTCGAGCTGAACGCCGCGACCGACAACCCGCTCGTGCTCGTCGACGAAGACCTCGTCGTCTCGAACGGCAACTTCCACGGCCAGCCGCTCGCGTTCGGGCTCGATGCCCTGGCGATGGCGGTCTCCGAGCTGGCGAGCATCTCGGAGCGGCGAGTCGAGCGGCTCGTCAATCCGTCGCTCTCGGAGGGACTGCCGCCGTTCCTCACCGTCGAGGGCGGCCTCAACTCCGGCTTCATGATCCCGCAGTACGTCGCCGCGTCGCTCGTTTCCGAGAACAAGTCGCTCTGCCACCCGGCGAGCGTCGACTCGATCCCGACGAGCGCCGGCCAGGAGGATCACGTCTCGATGGGGAACGCGGCGGGCCTCAAGGCGCTCCAGGTGCTCGCGAACGCCGAGCGGGCGCTCGCGATCGAGCTGCTCGCAGGCGCGCAGGCGATCGAGTTCCTGGCTCCGCTCGAGCCCGGGCCCGGGCGTGCGCGCGACCCATGACGCCGTGCGCGAGCTGTCGGAGCGGCTGCGTGACGACCGCTCGCTCGCCGACGACATCGAGCGCGTTGCCGACGCGATCCGCGACGGCTCGATCCTCGCGGCCGCGGAGCTCGAGATCGGGGCCCTCCGGTGAGCGAGGGCACGAGTCCCCCTGTGCCGGCGCCGAAGCGGCCGTACCGCGACAGCGTGCTGCTCAACCTCGTTCTCGCCTGCCTGATCGTCCTCATCTCGTGGGCGACCGGCGGCGACGCGGGCCGCGCTGTCGTGTTCGCGATCCTCTACTTCGTCATCGCGACCGCCTGGGCCTGGTGGCGGTTCAGGCAGCGGCTCGCGAAGGAGCAATCCGTGAGCGTCTCCTCGCTCGACGCTGCGGTCGAGGCGCTCGCCGGCGACCTCTCCCGGATCAGGGCGCCGCGCGGGACGCAGCTGAACGCCCGCTCGTGGCAGACCGAGGCGCCGCTGCGGATGCTCCTGAACAACCTCGACCCCGAGGTCGCGGAGCGGCCCGAGGAACTCGTGGTCTACGGCGGCTCCGGCCGCGCGGCCCGCTCGCACGACGCGCTCAAGGCGATCGTGCGAACGCTGTTGCGCCTCCGCGACGACGAGACGCTGCTCGTCCAGAGCGGCAAGCCCGTCGGCGTTTTCCGCACGCATGAAGGCGCGCCGCGAGTCCTGATCGCGAACTCGCTGCTCGTGCCCAAGTGGGCGACCTGGGACGAGTTCCGCCGGCTCGAGGCGGAGGGCCTGACGATGTTCGGGCAGATGACCGCCGGGAGCTGGATCTACATCGGCACGCAGGGAATCCTGCAGGGCACCTACCAGACCTTTGCCGCGGCGGGCGAGAAGCACTTCGGCTCGGCGGACCTCAGCGGTCGCACGATCCTGACGGCGGGGCTCGGCGGGATGGGCGGCGCACAGCCGCTCGCGGCGACGATGGCGGGTGCGGCGATCCTCTGCATCGAGGTCGATCCGTCGCGGATCCAGCGCCGGCTCGAGACGCGCTACCTCGACGAGGTCGCCGACTCGCTCGAGGACGGCGTCGCGCGTGTCCGTGCAGCAGCCGCCGAGGGACGGGCGCTGTCGGTCGCCGTCGAGGGCAACGCGGCGGAAATCGTGCCGGAACTGTCACAAAAGCGTGAATCTTTCGACCTCGTCACCGACCAGACGGCGGCCCACGATCCGCTCACCGGCTACGTCCCGGTCGGACTGTCGGTCGCAGAAGCGGCTTCGTTGCGCGCTTCCGACCCGGACGAGTACCTCCGGCGCGCCCGCGAGTCGATCGCGCGGCACGTCGAGGGCCTCCTCGAATACGTCCGCGCCGGCAGCTATGTCTTCGACTATGGAAACAACCTTCGCGGGGAGGCCTATGAGGCGGGCGTAGAGGATGCCTTCACATACCCGGGCTTCGTCCCGGCCTATATCCGGCCGCTCTTCTGCCGCGGCGTCGGTCCCTTCCGCTGGGCCGCTCTCTCGGGCGAGCCGGCGGACATCGCGGTCATCGACGACGAGCTCCGGCGGCTGTTCCCAGACGATGCGCTGCTCTTGCGCTGGCTCGAGCTCGCTCCCGAGCGCGTCGCCTTCCAGGGACTGCCCGCCAGGATCTGCTGGCTCGGCTACGGCGATCGCGCCAAAGCCGGCCTCATGATCAACGAGCTCGTCCGCTCGGGCGCCGTTTCCGCGCCGGTCGTCATCGGCCGCGATCACCTCGACTCCGGTTCGGTTGCGTCGCCGTACCGCGAGACCGAGGCGATGCGCGACGGCTCCGACGCGATCGCGGACTGGCCGATCCTGAACGCGCTCCTGAACACGGCGGCGGGCGCGACCTGGGTCAGCGTCCACCACGGCGGCGGCGTCGGGATCGGAAACTCGATCCACGCCGGCATGGTCGTCCTCGCCGACGGCAGCGCCGACGCGGCTGAGCGGCTCGAGCGGGTGCTCACGGCCGACCCGGGCACGGGCGTGATGCGGCACGCCGACGCCGGCTACGACGAGGCGCTCGACGCTGCGCGCGAGCAGGGGTCGGATCTACCCAGCCTCGATCCGCCGAGCAGTCGGCTGACACCGTGCCGAAGCTGCTGGTTCGCGATCTGGCCCAGGTCGTCTCGCCCGCCGGGCGCGAAGCGCCGCTGCGCGGCGCGGGCGCTGCGCGAGGTCGAGCTCGTCGAGCGGGCGTACGTGCTCTGCGAAGACGGCTTGATCGCCGCGGTCGGGCGCGATGAGCGAGCTCCAGCCGCTCGACGGCGACGTCGTCGAGCTGGACGGCCGCGGGCTCTGTGCGATTCCGGGCCTCGTCGACTGCCACACGCATCCGGCCTTCGCGGGAGACCGCGTGGACGAGTTCTCCCTGCGAGCCGGCGGCGCGAGCTATGAGGAGCTGCACGCGGCCGGCGGCGGCATCCTCTCGACGGTCCGTGCGACGCGGGCGGCCGGCGCCGAGGGGCTCGCGCAGGCGGTCGAGCGCCATCGCGGCTGGATGCTGCGCGCCGGCACGACGACCTTCGAAGGGAAGTCGGGCTACGGGCTCGACCGGGAGACCGAGCTCGCGTCGCTGCGCGCCGTCCGGGCGGCGGGCGGGATCCCGACCTGGCTCGGCGCGCATGCGACCCCTCCGGAGCACGCACGACGCGGACGCCTATCTGGACTTCGTGCTCGCGGAGGTCTTGCCCGAGGCAGCTCCGCTCGCCGAGGCGGCCGACGTCTTCCTCGAGCGCGGCGCCTTCGACGCCGTGCAGGCCCGGCGCTATCTCGAAGCCTGCCGCGAGCAAGGGCTGGCCCTGCGGATCCATGGCGACCAGTTCACGGAATCGGGTGCGATCCCGCTCGCGATCGAGCTCGAGGCGCGCTCGGTCGATCACCTCGAAGCGACGGGGCCGGACGGCGTCGCCGCGCTGGCCGCGAGCGGCGTGACGGGCGTGTTGCTGCCCGCGAGCGCCCTTTTCCTCGGGCGGCCGATGCCCCCCGCGCGCGCGCTCGTCGACGCGGGCGCGGCCGTCGCGCTCGCGACCGACTTCAATCCCGGCAGCGCTTTCTGCGAGAGCCTGCCGCTCGTCTGCTCGCTCGCAGCGACGCAGCTGCACCTGAGCCCGGCCGAGGCGCTCGCCGCCTGCACCGTCAACGCCGCCCACGTCCTCGGCCGCGCCGACCGGCTCGGACGGATCGTGACCGGGTATGCCGCCGACCTGACGCTCCTCGACGCGCCCGACTGGCGCTACCTCGCCTACCACCTCGGTGGTGACCTCGTCGCGGCCGTGGTCAAGGACGGGACCGTGGCTTGGTCGCGGCCCGCACGCTGATCGCGGCATACTGATCCCATGCCGACGAAGAAGCAGATCCGCCGCCAGCAGAAGCTGAAGCGGCACGAGTACGAAGAGGTCTACGTCGACGAGGAGGGACGCGAGCTCGATCCCGAAGAGGCGGAGCAGCTGATCGGCGCGCCCGCGAAGGAGGCGAAAGCCGCGAAGAGGCAGCCTGCGGGCCGCGCGCCTCGCACGATCGAGCCGCCGTCACTGCGGCGCACGGTGCGGCGCGGTCTCCTCTTCTTCCCGCTGATGCTCGTCACCGTGATTCTGCTCGGGAACACCTTGACCCTCGCGCAGCAGATCACGCAGACCCTCGTGCTGATGGCGTTCTTCCTGCCGTTCAGCTACTTCATGGACACGATGGTCTTCCGCTCGTACCAGCGACGCCTCGCGCGCACGCTGGGCGAGGACAAGAAGCGCTAGGCGGCCGTGCCGCGGTAGTGGCCCTCGCCGGGCCAGGGCGCGAGCAGCAGCAGCACGCGGGCGCCCTCGTCGCTCGCGAGCGAATGCCGCTCGTCGGGATCGAAGCGGAACAGCATCCCGGGCGTCGCCTCGACCGACTCGCCGCCGGCGGAGATCCGCACGCTGCCCTCGAGCACGGTGACCCAGGCGTTCTCCTTCACCTGGTGGTCGCCGAGGACCTGCCCGGCGTTGAGCACGATCAGGACGGCGCGGGCTTCGTGCCCCGAGTGGACGACGACCGGATCGCGCGTGCCGGCCGGCGCGTCGATCTCCATCAGGTCCCAGGTCTGCACGGGCCTCAAGGATAGACTCATCCGCCCATGACGCTCGCGGTTGAACAGCTCTCGCTCGGCCAGATCGGGACGAATTGCTACCTCGTGCGCGCCGACCGCGACGCGACCGAAGCGGTCGTCATCGACCCGGGCGCCGACGCGGCCGAGATCCGCCTCAGCCTCGCCCGTTCGGGCGCGACCTGCACCGCGATCCTGGTGACGCACAGCCACTACGACCACATCGGCGCGCTCGCCGACCTCGCAGAAGGCACGGCGGCGCCCGTCTGGCTGCCGGAGGGGGAGCTCGACGTCTTCCGCCGACCGAACGACTTCTTCCCCGGCCTTGCGATCCGTGCCTTCACGGGCGACGCGACGCTGCTCGGCGGCGGCGAGACCGTCGAGGTGGCGGGCATCTCCTTCCAGGTACGCCACGTGCCCGGGCACTCTCCGGGCCACCTCTCCTACTACGCCGACGGCTGCCTCTTCTCGGGCGATGTGCTCTTCGCCGGCTCGGTCGGCCGCACCGACCTGCCCTTCGGGGACTGGGAGACGCTGCTGGAGTCGATCCGCTCCCTGGCGGAGGCCTATCCGCCCGAGACGATCGTCTACTCCGGCCACGGCCCGGCGACGACGCTCGGCGACGAGCTCGCGCGCAATCCGTTCCTCGCCGAGCTCCGCGCACGGCGTGAAGCATCGCAAGCGGCCGCGCGGCACGCACGACATCCTCCCGTCGGAACAGCCGCTCTGGCAGCGCGTCACGGGCGAGATGGAGCGTCTCTGCGCGCTCTACGGCTACCGGCGCATCCAGACGCCCGTGTTCGAGGACACCGAGCTCTTCGCGCGGACGTCGGGCGCCGGCTCCGACATCGTCCAGAAGGAGATGTACACCTTCACCGACCGCTCCGACCGGTCGCTGACTCTGCGCCCCGAAGGGACTGCGCCGATCTGCCGTGCGTACATCGAGCACGGCCTCCACAAGGAGCCGCAACCGCAGAAGCTCTACACGATCGGCTCGATGTACCGGTACGGGAGGCCCGGCCGCGGCCGCTACAGCGAGCACTGGCAGTTGTCGGTCGAGGGGATCGGCACGGAGGATCCCGCGATCGACGCGGAGATCATCCAGCTCTACGACACGCTCCTGCATCGCCTCGGGATCAAGCAGTACCGCCTGGAGCTGAACTCGATCGGCTGCCGCGAGTGCCGGCCCGCGTACCTGGAGAAGCTGCGCGCCTGGCTCGCCGAGCACGAGGACGAGCTGGACGCGGACGCCCGCGAGAAGGCCGCGACGAGCCCGCTGCGTGTCTTCGACGTCAAGAGCCCGGCGACGAGGAAGCTGCTCGAGGCCGCCCCGAAGATCGGCGAGTCGCTCTGCGAGGCCTGCGTCCTGCATTTCGCCGCCGTTCGCAGCCGATCCTCGACGCGACGGGCGTCGACTACGAGCTCGTGCCCGACGCTCGTGCGCGGGCTCGACTACTACTCGCGCACGACCTGGGAGTTCATCGGGCCGATGGACAACGAGAACTCGACCATCTCGGGTGGCGGCCGCTACGACTACCTGGTCGAGGAGATCGGCGGCCCGCCGACGCCGGGCGTCGGCTTCGGCGCGGGGATCGAGCGGCTGCTGATCGCGATGGAGGACGAGGGTGTCGCCGTGCCGGCGAGCGCCGGCCATCGACGTCTTCATCGCGGTCGAGCCGGACGCATCACGCGCATGCTCGTCGCCGCCGCTCCTGCAAGCGAGCTTCGCGACGCCGGCATCGCCGCGGACACCGACTACGCCGGCCGCTCGCTCAAGGGCCAGCTGACGCAGGCCGGCCGCTCCGGCGCGCGCACGACCGTGATCCTCCGCGCGGCCGACGCACTCGTCCGCCGCGCCGGCGAGCAGGACGAAACGGTCGCGCACGCCGAGGTTCTCGGCAGACTGTCGCGATGACACTGGCGAACCCACATGTGCGGCGAGCCCACGCAAGGAGCTCGTCGGCGAGAAGCTGACCCTCTCGGGCTGGGCGGCGCGCCGCCGCGACCACGGCGGGCTCGTCTTCGTCGACCTGCGCGACCGCACCGGGATCACGCAGCTCGTGATCAACCCGGAGCTCGCGGCCGAGGCGGCCGAGCTGGCGCACCAGATCCGCAACGAGTTCGTCCTCCGCGCCGAGGGCACGCTCGTCGCGCGGAGCGCCGAGACCGTGAACGAGAACGATGCCGACCGGCGAGGTCGAGCTCCAGGTCGAGTCGCTCCAGATCGTCAGCCGCTCGACGCCGCTGCCGTTCCAGCTCGACGAGGAGAACGTCGACGAGACGCTCCGGCTCCGCTACCGCTGGCTCGACCTGCGGCGCGACAAGCTGCAGCGCAACATCGGCCTGCGCGCGCAGATGGTCGGGATCATCCGGCGCGAGATGGAGGCCGCCGGCTTCCTCGACATCCAGACGCCGATCCTGTTCAAGCCGACGCCCGAGGGTGCGCGCGACTTCATCGTCCCGAGCCGGCTCCAGAAGGGCCGCTTCTACGCGCTGCCGCAGAGCCCGCAGATCCTCAAGCAGCTGACCATGGTCGCCGGCTTCGACCGCTACTACCAGATCGCGATCTGCTTCCGGGACGAGGATCTCCGCGCCGACCGCGTCCAGGAGCTCACCCAGCTCGACGTCGAGATGAGCTTCCCCGACCAGGAGTTCCTCTACGACGTGATGGAGCGGATGTACGCGCGGATCTGGCGCGAGTGCCTGGGGATCGAGATCGAGACGCCGTTCCCGCGGATGACGTTCGAGGAAGCGGACCGCCGCTTCGGCACCGACAAGCCCGACACGCGCTTCGGGCTCGAGCTCGAGGACGCGACCGAGGTGACGCGCGGCTCGCAGTTCGGCGTCTTCGCCGGTGCGGATGCGGTGCGCTTCCTCCGCGTCCCGCAGGAGCTCAGCCGCGGCGACCTGGCGAAGCTCGAGGAGCTGGCGAAGGAGTGGGGGGCGAAAGGGCTCGCATATCTCGTCTACGACGAGGAGGGCGAGGTGCGCTCGCCGATCGCGAAGTTCCTCTCGGAAGAGGAGCTGGCCGCCTTCCGCGGCGAGCCCGCGTCGACCGTCCTCTTCGCGGCCGACACCTGGCCGGCGACGACACGTGTGCTCGGAGCGCTACGGACGCACCTCGGCAGTGAGCTCGGGCTGATCGACGACGAGCAGTTCACGTTCCTCTGGGTCTACGACTTCCCGATGTTCGAGCGCGACGAAGACGAGGGACGGTGGACGGCGGTCCATCACCCGTTCACGCGCCCGACGAAGGAGTGGGAGGACCGCTTCTCCGACGATCCCGAGCACGCGCTCGCGCACGCGTACGACCTGATCGTGAACGGGAACGAGCTCGGCGGGGGCAGCTTCAGGATCCACGAGCCCGAGATCCAGGCACGCGTCTTCGACCTGCTCGGCCTGGGGCCGGACGAGCAACGGACGAAGTTCGGCTTCCTGCTCGATGCGCTGGCGATGGGAGCGCCGCCGCACGGTGGGATCGCGCTCGGGATCGACCGGATGACGATGGTTCTCGCAGGCGAGCCGAACCTCCGCGACGTGATTGCGTTCCCGAAGAACCAGGCTGGGGTCGATCCGATGAGCGGCGCGCCTTCCGACGTCACGCAGGAGCAGCTGCTCGAGCTTGGAATACAACTGCTCGAGCCTCCGAATTAACATTTTTCCCCTGGACAGCCGATGAACCGGGCATACTTCCGGGCGAGCCGCGCCGCGGCCTGCCGCAGACCCCAGAAAGCGTGAACTCAGATGTCGTCAGGTGATTCAGAGCGTTCGGCTGCGGGACTGACCGCGCTTCCGACCGTGGAGCAGCTCCAGCGCTCCGGCGAGGGCTACGACGAGCAGGGCGTGCGCGAGGCGTTCGACGCCTTCCGCCGCCACACCGCGCAGCTGCAGGCGCAGCTCCGGGTGCTCCAGGCGGCTCGCACGACCTCCAATGTCGAGCCCACCGGGCACGCCGTCCGCATGGACTCGCTGCACCTGATCCGCGCCGCCGCCGAGTTCGCCGACACGCTCGAGCGCGACGCCCAGACCGCCTCCGCCACGCAGCTCCAGCGCACCGAAGAAGAGGTGCGCAGGAAGCAGAACGAGCTGCATGAGCGCGAGGCCGAGGTCGAGCGCTACCGGACCGAGTCGGAGCGCCAGCGCTCGGAGATCCTGACCGCCGCCAAGGCCGAGGCCCGCGACCTGATCGGCAAGGCGAACGCCGACGCGACACGCGAGCTACGCGAGGCCGAGACGCGCGGGAACCGGCTGCTCGAGCAGTCGCGCCACCAGGCGACAGAGCTGACGAACTCCGCCCGGGCAGAGGTCGAGCAGACGCTCGAGTGGGCCCGGGCGCAGGCGACCGCCGTCATGGCCCGCGCGCAGAAGGGCGCCGAGCAGCTGCTCGCGGCCGCCGGTCTCGGCGAGCCCGCTATCAGCCAGGTCGTGCAGTCGATCGTGGACGCGAACGACAGTGAGATCGCCCGTGCGACCGGGCAGCCGGCTCCGACCCGTCCGGCTCAGGCCGTCGCCGCGCCACCCGTGTCTGCCCCGCCCGTCAGTGCTCCGGAAGTCGCTTCGCCAGAAGCGGTCGAGGTCGAGGAGCCGGAAGTCGACGAGTTGGAACAGGGTGAAGACGATCCCGGGGCGGAGAACGACCGAGGAAGCTCCGCCGCCCGCTCCCCCCGTCTCGCCGTCCGCCGCTGCCGACACCGAGCAGACCGAGCCGGACGAAGACGGGGAGCCCGACTCCGAGCGTTAGTAGTCCATGCTCGGTCGCCTCTGGCCGCGCTTCGCGCTCGAAGCCTGCTTTCTCGTCGCCGTCGCCGTCATTGCGGGCCTGCTCCACCTGTCTACGGCCGCGATCGTCACGGTGATGCTGGTCGCGTACCTGGCCACGGTCGTCGTCGAGTGGACCGCCTCCCGTGTCGGTGACGACGAGCGAGCCGGTTGCTGTCTTCGAGCCCGAGGTCGTCGACGACACCGACGACGTCGACCAGCTCGACCACTCGACGATGACGTCATCGAGGGCACCGAGGTCGATGCCGAACCGGAACCCGAGCCGGAGCCGGAGCCGGAACCGGAGCCGGAGCCAGAGCCGGAGCCCGAACCGGAGCCGGAGCCCGAGCCGGAGCCGGAACCCGAGCCCGAGCCGGAGCCCGAACCAGAAGCCGGTGCCGACGTCCGAGCCCCAGCCGTCCGAGCCTCAGCCGGCCACTGCCGAGTCCGAGCCGGAGCCCGAGCCGGAGCCGGAGCCCGAGCCGGAACCGGAGCCGGAGCCCGAGCCGGAACCGGAGCCGGAGCCGAGCCGGAACCAGAACCAGAGCCAGAACCGGAGCCAGAGCCAGAACCAGAACCTGTCCCCGCACCACCGCAACTCGTGGCGGTCGCGGCTCCCGCCGAGCGCGAGCCCGAGCCCGAGCCGGCCGCGCCCGCACAGCCCGCACCCGCCCCGGTCGCGACGCTGCCGGTCCCCGTGCAGCCGCAGGAGTGGAACGTGTGGGAGATCGAGCGGCTCGCCCGCGAGCGCTCCGGTGCCGACCCCGTCCGTGACGAGGAATGGGGCTACCTGCTGGTCTACCTGCGCGAGTTCGCATCACCCGATGGCCTCCTCCCGACGGAGTTCGACGCGCTCGTGCGCGAGTCGTTCGGCGAGCTCGTCGCCGGCCGCGCACGGTGACCCTCGGCGTCCTGCAGCGCACGATCGCGCTGGCAGCGATCGCCCTCGTCGCGGGCGTCGCGGCGCTCGCGCTCACCGGAAGTGGTGCCGACACGAGCGCCGAGACCGGGCCGCAGCAAGTGCCGGTCGCGGGCGGCGGCGGCTGGTACACGGCGCTCGCCGGGTCGCGCGGTGCCGCGCGCGACGCCGAACGGACGACGTGTGCGCTCACCCTCACGGGACGCTCGCTCGGAGTCAGCCATCCCGTGCTCCCGTGCGGCGCCAAGATCTACATCAGCTACAGCGGCGCCGAGGTCTTGACCGAGGTGATCGACACGAAGCTGAAGCAGCCAGGCCGCCAGTTCGAGCTGACGGAGGCCCTGGCCCAGCAGCTCGGCATCGAGGGAACGCAGCAGATCCGCTGGAGATTTGCGACACGTGGCTGAGCCAGGCCGCGAAGCGGCCTCTTCAGGGGTTTGCGCGATCGGAATCCGCTTCTGCGGATTCCGATCATGCGACGGTATGATTGATCGTGCTCGACCCTGTACGTGGCCTTGCGTCTTAACGTGAACCAATAGTCACGTCAAGGGAGCCTGGGTCCGGTCTAGACCTAACCCGTCGACGTCCGGCACGGCACCCACCTGGTATAGCCAGGTTCGCACCGGCGTAAGGAAACATCGGCAGGGTCAGGGCACTATTTTGTTTGCGCAAGATCGGGATCTGCGGAGCAGATCCCGATCGCGCGAAGACCCCTGAAGGGTCGCCTTCGGCCGCCGGGCTCATTGGCGATCGCCGCTAGCTGGTCGATGATCGAAGTCGTCGGAGACTCCGCACGTGGGGCCGAGCTCGCGTTCGTGCGGCTCACGGTCGAGGGCGACAGGATCGTCGAAGCCGACGCTCCCGGGCTTGCGCGGCCGCTCGCCGGGTCTGACGCTGCTCGAGGCCGCCGCGGTACCGGGCGAGACGCTCGCCGCCGATGCGCTTGCGAACGCGCTCGCCGAGGTCTTCACCGCGCCGCCCGAGCCGGGACGAATCGCCGTCGCGATGAGCGGCGGCGTCGACAGCGCCGTCGCGCTGCTGCGCGCCGGACCGAGCGCGATCGGGGTCACGCTCAGGCTCTGGCTCGATCCCGCCGGCCCGGACTCGGAACGCGCCTGCTGCTCACCGGAGGCCGTGATCGCGGCGCGCGAGACCTGCCACGCCCTCGGGCTCCCGCACGTGACGCTCGACCGGCGCGAGGAGTTCCGCCACGCCGTCGTCGACCCTTTCGTCGCCTCGTATGCACGTGGGGAGACGCCGAATCCTTGCGGGCGCTGCAACGGCGACTTCCGCTTCGACGAGCTCCTGGCGTTCGCGGACCGAGCCGGCGCCGCAAAGCTCTGGACCGGTCACTACGCCCGCATCGTCGAGCGCGGCGGCCGGCGCCTGCTTGCGCGCGCGGTCGATCCCGACAAGGACCAGTCCTACATGCTGGCCCCGCTCGACCCGGCACAGCTCGACCGAATCGAGTTCCCGCTCGGCGAGCTGACGAAGGCCGAAACCCGTGCGGAGGCGGCCGCAGCCGGCCTCGACGTCGCCGAGCGTCGCGAGAGCCAGGAGGCGTGCTTCCTCGCCGGCGACGACTACCGCGCGTTCCTGGAGCGCCGAGGCCTCGAGCCGGTCGACGGGTCGATCGTCGACGAGGACGGCCGCGAGCTCGGCCGCCACGACGGCGTCTGGCGCTACACGCCGGGCCAGCGCCGCGGCATCGGCGTGGCGGCGGCCGAGCCGCTGTACGCGCTCCGCTCGGACGCTGCCACGAACACGCTCGTCGTCGGTCCCCGCGGCTCGCTCGCATGTAACGCAGTGGAGGTCCGTGGCGTGCTGCACGTACCGGTCGAGCGGGCGGACGCGAAGCTCCGCTACCGCTCGGCCGCGATCCCGGCGCGCGTGTCTGCGCACGGCGACGGATTCGCCCTGGAGCTCGAGCAGCCGGCCTACGGCGTCGCGCCCGGACAGATCGCGGCTCTCTACGACGAGGGCGGCGCTGTCGTCGGCAACGGAGTCGTGACCTCCGCGGGTCGTTAGGATGCGCCAGGTGCAGCTCCTAGCGGTCACCGCCGGCGACGTCGCCAGCTACGCACTCGCCGCGTTTCTCATCGCCGTCGGGGCCGGCCTTGCCTACGCCTTCCTGCGCCTGGGCGGAACCTTCGGGCGCCTTTCCTCGTTGATCAGGGGAACGGAAGAAGAATTGCTGCCGGTCATTCACAAGGTCGGCGAGAGTGTCGACAGGGTGAACGGGCAGCTGGACAAGGTGGATCGGGTGACGGACAGCGCAGTGGACATGGCCGAAAGCGCCGACACCGCGGTACGCGCGGTGAGCATGGCGATCACGCGGCCCGTGCAGAAAGTCTCCGGCTTCGCGGCCGGGGTCACGCACGGCGTCGCCTCGCTGAAGGCGCACCGCGACTGGTCCGAGGCGATTCGCACCGGTAAGGAAGCCGCCGCCAGGCAGGAGCGTGACCTCGAAGAGGAGCTGCGCGCCGCAGACGGCCCCACGCCCTGATCGAGATGGACGAGTTCACGATCCAGATCCCGCGCGAGCGCCCGTTTTCGGCCGTCGCCGACCTGGTGGTGGGAGGGATCGCGGCCCGGCACGACGTCACGCTCGACGTGCTCGACGATCTCCAGCTCGCGCTCGACTCGCTACTCGACCACGACGACGCCGACGACGGAGAGGTCGGAATCGTCCTGCGCGTCGCCGGCGACACGATCGAGGCTGCCGTCGGCCCACTCGCGCCGACGACGGCCGCGGTTCTGGAGGCAGAGGCGGGCGATGGGGTCGGCCTCCGCCGCCTGCTCGAGACGACGATGGACAGCGTGACGCTGACCGAGCGGGACGGGGGCCGCTGGGTCGAGCTCCGCAGGAGCTACACGCTGGCGGCGAGGGAGAGATGACGCGCGCATCCGACAAGGCGCTGCTCCGCCGCTACCACGAGGAAGGCGACCTCGCCGCCCGCGAGCAGCTGATCGAGCAATACCTCTCGCTCGTACGCTCGCTCGCGCGCCGCTACGCCTATCGCGGCGAGCAGCTCGACGACCTCGTCCAGATCGGCTGCATCGGCCTGATCAAGGCGATCGACCGCTTCGACATCGATCGCGGCGTCGAGCTGACGACCTACGCGACGCCGAACATCATCGGCGAGATCAAGCGCCATTTCCGCGACAAGGGCTGGGCAGTGCGCGTTCCGCGTGGGCTCCAGGAGCTCAACGTCCAGCTTTCGAAGATCGTCGAGGAGCAGACCGTCCAGCTCGGCCGCTCGCCCACCATCCCCGAGCTGGCGAAAGCCGCCGGCGTGGAGGAGGAGCTCGTGCTCGAGGCGCTCGAGTCGGGCCGCGCCTACACGTCGCTCTCGCTCTCGGCCGGGGGCTCCGACGAGGACGGAGAGCTCGACCCGCTCGAGTCGCTCGGCACCGAGGAGCTCCAGTACGCGGTTTCGGAGGACCGCGCCGTGCTCGCGCCGGGCTTCCGTGCCCTCGACGAGCGCGAGCGGCGGATTCTGCACCTGCGCTTCTTCGACGGGCTGACGCAGAGCCAGATCGCGCAGCAGGTCGGAATCTCGCAGATGCACGTCTCCCGCCTGATCAGCAGGGCGCTCGAGAAGATCCGCGACGAGATCGCGACCGACGAGCAGCTCGAGGCTGCGTCCGCGCCCAAGCGCGCCGCGTCGTAGCCCGGCGACATCTGGGTGCGCCTTACACTCCCGGGGTGAGAACGTCGGCTGAGCTGCGCGAGGGCTTCCTCGCCTATTTCGAGGAGAAGGGCCATCAAGCGGCTGCCGTCGTGGCCGCTCGTCCCGCGCGCCGACGATCATTCGACGCTGCTGACGACCGCCGGAATGCAGCCGCAGATGCCGTACTTCCTCGGCCGCGAGCCGCCGCCCGCGCCGCTCACGTGCACCTCGCAGAAGTGCTTCCGGACGCCCGACATCGACGAGGTCGGGCGCGACGGCCATCACCTGACGTTCTTCGAGATGCTCGGCAACTTCTCGTTCGGTCAGTACTTCAAGCAGGGCGCGATCGAGTACGCCACGGACTTCATCCAGAACCGCCTCCAGCTGGACTGGGACCGCGTCTGGGTGAGCGTGCACGCGGGCGACCCGGTCTTCAAGCTCGGCCCGGACGAGGTCTCGATCAGGGAGTGGGAGGCGATCGGGATGCCGCCCGAGCGCATCGTCGCGCTCCCGAGCTCGGAGAACTTCTGGTCGGTCGGCGGGCCGGGGCCGTGCGGGCCCGACTCCGAGATCTACTGGGACTGGGGGCCGGAGCACGGCTGCGGCGATCCGACGTGCGCGCCCGCATGCCCGCGCTGCGACCGCTTTCTCGAGTTCTGGAACCTCGTGTTCATGGAGTACGAGCAGCACGAGGACGGGACGCTGACGCCGCTGCCGAAGCAGAACATCGACACCGGCATGGGGCTCGAGCGGCTCGCGGCGATCGTCCAGGACGTGCCGCACCGCTCTGTCTACGAGACCGACGCCTACCAGACGATCATGGACTGGGTCGCGCAGGAGAGCGGGGTCGCGTACGGCGAGTCCGAGCAGGCGACGAAGGCGCACCGCGTCATCGCCGACCACGGACGCGGGATGACGTTCCTCGTCGCCGACGGCGTCAAGCCCTCGAACGAAGGCCGCGGCTACGTGCTCCGGCGGGTGATCCGCCGCGCCGTCCAGCAGGCGCAGACGATCGGCCTCGACGAGCTCTGGCACCTGACGGACGTCGTCGTCGAGCAGATGGGCGACGCGTTCCCGGAGCTGCGGGAGCACGCGGCCGAGATCCAGCGCGTGATCAAGACCGAGGAGGAGCAGTTCGAGCGCACGCTGACGCGCGGGATGTCGATCTTCGACGAGCTCGCGAGCAGCACCGAGCTCAGCGGCGACGCCGCGTTCAAGCTGCACGACACCTACGGATTCCCGATCGAGCTCACGCGGGAGCTGGCGCTCGAACGCGGCATGCCGGTCGACGAGGACCGGTACGAGGAGCTGATGCACGAGCAGCGCGAGCGCTCGCGCTCGACCGTGACGATTCCGATCCGCCTGATCGGCGACGTCACCTTCAAGACCGACTTCGTGGGTTACGACAAGCTCGACGTCCTCACTCAGATCGGCGCGTTCGTCGACCGTGGCGACGGGACGTTCGAGGCGAAGCTCCGGGAGTCGCCGTTCTATCCGGAGGGTGGCGGCCAGGTGCGGGACACCGGCTACGTGGAGCAGGACGACGGCTCGAACCGGGCCGAGGTCGTGGCCGTCGAGCGCCTGGTCGGGGACGACCAGATCCTCGTGCTGCAAGGAGAAGGCTTCGCGGCCGGCGATCGCGTGCGCGCCGTCGTTCCCTGGTCGGTCCGCTTCCCGACGATGGCGAACCACACGGCGACGCACCTCCTCCACGAGGCGCTCCGGCGCGTGCTCGGCGACCACGTCAAGCAGGCGGGCTCTGCGGTGCGGCCCGACAAGCTTCGCTTCGACTTCACGCACGACCGCGCGCTCACCCCGGAGGAGCGCACGGAGGTGGAGCGGATCGTCAACGAGCAGATCTTCGCCAACCATCCGGTGCGCATCTTCGAGACGCCGATCGACGAGGCGCGCAAGCTCGGCGCCCAGATGCTGTTCGGCGAGAAGTACGGCGACATCGTGCGCGTGGTCGAGATCGACGGCTTCTCCCGCGAGCTCTGCGGCGGTACGCACGTCCGCTCGACCGCGGAGATCGGCCTGCTCGTGATCCTCTCCGAGGGCTCCGTCGGCTCCGGCGCGCGCCGGATCGAGGCGGTCACGTCCGGCGAGGCCTACGCGCTGCTGCACGAGCGCGCGCGCGAGGCCGAGGAGCTGCGGGCCGAGCTGGCGACGCGTCCGCAAGGAGTCGAAGCCGTCGGCAGCGAAGGCCGAGGCGGACTTCGTCGTCACGCGCGAGACGGCCGCCGGCGGCGTGAACGTGCTCGTCGTCGACGTCAAGAGCGGCGATCCCCTCGACGTCTCCGACCGGCTCAAGCAGCAGCACGCGCCCGCCGCGGTGATCGTGGGCGCCCGCAACGACGGCACCGCGCAGCTGCTGATCAACCTCGACAAGTCGCTCGAGGCGCGCGGCCTCAATGCGGGTGACGTGATCCGCGACGCGGCCGCGCTCATCGGCGGCAAGGGCGGCGGCCGTCCGACGATGGCCCGCGCCGGCGGCAAGGACGCCGAGCGCTTGCCCGAGGCTGTCGCGCTCGCCGAGAAGACGATCATCGAGGCACTCGGATAGTGAAGGTCCTCGCGCTCGACTACGGCGCCGCTCGGACCGGCGTCGCGATCTCCGACGCCACGGGAACGCTGGCGCGCCCGCTCACCGTGTCGAGTCTGCGGCGAGCGAGCCGGGGCTGCGCGAGCTCGTCGAGCTCGTCGCGGCCGAGGGAGCCGAGCGGATCGTGGTCGGACTGCCGCTCACGCTCAGGGGCGACCACGGTGCGCAGGCGGACGAGACCGCGGAGTTCGTGGCAGCGCTGCGCGCAGTCGTCGACGTGCCGGTCGAGTCGTTCGACGAGCGGTTCACGACGACGCTCGCCGCCTCCGGCCCGTCCTCGCGGGCGCCGGAGGACGCACGGGCGGCTGCACACCTCCTCGAGAGCTACCTGACGTGGGCGAGCGGGAACCCGTAACACCGGTGATGCCGCCCCGCCCGGGGCGGCCGCCGCGACGGCCTCCGCCCGGCCAGGTCGGGCGCCGGCGCGCGATCGCAGCCGGTCTGCTGGTCCTCTTCCTTGCGGTCGCGCTCTACTTCGTCTTCGGGCTGCGCGACGGTGGCGCGGAGGAGACGGCGTCCGAACCGGTGGTGACGGCGCCGCCGCCGCCGACGATCCTGCGCGTCGTCTTCCCGGAGGGCTTCAACCGGAAGGAGATGGTGAAGCGCGTCGCCGAGGTGCGCCAGATCGCGAAGACGAAGCGCAAGGTGACGCCGAAGCTCTCCGGCAACGCGTACGCGAAAGCGTCCAAGGCGGCGAAGGTGCCGCCCGCGTTCCGCAAGCACGCGCGAGGAATCGAGGGCTTCCTCTTCCCGGCGACGTACGAGTTCACGCCGAAGACGACCGCGAAGAAGCTCGTCGCCGACCAGCTCGAGTTCTTCGACGCCAACTGGGCGAAGGTCGACCTGCGCTTCTCGAAGACGAAGAACCTGACGCCCTACGACGTCCTGATCATCGCCTCGATGGTCGAGAAGGAGACGATCGCGCCCGACGAGCGGCCGCTGGTCGCGGCGGTGATCTACAACCGGCTCAAGGCCGGGATGCCGCTCGGGATCGACGCGACGATCCGGTACGGGCTCGACGTGCCCGGGACGGAGGCGCTGCGCGTCTCCCAGCTCGAGAGCGACAACCCGTACAACACGCGCAACCGGACGGGGCTGCCGCCGACGCCGATCGCGAACCCGGGCCTCGCGTCGATGCAGGCGGCCGCGCATCCCGGCGAAGGTCGAATACCTCTTCTTCGTGCGCAAGCCGGACCGGGTCCATCACTTCTTCACGGCGAGCGAGTCCGAGTTCTACGCCAAGGCCTGCGAGTACGGCTACGGCTGCGGCTGAGCCGTGATCACCGGCACGACAGGCCTCGTCGGGCTGCTGCGGGATCCCAAGGTGGGGTCGCTCTCGCCGCGGATGCAGAACGCCGCGTTCGCGGCGCGCGCGCTCGACGTTGCCTACGTCCCGCTCGGGGTCGCGCCCGAGCAGCTCGAGGACGCCGTCCGCGGGCTCGTCGCGCTCGGCTTTCTCGGCGCCAACGTGACGACGCCGCACAAGCGGGCGGCGGCCGTGCTCTGCGACGAGGTCGAGGGCGGCGTCGAGTCGGTGAACACGCTCGTGATCCGCGACGGTCGCGTGATCGGCTCCAGCACCGACACCGAGGCGCTCGGCGAGCGGCGACCGAAGCGGGCCGCGGTCATCGGCGCCGGCGGCGCCGCGACGGCGTGGATCGCCGAGCTCGAGGCGCGTGGGGCGGAGGTGCAGGTCTTCGCCCGGAAGGGCGAATGGCCGCCGCAGACGGGCGACGCCGAGCTCGTCGTCCACGCGACGCCGGTGAAGGACGAGCTCCTCTTCGAGCCGCGGCAGGGCCAGACCGTGATCGACCTCGCGTACCGCGCCGAGGGAGGCGAGACGGCGCACGCCGCCGCCGCTCGCGCAGCCGGGTGCGAGCTCGTCGACGGGCTCGACGTCCTCGTCGCGCAGGGCGCGGCGTCGTTCGAGCTCTGGACCGGCGTGCCCGCGCCGGTTGACGTCATGCGCGCCGCAGTACGCTCTCCGGCGTGACGCTGCACCTCACGACAGCAGGCGAGTCGCACGGGCCCGCGCTCGTCGCGATCCTGACCGGGCTTCCCGCCGGGCTCGTCGCTCGACCGGGCTGCGATCGACGCCGACCTGCACCGGCGCCAGCTCGGCTACGGCCGCAGCCCGCGCCAGCAGCTCGAGCAGGACACGGTCGAGGTGCTCGCCGGCCTCCGCCACGGGCGAACCCTGGGGACGCCGCTCGCGCTCGTCGTCCGCAACCGCGACCACAAGAACTGGCTCTGGGGAATGAACCCGTGGCCGCCCGAGGGCGAGCCGTCCGGGAAGGGCACGAAGCCGGTGACGTTGCCGCGGCCCGGCCACGCCGACCTCGCCGGCGTGCTGAAGTACGGACACGAGGACGTGCGCGACGCGCTCGAGCGGGCGAGTGCGCGGCACACCGCGGTCATCGTGGCCGCGGGAGCGGTCGCGAAAGCGCTGCTGCGCGAGCTCGGGATCGAGGTCGCCGGGTCGGTGCTCGAGATCGGCGGCGAGCGGGACGGCTGGGAGGTCGCGATCGACGCCGCCCGCGCCGACCGCGACACGCTCGGCGGCATCGTCGAGGTGCGCGCGACCGGCGTCTTCCCGGGTCTCGGCTCGTACGCGACGAGGGAGGACCGGCTCGACGCGCGCCTGGCCGCGGCGCTGATGGGGATCCAGGCCGTCAAGGGCGTCGAGATCGGCGACGGCTTCGCGCTCGCGCGGGAGCGCGGCTCCGCGGCGCACGACGAGATCGAGCTCCGGGCTTGCTGAAACGGCGGTCGAACCGGGCGGGCGGGATCGAGGCCGGCATCTCGAACGGCGAGGAGCTCGTCGTTCGGGCCGCGATGAAGCCGCTGCCGACGCTGATGCGCCCGCTCGACTCCGTCGATCTCGCCACCGGCGAGCCCGCGCAGGCGCTGGTCGAGCGGAGCGACGTGGCCGCGGTCGAGGCGCTGGCGGTCGTCGCGGAGGCCGCCGTCGCCTGGGAGCTCGCGCGCGCGGCGCACGACAAGCTCGGCGGCGACGCGCTCGTCGACATGCTCGCCGCGCACAAGGCGTACCTGGAGCGGATACGCACGCGCTAGACCGTCACGTCGCTCTGATCGGCTTCATGGGTGCGGGCAAGTCGACCCTCGGCGAGGAGCTCGCCGCGAAGCTCGGGCGGCCGTTCGTCGACGTCGACGCCGAGATCGAGCGCGAGGAGCCGATCGCGCGGATCTTCGAGACCGGCGGCGAGGCGGCATTCCGCCTGCGCGAGTCGAAGCACGTGCGCGACGCCCTGGCCTCGAGCACGCCCGCCGTGATCGCGCTGGGCGGCGGTGCGGTCGGGACCGACCAGATCCGCACGGCGCTGCGGGAGCGCGCGTTGACGATCCTCGTCGAGATCGACGCCGAGGAGGCGTGGCGCCGTGTCGCCGGCAGCGACCGGCCGCTCGCGCAGGACGAGGCAGCGTTCCGGACGCTCTACGAGCAGCGGCGGCCGCTCTACGACGACGCCGCGGACGCGCGCACCCGGGACCTCGACGGCGCCGTGCTCGCCGCGGGCGGCGTCCACGTCGAGACCGGCGCGCTCGAGCGGCTCGGCGAGCTCGTCCCGCGCGACGGCCCGGTCGAGCTGGTCAGCGACGCGCGCGTCGCCGGGATCTACGGCATGGACGCCCAGCTCGCGCTCGGCGCGCGGGCGCGTGCGAGCCACGAGCTCGCGCCGGGCGAGCAGGCGAAGAGCGTCGAGTCGCTGGAAGCGCTCTGGCACGCGCTGCGGCTCGAGCGCGGCGGCACCCTCGTCGCGCTCGGCGGCGGCTGCACGACCGACGCCGCCGGCTTCGCCGCCGCGACGTATCTCCGCGGGATCGACTGGGTCGCCGTCCCGACGACGCTCGTCGGCCAGGTCGACGCGGCGATCGGCGGCAAGACGGCGATCGACCTGCCCGGACGGGAAGAACCTGATCGGCGCCTTCCACTGGCCGGTGCGGACGGTGATCGACCCGGCGACGCTCGAGACGCTGCCGCAGGCCGAGCTCGAGAACGGGCGGGCCGAGGTGGTCAAGACCGGCCTGCTGGCCGGCGAGCCGCTCTGGGAGCTGCCCCTCCCCGAGCAGGTGCGCCGCTGCGCGGCGTTCAAGACCGCGGTCTGCCTGCGGGATCCGCACGACCGCGGCGAGCGCAACCAGCTCAACCTCGGCCACACGTTCGCCCACGCGCTCGAGGCGGCCGCCGGCTTCGAGCTACCGCACGGCCGCGCCGTCGCGCTCGGGCTGCTCGCCGCGCTGCGGCTCTCGGGTCTCGACACGGCGGCCGTCGAGGAGACCCTCCGACCCGAGCCGGTCCGGGTCGATCGCGAGTCGCGTGGGCGGCGCTCGCCCGCGACAAGAAGGTCGTCGACGGCGTCCCGCGCCTCGTCCTGCTCGAGGCGCCGGGCCGGCCGAAGCTCGGCGTCGAGCTCCCTGCGGCCGAGGTGCGAGCGGCGCTCGACGCGCTGATCGCTCGGATAGAGTCCGCCCCGTGCGCATCGCCGTCCTCAACGGAGTCAATCTCGACGTGCTCGACCGGCGCGACGCCGGCCACTACGGCGGCCTCACGCTGGCCGACCTCGAGAGCCGCATCTACGCCTGGTCGAAGGAGTTCGAGTGCACGACCCGGTGCCGGCAGACGAACCACGAGGGCCAGTTCATCGACTGGTGCCACGACGCGCTCGACTGGGCCGACGGCGTCATCCTCAATCCGGGCGCGTGGTCGCACTACAGCTACGCGATCCGGGACGCGGTCGAGCTCTTCAAGGCTCCCGTCGTCGAGGTGCACCTCTCCAAGATCGAGGCGCGGGAGGAGTGGAGGCGGGTGTCGGTGATCGGCGACCTGGCGACCAAGCGCGTCTCCGGCGAAGGGCCGGAGGGCTACCGGACGGCGATCGAGTTCCTGGCGGCGCAGCGAAAATGAGCAGGATCGAGCGTCTCGCCGCGCTGCTCGACGAGCCGCTGCTCGTCACGAGCGGCGTCAACGTCCGCTACCTGACGGGGCTCTCGAGCTCGAACGCCGCCGTCCTCGTCGATTCGGACGGGGACGCGACGCTCTTCACCGACTTCCGCTACGCGCAGAAGGCGAGCGCGCTCGAGGGCATCCGCTTCGAGCAGACGGCGCGCGCGGTGATCGGCGACCTGGCGACGCGGCTCGCCGGCCAGACGATCGGCGATCGAGGCGCACGTCCTCACCGTCGCGAGCAACGAGCAGCTGCGCGAGGGCGGCGTCGAGACGATCTCGCGAACCGGGATCGTCGAGCGGCTGCGCGCGAGTCAAGGAGCCGGAGGAGCTCGAGGCGATGCGCGCAGCGGCCGCGATCTCCGACCGCGTCTTCGCCGCGCTCGCCGAGGAGCAGTTCACCGGCCGGACCGAGGTCGAGCTCGCGTGGCGCGTGCGCGAGCTCTTCCACGAGCACGGCTCCTCGGAGCTGTCGTTCGACACGATCGTCGCCGCGGCCGAGAACGGCGCCAGCCCGCACGCGGACGTGCGCGACGTCCAGATCCCGGCCAACACGCTCGTCACGATCGACGCCGGCTGCCGAGTCGACGGCTACGCCTCCGACTGCACGCGCACCTTCGCGACCGGCGACCTCCCCGACGAGCTCGCGCGCGCCTACGAGGTCTGCCTCGAGGCGCAGCTCGCGGGGCTCGCCGCGTACGCGCCCGGTGTCAGCGGCCGCGACGCCGACGCCGCAGCGCGCGACGTGATCGCCGCGGCCGGCTGGGGCGAGCAGTTCGGGCACGGCCTGGGCCACGGCATCGGCCTCGAGGTGCACGAGGCTCCGACCGTGCGAGCGGAGTCCACGCGACACGCTCGAGGCCGGCAACGTCGTCAGCTGCGAGCCGGGGATCTATCTGCCCGGGCTCGGTGGCGTCCGGATCGAGGACATGGTGCTCGTCACCGACGGCGGCAGCGAGCGGCTGACGCAGCTGGGCAAGGAGCTGACCACCGTTCGGTAACCTGCGCCGTCGTGGCCGACGTCGTCTCCACCAACGAGTTCAAGACCGGCATGCACATCGAGCTCGAAGGCTCGGTCTGGCGGATCCTCGACTTCCAGCACGTCAAGCCCGGCAAGGGCGGCGCCTTCGTGCGCACGAAGGTGAAGAGCATCAACTCGGGCTCGGTCGTCGACAAGACCTTCCGGGCGGGCGAGAAGTTCGCGCGGGTCTACACCGAGGTCAAGAACATGCAGTACCTCTACGACTCGGGCGACGAGGTCGTCTTCATGGACGAGCAGACCTACGAGCAGCTCTCGCTCCCGCACGCGACGCTCGAGGCCGAGCTGCCCTACATGCAGCCCTCGACGCCGGTGCAGCTCCTCTTCGTCGGCGGCCTGCCGAGCGGCGTGCAGCTCCCGTCCTCGATCGAGCTGGCCGTGACCGACACCGAGCCGGGCGTCAAGGGCGACACGGTCTCGAACGTGACGAAGCCGGCGACGCTCGAGACAGGCGCCGTCGTCGCAGGTGCCGCTGTTCGTCAACGTGGGCGACGGATCAAGGTCGACCCCGCGAGGGCCGCTACATCTCGCGAGCCTGATGGCCGCCGGCGTCCTCTACACGACCGCGTCTGGTATGACACCGGCCGCGCGGCAGCGACGGCCGAGCGGATGAGCTTGTGTTGACTGAAGCACACCGTCCGCGTCAGGCCCGGCGGAACTCGGTAGGCTGCCGCTCGTGCCGCGGCTCGTCGACACCACCATCCGCCTGCTCTCGCAGGAACCGCTCGCGGGGAAGGTCCCGACCGCCGAGCTGCTGTCGCTCGCCGAGGTGCTCGACAAGGCGGGCTTCGCGTGCCTCGAGGTCTCCGGCGGCGGCGTCTTCGACTCCGCCGTGCGCCGCGGCGTCGAGAGCCCCTGGGAGCGCATCCGCGCGCTCAAGAGCCGGACGACGACGCCGCTCGGGACTCGCGCTTCGCGGCCGCTTCCTCGTCGGCTCGCGCCCGGTCGGCGGCGACTTCGTCCGCCGCTTCGTCGCGTCCGCGGCGGAGAACGGGATCGACGTCTTCCGCCTGCACGACCCGCTCAACGACGTCTCGAACCTGCGCGAGGCCGGCGAGGCGATCGTCGGCGCCGGCAAGGAGTTCCACGCCGGGCTCGTCTACAGCCCGGGCGGAGAGGGCGCCGCCGACGCGCTCGTCGAGCAGGCCCGCGAGCTCGCCGAGCTGAACGCGACGCGCGCGCTGATCCACGATCCGACGGGCGGCCTGCAGCCGCACCAGGCGGGCGAGCTCGTCTCGCGCGTCGCCGAGGCCTCCGGGCTGCCGGTCGGCTTCTACTGCCAGGGCGCGAGCGGCAGCGGCATGGCCGACTCGATCGAGGCCGCTCGCGCCGGAGCCGACCTGATCGCCTGCGCCGTCTACCCGCTCGCGCTCTCGCTCCACCGCGTCGCCGGCGAGTCGCTGGCGTCGGCGCTCGCGGGGATGAGGCTCGATACCGGCGTCGACGTCGACCGGCTCTGGGAGGCGTCCGACCTCGTCGACGAGCACATCGGCGACGAGATCGTCACGCCGCATGCGCCGCGCCTCGCGGTCCGCGCCGCCGAGTACGACCTGCCGACCGGCCTCGTCGCGGCGCTCGACACGCACCTGCGCGCACACGCGGCCGGCGACCGGCTGCTCGAGACGCTGGAGGAGCTGCAGACGATCCGCCGCGAGACGGGCTGGCCGCCGCTCGCGGCCCCGATCGGCCAGATCCTCGCCTCGCAGGCTCTGATCCATGTCCTCTCCGCGCGGCGGTACGGCACCGTCGTCGACGAGTTCCGCGACCTCGTGCAGGGGCGCTACGGCAGCCCGCCGGCGAAGGTCGACCCGACGGTCGCGCGCGCCGTCACGCTCCTCTCGGACGGGATCCCGCTCGACGAGGACCCGCCGACCGCCGAGGACGTCCGCCAGGAGGCCGAAGGGCTCGCCGCCAGCGAGGAGGAGCTCGTCCTGATCGCGCTCTTCGGCGAGGAGGCGGAAGCGCTGCTGCGGACGATCCGAGCGCGCGCGACACGCGACGACTTCGGCACGCCGACCCTCGACCAGAGCCGCGAGCAGCGGATCCGCGAGCTCGTCCGGATCGTCCAGGAGAGCGGCGTCGCCGAGGTCGAGATCGAGGACGAGGGGATGCGGGTCTCCGTGCAGGCGCACCGAGGACCGGCCCGAGCTCGAGGTCGGCGGCGCGCCGCTGGCCGACGACGAGCTCGCCGAGCTGCCGGTGCTGCCGGCAGCCGCGGCCGGCGCGATCCGCGTCGAGTCGCCGATGGTCGGCGTCTTCTATCGCGCTCCGGAGCCGGGAGCTGCCCGCCTTCGTCGAGCTCGGCGACGTCGTCGCGCCCGGGCAGACGCTCTGCATGCTCGAGGCGATGAAGCTCTTCAACGAGCTGAAGGCCGACGCCGGCGGCCGCGTGACCGCGATCCACGCCGAGAACGGCAAGCCGGTCGAGTTCGGGCAGCTCCTGTTCGAGCTCGAGCCGATCGTCGCGCCGCCGGCTCTCTGATGTTCACCAGGGTCCTCGTAGCGAACCGCGGCGAGATCGCCGTCCGGGTGATCCGGGCGCTCCACGAGCTCGGCGCCGAGGCGGTCGCGGTCTACTCGACCGCCGACGCCGACGCGCTGCACGTCCGGCTCGCCGACCGCGCCGTCCGCATCGGGCCGCCGTCGGCGTCCGAGAGCTATCTCCGGATCCCGTCGGTGATCGCCGCGGCCGAGACGACCGGCTGCGAGGCGGTGCATCCCGGGCTACGGCTTCCTCTCCGAGAACCCGGCCTTCGTCCGCGCGTGCGAGGACAACGACCTCGTCTTCGTCGGCCCGGGCGCGGACGTGATGGAGCGGATGGGCGACAAGGCGCAGGCGAAGGCGGAGATGAAGGCCGCGGGCGTGCCGCTCGTGCCCGGCACCGAGGGCGGCGCCACGCTCGCCGAGGTGCGCGCGGCCGCGAGCGAGCTCGGCTTCCCCGTGCTGCTGAAGGCCGTCTCGGGCGGCGGCGGCAAGGGCATGCGGCTCGTCTACGGGCCGGACGAGCTCGAGGCCGCCTACTCGACCGCGCGGGCCGAGGCGGAAGCCGCCTTCTCGGACGGATCGCTCTACCTCGAGAAGGCGCTCGTGCCCGCGCGCCACGTCGAGATCCAGGTGCTCTGCGACAAGGACGGCGGCGTGCTCACCCTCGGCGAGCGCGAGTGCTCGATCCAGCGCCGCCACCAGAAGCTGATCGAGGAGTCGCCGTCGCCCGCCCTCGACCCGGACACGCGCGAGGAGATGGAGGCGGCGGCCGAGCGGGCCTGCCGCACGATCGGCTACGAGAACGCGGGCACCTTCGAGTTCCTGCTCGGCGAGGACGGCACGTTCCACTTCATCGAGCTGAACGCCCGCCTGCAGGTCGAGCATCCCGTCAGCGAGCTCGTGACCGGGGTCGACATCGTCCGCGAGCAGCTGCGGATCGCCGCGGGCGAGCAGCTGTCTCTCACCGGCCGGGCGCCGCGGCGCGGGCACGCGCTCGAGATCCGGCTGAACGCCGAGGATCCGGCTCGCGGGTTCGCGCCCGCGCCGGGAACGATCACGCGTTTCCGGCCGCCGCTCGGCCCGGGCGTGCGGATCGACACGCACCTCGAGGAAGGCTCGACGATCTCGCCCTACTACGACTCGCTGATCGCGAAGCTCGTCGTCTGGGCGGAGGACCGCCCGGCCGCGATCGCGCGCGGCGTGCGGGCGCTCGACGAGCTCGAGCTCGACGGCGTGCCGACGACCCGCGGGCTGGCGCTCGACATCCTCCGTTCGGCGGAGTTCGCCAGCGGCGAGTACTCGACGAGCTTCCTCGCCGAGATGGAAGGGCGGCTGCCGGCGCTCGCCGCCGCGGTGGAGACACTGTGAGCCGCGACGGGCACACGATCGGAGGCCCGCACGGTCCGATCCGGATCGAGGGCGACGCGCTCGCGGCTCTCGTGATCACGGCCGCGGAGCTCGTCGACGGCGCGCGCGTCCGCCGGCCGCGCCGTGGGCTGGATGTGTCGGTGGCCGACGGGACGGCCACGGTCGAGCTCGAGCTCGCCGCCCGCTACGGGGCCGTGCTGCCGTCGGTCGCGCGCGAGGTGCAGTCGAACGTCGCCGTGGCCCTGCGCAGCTCGGCCGGGCTCCCGGCCGCGGTCGACGTCTCGATCGAGGAGCTCGACAGATGACGCGTCGGCCGGAGACAGGCTCGGCGGACGGCCCTCTTCCTGCTCTACCAGTGGGATCTGACCGGGCAGCCGCTGACGGCGCTGTACGAGGGTGAGCCCGACGCGTTCGCGCTCGAGCTCGCCGAGGCCGTCTCCGTGCGGGCCGAGGAGCTCGACCGCAAGATCACCGAGGCCGCCGAGGGCTGGACCGCCGACCGTCTCGGTACGCTCGAGCGGAACATCCTGCGGATCGGAATCCACGAGCTGGAGGAGGAGAGCGTGCCGCCCGAGGTGGCGATGAACGAGGCCGTCGTGCTGGCGAAGCGGTACGCGTCCGAGGAGGCGGGCCGGCTCGTGAACGGGATCCTCGCCCGCGTTGCCAGAGAAAAGGGACAGCGAGAGGGGGTTGCGTGAGTACTGCAGATGAGGCGCTCGGCCGCGCGGAGGAGCTGCTCGAGCGGCTGAAGGCGACGCGGGACGAGCTGGAGCGGCTCGCCGCTGCGGAGGACGCCGAGTCGGCCGTCGAGGTGCTGACCGAGCTCGCCGAGCTCGCCAAGGAGGTCGAGGTCGAGCTCGCCAAGGCCAGATCGCGAGCAGATGCACCGCAGCCCTGAGGACCTGCGCGCGCTCGTCGAGGGCTACCTCGCCGAGCTCGCGTTCACGCCGGAGCTCGGCGGGCTCGAGGAAGCCCTGCGCTATCCGCTCGAGTCGGGTGGCAAGCGCGTGCGCCCGGTCATCTCGCTCGCGGTAGCGGAGGCGGCCGGTGGAGTCGCGGAGCACTGCCTGCCCGCGGCGGCAGCGGTCGAGCTCGTGCACACGTTCTCGCTGGTGCACGACGACCTGCCCGCGATGGACGACGACGACGAGCGGCGAGGCCGCCCTTCGGCGCACATCGCGTTCGGCGAGGCGACGGCGCTCCTTGCCGGCGACGCGCTGCTCACGGAGGCGTTCCGGCTCGCGCTCTCCTACCCGACGCCGATGGTCGGGCGCGAGCTCGCTCAGGCGACGCTCGGGATGATCGGTGGCCAGTATCGCGACGTCCAGGGCGAGACGCGACCTCGCTGCGCTGCACCGGCTGAAGACGGGCGCGCTCTTCTCGGCCTCAGTCGGAGTCGCGCTCTGGGTCGCGGAGGTACCGGAGGGCGAGCAGCCCGCCTGGCGTGCGTTCGGCGACGAGCTCGGCCTGCTCTTCCAGGCGGTCGACGACCTGCTCGACGGCGACGGATACGCGGCGCTGCACGGGGCTGAGGAGGCTCGCCGGCTCGCCGACGAGGCAGCCGCTCGCGCCCACGAGCGGCTGTCGGCCATTCCGGCCGAGACGACGGTGCTCGCCGAGATCGTCGCGAGCCTGGCCGCGCGTACGGCGTAGTCTTCACGCGTGGAGCAGCGTCTCAGCCTCGTCACGCTCGGCGTTCGCGACCTCGCCCGGGCGCGCGCCTTCTACGAGGCGCTCGGCTGGACGACCGGCGCCGAGCCGGACGACGACGTCGTCTTCTTCCAGTCGGGCGGGATGATCGTGGCGCTCTGGGGCCGCGACCAGCTCGCGGAGGACAGCGGCGTCGAGGACGCGGGCGGCTGGGGCGGCGTCACGCTGGCGCACAACGTCGGCTCTCCCGCCGAGGTGGACGCGGTCATCGCCGAGGCCGAGGCGGCAGGCGCCGTGATCCCACGCCACGGCGCGGAGACCTTCTGGGGCGGCTACTCGGGCGTCTTCGTCGACCCCGACGGCCATCCGTGGGAGGTAGCCCACAACCCGCACTGGACGCTCGGCGACGACGGCTCCATCAACCTCGCCTAGTAACAGACTGTTACAAGGCGGGAATCGGCACGGTTCGTCGACAGTCTCGTGACGGGTGCTCGGCGACAGTTGAGGTGTGTCGGCAGCTGCTCCTCGGATCGTCCCCACGCTCCTCGCTGCGATCGAGCGGCTCGACGACGAGGCAGTGCCGATTGCCGAGGTGTACCGCCGCGTTGCGGCTCTGGCAAGCCATTTGGAGTATCCGCGGCCGAGCTACGAGCAGATCCGCGTGCTCGTCCACGAGCACCGCCTCCGAGGCCTCGCACCCACCGCCGGCCAGATCCTGCTCGACGTCGCGCTGAAGACGCGACCGCCGCACGCGCTGCTCGAGCTGCTCGAGGGAGCCAAGTAACAGACTGTTACTTGGCGGCGTGGAGGACGCGGAGGGCGTCCAGGGTCAGCAGCTCGCTCGGGCCGGAGCCCCAGTCGACGACCTCGACGTTGCTTCCCTTCGACCCAGGCGGCTTCCACCAGCGCCCGCCGGGTCGCCAGCGGCCGTCCGAGAGCCGGCGCTCCTCCAGCAGCTCGAGGCCGTCGGCCGCCCGCGGGTCGCCGGCGCAGGCCCATCCTCGCCAGCACGACGAGAGCGCGGAAGAAGTCGTAGTGCCAGAACGGCGGCTGGTGCATCGCGACGAACGAGGGCCGGATCGGCTCGCCGCTCGCAAGCGTGCGAAACAGCCGATGATCGAGGAAGAGCTCCGCCGTGCGCTCGGCCGCATCCTTCGCCGCTGTCTCCCCGGTGGCGACCCAGTACTCGTGCAGCCCCCACATCGGCGGCAGCGACTCGTTGAACGAGGAGCGGTAGCCCGTCGCGTTCTTGTCGCAGTTCCAGCCGCCGTCCGGCCACTGCCACTCGACGAGCGACTCGGCGAGCAGCCGGACGCGCGGATCCTCGGCGAGCCCGAGCCGGCAGCAGACCGCCAGCGCGTTTCCCTCCTGCGAGCCGCAGCGCCGCACGAGCCCGTTGATCGTCTGGATCCGCTTTCGGTGGGACTCGCCGGTCAGCCAGGCGAGCACGGTCTCGGCCGCAGCGACGCAGCGAGGCTCGCCCGCAGGGACGCCGAGCTCGACGAGCGAGACGAGTCGCCAGTGCGCGCCGCCCCACTTGCCGTAGACGTTGACGCCGAAGCCGCCGTCCGCCTGCTGGCCTGCGAGGAGGCCGCGTACCAACGGTCCGTCCAGCACCGTGCCTGCCTCGGGCGGATCCGGCTCGCCGAGCAGGTCGCGCTTCGCCTGGAAGACGATCCCCGGCTCGTCCGAGGCGAGCAGCCAGTCGATTGCGCTCACGGCCATGTGAGCTCCGACGCCAGCAGGTCGAGGAGGAGGCCGTCGCGCCAGACGCCTTCCGGTCGAGCCAGTACTCGCGCATCACCCCGACCGCGCTTGAAGCCGACCTTCTCGTAGCAGTGGATCGCGCGCTCGTTGTGGGCGGCCGGGATCGATCGTGAGCCGGTGGTGGCCCCGGTCGTGGATCAGATGGCGCGCCATCGTCCGCACCGCGTCTGTCCCGAGGCCGCGGCCGTGATATGGCGCCCCGAGGAAGAGGTCGATGCCCGGCGGAGCGGAACTCCTCGTCGGTCTCCTCGTAATGCTGGATCATCCCGGCCACCTCGCCGTCGACGAGGATCGCGAAGACGGCGACGCCCTCGTCCTCGCCGCGCGCCTTCTCGAGCACGTGCTCGTGCGTCAACCCGCGCCACCAGCGCTCGACTTCGGGATCGGCTCCGAGCTCGACGATCCGATCGACGTCGCCTTCTTCGAGCGGCCGCAGGACGACGCGATCTCCGCGCAGTTCCATGACGGTCTTGTAACACCCGCGGCGACTACCCTGATGAAGGGCACGATGAAGAAGCGACTCGACGTCCTGCTCGTCGAGCGCGGCCTGGCGGAGAGCCGCGCGCAGGCCCAGGCGCTCGTGCTCGCGGGCCTCGTTCCCGGCTACGACAAGCCCGGCCACCAGGTGGCCGACGACGCCGAGCTCGCAGTCGACCGGCCGCCGCGCTTCGTCTCCCGGGGCGGCGAGAAGCTCGCGAACGCGCTCGAGCAGCTCGAGGTCGAGCTCGACGGGCGCGACTGCATCGACGTGGGCGCGTCCACCGGCGGGTTCACCGACTACCTGCTCCAGAACGGGGTGGCGCGCGTGATCGCCGTCGACGTCGGCTATGGCCAGCTGCATCCGAAGCTGCGCAACGACCCGCGCGTGACCGTCCTCGAGCGGACGAACGCGCGCGACCTCCGCGAGCTCCCGTTTCGTCCCGATCTCCTCGTCTGCGACGTCTCCTTCATCAGCGTGCGCCTCGCTCTCCCTTCGGTGCTGGCGCTCCTGGAGCCCGGCTGGGATGCGCTCGTGCTCGTCAAGCCCCAGTTCGAGGCCGGCAAGGAGGAAGTCGGGAAGGGAGGCGTCGTCCGCGACCCGGAGATCCACCGGCGTGTGCTTCGCGAGGTCGTGGAGGCGGGCCTCGGTTGGGGTGCGACCGCCGTCGGCGTCGTAGACTCACGGCTGCCCGGCCCGAAGGGCAACCGCGAGTTCTTCGTCCACCTGATCAATCGCGACGACCCCGTGCTCCTGGATGACATCGACGAGCGAATCCGTGACGCAGTCGCCTAAGGCGGTCCGTGAAGCGCGCCGCCGTCGTCACGCACGGCAAGCCGCAGACGATCGGGCCTGCGCTCGCGCGGCTCTCCACCGTTGCCCGCGAGGCCGGGGTCGAGCTGCGCATGGGCGAGGAAGAGGCCGAGAAGCACGGCCTCGCTCCCGAGAACGGTGACTCGGAGGACGTCGACCTCGCCGTCGTGCTCGGCGGGGACGGGACGATGCTCCGCGCGCTCGCCCGCTATCTCGGCACGAGCGTGCCGGTGATCGGCGTCAATTTCGGCACAGTCGGCTTCCTTTCCTCGATCTCGCGCAACGACCTGGAGTCGGGGCTCGCGCGCGTCTTTGCCGGCGAGTACAAGGTCGAGGAGCTGCCGACGCTCGAGGTCGAGGTGGGGGAGGAGCAGCGTGTCGCCGTCAACGACCTCGTCGTCACGAGCGGGGTCGTCGGACGGATGATCCAGCTCGATTGGGCGGTGGGCGGTGAAGGTCTCGGCCGGCGCGGCTGCGACGGCGTCGTCTGCTCGACTCCCTCGGGATCGACCGGCTACAACTTCTCGAACGGCGGGCCGGTGCTCGTGTGGGGCATGGACGCGATGGCCGTGACCTTCGTGGCGCCCCATTCGCTCAACGCCCGGCCGCTCGTCGTCCCGCGCGGACGCGACTTGGTCGTTTGGAACCGGACTCCGGACGTGGACGCCGTCGCGCTCGTCGACGGGCATCGCGTTGCCGAGCTGCCGCCCGGCGCGCGCGCACTCGCCCGCATCGGCGCGCAGCGCTCCCTCCTCGCGACGCTGCCGGAAGTGACCTTCTTCAGCCGCTACAGCCGGACCTTTGCTTCGTAGCCTGCGCATCGAGAATCTCGTCCTCGTGCGCGAGGGAGCGCTTGCGCCCGCAGCCGGCCTGACCGCGATCACCGGCGAAACGGGAGCGGGGAAGACGATCCTCGCCCAGGCGATCGGGCTGCTGCTCGGCGCGAAGGGCGACGCGGGCGCGATCGGCGCCGCCGCAGGCGAGGCCTACGTCGAGGCGGAGCTCGACTTGCCGGACGGCTTTCTCGAGGACGAGGAGCTGGCCGGGCTCGCGGAGCTCGCTCCCGAGGACGAGCCGGGCCTCGTGATCGCGCGGCGCGTCTTTGCAGACGGCCGCACGCGGGCGTACGCCTGGGGCCGCGCCGTGGCGCGCGAGGACCTCGCAGCCGCCGCCGAACGGCTGATCGCCATGTCCGGCCAGTTCGAGCAGCGCCGGCTGGGACGGCCCTCGTACCAGCTCGACGTGCTCGACTCCTACTGTGGCGAGGAGCAGCTCCGCCGCCGCCGCGAGGCGCGGATCGCATGGCGTGAGCTGGCCGCCGCCCGGAAGCGGCACGAGGAGCTGTCCCGAGGAGCGGCTGCCGAGGAAACGCGCCTCGCCGAGCTCGCCGCGCTCGTCGAGGCGACCGCAGGCTTCGAGCGCAGGTGGTGAGCAGGCCCTGCGCGACGAGCGCGAGCGGCTACGCCACCTGACCGAGCTTGCAGAGGGCGCCACCCGTGCAGCCGAGGCGCTCGCGCCGGACGAAGGTGAGGGGGCCACGGGGCTCACCGCCGCCGCCGAGCGCGCGCTCGCCCCGCTCGAGCGCCTCGCACCCGAGCTCGCGCGGGCGGGCGAGGAGCTGAGAGACCTCGAGTTGCGGCTGCGCGAGCTCGGCTCCGACCTCCGCAGCTTCCTCGCGTCGCTGGAGGCCGAGCCCGACCGCGTCGAGCACGTCGAAGGAGAGCTGGAGCGGATCAGCGACGCCCGCCGCCGCTTCGGCGCGGCGGACTACGAGGACCTGCTTGCGCGTGCCACCGCGGCGCGCGAGGAGCTGGCCGCGCTCGAGGGCGGTCTCGACCCGGCCGCCGCAGCGCAGGAAGCCCTCGCGGCCGCCCAGGCGAAGTCCGAGCAACTCGCCGCGGGGCTTCGGGCCGCCAGGGAGCAGGCGGCCGAGCCGTTCGCCGCCGCGGTGGCCGACGAGCTGCGTGGCGTCGGCATGGGCGACGGCGAGTTCCGGGTGGAGTTGCGCGAGCGCGATCCCGGCCCGGCCGGCATCGACGAGGCCGTCTTCCTGATCCGCCCGAACGCCGGCCTGCCCTTCGGCCCGGTGGCGGAGACCGCGTCCGGCGGCGAGCTCTCGCGCGTCGCGCTCGCGATCGCTGCGGTCGGCGGGGGCGAGACGCTCGTCTTCGACGAGATCGACGCGGGCATCGGCGGCGAGACCGCGCACGCGGTCGCGGCCACGCTGAAGCGGCTCGCCGAACGGGCGCAGGTGATCACGATCACGCACCTGCCACAGATCGCGAGCGTCGCCGACACGCACTACCGGGTCGAGAAGATCCCCGGCGATCCGACCCACACGCGAGATCGAGCTGCTCGACGATGCACAGCGGCGCGACGAGCTCGAGCGGATGCTGGGCGGCAAAGAGTTCATCTCGGCACTGCGATGACTGGGAATTTGGGATGAACAGGCTGATCGAGCACACCGGCCCGGCGCGGCTCGGCAAGCGGACGAAGGAGCTCGTCCGCCGGCTCAACTCGGAGGACATCGCGATCATCGACCACACCGACATCGATCGCGTCTCCGCCGAGGAGCTCGTCGAGTCGGGCGTGCGCGTCGTCGTCAACGTCTCGCCGTCGCAGTCGGGCCGCTATCCGAACCCCGGGCCGCTGCTCCTCGTCCGCGGCGGCGTACGCCTGATCGACGTCACCGACACCGAGCTCTTCGAGGAGGTCTCGGACGGTGAGCGGCTGACCGTCCGGGGGGCGAGCCTCTTCCGGAACGGCACCTGCCTCGCCACGGGCCGCACGCTCGACGAGCACGAGCTGGCCGGAGCGCTGACCGAGCAACAGGGCCGCGTCACCGAAGCTCTGCAGGACTTCGCGGACAACACGCTGCGGTATCTCCGCGAGGAGGGCCGGCTGCTGACCGAGGGAATCGAATTTCCGCCTCTCCGCACCGAGCTTCCGAGATCGCCACGCCCTCGTGGTCGCGCGGGGCCCGGGCCACAAGCGCGACCTCCGGATCGTTCGCCCGTACGTCCGCGACTTCCGGCCCGTGCTCGTAGCCGTCGACGGCGGCGCCGAGGCGCTGCTCGAGGAGGGCTGGAAGCCGGACGTGATCGTCGGCGACATGGACTCGGTCACGGACGAAACGCTCCGCTGCGGCGCCGAGATCCTCGTCCACGCCTATCGCGAGGGCCATGCGCCGGGCGAGGAGCGCCTACGGCGTCTCGGCGTCCCGTTCCAGACGGTTGCCGCGCCCGGGATCTCGGAGGACATCGCGCTCCTGCTTGCCCACGAGCGCGGCGCCGAGCTGATCGTCGCCGTCGGCACGCACTTCAACCTCGTCGAGTTCCTCGAGCGCAGCCGCGCCGGCATGTCGTCGACGTTCGTGACGCGGCTGAAGGTGGGGGAGATCCTGATCGACGCGAAGGGCGTCTCGCGGCTCGTCAGCAGGCGGATCGGAGTCTGGCCGTTGGTTCCGTTCGGCCTCGCCGCGCTCGCCGCTCTCGTCGTCGCAGTGCTGGCGTCTCCGGCGCTGCGGAACGTCTTCGGCCTCTAGGCTGGTTCCGTGTTCGACCTGCGCTACCACGTCGCCTCGCTCGCGGCCGTGTTCCTGATGCTCGTGGTCGGGATCCTGATCGGCGTCGGGATCTCCGGCCGCGGCTTCGTCGACGACGCCGAGCGAAACGGTTCAACGACCGGATCGCCGGGCTCCAGGAGCAGGTCGGACGCCGCCAAGGCGACCGCGGACGACTTCGAACGGCGGCAGAAGGCCGCGCAGGACTTCGTCGAGACCGCCTATCCCGTCCTGGTCGAGAGACCGCCTGGCGGGGAAGAACATCGCCGTGGCCGTGCTCGGCTCGCGTCGAGCAGGACTCGTTCGCGCTTCGTCGAGAGCGCGATCGGGAAGATGACGCGACGGCCGGCTCGCGCGGATGCGGGCCCTGATGCTGCCGCTGCGGCTCGATGCAATCGAAGCCGTCGCTCGCCGACCGGCCCGAGTTCGGCGGCTACGTCGGCGACGAGCAGCTCCGCGAACCTCGGCCGCGATCTCGGCCGCGAGCTCGTGACGGGCGGCGAGACGCCGCTCTGGGACGCGCTCGCCGGCGGAGATCGTCGAGGAGCAGTCGGGCGACCTCGCCGGATCCGGTCGACGGGGTCGTCGTGATCCGTTCCGCCGAGCCGCAGGCAGGCGGCAGCGCGCGCTTCCTCGCCGGCTTCTACCAGGGGCTCGGCAGCACCGGCGTGCCCGTCGTCGGCGTCGAGCCGTCCCGCGTCGAGCAGAGCGCGATCCCGGTCTTCCAGCGCTACGGCCTCTCGACCGTCGACGGGATCGACATCCGAGCTCGGCCAGCTGGCGATGGTGCTCCTCCTCGGCGACGCGGATCCGGGGAACTACGGCGTTCGCGACACCGCGACGAGCGGAATCCTGCCGCCGATCGAGCCGCTGCCCGCCCCGAGTGGGTGAGCCCTTGACGATCCTGATCGCAGCGCGCGACGAGGAGGCGCGGATCGGGACGACTGTGGCCGAGGTCCGGAAGCAGTTCCCCGGCGCGCAGGTGATCGTCGCCGACGACGGCTCGCAGGACGCAACGGCGCACATTGCGGCGACTGCCGGAGCGCGAGTCGTCCGGCTCCCGAGGCGCGGCAAGGGCCAGGCGCTCACGCTGGGCGAGCGCGAGGCTGCGCCGGGCGAGCTCTTGCTCTGCGACGCCGACCTTCGCGGCGACCTCAGGCCGCTGCTCGGCGGCGACGGCGACGCTGACGATCGCGGCGTTCGACGCAGAAGCAGGGCGGCGGCTTCGGGATCGCCAAAGGAGGCGGCGCGCCGGCTGATCCGGCTCGCCTCGGGCTATCGCCGCGCGGGAGCCGCTCTCGGGCCAGCGCCGCCTGACCCAGAAGGCGCGCGAGGCCGTCTTTCCGCTCGCCGCCGGCTTCGGCTGCGAGGCGGCGATGACCGCAGACGCGATGAACGCGGAGCTCGGGATCGGCGAGCTGAGCCTGCCGCTCGAGCACCGCGCCACCACGCGCGACCTGGGCGGCTTCCTCCACCGCGGCCGGCAGCTTCGCGACATCGTCCTCGCCTTCGGCCCTCAGGGACGCAACCACCGCGGGCTGCGGCTGCCGCTCGTCGGCTGGCTCGTCGCCGTCGCGCAGCCGAGCCTGCTGCCTGTGGCGGCGATCGGCGTCGCCGACGACCTCTGGAGCGGCGAGGAGCGCGGCTTCCGCGCACACCTGCGTGCGCGGCGAACGACCGGCATCCTCAAGCTCGTCGGCATCCCGGCCTTCGGGCTCTGGAGGACGCGGTCGCTCTCCGGGGCGATCCTCGTCGGCCTCTCCGCGAATCTCCTGAACCAGCTCGACACGAAGCCGGGCCGGGCGCTCAAGGTCTACCTGGCGGCAGCGATCCCCCTGAACGCGCCGAAAGCGATGGCCGTCCTGCTCGCGCCCTACGATCTCCGAGAGATGGCGATGCTGGGGGACTCGGGTTCGAACGCGCTCGGCGCCGTGCTAGGTTTACGGTCCGTGGGCAGGCTCACGGAGAGGCAGCGCTGGAGCGCGATCGCGGCGCTCGCGGGCCTCACGATCCTCGGCGAGCGCCGTTCGCTCGGCGAGCTGATCGAGCGGACGCCGGTGTTTCGCGAGCTCGACGCCCTGGGGAGGCAAGCGAGTAAGCATGAGCACCGCCGACGAGGCCCAGACCAAGTACATCTTCGTCACGGGCGGCGTCGTCTCCGCGCTCGGGAAAGGGATCGTCGCCGCCTCGCTCGGCCGGCTGCTGAAGGCGCGCGGCCTGCGGGTGCAGGCGCAGAAGTTCGACCCCTACCTGAACGTCGACCCCGGCACGATGAGCCCTTTCCAGCACGGCGAGGTCTTCGTCACCGAGGACGGCGCCGAGACCGATCTCGACATCGGCCACTACGAGCGCTTCATCGACGAGAACATGTCGCGGAACGCGAGCCACAGCGCCGGCGCGATCTGGGAGGCGGTGCTGCGCAAGGAGCGGAAGGGCGAGTTCCTCGGCGCCACGGTGCAGGTGATCCCGCACATCACGAACGAGATCAAGGCGCGGATCAAGCGCGCCGCCAAGTCCTCGCCCGCCGACATCGTCATCTCCGAGATCGGCGGCACGGTCGGCGACATCGAGTCGCTGCCGTTCCTCGAGGCGATCAGGCAGTTCCGGCGCGAGGTCGGCCCGGAGAACGTGCTCTACCTCCACTGCACGCTCGTCCCGTTCATCGAGGCGGCCGGCGAGCTGAAGACGAAGCCGACGCAGCACTCCGTCAACGAGCTGCGCCGGATCGGTATCCATCCCGACGTGATCGTCTGCCGCTCGCACGAGGAGCTCGACCAGGGGATCAAGGACAAGATCGCCCTCTTCGCCGACGTCGACATCCGCTCGGTCGTCGCCTCGCCCGACGTCGCCGACGTCTATCTCGTCCCCGCAGTCCTGCGCGACGAAGGCCTCGACACGCTCGTCTGCGAGAAGCTCGGGATCGACGCCGCGCCCGCCGAGCTGGGGGAGTGGCAGGACCTGATCGACCGCATCGGCCAACCGCGCGAGCCGGTCACGATCGCCCTCGTCGGCAAGTACGTGAAGCTGCACGACGCCTATCTCTCGGTGCACGAAGCGCTCAAGCACGCCGGCCTGCACCAGGGCTCGCAGGTGCGCGTGCAGTGGGTCGACGCCGAGAACATGTCGTACGAGGAGGCGGCCGAGCTGCTCGAGGGCGTCGACGGCGTCCTGGTTCCCGGCGGCTTCGGCTCGCGGGGCTGGGAAGGGAAGATCCTCGCCTGCCAGGTCGCGCGAGAGCGCGGGATCCCGTATCTCGGCATCTGCCTCGGCATGCACGTCGCCGTCTCGGAGTTCGCGCGGAACGTCTGCGGGCTCGACGGCGCCAACTCGACCGAGATGGATCCCGAGACGCCGTTCCCCGTCATCGACCTGCTCCCGGAGCAGAAGGAGATCGAGGATCTCGGCGGGACGATGCGGCTGGGGGCGCAGGCGGTCGAGGTGGCGGAGGGGACGCGGACGCGCGAGGTCTACGGCGACGCGGTCATCCACGAGCGGCACCGGCACCGCTACGAGGTCAACAACCACTATCGCCCGGCGCTCGTGGAGGCGGGGCTCGTGGTCTCAGGCACCTTCCAGGAGGGGCGGCTGGTGGAGATCGTCGAGTTGCCCGATCACCCCTGGTTCGTCGCGAGCCAGTTCCACCCGGAGTTCAAGTCGCGCCCGACCAGGCCCGCGCCGCTTGTTCAGGGAGTTCGTCGGCGCCGCGCTCCAGCGCGCACGTTCGCGCACCGGCGTTCCGCTCAGCGCCGCGGGCTAGTCGCCCGACCGGCCAGCAGACGCCGACGTACAGATCCATCCCGCCGACGCGTGTCTGGCTGGCGCGGAAGTTCATCGGCAGCTCGGTGCCGTCCTTGCAGCGGAGGACCGTCTGGCCGGTGTGCACGCCGCCGCGTTGCAGCCCGGTGTAATCGGCGGCGGCACTGTCGTTGACGGCCACGTCGCGTGACGCGCAGCTCGAGCAGCTCGTCGCGGTCGTAGCCGAGCAGCTCGCACGCGTACGCGTTGACAGCGAGATATCTTTGGTCGTCGTCGGCCACGAAGATCGGCGACGGGACCGTTGTCGATCGCCTCGCCGACTAGGCTTTTCTGCACGAGCTCATGGGCGACGGTGCTGGACATCTGACGGTACTTCGATTGTAGGAGGTTCGCGTAGATCTCGCCAAGCTTTTTTCGAGTCGATGACGCCCTCGGGCTCTTTCTCGAGCTGGCCGCGATCGAGAGCCCGCCCGGGCAGGAGCGCGCGGTCGCCGACCGTGTCATCGGCGAGCTGCAGGCGCTCGGCCTCCATGTCGCCGAGGACGACGCGGGGCCGAAGATCGGCTCGACGATCGGCAACCTGCTCTGCCGTCTGCCCGGCCGGGCAGACAGCGGCACGCCGATCTTCCTCTGCGCTCACCTCGACACCGTGCCGCCGCAGGGGCCGCTCGAGCCCGTGGTCGGCGACGACGGCATCGTGCGGAACGCCGGCGGGACGATCCTCGGCGCCGACAACAAGTCAGCGGTCGTCGCGATGATCGAGGCAGCCCGAAGAATCGTCGAAGAAGGCCGGCCGCACGCGGGCGTCGAGCTCCTGTTCACGCCGAAGGAGGAGGTTGGGCTCCTCGGCGCCGGCGCGTTCGATCACACGACGCTCGAGGCCGAGCTCGGCTTCGTCTTCGACCAGGCGGCTCCGATCGGCGACGTGATCATGGGTGCGCCGTACCAGCGCTCGATGCTGGTCCGCTTCCACGGCCGGCCGGCCCACTCCGGAATGGTGCCGGAGGAGGGACGCTCCGCGATCGTGGCCGCGGCACGCGCGGTCGCCGACCTGCGGCTGGGACGGCTGGACGAGGAGACGACCGCGAACGTCGGCACGATCACCGGCGGCAGCGCACGCAACATCGTTCCCGAGTGGTGCGAGCTCCAGGCGGAGGCGCGCTCGCACGACGCCCGCAAGCTCGCCGACCTGGTCCAGGAGATGCTCGACACCTTCGCCTACGCCGCGAGCGTCGCCGAGTGCACGCTCGAGACCGAGGTGAGCGAGACCTACCAGGGCTACCGCTTCAAGGAGGCCGACCCGATCGTGCAGCTCGCGCGGACGGCGCTCGAGCGCTGCGGCTACGAGCTGGTTCCGACCCTGACCGGCGGCGGCGCCGACGCGAACGTCTTCAACACGCGCGGGCTGCCCTGCCTCAATCTTGCGAACGGGATGGCCGAGATCCACACGGCGAACGAGCACATCGCCGTCGCCGATCTCAACGCCATGGTCGACGTCACGCTCGCCCTGGTCGATGCCGCTCGGGCTTAGACGAGGGGTCGTCTCGGCGGTGCTCGAAGAGGTGTCGGGTCTCATTCGGCTCGAGGTCGACGGCGTCGCGTGCGTCGCCTACCCGCGGCTCACCGGCGAGGTCGAGGTGGGGGACGAGGTGCTCGTGAACGAGCAGGCGCGGTTGCTCGAGCTCGGATCGGGCGGCTTCGACGTCCTCTACGCGAACCTGACGCGCGGCCTCGGGCTCGAGCCCGAGGAGGGAGCGCACGTGATGGCGCTTCCGTACACGCCCGGCCAAGTAACAGTCTGTTACAAGGAGGAGTCGGACGAGCTCGCGGACGCGCTCGACGGGCTGCCTGTCGTCCTGTGCACGCTCCACAGCCAGGTGGCGCCGGTCTGCGCGGCGCTCGCCGGAGCTGCGCGTAGCGTACGTGCAGGTCGCAGGCGGCGCGCTGCCGGTCTCGCTCTCGGACACCGTGCGGACGCTGAAGCAACGCGGGCTCGTCGAGGTTGCCTGCGCCGTCGCGCCTTGCTTCGACGGCGACGCGCAGTTCGTGACCGTCGCCGCGGCGCTCGCGTGGGCGAAGGAGCAGGGCTACGACGCGGTCGTCTGCTCGGTCGGCCCCGGCATCGTCGGCACGGGATCGCGGCTCGGCCACGGCGCGCTCTCGCTCGCCGAGGCCGCCAACGTCGCGAACGCCCTCGGCGGACGTCCCGTCCTCGCCGTCCGCACCTCCGACGCCGACCCGCGCGAGCGCCACCGCGGCGTCTCCCACCACGCGCAGGCTGTTCTCGACCTCTGCCTCGGTGAGGTCGTGCTCGCGGCGGACGAGGACGGCGAGGGCTGGGAGAAGGCCTGTGCAGGGCTGCCGCTGTCGCACATGGGCCGCGGCCCCGACGAGGATCCGGCGTTCTTCCGTGCCGCGTTCGCGGCAGGCGTCGTCGCACAGCGCGCGTGAGGGTATCGTTGCGCCGCCATGCGCATCGGCGTCGCCAAGGAGATCAAGCCCCAGGAGTACCGCGTCGCGCTGACCCCCGCCGGGGCGCGCGAGCTCGTCCAGCACGGCCACGAGGTCGTCGTCGAGACCGGTGCCGGAGCCGGCAGCCAGTTCCCCGACGCCGACTACGAGGCGAACGGCGCCCGGATCGGGTCGGTCGACGAGGTCTGGGAGAGCGCGGAGCTGCTGCTGAAGGTGAAGGAGCCGATCGCGCCGGAGTACAGCCGCCTGCGCGAGGGCCTCGTCCTCTTCACCTACCTGCACATCGCCGCCGACGAGCCGCTCACGCGGGCGCTCGTCGACAGCGGCGTCGCGGCCGTGGCGTACGAGACGGTCGAGACGGACGACCGCAGACTGCCGCTGCTGGCGCCGATGAGCGAGGTCGCCGGCCGGCTCGCCCCGCAGGCCGGCGCGCACTACCTCGAGCGGCCGAAGGGCGGCCGCGGGCTGCTGCTCGGCGGTGTCGCGGGCGTGGCGCACGGCAAGGTCGTCGTCATCGGCGGCGGCATCGTCGGCTACAACGCCGCGGTGATCGCGCTCGGGCTCGGCGCGCAGGTGACGATCCTCGAGCGCTCGGTCGACCGCATGCGCCATCTCGAGGAGGTGCTGCACGGGCGGGTCTCGCTGCTGATGTCGACGACGCTCCAGATCGAGACCTCGAGCGCGGACGCCGATCTCGTGATCGGAGCGGTGCTGATCCCGGGCGCGCTCGCCCCGAAGCTGCTGACCCGCGAGATGGTCGCGGGGATGAAGGAAGGCAGCGTCTTCTGCGACGTCGCGATCGACCAGGGCGGCTGTGCCGAGACCTCGCACGCGACGACGCACGACGATCCCGTCTACGTCGTCGACGGCGTCACGCACTACTGCGTGGCGAACATGCCGGGCGCCGTCCCGATCACCTCGACGAAGGCGCTCACGAACGTGACGCTGCCGTACGTCGAGGCGATCGCCGACGAGGGGCTCGCGCAGGCGGTCGCGCGGGACAAGGCGCTCGCGCGCGGCGTCAACGTGCTCGACGGCCGGATCACGTACGAGGCCGTCGCCGAAGCGCACGGGCTCGAGTACACGCCGCTCGAAGACGTGCTCGGCGCCTCCGCGATCTAGGCCGCCGCGTCCTTCGCCTTCTGCTGCCGCGCCTCGAGCTGCTTCTGGCTCTTGGACGGGCTGATCTTGACCACGCCCCACGTCACGGCCGCCGCGAGGCCGACGATCGACGACGATGTAGACGGCGAGGCCGATGAGACCGAGGACTGTTTCCATGCGCGGCGTAGAATAGCCGCGTGCCGCGGGCGTGCGTAATCGTGCTCGATGCCGTTGGCGCGGGAGAGTTGCCCGACGCGGCCTCATACGGAGATGAGGGCTCCAACACGCTCGGCAACGTCGCCCGCGCCGTCGGAGGACTCGACCTGCCCGCGCTCGAGGCGCTCGGCCTCGGCAACGTGATGCCGCTCGAGGGCTGCCCGCCGCAGCCGGGGGCACCCGCGGTCGCGGGGCGGCTGCTCGAGCGCTCCAAGGGCAAGGACACGACCACGGGTCACTGGGAGCTGATGGGGATCGTGACGGCGACGGCGATGCCGACCTACCCGCACGGCTTCCCACACGACGTGATCGACCCCTTCATGCACAAGACCGGCCGCGGCGTCCTCGGCAACAAGCCGGCCTCGGGGACGGAGATCATCCAGGAGCTCGGCGAGGAGCACCAGAAGACGGGGAAGTGGATCGTCTACACGTCCGGCGACTCCGTCTTCCAGATCGCCGCGCACGAGGACACGATCCCGCTCGAGGAGCTCTACGAGGGCTCGAAGATCGCGCGCGAGATCCTGACCGGCAAGCATGCGGTCGGGCGCGTGATCGCCCGTCCTTTCACGGGCGAGCCGGGGAGCTACGAGCGCACGCCCAACCGCCACGACTTCTCACTCGAGCCGCCGCGGCCGAACTACCTCTCGCACGTTCGCGACGCGGGCCACAAGGTGCACGGCGTCGGCAAGATCGGCGACATCTTCGCCGGGCGGGACATCGACGAGTCGTCGCCGACGAAGTCGAACGTCGACGGGATCAACAAGACGGTGGAGCTGCTGCAGCAGCTCGACGACGGGTTCGTCTTCGTCAACCTCGTCGAGACGGACATGCTCTGGGGCCACCGCAACGACCCGGTCAACTTCCACCGCTGCCTGCAGGATTTCGACCGCCGGCTCGAGGACATCCTCGAGGCGCTCCGGCCGGGCGACCTGCTGATTCTCACGTCCGACCACGGCTGCGATCCGACGACGCCGTCGACCGACCACTCGCGGGAGCACGCGCTCCTGCTCGCGTACGCGGCGGGCCGTAACGCGCAGGGCGCCCGGCACGAGGGAGAGTTCGCCGACGTCGGCGCCACCGTGAACGCCTGGCTCGGAGGAAAGTCGCCGGGCCGCGGCATCCCGGGCACGCCGATCCTGCAGCCGTGAGCAAGTCCTGGAACGACCCGTCCTACGTCCGCGCCCAGTACGCGACGGAGACGGGGCTCGAGGCGCGCCGCGCCGCCTACGAGAACGCCGTCGGGCCGGACGCGCGCGACGTTGCGGTCGCGGCGGTCGCCGAGGTGACGCCGCGACGCGTGCTCGAGGTCGGCCCGGGGCCCGGCGAGCTCTCGGAGCGGCTCAAGAACGAGCTCGGCGTCACCGTCGTCGCGGTCGACAGCTCCGAGCGCATGGTCGAGCTCGCACGGAGCCGCGGAGTCGACGCCCGCCTCGGAGACGTGCAGTCGCTCGACCTGCCCGCCGAGAGCTTCGACTGCGCCGTGGCCGCGTGGATGCTCTACCACGTCGCGGACCTCGACCGCGGGCTCGCCGAGATCGCGCGGGTGCTGCGGCCGGGCGGACGGCTCGTCGCGGTCACGAACGCGGTCGACCATCTGCTCGAGGTCTGGCAGCTCGTCGGCGCGGACCACGTGCCGCTCCCGTTCGGGGCGGAGAACGGGGAGGAGGCCCTCCGCCGCCACTTCGCACGCGTCGAGCGCCGCGACGTCGAGGGGACGACGACGTTTCCCCACGCGAGTGCCGTGCGGGCGTATCTCGGCTCCTTCGAGCGCGGCGTCCCGCTCGCCCGCTCCGTCCCCGCCGTCGTGCCGCCGCTCGTCGCCCGCCGGCGGGTCGCTGTCTTCATCGCGGACAAGCCGTGATCCGGCCGGCGGAGCTGATCGAGCGGAAGCGGAACGGGGAGGAGCTTCCGGCGGAGGAGATCTCCGAGCTGATCCTCGGCTACGCGCGCGGGCGAGATCCCGGACTATCAGCTGGCCGCGTTCTGCATGGCGGTGTACTTCCGCGGCATGACGTCGGCCGAGACGTACGCGCTCACCGACGCGATGATCCGCAGCGGCCGCACGCTCGACCTCGGCGCAGCGCTCGGGCGGAAGGTCGTCGACAAGCACTCGACCGGCGGCGTCGGCGACAAGACGACGATCGCGGTCGGCCCGATCGTCGCCGCCTGCGGCGTGCCGGTCGGGAAGATGAGCGGCCGCGGGCTCGGCCACACCGGCGGCACGCTCGACAAGCTCGAGGCGATCCCCGGCTTCTCGGTCGATCTCGACGTCGACCGCGTTCGTCGAGCAGGTCAAGGAGATCGGCCTGGCGATCATCGGCCAGACCGACGACCTCGTCCCCGCCGACAAGCGGCTCTACGGCCTCCGCGACGTCACCGCGACCGTCGACATCCTGCCCCTGATCGCCTCCTCGATCATGTCGAAGAAGATCGCGGGAGGGGCGGACGCGATCGTGCTCGACGTCAAGGTCGGGGACGGGGCCTTCATGAAGACCCTCGAGGACGCGCGCGCGCTTGCGCAGACCATGCTCGAGCTCGGCCGCCACGCGAATCGCGAGGTGGTGTGCCTGCTGACCGACATGGATCAGCCGCTCGGCGCCGCCGTCGGCAACGCGCTCGAGATCCTGGAGGCCCGCGACACCGTGCGCGGTGAGGGGCCGCCCGACCTCACCGAGCTCGTGCTGGACGCGTGCGCCCGACTGCTCGCGCTTCTCCGACCTCGGGCGTCGACGTCGACGAGGGCCGGCGCCGCGCGGAAGCCGCCGTGGCGGACGGCTCGGCGCTCGCGGTCTACGAGCGCTGGATCCGCGCGCAGGGTGGCGACCCCGATCCGGACGTGCTGCCGCGGGCGCCGGTCGTGCTCCCGGTCACCGCGCCGAGCGCGGGCACCGTGACCCGGCTGGGCGCGACCGCCGTCGGCGTCGCGGCGCTTCGCCTCGGTGCCGGCCGCCGCGCCAAGGGCGACGAGATCGACCATGCCGTCGGTGTCGTCTGCCACGCGAAGCGCGGTGCGAGCGTCGCCCAGGACGACGTCCTCGCTGAGGTGCACGCGCGGGACGAGGAGACCGGAGCGGGGGCGGTGCAGGCCGTCCTGTCAGCGTACGAGCTCGGCGACGAGCCGCCGCGCGAGCACGACATCCTGCTGGAAGTCGTTGCCTGAGCTGCCGGAGGTCGAGACCGTCCGGCGTGCGATTGCGCCGGCGCTCGAGGGGCGCACGCTGGAGCACGTCGAGATCGACGATGTCCGCCTGACGCGGCCGGAGGATCCGCTCGTGGTGGCCACGGAGCTGACGGGCGAGCGCGTCGAGCATGTCGACCGGCGCGGCAAATACCTGATCGTGCGCTTCGTCTCGGGACGTGCGCTCCTGATCCACCTGCGGATGACCGGCAGCCTGCTACGCGATCCCGAAGGAAGCTCCCATCTGCGGGCCGTGCTCCGGCTCGACGACGGGACCGAGGTCGGCTACCGCGACGTGCGCCGCTTCGGCACCTGGCTCCTGCTCGAGCCGGGCGAGCTCGAGCCGTACCTCGGTGCGCGAGTCGGCGAGGAGCCGCTTGTCGCCGCGTTCACGGCGAAAGGGCTGGGCGAGCGCCTCGAGGGCCGCCGCGCGCCGGTGAAGGCGGCACTCCTCGACCAGCGCACGCTCGCCGGGCTGGGGAACATCTACGTCGACGAAGCGCTCTGGTACGCCCGCCTGCACCCGCTGCGGCCCGCAGGCTCACTCGACCGTGACGAGCTCCGCCGACTCCATCGCGCGATCCGGAAGGCGCTCGAGCTAGGCATCGCCCGCCAGGGCTCGACGCTGACCGACTACCGGCTCCCGGACGGCTCGTCCGGCTCGATGCAGAAGGAGTTCAAGGCCTACGGCCGCACCGGCGAGCCGTGCGACCGCTGCGGCACGCCGTTCGAGAAGACCCGCGTCGGCGGCCGCGGTACGTGGTACTGCCCCAACTGCCAGCGCCCACCTTCCGAACACGATTGACAACGAGCCAGAGGCGGGCGTAGGGTCGAGCGACAGACCAATTCTTCCGAGCCCTGCGGCGGAAGGAGACGGACATGGACACGCGCCACCCCGCTCGCGGGGAGAGGCTCGCAGTCGCAGCGCTCGTTGGGTACTCGCTCGTGCTCGCATTCCTGATCGGGCCCGCGATCCGCGGCGCGTTCGCGACGGGTGAAGAGCCCGTACCGGACCTTGCAGCCGCGCCGGCAGCGGTCGGAGCCGAAGCTGCAGGACAGGCGGTCGGAGGGCCGCCCGCCGCACCCGGAGTCGCCGTCGCGGTGGAGGCCACGGCTGACCCGGTCGCCGACCCCGCAGACATGCAGGTCGTACCTGAGCTCTCGGGGAACGACGAGGTCCGCGCGAAAGCGCTCGTCAAGGTGGACAAGCACCTCCGGAAGATCGTCGGCGCGACGCCGTACACGATCGCGAAGATCGGGCCGTGGACGACGTCGAACGGGCCATGGACCGAGAAGAAGAAGACCGAGCTGATCGGTGCGAGCCTCGTTCTCTCCTTCGCCGGCCCGATCGAGATCTCCGACAAGCTGATGCCGGGCGCTCTCTACGACGTCACCGAGCGGCGCTCACCGCCCTACCAGGAGGTCGATCTCCAGGTCGATGCGTCGGGCGTGACGAGCCTGATGGTGCTGGTCGACCTGAAGCGAGGGAAGGTTGTCGACGTCTCGCCGGGCCTCGGCTCAGTGGTGACCCGGGCGGACACCCCGGCCGGCTTCCGCCGCGAGGTGCCCGACCTCTCGAACGAGTATCCGAATCCCGCCGAGGCACCAAAGGGAGGTGAGCAGGGATGACCCGTCGGATTCTCGTCGGACTGTCATGATCCTCTGCATCTCGGCCATCGCCGGGGTCGCCCGCTATGCCAACGCGGCCACGACGTCGAACCTGGCGCTGCTCTCGCTCCGCGAGGACCGGTGGCGCAACTACGACTTCACCGAGCGGACGGTCAGCTCGGTGAGGGTCGACTGGGCGGTCAGCCTGATGTTCTACAACAACGCCACGATCAACCGGGTCAAGAATCACCTCGGCAACGAGTACGACCAGGTCGGGTCGAGCCAGGACGGCCGGCTCAGCGACAACGTCAACAACGGCTACGTCTGGGATTCGGACGGCGGCCGCAAGACGACGCTCTGCCCTGGGGGGCTGGGTCAGCCGAACGAGGCGCGGCACTATCGCATCTATGCCGACGGGGACGACCGGATGTACAACCTGGACTGGGGCTACTGGGTCTTCGGGTCCGATCACTACGACATCGAAGAGTGTCCCGGCGGCGCTCCCGCGTGGTTCGGCTACAGCGAGACCGCCGAGGGGTGGATCACGTGGCGCTGGCGCCAGAACGGCCGCTCCGCGTTCGACGACTGGTCGTGGTTTGCAAACCGTGAGGCCTACCGCGTGGAGGGGGACCACATCTGGGAAAACAACGGGTACGCATCGGCGCTCCACGTGCCGTAGCCATCGTGGCGGCGAGCGCGCTGGCCGCGCTCGCCGCCCCGGCGGCGGCCCGCTCGGCCGATCGTCCTGTGGCGGTGCTCGCCGGCCTTGCCGGCGGGCCCGTCGTCCTGCCCGGGGGCGCTGCCGTGAAGCGGGCCTACACCTTCCGGCTGCCCGCGGGGGCGAGTCAGGGGCCGGACGTCTGGTACACGGTCCGGCTCCGCTACCGGATCACGTTCGCGGCCGATTCCGGCGCGGGCTTCGCCTGGGTGATGGCCGACACCAACGGACGCACCAGCGCGCAGGTCGAGTACACCGTGGGACGCGACGCGGGAGGGCTGCGGTGCGTGAGACGAGCGTCGACATCGTCAACGGCCAGCTCGAGAAGCGCTTTCGTGGCCGGGCGAGCGAGGTGCGGTTTCGCAACTACCTGCAGCGGGGCGGCGTCCGCGGCGGCGGGAACGAGCTCACGTTCCGACTCGAGCAGGGCGGCGCGGCGCGGGTCGCGCGCGTGGAGGTGCTTCCGGAGAGCGGCGTCTACCGAACCGGAAGCTCGCCGTATCCGCTCAGGATCGCGCCGAGGCTCGCCGCCGGCCGAATCGAGCCCGAGTCGACGTTCCGGCTCGTCGTCGCGCTCGACTCGCGTACCGGCGAGGTGCTCCGTGATGTCACGGTGCGACCGACGTGGGACCCGCGCGCGCTCGAGCTCGTCAGCCCGAGGGTGCGACGGTACGGGACGCTGGCGAGGCGTGTGGAGGCGGTGTTCGAGTTCAAGGCGCTGACGGCCGGGAAGCACCGGATCGATGTCCTCGCCGACAGCAACAGGAATCATCCGAGCGCCGCAGTCGCCGTGACCGTCTCCGAGGCTCCCGCGGGTACGGCGCTCGTAGTCATGGTCTGGTCCGCGGCGCTGCTCCCCGCTGCGCTCCTCGTCGGCTGGCTCGCGCGGGCGAGGATCCGGAGGAGATGACGGCCGCCCGCGTCGCCGCTGCGGTGGGGGCGATCGCCTTCTTCACAGGGGCCGCGGTTGCCGCCGGCTACGGCGTGGTGCTGTGGGTCGCCGTCCCCTCGTCGGACAGCGCGACCTCCTCGCTCGTGCTCGTCGGCGTCGTGCTCGTCGCCGTCGGCGCCGTGCTGGCGCTCGTCGGCGCGCTCCTCGTCCGCTTCGCGCTCGGCCTTCGGCGCGCCGACCGGACGAGCCAGGAGGTCTAGGCGGCGGGGCGCTCGTCGAGCGCGCCGGAGTGGTCGAGCCGCCAAAGCTCGGTGTAGCCGCCGATCGGCGTGCCGTCGATCAGGATCTGCGGCACCGTCCAGCCGCCGGTGAGCTCGAGGAGGTTGCGGCGGAAGGCCGGATCGTCGTCGAGCGAGATCTCCTCGTAGGCGATCCCCTTGGCGTCCAGCAGCGCTTTCGCGCGGACGCAGTAGCCGCACCAGCGGGTCGTATACATCTGAATTCGGCTCATCACCAGTTACAACGTAGATGCGACGCGGTTCGTTCCCCCGTCGGGTCCCGGCTCTAGACTCGGAGGATGGCGCGGACGTACAGGACGGAGGCGGTGGTGCTGCGCTCGTTCCGGCTCGGGGAAGCCGACCGCGTGCTGCACGTGTACACGGCCGACCGCGGCCGCGTGGGGGCGGTCGCGAAGGGCGTGCGGCGGACGAAGTCGCGCTTCGGCGGCCGGCTCGAGCCGCTCTCGCACGTGGAGCTGATGCTGCACCAGGGCTCCGGCGAGCTCCAGACCGTGACCGGCGCCGACCTGCGCGCGTCCCACCACGAGTCGCGCGAGGATCCCTACCGGCTCGCGGCCGGCCTGATCGGCGCCGAGGCGATGCTGCGGCTCTTCACCGACCAGGAGGCGAACGAGCGCGCGTTCACCGCGTTGACACGCTTCCTCGACCGGCTGGACGTGATCCCGTCGCTCGAACCGGCGAAACCTGCGCTCGACCCGCTCGTCCTCTCCTTCCAGCTGAAGCTGCTCTGGCTCTCCGGCTACATGCCGCACCTCGAGAGCTGCGTCGAGTGCGGCGCGGTCGAAGGGCTCGTCGGCTACCAACCTGCGGCCGGCGGCGCAGTCTGCCGCGACTGTGGACCCGGCTCGATTTCACTTTCGCCGGCGGGTGCGCAGGCGATCCAGACGCTCGTTGCGACCCCGCTCGCCGATGCGGGCGAGGCCGGACTGACGGAAAACGGTGCCCGGGAGGCGCTCGCGATCGTCCGGGCGTCGTACGAGCACCAGGGCGGCTTCCGCCTGCGCACCCTGTCCGCGTGAAGAAGCAGCTGGCAAACGGCTACGAGCTCGACGACGACACGGGCCGGATCGATCGGGCCGCGGTGCATCGGTTCATCTCCGAGGAGTCCTACTGGGCACCCGGGCGTGGCCGCGACGTGATGGACGGGCTGATCGAGCGTGCCGCCCGCAATGTCGGCCTCTACACGCCGGACGGCTCGCAAGTCGGCTACTCCCGGACGGTCGACGCCCCCGACGCGTGGCTCGTCTATCTGGCAGACGTCTACATCCTCGACGACCACCGCGGCAGCGGCCTCGGCGTCGAGCTCGTGCGGTTCACGATCGAAGAAGGCCCGTACGCCGAGCGGCGCTGGATCCTGCACACCGCGGACGCGCACGGCCTGTACGAGAAGTTCGGCTTCACCGCGGGCGACCGCATCCTCGAGCGCGCGGCGCGCTAGCTGGTCTTCGGGCTGCGCCAGTCGGTCGCGAGCAGCTCGGCGACCTTCTGCCGCGCGCCGCCGATCGGGATCCGCTCCTGCGCGAGCGAGTCCCGGTCCCGAACCGTGACCGTGTCGTCCGCGAGCGTCTGCTCGTCGATCGTCAGACCGTACGGCGTTCCGATCTCGTCCTGGCGCCGGTAGCGGCGGCCGATCGCGCCGTTGTCGTCGTACTCGACGCTGAAGTGGCGGCGCAGCTCCTCGTAGAGGCCGCGCGCCTTCTCGACCATCGCCGTGTCCTTCCCGACCAGTGGCAGCACCGCTGCCTTCACGGGTGCGAGCTGCGGGTGCAGGCGCAGTACCGTCCTCTCCCGCTCGCCCACGACCTCCTCGTCGTAGGCGTCGATCATGAAGGTCGAGCATCGAGCGGTTGACGCCGAGCGCCGGCTCGATCACGTGCGGCACGTAGCGCTCGCCCGTGCTCTCCTCGAACCACTCGAGCTTCGTCCCGGAGGCTTCCGTGTGTTGCGTGAGGTCGAAGTCGCCGCGGTTCGCGATCCCCTCGAGCTCCGACCAGCCCATCGGGTACAGGTACTCGATGTCGCTGGTCGCGCTCGAGTAGTGCGAGAGCTCGTCCGCCTCGTGCGAGCGCGCACGCAGGTGGCTGTCGCGGACGCCGTAGCGGACGTGCCACGCGAGCCGCTCGTCGACCCAGTAGCGGAACCACTCGTCCGCGTCGCTCGGCGGCACGAAGAACTCCATCTCCATCTGCTCGAACTCGAGCGTGCGGAAGATGAAGTTGCCCGGCGTGATCTCGTTCCGGAACGACTTGCCGACCTGCGCGATCCCGAACGGCGGCTTGCGCCGCGCGATCTGGGCGACGTTCTTGAAGTTGATGAAGATGCCCTGCGCCGTCTCGGGCCTGAGGTAGACGTCGACCCCGGTCTCCTCCACCGCGCCGACACGCGTCTGGAACATCAGGTTGAACTGCCGCGGCTCGGTCAGGTCGCAGTCGGGCGTCTCGCCGGGCCGCTTCGAGGGCCGCTTGCCGCACCGGATCTCCTCGTGTTCGGGATCGGCGAGATGGTCGGCGCGGAAGCGCTGCTTGCACGTGCGGCAGTCGACGAGCGGGTCGCTGAAGCCGCCCACGTGGCCGGAAGCCTCCCAGACCTTCGGGTGGAGGATGATCGAGGAGTCGAGCGCGACGATGTCGTCCCGCTCGCGCACCATCGCCTCGAGCCAGCGCGCCTTGACGTTGTCCTTGAGCAGAACGCCGTAGTGGCCGTAGTCATAGGAGGAGCCGAGGCCACCGTAGATCTCCGAGGACGGGAAGACGAATCCGCGCCGCTTCGAGAGCGAGACGATCTTGTCCATGGTGACCGTGTCAGTGGGCTCGGACATGAGTCGGAGACGTTAGCGATAGCCTCCGCCGCGTGATGACCACGCGCGAAACGGTCGAGCTCCACATCGTGTCGGACTCGACCGGGGAGACGGCTGCGCGCCTGGTGGCCGCGCTCGAGGCGCAGTTCCCCGATCAGCCGTTCGAGGAAGTGCGTCATCCGCAGATCCAGACGATCGACGACCTTCAGCTCGCGGTCAGCCGCGCGAAGGGGCGTCCCGCGGTGATGGTCTACACCCTGGTCGACCGCGAGCTGCGCGAGTCCATGCGCACGCTCTGCCGCAGCGCCCGCCTGCACTACTGCGATCTGCTCGGCCATCCGATCGAGTCGATCGCGAAGGTCTCGGGGATGGCCGCGAAGATGACGCCGGGCGCGCGGCCGCCGCTCAACTCGACGTATTTCAAGCGGATGGAGGCGATCGAGTTCGCGGTCAAGTTCGACGACGGCGTCGGCAGCGGCCTCGAGGAAGCGGACATCGTGCTCGTCGGCGTCTCGCGCACGTCGAAGACGCCGCTCTCGATCTATCTCGGCTACCTCGGCCAGAAGGCGGCGAACGTGCCGATCGTGAAGGGGATCAAGCCGCCGCCCGAGCTGTTCGAGATCGACCCGCTCAAGATCGTCGGCCTGACGATCGACGCCGAGCGGCTGGCCGAGATCCGGGCGACGCGTGCGCGGGGCATGGGCGGCAAGAACCGCCAGTACGCGGAGATGCTCGAGATCTACGACGAGCTGGAAGAGGCGGCAGCGCTCCACCGCCGGCTCGGCTGCCCGGTGATCGAGGTGACGGGCCTCTCGATCGAGGAGACGGCGCACCGCGTCGTCCGGCTCGTCGACCGCCGCCGGCAAGAGGCGCATGCTGATGACGGGCTAAGCCGCCGGTTCCCAGGTGGCGGTGGGCGCTCTGGTTGACGATCCTCGCGGCGGCGGTCTTCACCTTCTACGTGCTGCTGACGCCGATCTGGCTCGGCCTCCGCGCGCTGGCCTGGCTGGCCGAGTGGCGCTCGCGCCGGACGAAGGCCAAGTAACAGACTGTTACTTGGCTGCGTCTTCGAGCCACCGCTCGACCTCACGCGGCGAGCGGAGGCGTACGTACTGTGTACCGCGCGAGCGCGGCCGGATAGGTCCGGCGGTGCCGGAAGTGCGCGCGAAACGCGAAGAGAATCAGCGAGTCGCGACTGAAGAGCACGTTGCGGAGCGTCTCGCGGTTGCCGTTCCAGAGCTCCTCGCGCCGGACGATTCTTCGCACGGTTCGTCGGAGCAGGCGTGGCAGCCAGACGCGCAGCGGCAGGTCCAGCCAGACCACGAGGTCGGCGTGCTCGAACACCAGATCGCCGAGCTTGCCTCGATACGCCCCGTCGACGACCCACGCGTCTCCGGCGACGAGTGGCTCCACGCGCGCCCGCAGCACGTCGGCGGTCGCCTCCGTCCAGTCCGGGCCGTGATGGAGTGCGTCGAGCTCGTGAAACGGCACCTCGAGGCGCCGCGCGAGCTCGCGGCCGAGCGTCGTCTTGCCATTGCCGCTCGCGCTCGCGACGATCGCGACCCGTCTCAAAGGAGGCGCACCTCGAGCGGCTCTTCGCCCTCGGCCGAGACGCGGTAGCCGCGAGCGCCGTCGCGCTGGCTGATCACCTCGCGCAGCTCGGTCCCCTCGAAGTGGAAGGCCGCGTCGTCGTCGGCGGCGTACCCGGCAGCGAGCACCCCTTCGCGCACGAGTCGTGTGTACGCCGGCCGCCGCGCGGGCTCGCCGTCGTAGTGAGGGCAGAACGAGCCGGAGAGGAAGCCGAGGCCGTCGCCGAGGGGCCGCAGCGTCGGCCCGAACGAGTCGGTCACGGAGTCCTCGAACCAGCAAATCGCGCCGGCGCTCCAGCCGCCGAGAACGCCCCCTCGCTCCCAGACCTCGCGCAGGGCTCGGTCGATCCCGTGGACGCGCCAGATCGCGAGCGCGTTCGCCGTGTTGCCGCCGTGCACGTAGACGACGTCCGCGGCTGCGACGCGGTCGGCCGGCTGCTCGGGCATCCCGAAGAGCGTCACCACTTCCGGCTCACACGCGCGGCCGCGGAACGCGTCGTCGAAGAGTGCGATCCGCTCGCGGCTGTCGGCGGTCGCCGTGGGGAGGAAGGCGACACGCGGTCGCGCCTTGCCGCTGAGCTCCAGCAACAGCTCCTCGAGCTTCGATCCGGCGCTGAGCACGCCGCCGCCGCCGATGGCGAGGATGTGGCCGCTCACGTGGGCGAGTGTAGATTCACCGCCTGATGCGCTACGTCTACGACTTCGACCAGGACTCCGGCGACGGTGGGCGCGAGCTGCTGGGCGGCAAGGGGATCGGGCTGGCGGAGATGACGGCGCTCGGTGTCCCCGTCCCGGCAGGCTTCACGATCACCACCGACGCGTCCCGCGCGTACATGACGTCGAACGGCGCGCTGCCCGACGGGCTCGAGGCCGAGGTGGCCGAGCACATCGCCTCGCTCGAAGGCAAGGCGGGCAAGCGGTTCGGCGACCCGGACGACCCGTTGCTCGTCTCCGTTCGCTCGGGCGCCGCAGTCTCGATGCCCGGGATGATGGACACGATCCTCAATCTCGGCCTCAACGACGAGGCGGTCGCCGGGCTCGCGAAGACCACGGGCAACGAGCGCTTCGCGTACGACTCCTACCGGCGGCTGATCCAGATGTACGGCGAGGTCGTCGACGGCGTCGAGGGACATCGGTTCGAGCAGGCGCTCACGGACATGAAGGCGGCGCGCGGCGTGAAGCAGGACGTCGAGCTCACGGCGACCGACCTGGCCGAGCTGATCGAGACCTTCAAGCGGACGTACGCCCAGGAGACGGGGAGCCCGTTCCCGCAGGACGCGCGCGCTCAGCTCGAGAAGGCAGTGCGCGCCGTCTTCGACTCCTGGAACTCGCCCCGTGCCCAGGTCTACCGGCGCACGTACGAGATCCCGGACGACCTCGGCACCGCGGTGAACGTCGTCCAGATGGTCTTCGGCAACAAGGGCGACGGCTCCGGAACGGGCGTCTGCTTCACGCGCGACCCGTCCACCGGTGAGAGCCGGCTCTACGGCGAGTTCCTCCAGAACGCGCAGGGCGAGGACGTCGTCGCGGGAATCCGCACGCCGGAGCCGATCGAGCGGATGCAGGAGCTGCTGCCCGAGGCCTACGCGCAGCTGCTGAACACGATCCGCCGGCTCGAGGAGCACTACCGCGACATGCAGGACATCGAGTTCACCGTCGAGGAGGGGACCCTCTTCCTGCTCCAGACACGGACGGCGAAGCGCACCGCAGCGGCGGCGCTTCGGGCGGCGGTGGAGATGGTCGAGGAAGAGCTGATCTCGAAGGAGGAAGCGGTTGCGCGGATCGATCCCGCCCAGCTCGACCAATTGCTGCACCCGATGATCGACCCGTCGGCCGAGGTGCAGGTCGTCGCGAAGGGCTTGAACGCGTCGCCGGGCGCCGCGTCGGGCGCGATCGTCTTCGATGCCGACACCGCAGAGGCGCGCGGCAAGGCGGGCGAGAGCGTGATCCTCGTCCGCTGGGAGACGACCCCGGACGATTTCCACGGCATGGTGCAGGCAGCCGGGATCCTGACCGCCCACGGCGGGCTGACCTCGCACGCGGCCGTCGTCGCACGCGGGATGGGCACGCCCTGCGTCACCGGCTGCGAGGCGCTGCACGTCGACGAGCGCGAGAAGACGGCACGCCTCCCGGGCCACGAGCTGAAGGAGGGCGACACGATCACGATCGACGGCGGTACCGGCGATGTCATCGTCGGCTCGGTCCCGCTCGTGCCGCCTCAGATCAACGACGACTTCTCGGCCGTCCTGCTGTGGGCGGACGGGATCCGGCGCCTGCGCGTGCGTGCGAACGCCGACAACCCCGAGGACGCGGCCAAGGCCCGGGAGTTCGGCGCCGAGGGAATCGGGCTCTGCCGGACCGAGCACATGTTCGCGGACGCCGACCGGCTCGGGCTGATGCGCGAGATGATCCTGGCCGCAGACGAGGACGGCCGGCGTTCGGCGCTCGACCGGCTGCTGCCGATCCAGCAGGCCGATTTCGAGGGGATCTTCGAGGCGATGGCCGGCCTGCCGGTGACGATCCGCCTGCTCGACTGGCCGCTGCACGAGTTCCTGCCCGCGCTCGAGGAGCGAGCAGGACGAGCGGATGCGCGAGCGGATCCGCGCCTTGCAGGAGTCGAACCCGATGCTCGGCTGGCGCGCCTGCAGGCTCGGGCTCTTCTATCCGGAGATCTACGAGATGCAGGTGCGCGCGGTCGCGCGGGCCGCGATCGCCGTGCGGGAGCGCTCGAGCGCACCGCTCGTCGAGATCATGATGCCGCTCGTCGGCTTCGGCGAGGAGTTGAAGCGGCTCCGAGAGCTGACCGTGCGCGCTGGCGGCCGAGGAGGGCGAGTTCGACTATCTCGTCGGCACGATGATCGAGCTGCCGCGCGCGTGCGTCCGGGCGGACGAGATCGCCGAGCACTCCGATTTCTTCTCGTTCGGCACGAACGACCTGACGCAGACTGCGCTCGGGCTCTCGCGCGACGACGCGGGCCGGTTCCTCTCGCACTATCTCGAGACGGGCGTGCTCGAGCGCGACCCGTTCGAGACGATCGACCAGGACGGCGTCGGCGACCTGATGGAGATCGCCGTCGAGCGCGGCCGCCGCGCGCGCGCCGACCTCAAGCTCGGCATCTGCGGAGAGCACGGCGGCGAGGCGAAGTCAGTCGCGTTCTGCCACCGGCTGGGGCTCGACTACGTCAGCTGCTCGCCGTACCGCGTCCCGCTCGCCCGCCTCGCCGCCGCGCAGGCCGCGCTCGCCGAGCAGGGCATCGCGGCGGTCGCAATCGGCGGCTAGCCGTCCGGCAGCTCGCGCTCGAGGTTCTCGACGGTGCGCCGCATCGCGCCGGCGACGGCGCGGCGGAGGATCAGCCTGTCGAGAATCCCGCGCGCGCCTCGTCGCGGCTCGTATTCGACGACGAGGCGGTAGTCGAACCCGTCACCGGCACCGGCGAAGTGACGCTCATGGCGGGCGTCGGGTAGCCCGTGCTGGACGCTCGTGTACGTGACCAGGCGTTGTGGCTCGAGCTCCACGAGGGTCAGTGCGAGCTCGACCTCACGTCCGAGCAGTCGGATCGCGAGCGTCGCCGTGTCGCCCGGCGCCGACCAGCGCGAGCCTGTCTCGATCCGGACGAGCCCGGCCAGTACGCCGGCCAGTTGTCGATGTCGGTGATGTAGTCGAACCCGCGCTCCAGCGGCGTCGAGAAGCGGTGCGCGTGTTCGACTCTGATCACGCCGACGCCCTAGGCGTACCCGCGCACCTTCCAGTACGCGACGGCGACGCTGAGGACGCCGATCGCGACCAGGCTGGCGATCGAGGCGATGTCGATGCGGCTGTACGCGGCGCTGCCCTTGCCGAACCGCGACATCGCGAGGATTGCGAGCGCTCCGCCGGCGAGGCCGCCGAGGTGGCCGCCGATCGAGATGCCCGGGACGGCGAACGTGAAGGCGAGGTTGACGACGAGCAAGGTGATCGCGCTGCCGCCGAGCACGTAGGTCTGCTGGCGCTCGAGCACGATTGCGGCGCCGAGGATCCCGAAGATCGCGCCGGACGCGCCCGACCGTGAATCCCGTCGGGTTGAACAGCAGCGCTCCGGCAGAGCCGGCGAGGCCGGAGACGAGGTAGAGCAGGAGGTACCGCACGCGGCCCGAGATAGTCCTCGAGCGGCCGCCCGATCCACCAGAGCGCCAGCATGTTCATCGCGAGGTGGATCGGGCCGTAGTGGAGGAACGCCGCCGTGAGCAGCCGGTACCAGTCGCCCGTGCGCCACCGCCGGCGGCCGTAGAGCGACGCCGTTCTGCCAGATCGTCCAGCCGCAGTTGGCCGATTGATCGGAGGCGCCGCCGGCGAGCTGGAGCAGGTAGATGCCGACGTTGATCGCGATCAGGGTCGTCGTGACGATGCCCGGGATTGCGCGACGTCCGCCGCTGCACGTTCCGCACGACGCGCGCCGCGCCTTTGGCCTGGCCCGAGTGGTCGGGGCAGCGGATCCCGACCGGGCCGAACGTCATGCAATCGGGGCAGATCGGCCGGCCGCACTCCGAGCAGGAGACACCCGTCTCGCGGTCGGGGTGCCGGTAGCACCTGAGCAGCTCAGCCATCGCGATTAGCCTAGGCCAACCATGAAGGTTCACGTCGCGTTCACGCCGGCCGAGGCGGCAGCGGCCCCGACCGGGATCGTGATCGACGTCCTGCGGGCGACCTCGACGATCGCGCAGGCGCTCTCGGTCGGCTACCGCCGGGTGCTCTGCGTTGCAGAGCTCGAGCAGGCCCGGACGCTGCGTGCCGAGCTCCCCGACAGCATCGTCGGCGGCGAGCGCGATGCGATCCGGATCGAGGGCTTCGACGTCGGCGCCTCGCCGCGCGAGTTCCTCGAGCCGCGTGCCGAGACGTTGATCCTCTCGACGACGAACGGGACGCGGACGATCGTCACGGCCGCGGAGCGTTGCGACGAGGTGCTGATCGGCAGTCTGCTCAACCTGGCGGCGGTCGCGGCGGCAGCGCGGGAGTGGGGGGAGGACGTCGCGATCCTCTGCGCCGGCTACAAGGGCGCGTTCGCGCTCGACGACGCCTACTGTGCCGGCCGGTTCGTCCAGCTTCTCGACGGCGAGCGGACGGACGCCGCGGTGGCAGCGGAGGTGCTCGCAAACGCCTATCCGAGCGCGCTCGAAGGCTTGAACGCGCGGACGTACGGACCGCCTGGGCTCGAGGAGGACATCGCCTTCTGCGCGCAGGAGAGTGTCCTCGAGGTCGTCCCGCGCTTCGCGGGCATGCAGGGACCTGCCGCGGAGATCGTCTAAGCCGCGGCGGGGAGCAGCACGCGGAAGGTCGAGCCCTCGCCGAGCACCGTGTCGATCTCGATCCGGCCGCCGCTCTGGCTGACGACGCCGTACGCGGTCGCGAGACCGAGCCCCGTGCCCTTGCCGGTGTCCTTCGTGGTGAAGAACGGCTCGAAGGCGCGCGTGCGGGTCTCCTCGTCCATGCCCGTGCCGGTATCCGTGATCTCGACGGCGATGAATGCCCCTGCCTCGGAGTCGAGGGTGCTGGTCGAGATCGTGAGCAGGCCGCCACTCGGCATCGCGTCGCGGCCGTTGATCGCCATGTTGAGCACGACCTGCGCCATCTGGTCCGGGTCCGTCTCGACGAGCGCGAGCCCATCCTCGAGCGACGTCTTCAACTCCACCTCGGCGCCGATCGTGCGGGCGAGGATCGGCTCCAGGTCGCGGACGACGTCGTTCACGTCGAGTCGCTGGGGCAGCAGCACCTGCTTGCGGCTGAACGTGAGCAGCTGCCGGGTCAAGGCCGCGGCGTGAGCGGCGGCTTTCCGCACCTGGTCGATGTCGTCCGCACGCGGGTCGCCTTCGTCGAACGAGTAGGCGAGCAGCTCGGCGTAGCCGCTGATCGCCGTCAGCATGTTGTTGAAGTCGTGCGCGATCCCGCCGGCGAGCTGGCCGATCGCCTCCATCTTCTGTGACTGGCGCAGTCGCTCCTCGAGCTGCTTCTGCTCGGTGATGTCGAGCAGGAAGCCCTGGTGGGAGAGGATCGTGCCCTCGGCGTCGCGCAGCGGAATCGTCTGGTCGAGCACCCAGACGGTGCGGCCGTCACGCGCAACGAACCGGAACTCGGTGCGGGTGGGAATGCCTTGCTCGCGCGCGTCACGGGCAAGCGCCTCCACGCGCTGGCGGTCGTCGGGATGGATGCCGTCGCTTGCGAGCTCGGGCCTCGCCGCCCACTCCTCGGGCGTGTAGCCGAGCAGCGGCTCGATCTGCGGGCTCATGTAGAGCGAGGTGAACGGTGCCTCGACACTGTTCATGTACGTGACGAGCGGAATGTTCTCGACGAGCGAGCGGTAGCGCGCCTCGGCGGCCGTCCTCTCCTCCTCGGCCCGGACGATCTCGGTGAGGTCGCGAAGCGTTCCGGTGAAAAATGTTCGCCCGCCTCGCTCGATCCTCGTGATCGCGAGCTCAGAGGTGAACGTCGAGCCGTCCTTCCGCAGCGCGGGCAGCCTGAGCCGCTGTCCCATGATCCGGCTCTCGCCGGTCCTGGCCGCGCGGGCAAGCCCTTCCTCGTGACGCTGGCGCAAGTCCTCGGGAACGATCATGTCGCCCAGACGCCGCCCGATCGCCTCTTCGCGAGTCCAGCCGAACGTGTGCTCGGCGGCGGGGTTCCATTCGCTGACGATGCCCTCCTCGTCCATGACGACGATGCAGTCGAGCGAAGAGCCGAGCACGGCTTCGCGTTCTGCTGCGGCCTCGTGGGCGCGTTCGACTGCGCTGCGCAGCCCGAGCTCGGTCATCACGGCGGCTGCAAGTCCCTCGGTGATCTCGATCTGATCCGGGCTCCACTCCCGTGCGTGGCGGTCGACCGTGCACAGGACTCCGATCACTTCGCCCTCTGCCGTTGTCAGCGGCACGCCGAGGTAGGCGCCGAGGCCAAGCTCCATGGATCGTGGGTTCGTTGCAGGCGAGCGGATGGGTGTGCGTGTCCGCGACCACGAGAGCGGACGCCCGAGGAAACGACGTGACGGCAAATCGTCTGGACAGCGGCTTCCGCTCTCCGGCCGGGATCTCGGGAAGGCCGGTGATGCCGGCGAAGACGATCTCGTCCGCGTCGCAGTCGGCCAGCGAGACGAACGCGGCCGAGCTCTGGACGGCTTTCGCCGCGAGCCGGGCCAGGCGGTCGAACGTCTCGTCCTGCGCGAAGCAGGCCGGTTCCTGAAGCACCATCGTCACGGCGAGGTCATCGGCCGGGGAGCGATGCGGTTTGACAGGAACACCTGTTCGGGTATAGAACATACGTTCCCATGATCGCCTGTCTGCTCATCCCCGGTTTCCAGCTGCGTGCAGCGCTGCGGGAGCGGCCGAGGCTGGCGCTCGCGCCCGCCGCGCTCGCGCCCCTACCGGGAACGGAGCAGCTCGTGGGGCCGGTCACCGCCGCCGCCGAGCTCGCCGGGGTGCAGCCGGGGATGCGGCTGGGCGAGGCGCTCGCGATGTGCCCGCAGCTCGTGCTCGTCGAGCACGATCCCGCCACGGTCGAGCGGGAGTGGGAGGGGGTCCTGCAGCGGCTGGAGGACTCCGGTTTCGCCGTCGAGCCCGAGGAGCCGGGTCGCGTCTACTTCGAGACGAAGGGCGTCGAGCGGCTGTACGGAGGCCTGGAGGCGGCGCTCGAGCGCGCGCTCGCCTCCGTCGGAACTGCCTGGGACCCACGCGCGGGCGCTGCGCAGCGCCGGTTCGCCGCCCTTGCGGCGGCGAGCGTCGCGCGTCCCGGGCAGGCACTGGTGGTCTCGGCCGGCAAGGAGGAGGGGTTCCTCGCACCGTTGCCGCTCTCGCTGCTCCCCCTCACCGCGAACCGCTACGCGGAGCTCGAGGGGCTCGGGGTCCGCAAGTTGGGAGAGCTGGCGGCGCTGCCGGGGGGTGCGGTCGCGGAGCGGCTCGGCCGGGACGGCACGCAGGCCTGGGCACTGGCGCGCGGCGGAGCGAGCGCACGCGTGCGCGGCAGGCGCCCGCCCGCCGAGCTCGCGGAGGCGCTCGAGTTCCCGGAGGCGATCGGGAACGAGCTCACCCTCCGGCGCGCGTTCGGCTCCCTGCTCGACCGCCTGCTCGCGCGGCCGGAGCGGGCGGGACGGCCCTTCCGCAAGGTTGCGCTCTCCGCCCGTCTCGTCGGCGGCGGCTCGTGGCGGCGCACGGTGACGCTGCGCGACCCGACGGCCGAGCGGCCACGGCTGCGCGCCGCCCTCGGCCCGAAGCTGCTCGAGATCCCTGCTCCCGTGCTCGAGCTGCGGCTCGAGGCGGTCGAGCTCTCGGAGTCGGTGGGCCAGCAACTCGAGCTCGTCAAGCCCGTGGGCGACGAGGTCAATGCACGCCTGAGCGATGGGCTGCGCCAGGTGCGCGCCAGCACCGGCTCGGGCTCCGTCGTCGCTGTCGTGGAGGTGGCGCCATGGTCGCGGATTCCCGAAGCACGGGCGCTGTTCGTGCCGCGGGACGAATAAACGCGCCGCGGCCGGCGCTGGTGGAGGCCAATCCGGTCGGCGTGCCGGTACGGGTGAATCGCGAAGGGGTCTCGGTCGTGCGCGAGGAATGGCGCGTCGTCGACCGCTGGTGGACGGAGGACCCGCTCGACCGCCGCTACTTCGACGTCGTGCTCGAGTCGGGCCAGAACGCGTGCGTCTTCAGGGACGAGGAAGCCGGCTGCTGGTTCAGCCAGCGGGCCTGAGTGCTTCGTGGGCAGAACGACTCCCACTCGTGCGCGTGCGCTTCCGGCACGACCACCCATTCCTTGAACGGCCGGCCCTCGCCGGACGGGTCGAAGAGGTGCGCGCCCTCGAGAGCGAGCGCGCGGGCGTGGACGTCCGGGTCGGGCAGCTTGAACACCATCGAGCCGCGCGTGAACCCCGCAACCATCTTCCCGCTCCGCTTCACGCAGGGCATGCCCATCATCTGCGAGGGCTCGACGTCGTCGTTCCGGGCGCAGAGGTCGTCCACGAGCTCCTCGTAGCGCTCCTTTGCGTCCACGCAGCGAGTCTACGCCCGGATTTCGAGGAAGCGCCCGTCCTCGAGCGCGTAGAGGCACGTGAGCCGATTCGATGCGGGCCCCGGCTCGTCCCGCACCTCGATCCGGATCTCGTCCCGATCGAGGAGCACGCCGGCGGTTCCGGGCGGAACGACAACCGCCTCCGTCAGCCGGCCGGCCGCCGTCCGCGGGCGGATCCTCCGAGTCGAAGCCCGCGACACGCCCGCGCAGGTAGTCGGCGAAGCCGCCGCTCGGCGCGTGGAAGTTGAGATAGCGCAGCTCGGCGTCGCTCCGCGTTCCGGAAGCCGTGGACGACGAACGGCGGCGCGAGCGCGAGCGTGCCCGCGGGCAGGACGCGCTCCTCGTGCTCGGGGCCGACGAGGAACGTCAGCTCGCCGCCGAGGACGAAGAAGAGATCGCAGTGGGTGCGGTGGATGTGCGGCGAGGCGCCGTCGCGATAGGGGCCCGAACCGCGTCCACGTCACGACGAGCTCGTCCCGGTCGCACAGGATCTCGACCCGCCGCTCGGGACGAGTCGCCGACGACCTCGCCCTCGCCGGGGACTAGGAGGATCGGGTGGCCTACGTCGAGCTCCATTGCCACTCAGCCTATTCATTTCTCGACGGCGCCTCACACCCCGAGGAGCTGGCGTTGCGGGCAGCGGAGCTCGGCTACGAAGCGCTCGCGCTCACCGATCACGACGGCGTCTACGGCTCGCTCGAGCTCGCGCACGCCGCGAAGCTCGTCGGCGTCCGCCCGATCACCGGCGCCGAGGTGACCCTTGTCGGCGGGGCGCACGTGACCCTCCTCGTCGAGTCGTCGCAGGGCTACTCGAACCTCTGCCTGCTGCTGACCGCCGCGCACGCCAACACGCGGCCGAAGGAAGGCGAGCTGCTGCCGCCTGCGCTCGATCCGGCCCTGCTCGCAGAGCTCAACGAAGGGCTCGTCTGCCTCTCCGGCTGCGCCCGCGACGGGCTCGGTGTGCGCGACCCGAACGCGGCCGCGGCACTCGCCGGCGCCTTCGGGCCCGAGCGGTTCTACGTCGAGCTGCAACGCCCGTTCGAGCGCGGCGACACGCACCGGAATGCGCTCCTGCGCGATCTTGCCGAGCACGCCGGCGTCCGCACTGTCGTCACCGGCAACGTCCACGCGCACACAGCTCGTCGCACGGCACTCCAGGACGTCCTCGTCGCGATCCGCCTCAACACCTCGCTCGAGTCGTGCGAGCGCGAGCGGCGCGGCAACCGCGAGAGCATCTTGCGCGCGCCGGCCGAGCTGCTCGAGCTCTTCCCCGACGACCGCGACGCCGTCCGGCGCACGGTCGAGGTGGCGGCGCGGCTCGAGTTCGATCTGACCGAGGAGCTCGGCTACCGCTACCCCGACTTCTCCGACGGCGACGTCCCTGCGATCAAGCAGCTCGCCCAGGTCTGCGACGACGCGTTCTCCGAGCGCTACCCGCCAAGTAACAGACTGTTACTTGGTCAGGCTCGCGCGCGGCTCGAACAGGAGCTCGAGATTGATCGACGAGCTCGGGCTCGCGGGCTTCTTCCTGCTCCACTGGGAGGTGCTCGAGCTGGCGCGGGAGATTGCGAACGGGATCCGCGGGCCAGGCTCGCCGCGACGGTGGCTGCCGCCGGGGCGAGGGCGCGGCTCGTCGGTCGGTTCGATCGTCTGCTACCTGACCGGGCTCTCGCACGTCGACCCGGTCGCGCAGAACCTCTCGCTCGGCCGCTTCCTCAACCGCGAGCTGATGTCGGTGCCGGACATCGACCTCGACTTCCCACGCGACATCCGCGAGCAGTTGATCCTCGGCGTCACCGAGCGCTACGGCCGCAAGCACGCCTCGCTCGTCGCGAGCTTCTCCACCTACCGGGCGCGCGGCGCGATCCGCGACGTCGGCAAGGCGCTCGGGCTGCCGTTCGCCGAGCTGGAGCGGCTTGCGCGCGTCTCGGACGGCTGGAACGCGAAGAAGGTCGCCGACGAGCTCCAGCTGCTCCCCGAGGCCGAGCGGCGGATGATGTCGCCACGCTGGCGCGCCTTCGCCGAGCTGACGCGCGAGATCGCCGGCCTGCCGCGCCACATCTCGCAGCACCCGGGTGGGATGGTGATCTCCTCGCGGCCCCTGATCGAGCTCGTCCCCGTCCAGCCGGCGGCGATGACCGGTCGGCAGATCTGCCAGTGGGACAAGGACTCGTGCTCCGACGCGGGCTTCCTCAAGATCGATCTGCTCGGGCTCGGGATGCTCTCGGCGGTCGAGGACTGCGTCGAGCAGATCGCGGAGGTGTACGGCGAGCCGATCGACCTCTCCCGGATCCCGCTCGACGACAGGGCGGTCTACGCGGAGATCCAGAAGGCCGACACGATCGGCGACTTCCAGATCGAGAGCCGCGCGCAGATGCAAAGCCTGCTGCGGACGAAGCCCGAGAACCTCGAGGACCTGACCGTGCAGGTCGCGCTCGTGCGGCCGGGGCCGATCCAGGGCAAGGCGGTGCACCCGTACATCGACGCGCGCGAGCGGCTCCGGGTCGATCCCTCGTACGTGCCGCCGGTCGACCACGAGCTGCTGCGCGAGCCGCTCCGCGACACGCACGGCGTCGTCGTCTTCCAGGACCAGGTGCTCGAGGTGGCGATGGCGCTCGCCGGCTTCACGATCGGCGAGGCGGAAGGGCTGCGGCGGGCGATGAGCCGGAAGCGGAGCGAGGAGGCGATCGAGGCTTTCCGGGAACGGTTCGTCGAGGGCGCAGCCCGGAATGGAGTGGACGCGGAAACGGCCGACCGCGTCTACGACAAGCTGGCGGCGTTCTCCGGCTTCGGCTTCCCGAAGTCGCACGCGGCCGCGTTCGGCCTGCTCGCCTACCAGTCGGCCTGGCTGCGCCACCACTACCCGGCCGAGTTCCTCTGCTCGCTCCTGAACGCCCAGCCGATGGGCTTCTACCCGCCTTCGTCGCTCGTGCGTGACGCACAGCGGCGCGGGGTGGAGGTGCGTCCGCCAGACGTCAACCTCAGCGAGGTGTTCTGCACCTGGGAAGAAAGTGCCGTTCGGATGGGGCTGAAGTACGTGAAGTCGGTGGGGGAGGACGATGCCGAAGCGGTCGTGGCCGAGCGGGAGGCGAACGGGGAGTTCACGGACGTCGGAAACCTGGCGCGACGGGTCCCGCTCGACGCCCGCGAGCTCGAGGCGCTCCTCCGCAGCGGCGCCTGTGACCGCTGGGGCAAGCGCCGCGACCTGCTCTGGGAGCTCGGCCTCGTCACCCGGCCACAGACCGTTCAGCGCGAAAACAAGCAGCTGACGCTGTCGCTCGACGCGACGGTCGCGACGCCCGATCTTCCCGATCTGACCGCCTGGGAGCGGATGCTCGCCGACTACGCCTCGACGAGCGTCTCGATCGACGTCCACCCGCTGACGCTGCTGCGCCCGCATCTGCCGCCCGGGGTGCTTCCGAGCGACGAGCTGAACGAGGCGCCGCACAGGAGTCGCGTCGCCTTCGCGGGAATGGCCGTCGCACGCCAGCGGCCGTCGACCGCACACGGAATCGTCTTCATGCTGCTCGAGGACGAGCTCGGCCAGGTGAACCTGATCGTCTCGCCCGAGCTGTACGAGCGGAACCGCGCGATCGTGCGCGGCGAGCCGCTGCTGCTCGTTCGCGGCCGCTTCGAGCGGATCAAGGACAACCGGAACATCGTCGTCGAGTCGCTCGAGAGCCTCGGCCCGCTCGCCCGCTCGATCGCCAGCAGCGATGTCGGCGCGGCCCTGCCGTCCGCGCACCATTTCGGCCACAGGTAACCGCTCAGCGGCCGTTCTCCGCCAGAGCCTTCTCGAGCAGCAGCGCCGTGTTGATCAGCCCGATGTGCGAGAACGCCTGCGGGAAGTTGCCGACCAGCCGCTTGAGGCCGGGGTCGTACTCCTCCGAGAGCAGGCCGAGGCTCGTTGCGGAGCGAGAGCAGCCGCTCGAACATCTCCGTCGCCTCGTCGAGGTCGCCGAGCAGGACGAGGTTGTCCACGAACCAGAAGGAGCAGAGGAAGAACGCACCTTCCCCCGGCGGCAGCCCGTCGACGTCCTCGACCTCTTCGTCGTGGCGGTAGCGCTGCACGAACCCGTCCACGAGCAGCTCGCGGCGGACGGCCTCGAGCGTGCCACGCACGCGCGGGTCGTCGGACGGGAGGAAGCCGAAGAGCGGGATCGTCAGCAGGCTCGCGTCGACGCGCTCGGAGCCGTAGTACTGGACGAACGAGCCGAGCTCCTCGTCGATAGCCCTGCTCCAGCACCTCGGCGTGGATCGCGTCGCGTGCGGCCCGCCAGCGGTCGACAGCGCCCTCCCGCCCGAAGTGCTCCACCGCCTTCACGCCTCGGTCGAACGCGACCCACGCCATCACCTTCGAGTGGGTGAAGTGGCGCCGCGGCCCGCGAACCTCCCAGATCCCCTCGTCCGGCTCGCGCCAGCGCCGCTCGAGATTCGCGAGCATCAGGCGCTGGATCGCCCACGACTGGTCGTCCGGCTCGATGTGGCGCCGCCGCGCCTGGTGGAGGACGTCCATCACCTCGCCGTAGACGTCCAGCTGGAACTGGGTGCTGGCGCCGTTGCCGACCCGGACCGGCTTCGATCCCTCGTACCCCGTCAGCCAGGGCAGCTCGCGCTCGGGCAGCCGCCGCTCGCCGGCGGGGCCGTACATGATCTGGAGGTCGTCCGGGTCGCCGGCGACGGTCCGCAGCAGCCAGCTCCGCCACGCTCGGGCCTCGTCCTCGAAGCCGTTCTCGAGCAGCGCGTCGAGTGCGAACGTCGCGTCGCGGAGCCAGCAATAGCGGTAGTCCCAGTTGCGGACGCCGCCGATCTGCTCCGGCAGAGACGTCGTCGGCGCCGCCACGATCCCGCCGGTCGGCTGGTACGTGAGTGCCTTCAGCACCATCAGCGACCGTGTCACCGCCTCCTCCCAGCGGCCGCCGTACGTGCGGTCGCCCAGCCACTCGCGCCAGAACGTGCAGGTTTCGCCCAGCGACTGCTCCGGATCGATCGCGGGCGGCGTCTCCTGATGCGACGGGTACCAGGTGAGCACGAACGGCGCTCGCTGGCCCGCTTCCACGGTGAACTCCGCGACGGTGCGGAGGTTCTCGCCGCGGACGGGGACCGGCCGTGCGCAGCGCCAGCGCATCCGGGCCGGCGATCGCGACCCGCGTCTCGTCCTCGACCCGTCGCACCCACGGGACGATCGACCCGTACTCGAAGCGGATGACGAGCTCCATCCGCATCGGCACCGTGCCCTCGACGCCTTCGACGATCCGCACCACGTCCGGCTCCTGCCCACGCGGGCGGCATGAAGTCGATCACCCGGACGACTCCCAGCTCGGTGTGGAACTCCAGCTCGTGGACGAGCGTCCGCTCGCGGTAGCAGCGCTCGACACGGAGGACCTTGCAGTCCGGCGCGAGCCTCCAGTGGCCGTCCCATTCGTCGCCGAGCAGCGCGGAGAAACAGGCGCCCGAGTCGAAGCGGGGGAAGCAGAGCCAGTCGATCGACCCGTTCACGCCGACGAGCGCGGCCGTCTGCAAGTCGCTGATCAGCCCGTAGTCCTCGATCCGCATCGTCGCTCCTAGAGCTTCGCCCGTACCTTCGGAAAGCGTTTTCGGACGGCGCGCGCGAAAGCCTGCGCGTAGGCGTCGGCGGCGTCGGCATCCAGCGTCGATGCGTAGGTGTCGTGCAGCTCCTCGAGTTGGTCCGCGATCGCCTCGAGCACGAGCTGGTAGTCGCCGTACGCCTCCTCCGCTTCGTCGCGCTCGGCGGCGTCGTACGCCCGCTCGGCGGCCTCGGCTTCCTGCAGCAGCTCGTGCTCGTCCTCGACGAAGAGCTCGAGCTGGCGCCGGATCGAGGTCGCCGAAGCGGTTGCGCCGGAAGCTCATCGAAGCTCGCGGTAGAGGTCGAGGTGCGCCGCTGCCGCGGCGTCCCAGGTCAGCGCCTCGCGGGCGCGGAGCGCCCCGGCGCGGGCAGCCGCGAGCGCGTCAGGGTCGTGGAGGAGCTCGCGGATCGCACCGGCCAGACCATCGATGTCGTCTGCTGAGACAACACGGCCGGCGCCGAACTCACGCACCGGCTCGGCCAGCCCGCCCACGTCGTACACGACCGCGGGGACGCCCGCGCCGAGCGCGCGCAGGAGCGCGCCGCTCTGGTCGAGCTCCGCGCGGTACGGGAAGACGGCCACCGTCGCCTCGGCGAGCGCGCGGTCGATCTCCGTTTCGGGCAGGTACGTGCTCGCGTCCCCTGCGACGTGCAACCGCGCTCCGGCCACGCGCGAGACGGCCTCTCGGGCCTGCTCGAGCTGCTTGTACGGGCGGACGAGGCCCAGCGCGAGCACGGTCGCGCCGTCGTCGCGCCGCTCGATCGAGCCGGGGAAGACGGGGTGGCGGATCACGCGGAGCTTGTCTTCGGCGACGCCGAACTCGGCCAGGGCGTCGCGGCCTCGCTCGCTGTGGACGACGACGCGCTCGAAGCGGTCGAAGAGGCGACGCCAGAGCGCCTGCTTCGACGCCGTACGCCGTGGCAGCAGGTCGTGGGCGGTGAAGACGAGCGGTGCGCTGTGCCTCAGCAGCCGCGCGTCCAGCTCGGGGGCGGCGACCCACTGCAGGTGGACGACATCCGCCGAGACTCTGGCGAGCCGAGCCAGACCGAGCGGGTGCTCGACCACCTTCAACGGCAACCGCAGCCGCGAGCGTCGGAAGAGCCGCGAGGAGACCGGATAGAAGAGCTCGCGCCGGTGGTAACCGTCGGCCCGTGGTACGTCACCGAAGCGGAAGCGCGAGGTGACGAGCTCGACGTCCGCCCCCGCGCGGGCGAGCGCCGCGGCGAGCGCGTGGTCGTAGGGCGGAGTGAAAGCGGGTGGATCGGCGACGACGACGCGCATCGCTCGTAGGGTATTCCGCTCATGCTCGTCCGCAGCTGGAACCTCTTCCACGGCAATACGCTCCCGCCCGGCCGCCGTAGCCGGCTGGAGGAGATGGTGCGTCTCGCCACGGAGGACCGGCCGGACGTGCTCTGCCTCCAAGAGGTGCCGCTCTGGGCGCTCTCGCGGCTGCCCGGCTGGAGTGGCATGACTGCGCGGCACGTGGTGACACGCAGAGCGGTGCTCGGGACGTTGGCTCGGGGGCGCGATCACACGGCTGCACAACGGGTTCTTCCGCTCTGCTCTTGCCGGGCAGGCCAACGCGATCCTGCTCGCGCCCGGGCTCGAAGCGCTCGCGCACCGCACGCTCCGGATCGACGAGCGCCGCGCCGAGCCGCGGTTCTGCCATGGCGGTGCGGCTGGAAGGACTCGTCGTCGGCAACCTGCACGCCACGAACGACTTCCGCCGGCCGGAGGTTCCCGGCGGCGGAGATCCTGCGCGGCGAGGCGTTCGTGACCGGCTTCGCCGGCGCGCTCCCCTGCATCCTCGCGGGCGACTTCAACGTGCGGGCCGAGCACATGCCGGAGCTTCCGGGCTGGTCGGCCGTCGGCCCCGGGATCGACCACGTGCTCGTGCGCAAGCTGTCCGCGTCGCCGCTCACCGTGTGGCCGGTGGAGCGGCGGCTGCACAATGGCGCGGTGCTGTCGGACCACGCCCCGGTCGAGGTGACGATCGAGTGACGCCGGAGGAGGCGCGCGCCCTCTTCCCGGTGCTGGAGCGGCTCGCGTACCTGAACGCGGGCACGTTCGGTCCGATCGCCCAGCCCACGGCAGACGCGATTCGGGCCCAGCTCGACACGGAGCTGGAGCAGGGACGCTTCGGGAAGGAGTACTTCGAGCGAATGCTCGAGTTGCGGGCGAATGCTCGGACGGCGCTCGGGTCGCTGGTCGGCGTGCCGGACGAGCACGTGTCGCTCACCGGCTCGACGACGGATGGCTGCAACATCGTCCTGGCCGGGCTCGACCTCGGCCCGGAGGACGAGATCGTCACGACTCGCGAGGAGCACTTCGGTCTGCTCGGGCCCCTGCACGCGAGCGGCGCCCGCGTCGTCGTCGTCGACGCTGAGCCTGAGGCGATCCTCGCGGCGGTGACGCCGCGGACGCGCCTCCTGGCGCTCTCGCAGGTGCTCTGGACGACCGGCCGCGCGCTCCCCGTCCGGGAGCTCCGCGAGCAGACCGGCGTGCCCATCCTCGTCGACGGGGCGCAATCTGTCGGCGCGATCCCCGTCGACGCGGGCGGGCTCGACTTTCTGACCATCTCCGGACAGAAGTGGCTCTGCGGTCCGGACGCGACGGGCGGACTTGTCGTCGCCGACCCGGAGCGGCTGCGCGTCGCCCGGCCGAGCTACTTCTCGCAGACCGCCTACGAGGAGAGCGGCAGCTTCGAGCCTGCCGTCGGAGCCGCGCGCTTCGACCCCGGCTGGATCGCGACCGCGAGCCTTGCCGGGCTCGTGGCCGCGCTCGAGCTGCCGCCGGAATGGCGCTTCGAGCGCGCCGCCGAGCAGACAGGCGCGCTGCCGTCAGCTGCTGGCGCCGCTGGTCGACCTCGTCGCCGGCGATGCAACGCTCGTTGCCTTCCGCGCGGAGGATCCACCGGCCCTCGTCGCGACGCTCTTCGCCGCAGGTGTCGTCGTCCGCGACCTGCCCGGCACGGGCCTCGTCCGCGTCTCCTGCGGTTGGTGGACGAACGACGACGACCTCCACCGGCTCGCAGCGGCCTTGTAACAGTCTGTTACTAGGAGAGCTCGGCGGCGTCCGCCGCCGTCGGCAGGCCGAGCTCCTTCGCAATCGGCTGCAGCGCCTCGACGACGTTCGCGATGTGCTCGTCGAGCTCGACGCCGATCAGCTCCGCGCCCGCATACACCTCGTCGCGATGGACTCCTGCCGCGAACGACGGCTGCTTCAGCTTCTTCTTGACCGACTTCGGCTCCAGGCCTTCGAGCCCGGTCGGGCGGACCAGCCCGCACGCGTGCACGAAGCCCGACAGCTCGTCGCAGGCGAACAATGTCTTCTTCAGCGGCGTGTCACGCGGCATCGCCAGGTGCTCCGCGTGGGAGAGGACCGCCTCGATCAGCTCCTCGGGATAGCCCTCCTCGCGCAGGATCGGGGCGCCGTCCTGCGGATGCTTATCGAGCGTCGGGTGGATCTCGTAGTCGAAGTCGTGCAGGAGCGCGGTGGCGCTCCAAAGCTCCTCGTCCTCGCCCAGGCGGCGCGCGTACGAGCGTGTCGACGCTTCGACGGCGAGCGCGTGCCGGAGCAGCGACTCGCTCTTCGTGTAGCGGGTCAGCGTCTCCCAGGCCCTGTCGCGCGTCACGTCCACCGGCCGACTACGATACCCCGCCTCAGCATGGCGACTACGCTCTCCACCGGAATGCAGGCCTTCGTGATCGAAGGCGGGCGCCCGCTCGGCGGGACGATCCGCGCCGCGGGCAACAAGAACGGAGCTCTGCCGATCCTCGCCGCCTGCGTACTCGCGACCGAGCCGGTGCAGCTCACGAACGTGCCTCGGATCCGCGACGTGCAGACCATGCTGGAGCTGCTCGCCGACATCGGCGCCGAGGTCGAATGGACCGCGGAGAACGACATCTCGATCGACTCGACAGGGGTGCACAAGACGGAGCTCGACGAGGAGCTCTGCCGCCGCATCCGCGCTTCGTTCCTGCTCGCCGGCCCGCTACTCGCGCGCTTCGGCCGCGCGGCCGTGCCTCCACCCGGCGGTGACGTGATCGGGCGCCGGCGCCTCGACCCGCACATTCACGGTCTGGCCGAGCTCGGCGTCGAGATCGAGATCGACGGCCGCTACGAGATGAGCACGCCCGGACTTCGCGGCAAGTCCGTCTTCCTCGACGAGGCGAGCGTGATGGCGACCGAGAACGTGGTCATGGCCGCGGTGCTCGCCGAGGGCGAGACCGTGATCGGGAACGCGGCCTGCGAGCCCCACGTCCAGGATCTCTGCCGCTTCCTCGTCTCGCTCGGCGCGCAGATCGAGGGGATCGAGTCGAACGTCCTCCGCATCCAGGGAGTCGACCACCTGTCGGGCGGGGAGTGGCGCGTCGCTCCGGAGCACATCGAGGTCGGCAGCTTCATCGGCCTCGCCGCAACGACCGGCGGTGACCTGACGATCGAGGGAGTCGAGCCGCGCGACCTGATCTCGATCCTGCCGGCATTCGCGCGTCTCGGCGTCCGGGTCGAGATCGGGGAGACGACCGTGCGTGTTCCGCCCGGTCAGCGGCTGGAGGTGCAGGACGATCTCGGCGGGCAGATCCCGAAGATCGAGGACGGCCCCTGGCCCGCGTTTCCGGCCGATCTGACGTCGATCGCCGTCGTCACGGCGACGCAGGCGCACGGCACCGTGCTGGTCTTCGAGAAGATGTTCGAGAGCAGGCTCTTCTTCGTCGACAAGCTCGTTGCGATGGGCGCGCGGATCATCCTCTGCGATCCGCACCGGGCGGTGGTGACAGGCCCCGCGCAGCTCTACGGCGAACGGCTCACGAGTCCGGACATCCGCGCCGGCATGGCCATGCTGATCGCCGCGTTCTGCGCCGAGGGCACGTCCACGATCGGGAACGTGGGCGAGATCGACCGCGGCTACGAGCGGATCGACGAGCGTCTGCGCAACCTCGGCGCCAGCATCGAGCGCATCGAGGCGTAGCTTGAGCGCCCGTGTCGCAGCGGGACCCGGTCCGGCGAACGTTGCCACCGGCATCCCGGTACTCGACCACCTGCTGACGCTCCTCGCGCGCAGCGGCAGGTTCGAGCTCGCGCTCGAATTGCCGCCGGACGACGCCGAGGCCGAGGTCGCCGACGCAGGTCGCGCACTCGGGGATGCGTTTGCCCCGCTCCTCCGGGCGGACGGCGCAGTCGGGCACGGCTCGGCGTTCATGCCGGCCGACGAGGCGCTCGCGCAGGTGGCGCTCGAGACGTCGCCGCGGCCTCTCGTCGCCAGCAACGTCGACCTGACCGAAGCCCGCGCGGGCGGGCTCGGAAGCGACCTGGCGGCGCGGTTTCTCGAGGCGTTCGCGCAAGCCGCCGGGCTGACGCTGCACGTCCGGCTGGTCGACGGTGAGGATTCGCGCCATGTCCTCGAAGCCATCTTCAAAGCGCTCGGGGCCGCGCTCGCGCAGGCGTCGGCCCGGGCCTGACAGCAAGGAGCAACCGTGCCGGAGAAGGAGATCGTTCGAACAGAGCTTGCGCCGGCCCCGTTCCAGGGCGCGCCCTACAACCAGGCGGTGAAGGCTGCGGGCCTCGTCTTCACGGCCGGTCAGGTGGGCTTGCAGCCCGGCGGCGAGCTGGTCGGCGCCGGGATCGCGGAGCAGACCGAGCAGGTGATGCAGAACCTGCGGGCGATCCTCGAGGAGGCGGGCAGCGGGCTCGACAGGCTCGTCAAGACGACCGTCTTCCTCCAGAACTTCGACGACTTCGCGGCGATGAACGAGGTCTACGCCGCCCATGTCGGCGACAGTCCGCCCGCTCGCTCCACGGTCGAGGTATCGAAGCTTCCGTCCGGCGCGCTCGTCGAGATCGAGGCCGTAGCGCTCCTCTAGCCTCGTAACAGACTGTTACAAGGCAGGCGAATCGGCGTCACGAGCGCGTCGATCCAAGTAACAGACTGTTACTTGGCGCAGAATGGGCGCCGTGTGGACCTCGGTCGCCGATTACGTGCACTCGCTCGGCCTCGACGCGTACGTCGTCGGCGGCGCCGTGCGCGACGAGCTGCTCGGGATCCCCGTGCAGGAGCTCGACTTCGTCGTCCCCGGAGTCGGCCATGCCGAGCTGCGCGCCGCGCTCGAGCCGCACGGCCGAGTCGAGGACCTGGTCGTCGCCGATCAGCGCGTGGGCGTCCGCCTGCGGCCGCGCGACAGGGATGCTCGTGCGCTCCAGCCGTCCGGGATCGAGTTCGCGCCCGCCGCGTATCGAGCGCTCGACCGGGCCGGGCCGCCACGACTTCGAGATCGTCGCCGACGCGGGGATCTCGCTCGAACAGGACATGGAGCGCCGGGACTTCACGATCAACGCGATCGCACGGCGACTCGAGACCGGGGAGGTCCTCGATCCACTCGGCGGCCGTGCCGACCTCGAGCGCGGCGTCCTCCGCACGACGAGCCCGACGAGCTTCCGGGACGACCCGTTGCGGATCGTGCGCGGCCTTCGGTTCGTCTCGCAGCTCGGCTTCGATCCCGACGAGGACACGCTCCGTCAGATGCGCGAGTGGGCACCGCAGCTCGAGCACGTCTCGGGCGAGCGGATCGGGGGCGGGCTCACGGCGGATGGGATGGGTGAGCTGTCCAAGCTGCTGCTCGGCGCGCACCCGGCGAAGGCGCTCAGGCTCGCTCGCGATGCAGGCGTGCTCCTGCACCTCTTGCCCGAGTTCGAGCCGGCGATCGGCTACGCGCAGCAGAGCGACCGCCAGCACCTGACGCTCGACGAGCACGTGTTCGCCGTCGTCCAGGCCGGCGCAGACGCAGGCGTGCCGTTGGAGGTGCGGCTGGCGACGCTTCTGCACGATCTCGGCAAGCCCGAAGCCGAGCGGGAAGGAGGCGACCACGCAGCGATCGGGGCCGCAGTCGCCGCGCGAGCACTCTCCAGACTTCGCTATCCCACGAAGCTGCGGGCCTATGTCGTCCGACTCGTGCGGGAGCACCCGTTCGCCCCGGAGGGCGAGCCGTCGCCGGTGGACGCGCGACGCTTCCTCGCGCGGCACGGGGAGCGGCTCGCGCTCGACCTGCTCGCCCACCGCGCCGCCGATCTGGCCGGAAAGACCGTTCCCGAGAGCCGAGTGGGACTGGCTCGAGCGCTTCCGGACGCTGGTCGAGCAGGAGCGCGCGCAGCCGCATCGGCTCGCCGACCTGGACGTCGACGGTGCCGATCTGATCGCGGCCGGCTTCTCCGAGGGGCCGGAGCTCGGCCGGGTGCTGCAAGACGCTGCTCGCCGAGGTCGTCGAGGACCCGGAGCGAAACCGCCGCGAGCACCTGCTCGGTCGCGCCCGGGAGCTCGCGTGATCCGCTGGCTCCCGCCTGGCCCGTACGAGGTCGCTTTCTCGACGCGCGCCGGGGGCGTCAGCGAAGGGCCCTTCGAGTCGTTGAACCTCGGACGGATGACCGGCGACGAAGGTCGAGCGGGTCGACGAGAACCGTCGCCGCCTCTGCGCGGAGGTCGGCGCGAACCCCGACCGGCTCGCGCTCAACCGGCAGATCCACTCGAGCCTCGTCCACTGCGCCGAGCCGGGTGCGCGCGGCGAGCCCGGCGACGGGCTCTGGACGGAAGAGCTCGATCTGCCCGTGCTCGCGATGAGCGCCGACTGCCTGCCGATCGCGCTTGCCCGCGTGGGCGACGGCCGGCCGGGAGTCGCCGTGCTGCACGCGGGCTGGCGCGGCCTTCTGGCCGGCATCGTCGCGGAAGGCGTGGCCGCGCTCGGGGGCCGTGCGCATGCGGCGATCGGGCCTGCGATCGGGCCCTGCTGCTACGAGGTCGGCCCCGAGGTGGCGGAGCCCTTCGCCGAGGCATTCGGGCCGGATGTGCAGCAAGGCCGGAACCTCGACCTCTGGACCGCGGCCGAGCGGGCGCTGCGCGCGGCGGGCGTCGAGGAGGTCGAGCGCGTCGACCTTTGCACGTCGTGCAACCCGGAGCTCTTCTTCTCGCACCGCCGCACCGGGAAGCCGCGCGGCGTGCAGGGAGTGATCGCACGTGTCGCCTGAGGCCGTCCGCACCGCGTACGAGCGCGTTCGCGCCGAGGTCGGAAGCGACGTGACGGTCGTCGCGGCGACGAAGTACGTCTCGGTCGAGGACATGGCCGTGCTCGCGGAAGCCGGGGTCGCGGTGGTGGGAGAGAACCGCGCGCAGGACCTCGAGCGCAAGCACGCGGTCTACGGCGACGCGTTCCGCTGGCACTTCATCGGCCACCTGCAATCGAACAAGGTCAAGCTCGTCAACGGGATCTGCGAGCTCGTCCACTCGCTTGGCTCCGAGTCGGCCGCGAGCCGCCTGAGCGGTGCCCGCGCTCATCGAGGTCAACCTCTCCGGCGAGACGTCGAAGTCGGGCGTGCCGCCGGAGGAGATCGGCGAGCTCCTGCGCGCCTACGGGGACGTACGTGGGTTGATGACGATGCCGCCCCCCGCTGCCGACCCGGAGGCATCCCGGCCCTTCTTCCGCCGCCTGCGGGAGCTCGCCGCCGAGCACGGGCTCGACGAGCTCTCGATGGGCACCTCCCAGGACTACCGCGTCGCGGCCGAAGAGGGCGCCACGCTCGTGCGCGTCGGTTCCGTCCTCTATGGGCCATAATCTTCCTGCAGATATGGGATTTGCAGACGTCTGGAACCGCACGCTCGTCTACTTCGGCATCGCCGAGGAGGACGACTGGGACGAGGACGGCTACGCCACGAACGAGGAGCTCCAGCGCAGTTACGGCGCCCGCGAGCGGGCGAACGTGCGCCGCCTCCAGCCACGGCGCGGCCGCGACTTCGACGACTGGACCGATCCGGAGCCCGACGCCGGCAGCACGGCCGTGATGCGTCCCGCGACCCGCCTCCGCGGCGTCGAGGCCGTGCCGAACCCGGCCAACGTGAAGGTGCATCTCGTCATTCCGCGCAGCTTCAACGACGCCCAGCAGATCGCCGACCGCTTCAAGGACGGCGTCCCGGTCATCCTCAACCTCCAGAGCGCCGACCAGGATCTCTCCAAGCGGCTGATCGACTTCGCCAGCGGCCTCACGTACGCGCTCGACGGCGGCATGCAGCGCGTTGCGGACAAGGTCTTCCTGCTGACTCCGCGCAACGTCGAGGTCTCGGCAGAGGAGCGTGCGCGCATGCTCGAGCGCGGCGGCTTCTTCAACCAAGCGTAGGAAAGGCACCGCGAAGGGAGAACGAAAGTCCATGGGCGGCCTCCTCGCCAGCGCGACCTTGCTCGCGGACGTCGGCTCGCAGCTTGCGAGCTTCGTCTACGTGTTCATCTGGGTCTACATCCTGCTGCTGTTCGCGTACATCCTCACGTCGTGGATCCGGCTCCCGTACCGGCCGTGGCTGAACCGCGTGCAGCGCTTCCTGTACGACGTCTGCGACCCGTATCTGCGGATCTTCCGGCGGTTCCTGCCGCCGTTCGGGCCGCTCGACCTGTCGCCCATGGTCGCGCTCATCGTCCTGTTCGTCGTCCAGAACGTCGCCGTCTCCCTGCTCGAGCGCCTGTAGGAGAGGAGAGCCCGATGGCCATGACCCCCGTCGAGATCCGCCACGTCCAGCTCGGCCGCAGCTTCCGTGGCTACAAGCGCGAGCTCGTCGACCGGCTGCTCACGGACGTCGCCGACAGCTTCGAGGACGTGTGGCGCGAGCGCGCCGACCTGGCCGACAAGGTCGAGCAGCTCGAGCTCGATCTCGTGCGGCACAAGGAGCTCGAAGGCCTGCTTCGGACGACGCTCGTCTCCGCCGAGAGCGCTTCGCAGCAGGTACGCGAGCAGGCTCGGAAGGAGGCCGAGACGATCGTCGGCGAGGCACACGCGGAAGCGCGCGCCGTCGCACGCCGGGCCTCCGCCGAGAAGGAGCGCCTCGACACCGAGCTGCGCCGGATCAAGTCGCTGCTCCGCTCCGCGCTCGACAGCCTCGACGACGCGGCGGACGACCACCGCGAGCCCGTCGGCGAGTCCACCGGCGAGATCCGTCGGCTGATCTCCTGATTTTGCGCAAGCGAGCATCCGCGGAAGCGGATGCTCACGCGCGAAGCCCCTAAAGAGCCGCCTCCGGCGGCTAAGAGCGCTCAGTCGCCTACCGCAACTATCCTTGCGGCGTGGGCCGACGACCAGAGTGCGGCTGCGCGTCTCCCCGGGTGCTTCCCGCGCCGCCGTCGTGGGCCGGCACGGTGAGGGATGGAAGCTTCGCGTCACCGCGGCGCCCGAGCGTGGGAAGGCCAACGAGGCCGTCCTGACCCTCCTCGCCGAGACGCTCGCAGTCCCACGGTCGAGCGTGACGCTCGTTTCGGGCGGCGGCTCACGAGACAAGATCGTCGAGCTGGCCGGCATCGAGCCGGACGAGATCGAGCGACGGCTCGCCACCGCGGGCGGACAGGAGAACGCGTGAGCATCGACACCGACAGGTTCCGGACCGAGCTGGAGCAGCAGCGCGACCGGCTCCGGAACACGATCGCGCACCACGACATCGGGAGCGCGTCGCTGACGGAGGCGACCGGCGAGTTGATGTCCTCGAGTGCGGACAACCACCTTGCGGACACGGCGAGCGAGACCTATGAGCGCGAGCTCGACGAGGGTCTCGAGGAGGATGCACAGGATCAGCTCCGCCAGGTCGAAGCCGCGTTGCAGCGGATCGAGGCGGGGGAGTACGGCACGTGCTCGGACTGCGGGAAGAAGATCCCGGTCGAGCGGCTCGAGGCGGTCCCTTGGACGACGCTGTGCATCGACGATGCGAGAAAGCGGGCGCGGTGATGGAGCCGGCTCGGCGCGAACGTCCGCTGGCGCCCGACATCCGTGTCGGCTCGTCGACGAACGCGCTGCGGCCGATCTCAGCCGCGGAGCGGTCCCTGGGGCCGGGGCGAGCCAGTGGCTCGGGCTCGCCTCGATTGCCATCGCCGCCGTTGGAGCCGACCAGTTGACGAAGCAGGTCGTCGCGCGGACGCTCGCGCTCGGCGAGGAGGTCCAGATCGCCGGGCCGTTCTCGATCCATCACGTCCACAACTCCGGGATCGCCTTCGGCCTCTTCGCGAGTGCCACGTCGGTCGTGATCGTGCTCACAGCGCTCGCAGTCCTCTGGATGCTCGTCTTCTTCGCGCGCTCGGGTGGAAGGCACCCCGTGCTTCCGGTCGCGCTCGGCTTCGTGCTCGGCGGCAGCATCTCGAACCTCGTCGACCGTGTCCGTCTCGGCCACGTGACGGACTTCCTCGACCTCGCGCTACTGGCCGTCGTTCAACCTCGCCGACGTGTTCATCGTCGTCGGCGTGGCCACCCTCTTCGGAGCCCTCGCCGGGGCCGACCGAGCGAAGCACCGGCCCCGCCGAGTTGGCCACTCTCCGCTTTCGCGCCCCTGACGCGGAGCGCCTCGACCGCGCGGTCGCTGGTCGCCCGGAGGTGGGCTCCCGGGCTCTCGCGGAGCGCCTGATCGTCGGCGGCGCCGTCCTCGTCGACGGCGAGGCACGGCCGAAGAGCCACCGGCTGGAGGGCGGCGAGGACGTCGTCGTCGAGCTGCCCGCCGACGCTCCTCCGCTCGAGGCAGAGTCGATGGACCTCCACGTCGCGTGGGAGGACGAGCACCTGCTGGTCGTCGACAAGCCTGCGGGAATCGTCGTTCATCCGGGCGTCGGCCATGCGACGGGAACCCTCGTGCACGGGCTGATCGAGCACGACGCGGCGGGGGGCGACGAGGACCGGCCCGGGATCGTGCACCGGCTCGACCGCGACACCTCCGGCCTGCTCGTCGTGGCCCGCTCCGACGAGGCCCACGAGCGGCTGCAGGAAGCGATCCGCCGGCGCCAGGTCGAACGGCGCTACCTCGCGCTCGTGAAGGGCGCCCTCCGCTCGCGTTCGGGCCGGATCGAGGCGCCGATCGGACGTGACCGCACGGACAAGTCGCGCCATTCCCTCGACACACCGACTCCGCGCGAGGCCGTGACCCGCTTCGACGTCGTCGAAGTGCTCGGCCCGCGGGCTCTGTTGGACGTGAAGCTCGAGACGGGCCGCACGCACCAGATCCGCGTCCACCTGGAGGCGATCGACCTGCCGGTCAGCGGCGACCCGGTCTACGGCATCCTCGGCGACCTCGGTCTCGAGCGGCAGTTTCTGCACGCGTTCCGGCTCTCGTTCGACCACCCGTTCACCTCGGAACGGATCGACGTCGAGTCGCCGCTGCCCGAAGATCTCGCTGCTGCGCTCGAGCGCGCCCGCGAGCTGGCCTGAGCGCAGCTACACTTGCCGAGGTCGTTTTTCCCTCCGTCCCGGCGACCAGGACGGGTGGGGGTGCCTGGTTTTGAGTCAGGTTCCGCCCGCGCCCCGCCGGCTGTAACGCAACCCAACCGAGAAAGGGGCCAGTCCCTTGGCAGTCGTATCCATGCGTGAGCTCCTGGAAGCCGGTGTGCATTTCGGCCACCAGACCCGCCGCTGGAACCCGAAGATGAAGCGCTTCATCTTCACCGAGCGCGGTGGCATCTACATCATCGACTTGACCCAGACCTCCGAGCTGCTCGAGGAGGCGTACGACTTCGTTCGCAACATCGCGCAGCGCGGCGGCACGATTCTGTTCGTCGGCACGAAGAAGCAGGCCCAGGATTCGGTCGAGCAGGAAGCGGCCCGCGTCGGGATGCCGTTCGTGTCCAACCGCTGGCTCGGCGGCCTGCTGACCAACTGGCGGACGATCACCGACCGGATCGCACACCTGCACGAGCTGCGCCGGCTGAAGACCGAGGGCCAGCTCGAGCTCCTGCCCGCGAAGGAGCGGATCGGGCTGCTGGCGGAGCTCGAGAAGCTCGAGTCGAATCTCGGCGGCGTCGCCGACCTGAAGCGGCAGCCGGACGCCGTCTTCATCGTCGACCTGAAGAAGGAGCAGCTCGCCGTGCGCGAGGCGCGCCGGCTCGGCGTGCCGATCATCGCGCTCGTCGACACGAACTGCGATCCGGACGAGGCCGACTACATCATCCCCGGCAACGACGACGCGATCCGCTCGTGCGGCCTGATCGTGCGCGCGATCGCCGACGGGATCGCGGCCGGCCAGACGAAGGTGACCGAGAAAGAGCTGACTGAGAGAGAGCTGACCGAAACCGCGGTTGCGAACGGCAACGGCGCCGCCGCACCGGCCGAGCCGGCCGAGGCAACGCCCGCAGCGGAAGAAGCCGTAACGGAAGAACCTGTGGCGGAGGAGCCGACGGCCGAAGCTGTCGCGGAAGACCCCGTCGACGAGGCGCTCTCACAGGGCGAAGAGCCCGCGGAGGCGGCCGAGCCGTCCGAGGTGTTCGAGCAGACCGAGGAGGAGACCGCGTGAGCACGACCATTTCCGCATCCCAGGTGAAGGAGCTTCGCGACGCCACCGGCGCGCCGATGATGGACGCGAAGCGGGCGCTCCAGGAGACGGGCGGCGACCTCGAGGCCGCACGCACGCTCCTGCGCGAGAAAGGCATGGCGCACGCCGCCAAGCGTGCGGGCCGAGCCACCAGCGAGGGTCTCGTCGGCTACCGCATCGAGGGGAACCTCGGGACGATGGTCGCGATCGGCTGCGAGACCGACTTCGTCTCCGGAAACGACGAGTTCCAGGCGTTTGGCAAGAGCGTGCTCGAGGCCGTCCACGCGAACGGGCCTGACGCGGTCGAGTCGCTCGAAGACGAGCGCGCTGCTCTGTCCGGCAAGCTGGGCGAGAACATCGTCGTCGTCGGTGCAGAGCGCTACGAGCAAGGTGACGGCGAGGTCCTGAATGCCTACACCCATCCGCCGGCGAACAAGATCGGCGTGCTCGTCAAGCTCGCGGGCGGCAGCGAGGAGCTCGCGCGCCTGCTGGCGATGCACATCTCCTTCGCCGCTCCGGAGTGGACGACCCGCGAGGACGTTCCGGCCGAGGCGATCGAGGCGGAGAAGCAGGTCTACCTCAACTCGGACGAGCTCGAGGGCAAGCCTGAGCAGGCGAAGGAGAAGATCGTCGAGGGGATGCTCGCCAAGCGCTTCTTCGCCGCCCAGCCGGGTGGCGTGCTCACCGAGCAGCCGTGGATCCACGACTCGGCGAAGACGGTGGGCCAGGCGCTCGCCGACGCGGGCGCGCATGTCGCCGCCTTCAAGCGTCTCTCTGTCGCAGAATAGGCCTGTGCCTCCTGTGACAACGCAAGCCGACACGGAGCGCGCGCTCGCCGGCGCCGCTCCCGCCTTCCGGAGAGTGCTCCTGAAGCTCTCCGGCGAGGCGCTGATGGGCAACCACGAGTACGGGATCGACCCCAAGCGAGTCGACGCGATCGCGCGCGAGGTCGTCGAGGTGCAGACTGAAGGGCTCGAGCTCGCGATCGTTGTCGGCGGCGGCAACATCTACCGCGGCATGGCCGCGTCGGCGGACGGGATGGACCGGGCGACGGCGGACTACGCGGGCATGCTCGCCACCGTCCTGAACGCACTCGCGCTCCAGGACGCGCTCGAGCGGGTCGGCGCCGACACCCGATTGCTCTCGGCGCTCGAGGTGTCCGAGGTTGCGGAGCCGTATATCCGCCGGCGCGCCATGCGCCATCTCGAGAAGGGCCGGATCGTCATCTTCGCGGCCGGCACCGGGAACCCGTTCTTCACGACCGACACGGCCGCGGCGCTGCGTGCGCTCGAGATCGGCGCCGAAGCGCTCCTGATGGGCAAGAGCGGCACGAAAGGCGTCTACGACGGCGACCCGCGCACCGACCCCACCGCAACGTTCCTGCCGGCGCTGACCCACCTCGAAGCGATCGAGCGTGGGCTCCGCGTGATGGACACGACCGCTCTCTCGCTCTGCATGGAGAACGCGCTGCCAATCCATGTCTTCGAGCTCGCAGCCGGGCAACATCCTCCGCGTCGCCACCGGAGAGCAGGTAGGAACGATCATCTCGACGCCATCACATCTACGGGCACAGAAGGAGAGCTGATGCCGACCATCGAGGAGTTCCTGGAGGACGCCAAGCGCCGGATGGACAAGTCGATCGACACGACCCGCACCGAGTTCAACAGCGTGCGCACCGGGCGCGCCTCGGCGGCGCTCCTCGACCGGATCACGATCGACTACTACGGCACGCCGACGCCGCTCAAGAACATGGCGACGATCGGCGTCCCCGAGCCGCGCCTCCTCACGGTGCAGCCGTTCGATCCGACCCAGATCAAGGCGATCGAGAAGGCGGTGCAGGAGTCCGACCTCGGCCTGACGCCCTCGAACGACGGCAAGCTGATTCGGCTGCCGATCCCGCAGCTGACCGAGGAGCGGCGCAAGGAGCTCGTCAAGCTCGTCCGGCGCTACGGCGAGGACGGCAAGATCGCGATCCGGAACGTCCGCCGCGACGTCATGAAGCACCTGGAGGAGCTGGTCAAGAACGGCGACGTCGGCGACGACGAGGAGCGCCGCGGCGAAGCGCAGGTGCAGAAGCTCACCGACGAGCACACGAAGTCGATCGACGAGCTGATCAGGAACAAAGAGTCCGAGATCATGGAGGTCTGAGGTCGCCACCGACCTCAAATCGACCGACCTCGCCCGCAGCGTCGCGATCATCATGGACGGCAACGGCCGCTGGGCCGAGCGCCGCGGGCTGCCGGTTGCCGACGGTCACCGCGAGGGCACGCGCGCGTTGCGGCGCACGGTCGAGGCGGCGATCGACCTCGGCGTCACGTCCCTAGCCGTCTACGCGTTCTCGACGGAGAACTGGTCGCGCCCCGCCGACGAGGTCGAGGCGCTGATGGAGATCTTCGGCGAGACGATCGAGCGGGAGCTACCGGACCTGGCGAAGCAAGGGGTGCGAACGCGCTTCATCGGCCGCAGCGACCGGGCGCCCGAGGAGCTCCGGTTGCGCATGGCGGCGCTCGAGGCCGAGACGGCCGCGAACGACCGGCTCTCGCTCTGGATCGCCTTCGACTACGGCGGGCGCGCCGAGCTCGCGGAGGCTGCGCGCCGGCTGATCGAAGCGGGCGTCGCGGCCGCCGACGTCGACGAGGAAGCGCTGGCGGCCCACCTCTATGCTCCCGACCTGCCCGACCCAGACCTGCTGATCCGCACGTCCGGCGAGCTCCGGCTCTCGAACTTCCTGCTCTGGCAGCTCGCGTACGCCGAGCTCGTCTTCGTCGAGACGCTGTGGCCGGACTTCGGCGAGGACGACCTGCGAAACGCGCTCGCCGACTACGCCTCGCGCCGGCGGCGGTTCGGCGGCACGATGAGCCAGTTCGTCTCGCGGGTGCTCGTCACCGTCGTCGGCGTCCCGCTCGTGCTCGGCGTGGTCTACCTCGGAGGCTGGTGGCTGTTCGCACTGGCAGCGTTCGCGGCGCTGGTGGCGCTGCACGAGTTCTACGGGATGGCGCGCGCGCTGCGGCCGCTCGTTCTGGCGGGCTACGTGGGTGCGCTCGCGACGCTGCTCGGCGCGCAACTCGGCGGCACGGAATGGATGATCGGCGGCTTCATGCTCACGCTCGTCCTCGCGTTCCTGCTCTACGGGATCGCGGAGACCCGTCAGACCGCAACGGTGACGATGAGCACGACGATCATGGGCACGGCGTGGATCGCGCTCGGGCTCGGCTTCCTGTTGCTCCTGCGCGACTTCCCCGAGTACGGCCGCATCGCCGTCTTCGCCGTCCTGATCGCCGTGTTCGCGGACGACACCGCGGCCTACCTCGTCGGGCGTCTCGTCGGCCGGCACAAGCTGGCGCCCTCGCTCTCGCCCGGCAAGACCTGGGAGGGGTTCGTCGCCGGCACGATCGCCGCCGTCGCTGCCTCCTTCTTCACGCTCTACGACGACCGGCACGAGTTCTTGGCGATCTGGCAGGCCCTGGCGCTCGGCCTTGCGATCGCGCTCGCCGGCGCCGCGGGAGACCTCTTCGAGTCGGCACTGAAACGCGACCTCCAGGTCAAGGACTCGGGCCGGCTGCTCGGCGGCCACGGCGGCATGCTCGACCGGATCGACGCGCTGCTCTTTGCCTCGGTAGCCGGCTTTTACGTGGTCATCGCGCTGGCGTAGGGCACACTGTGCCCGTGAAACGAGTCGCGCTGCTCGGCGCCACCGGCTCGATTGGCCGGCAGGCGATCGAGGTCGTGGAGAGGAACCCGGAGCTCGAGCTGTGCGCTCTTTCCTCCGGGTCGGCCGACCTCGCCGCGCTCGCCGCGGAGCAAGCCGTCTCGCACACGCAGGTCGGCGGCGACCTCACGCAGCTGCTCGAGTCCTCGGCGCCGGACGTCGTCCTGAATGCGGTGGTCGGCTTCGCCGGGGTCGGCGCAACCCTGTGGGCGCTCGAGCGCGGGGTCACGCTCGCGCTCGCGAACAAGGAGAGCCTCGTCGCCGCCGGCGCCCTGGCGCTGGAGGCGCGGGAGCGGGGAGGAGGCCTGCTGCTGCCGGTCGACTCCGAGCACTCGGCGCTCTTCCAGTGCCTCGAGGGGCGCGAGCCGGAGTCTGTCGACTCGCTCGTGCTGACCGCCTCGGGCGGGCCGTTCCGCGGCCGCACCCGGGCCGATCTGGCTGACGTCGGCGTCGAGGACGCGCTCGCGCACCCCACCTGGAGCATGGGGCCGAAGATCACGGTCGACTCCGCGACGCTCGCGAACAAGGGCCTCGAGCTGATCGAGGCGCACTTCCTCTTCGGCGTCCCGTACGAGCGGATCGAGGTCGTCGTGCACCCGAGCTCGATCGTGCACTCGCTCGTCCGCTTCCGCGACGGCGCCGCGCTTGCGCACCTCGGCTACCCCGACATGACCGTCCCGATCTCGTTCGCGCTCACGTATCCGGAACGGGCCGAAACGGACGTGCCTCGCCTGGACCTGGCCAGCGGTCTGACTCTCGAGTTCTCCGCACCGGACCTGGAGACGTTCCCGTTGCTCGCCCTGGCGCGCAGTGCGGGCGAGCTCGGCGGCACCTACCCGTGCGTCTTCAACGCCGCGAACGAGGTCGCGGTCGCAGCATTCCTCGAAGGGCGGCTCCCCTTCCTCGGGATCGCGGAGGTCGTCGAGGAGGCGCTCGCCGCCGCGGACGGCAGTCCCGCGCGCAACCTGGCCGAGCTCGTGGACGCCGACGCAGCCGCGCGCCGCCTCGCCGAGCGGGGAGTGCCCAGCGGCGTAGGCTCGACGGAGCCGCCCAGAGCGGAGGTGCCGGCTTTGCCGGCGCCGGAGCGAACACATGAGCATCCTGATCTCGATCCTCGGGCTCGGCTTTCTGATCCTGATCCACGAGGCCGGTCACTTCTTCGTCGCGCGAGCCGTCGGGATGAATCCGCGCAAGTTCTACCTCGGCTTTCCGCCGGCCCTCGTGAAGACGAAGCGGAATGGAATCGAGTACGGCGTCGGTGCCATTCCGCTCGGCGGCTACGTGAAGATTCCGGGGATGCACCGCCCTGCGGCCGGCGACCTCGACATGCACTTCGGCCGAGCGGTCGAGGAGGACCCGTCGCTGCGCCGGCCGGTGGAGGAGCTCCGCGGCCGCCTCGAGGAGACCGACTACGTGTCCGCGCGGGAAGCCGTTGCTCACCTGGCCTCGCTGCTCGACGAGGCGCGCCTGTCGCCCTTGGCGCTCAAGACCGCGCAGCGAGGGCTCGTGGAGGTGGACGATGCCCTGGCTCCGGACGCCTACTGGCGCGCGAGGACCTGGAAGCGCGTCGCGGTCATCTTCGCCGGTCCCGCCGCGAATCTCATCCTTGCCGTCGCGATCTTCGCGGCCCTGTTCATGTCCCTGAGCGGCAGCTACCGCCTCGGCTTCGAGCTGCGCGGGACGACCGACAACGTCACGGCGACGATCAACAGGGTGCTGCCCGACAGCCCGGCCGAGGAAGCGGGCCTCCGGGCGGGAGACCGTGTTGTCGCGATCAACGGGACGCCCGTGGACGGGGACTCGATCCGGACGACGATCCAGGCGTCCGAAGGGAGGCCGCTCCGCCTGACGGTCGAGCGCGGCGGAGAAACCGTGCAGCTCGTTGCCGTGCGCCCCGAGAAATCCGAGCAGCCCGGCCCGATCAAGTCGGTCGGCGAGTCGCTTCGCCTCACCTGGGATGTGACCAAGGAGATCGGCAAGTCGGTCGGCCGGCTCGTCACCGGCGACGGGCGCGACGAGATCTCGAGCCCCGTCGGCATCGTCCAGGGCTCCTCCGAAGCGATCGAGCAGGGCGCCGACACGTATCTGTGGGTGCTCGGCCTGATCAGCCTTTCGCTCGCGCTGCTGAACCTGCTGCCGCTGCTCCCGCTCGACGGCGGCCACATCGCGTTCTCGCTCGTCGAGGGCATTCGCGGCAAGGCGGTCGCGCGCGAGGTCTACGAACGCGTCTCGGTCGTCGGGATCGCGGTCGTCTTGCTCCTCTTCTTCATCGGCCTCTCGAACGACATCGGCCGGCTGGGCAACTAGCGCGGCGACAACGCGAGTTACGAGGGACTGTCCCTGACAACGCCGGTTGTCGAGACACCGTGTGTCAGGGACAGTCCCTGCACGCCGTGCCGCGGTTCGGCCGGTACCCTGCAGCCATGGCCTCTGACGTCCAGATCAGCGTCGGCAACGTCGCGATCGGCGGCGGCGCGCCGGTCGTGATCCAGTCGATGACGCTGACGCCGACGCACGACGTCGAGGCGACGACGGCTCAGATCGCGGCGCTCGTCTCGGCCGGCTGCGAGGTCGTTCGCTGTGCAGTGCCGAAGATCGAAGACGCGGACGCACTCGCGCGCATCGTTCGCTTGAGCCCGATTCCGGTGATCGCGGACATCCACTTCAACGCCAGCCTCGCCTTGAAGGCGATCGAGGCAGGCGTCGCCGCCGTGCGAATCAACCCGGGAAACATCGGCGGGCCGGACAAGGTGGAGCTCGTCGTCGCGGCCGCGAAGAAGGCCGGGATCCCGATGCGGATCGGCGCCAACTCGGGCTCGCTGCCGAAGCACCTGCAGGAGCTCGCGCAGGCCGACCAGGCCGAGGCGCTCGTCGCCGCTGCGATCGAAGAGGTCGAGCTGCTCGAGCGGCTCGACTTCCGCGATTTCAAGATCTCGGTCAAGTCGACGCACGTGCCGACGATGATCCGCGCCTACCGGATGCTCGCCGCAAAGGTCCCGTACCCGCTCCACCTCGGCGTCACCGAGGCGGGAACGCAGTTCTCCGGCTCGATCAAGAGCGCGGTCGGCATGGGTGCGCTGCTCGCCGACGGGATCGGGGACACGATTCGTGTCTCGCTCACGGCGGACCCGGTCAAGGAGGTCGAGACCTGCTGGGAGATCCTCAAGGCGCTCGGGTTGCGCGAGCGCGGCCCGGTGATGATCTCGTGCCCCTCGTGCGGCCGTGACAACGTCGGCGTCGAGAAGCTCGCGGTCGTCGTCGAGGAGCGGCTGAAGGACTACGCGCAGGCGTTCGAGGTCGCCGTCATGGGCTGCGCGGTCAACGGCCCGGGCGAGGCCGGCGACGCCGACTTCGGGATCGCCGGCGGCCGCGACGTCGGCTTCATCTACGCGCACGGACGCGTGCTCAAGAAGGTGAGCTCGGACATCCTGATCGACGAGCTCTTCTTCGAGATCGACCGGTGGATCGAGGGCGGCATGCAGCGCCCGAAGCGGCTGAAGATGGCCAAACCCGCCGCCCTCGCGATGGCCGAAGCCTCCCTCATCCCGCTCGACTAGATTCTCGCGATGATCCACCGCGCTTCGAAGCTGCACCTGCCGACCCTGCGCGACGCGCCGTCCGATGCCGAGGCGCTCTCGCACAAGCTGCTCGTGCGCGGCGGCTTCATCCGCCAGGTCAGCGCCGGCCTGTGGACGTTCCTGCCGCTCGGCTGGCGCGTCCACCGGAAGGTCGAGCAGGTGATCCGTGAGGAGCTGGACGCGATCGGGGCGCAGGAGATGTTCGCTCCCGTGCTGACGCCCGCCGAGCTCTGGATCAAGTCCGGCCGCTACGGGATCCCGGAGCTCTTCAAGCTCCAGGACCGCAACGGTCGTGACTACGTCCTTCCGCTCACGCACGAGGAGACGTTCGCCTTCCACGCGGTGGAGCTCCAGAGCTACCGACAGCTGCCGCAGTCCTGGTACCACTTCCAGACGAAGGACCGCGACGAGCCGCGTCCCAGAGGCGGCCTGCTCCGCGTCCGCGAGTTCGTGATGAAGGACTCGTACTCGTTCGACCGAGACGAGGCCGGCCTCGACGTCAGCTTCCAGGCGCACAAGGGGGCCTACGACCGGATCTTCGAGCGCTGCGGCCTCGAGACGCACTTTGTCGCAGCGGAGAGCGGGATGATGGGCGGCAAGGAGTCGATGGATTACCTCGCCCCGTCGGGGTCGGGCGAGAACACGCTCGTCACCTGCGAGAACGGCGACTACGCGGCCGATCTCGAGATCGCCCTGGGCGTCCCGCGCGCACCCGAGCTCGCCGGAGCGGCTCGACGCGCCCGGAGAGGTCGAGACGCCGGACACCCGCACCTGCGAGGCGCTCGCGGAGCTGCTCTCGATCGATCTCGCGGCGACGACGAAGGCGATGCCGGTCGTGAAGGACGACGGAACGCTCGTGCTCGCGCTCCTCCGCGGCGACGACCGTCTCGAGGAGGCGAAGCTCCAGTCGGCGCTCGGCTCCGACTTCCGTCCGGCGACCGACGAGGAGATCGTGGCGGGCTTCGGCGCAGAGGGTGGCTCGCTGGGGCCGGTCGGGTTCACGGGGCCGGTCGTCGCCGACGAGACGCTGCGCGAGGGCCAGTTCGTCTCCGGAGCGAACCGGACCGGCTGGCACCTGCGCGGCGTCGAGGCGGGCCGCGACTACCAGCCCGAGTTCGCCGACATCCGCCAGCCGAAGGAGGGCGACGCTTGCCCCGAACTGCGGCGGCCGGCTCGGCTTCCAGACCGCGATCGAGGTCGGCCACATCTTCAAGCTCGGCACGCCGCTACTCCGAGGCGTTCGGCGCCAAGTACCTGGACGAGGACGGCGTCGAGAAGCCGATCGTGATGGGCTCGTACGGGATCGGGCCCGGTCGCGTGCTTGCGGCCGCGGTCGAGCAGCACGGGGGCGAGGAGGGGATGGTCTGGCCGGCGGAGATCGCCCCGTACGACGTCCACGTGGTCGTGCTGGGCTGGGACAACCCTGAGCTCGTCTCGATCGGCGAGCAGGTCGCGGAGAGCCTCTCGGCCGAGGGTCTGGACGTCCTGCTCGACGACCGCGAGCTGCGCCCCGGCGAGAAGTTCGCCGACGCCGATCTGATCGGTTGCCCGCTCCGCGTCACCGTCGGCAAGAAGACCCTCGAGGACGGCGCCGTCGACCTCAGGGACCGGACGAGCGGCGACGAATCACGGATTGCGAGTTTGGACCTCGCAAAACGGGTAGTCGCAGGCTGATGGCCCGCAGGCGAAAGTACAGCGACGAGCAGTTCGGCCCCACGATCGAGCGCCTGATGACCGAGACCGGGCTGACCTACCGCGGCCTCGCCGCGAAGACCGATCTCTCCGCGGGCTACCTGAACCACCTCGTGCACGGCAACCGGCCGGTGCCGTCGAAGGACGTCGTCGCACGGCTCGCAGCCGCGCTCGGGGTCGAGCCGGAGCATTTCCGCGAGTACCGCCTGCGCGTGATCGCCGACCGGCTCGAGGAGATGCCCGACCTGGTCGACCGGCTGTACAAGAAGCTCGCGGTCTAGCGGGAACTGTAAAAAGTTTTCCACAGCCACACGGTGGGAATCAGCCGTGTAGTGGAGCCGACTTCGCCCACCCGGTTGAGCGAGAGCTCGCACGGATCTTCGACGAGCTCGAGATCCGTGGGAGTACGAGCCGACGACCTTCGTGCTCGAACGAAACGCCGACGGCAGCGTCGCCGAGGCGTTCACGCCCGACTTCTATCTCCCGGAGCAGGAGATGTACGTCGAGTGCACGACGATGCGCCAGAAGCTGACCGCGAAGAAGAACCGCAAGCTGCGGAAGCTCCGTGAGCAGGGCGTCATGGTGACGGTGCTCTACCGGCGCGACTTCGAGCGCCTGCGCGAGCGCCACGGCTTTCCGTTCGATGTCGCCGCCTGACGCATGGATATCGCGCTCGGCATCCTGATCCTCGCCTTGTCGGTGGCGGGCGTGATCGTCGTCGGCATCCTCTTCGTCTGGGCGGCGCGCAAGGACGGCGAGGAGGACCGAGCGGTGCAGAAGCGCCTCGGAATCCGCCGCCGGACGAGACTCGGCCGCTAGGAGGAAACTCTTAACCTGCTCAGAGGCGATCCTTAGGTGACACTCAGGTTCGGGGCCTACCGTCGGGCGGTCAAACTCCCCGAAAGGAACCGACATGCACACGGAACTGAACCGCAGAGACGTGCTCAAGACGATCGGAGGCGCCGGCCTCGCCGCCGTCTTCGGCGCCCGCGCCCTGGACTTCCTCGGCGAGGAGGCAGAGGCCGCGTCCACCTGCCTCCTGACACCCGAGGTGACCGAGGGGCCCTACTGGGTCGAGAACTCACTCACCCGCCGCGACATCCGCGCGGGCAAGGCCGGGCTCCCTCTCGTCCTTCGCTTCACGATCCTGAACGCGAAGACGTGCAAGCCGATCGACAAGGCCGATGTCGAAATCTGGCACTGCGACGCACTTGGCAACTATTCGGCGGTGAACGGCGCCTCCTCGCGCTTCCTGCGCGGCCACCAGAAGTCGAATGCGCTCGGGAAGGCGGAGTTCCTGACGGTCTTCCCCGGCTGGTATCGCGGCCGGACTCCGCACATCCACATGAAGGTGAGCGTGGGTGGCAACGAAGTGCACACAGGGCAGATCTTCTTCAACGAGCAGATCACGGCGCAGGTCTACAAGCAGGCGCCCTACTCGAGCCGCGGGCAGTACGACACGCCGCACGCGCGTGACAACATCTACGAGCAGGCCGGCGGCTCGAACGCGCAGGTCAAGCTGGCGAAGCGCACCGGCGGCCTCAGGGGCTACGTCGGCACGATCGCGATCGGGGTCGTCAGGTAGGGCTGCGGTTTCGAGCGGGGCGCGTAACCGCCACTGCCGGCCCGGAGGAGCCTTCGGCTATTCTCAGCCGCACGGGGCGTGGCGCAGCCTGGTTAGCGCGCTAGTCTGGGGGACTAGAGGTCCCGAGTTCGAATCTCGGCGCCCCGATCAGACGAAGCCCCCGGAAATCGGGGGTTTTCGCTTGACCCAGATGCACAGGCACTCCAGCGACGGTGGCCCACTTATGGCCCAAACGCCGATCCCCTACGGCAGCACACCCGCGACCGAAAAACGCTCACTTCCGTTGTAACTACCGTGGGCGCGCCCTGACGAGGACGTGCGGCATCCTCGAAAACGATCGCCGAACACGAGCGCCCACGGGCGGCTGGCGGCTCGTGGCGGCAGGGGTCGGGGGCGCGCCCACGCACAGGATGCGGTGCTCATGCCCGCACCCGATCGTCCGCGCGCTGTTCGACGCACTGCTCCAAGTCCGATTCTCGGAACCGGAGCACGTTCGACGCGAGTCGGATGCCCCGGAGCTCGCCGGCGCGGTACTTCCGCAACACGGTCTCAGGCGAGAGCGGGAGCACGTCGGCAACCTGCCGGGAGGTCAGCAGTCGAGTCACGCAGCCCCACCGTCTTTAAGCGAGCTCCTCGGCAGGCGACCTCTCACGCGAGGGCACTCCGCGCAGGCGCGCACGTGAACCTCGTCGGTGGCTGTGCGATCAGTCTCCACGGCTAGATGATCGCTCCTCACCGCTCACGATGCCCTGCCCAAAGGCATGGCGCGGCTGTTCGGAGGTGCGGGAGTGGGCGCCGCGGGGTTTGCCGCCACCGAGGCGGCGCTCCACTCCCCCTTGATGAGAGCGTGGTCGACTTAGCGCGAGGCCGCGCCCGACGAACGGGCAGTTTCTTCGTACTTTCGGGGAGCCGCTCCCGCCTGTGACGCCGCCGCGGCCGTATCTGGCGATCGCCGTCGGGTCGCGGCGGGTCGGGAGTGTTAGCGGGGCGGCGCGGTCTACCGCGGGCCCTTGTATTCGTGCGCGAACTGGTCTAGAAGTTTCGGCGTCGTAAGGCGACGAAAGGAGGAGTGGTGCGGAAGCTATTGATCGCCTGCTGTGTGGTGCTGCTCAGCGTGGTACTCGGGGCGACGGTGCTGAGGGAGCCGGTCGCTTGGGCGGCGGCGACTTTGAACGTGCAAATCGTCGGCCCGCTGGACGCCGACGGCAACGTCGAGGTGCGCGAGCAGGGCACCGTGACGGTGGCTGGGAGCGTCGCCGTGACGAACGACCCGCCGACCGGCGTCGTGCTGCGCGACCCGTTGAGCGGAGACAGGGTGACGCCCGAATCGCCGGTGGCCTACACCTGGGATACGAGCAAGCTCTCGGCGGTACGGTTCGGTTTCCAATCGCTGAGCGGGAGCGAGAACTGCCGCGTCAGGGTGATCACGGGCGGGATCCTGCTCAAGGAGTGGAACCTGAGCGGCCAGTTCCAGGAAGTTGGCGACGTGTTCGACGTACCCGGTCCGAACACGACGGTGTTCGTTAATACGACGAACATCTGCTTCGCTCTTGTCCACGCCTACGGGTTGCCGATCGGCTGAGGAAGAACCGCGGGGGCGGGGTCCGAGACCCGGCCTCCGCGAGTCCTCCATGCCCTACCTACGGTAGGACTGGCCTGGCCGCCGCCTCAAGTACGTCTGCAGCTTCCTCGCACACGCGCGCGTAGAAAATGGACTGGATCCATCGGCATGCGACGGTCCTCCCGCGTGCTCGGGAACTTTCCTCAGCGAACCGGACGGTGGCACGGTTCTTCGTCTTCACCCAGGCCCAATCCCCGGGCCGGTAAGGGTCGCGCTCGTTTCGCGACGACGCCCTCGAGCCCGCGAGCACAGACGGTCGCGAACAGCGCCTCGCCTCAATCTTCGGGGATCACGACATACCGAACCGGCACTCCGTCGACGGAATCTTGCGGTGCAGAATCGCTCGCGATCGACTCGACGAGGCCTTCCTGTTCGTCTGGCCGAACGACCACGACGACTTCGTCGGCGGGAAAGTCTGCGAGAGCATCGCGGACAGCGATGCCCACGTCAGCCTCGCCGGCTATGGCTTCCGCCGTCTCTCCGGGCAGTTTCTCTCCCGCTCGCTCTGCGACTCGCTCAGCGTGACTGAATCCCTTCTCGTCGTTTGCGAGCCAGTCAAGAAATCCCTGCCGCACCACCGGCACGACCACTTTGACCGTATCGGCCTCGCCAAGATGGTCGCGCAGGAACTCTTCGGGATGTTCGACCGTGCTGACCACGAGCACATTCCTAGCCATGACGACTACGAAGATTCGGTCGGCTCGGCCTGCGCAGCCGGCGCTGTGCCGCAGGCCAGGCAATCGACCACAGCTTGCGACCGAGCCACAGGAGCACAAGGGTTCTCAGACGGAACATCGCAAAGCTTTCTGCACCGCTCAGGCGCTCCGCAAACCCTGGCGTAGAGCCTCTGATCCTGCCAACTGCGCCCTTGCGTCCGTGAGAGCGGGGTAGCCCCGGGTTTATTAATCTGGATCCGGCTCGCGCGTCCATTCGTGCTCGGGCGACTCTCGCCACGCGTGCCACCCGCGCGGCAAATCGACAAGCGTGGCAACTGACGGGTCTAGTTCAACCACGTGCTCGACGTGGATGAGCACCGCGTCATCCGTGGTTTCCGTGTCTCCACGGCCATTGATGAACTGCCACGCTCCATCCTCAGCGTCGTGTGTGACGAGCAGAATAGGCCAGTCCTCGTAGACGACCTTTTGTGACGAGGCCCTCCGGATTGCGTGGATCGCTGTGGTCAAGCGGGAACATGCGCTGAACCCGAGATGTAGCAGCGGCGGAGCCTCACCCTGTGATGTCGGCTTCGGCGAGCACGTAGATAGAGGCCGCAAACGTGCCGTCCTCTGTGGTTACTTCCGTGACGACCCTCCGGTAGCCGGGCCCTTCGAAAGCATCGAGCCGGGACCAGCTGTTCGGAGGTCCGCAGACTCGAGCACCTGGACTTCGACTGCCGCGCCGACGGCGTCGAGGACCAGCCTGGGAACCCCAGAGCCGCACCCCAACCCGCCTTCACCAGCGTGCCGCGAACGTGCCCGGTCAACCACCGTCCGGAGAGCTCAGAGAGCTGTGCATGGTTCCGTCGACCCGGTGCCAGCGTCCCGTAGGTTGCCAGCCGTTGGTCCGCTCCGCGTGTTGATGGCCGGGAGCTGCCGGTCATGCGGGGACGCTACCAATGGCGAGCCGTGGCCTGGGCCAGCGTCCTTTCGCCTGAGCAGCGCACGTGCGCCGTGCCGCACTCTTGACGCAAACGCCTCGGAAACCGCCTCGCATAGACAAGCCGTCGACTGCCGTTCGGCAGCCCGCGAACCTGCGGCCGTTCGGCGTCGTTCGTTGCTGCGCGGCGTGGCGGCTGGACTACGCTGGGGACTAGTGGTCCCGCAGCTCGAAGCTCGGCGCCCCGATGAGACAAGGCCTCATATCGGGAGCGGTGGGGCCGGCCAAAGCGGCCGACCCCACCTGCTCGTCTGTCTACTTGGAGAGCTTGACGCGGTACACGGTCCGGTCGGCGCTCGCGCCGACGATCTCGAGCTTCACGCCCGAGCCGGCCGTCTTCACGGATGAGTACGGCAGCGCCGTGTTGTAGTACGCCGTCGTCGACGAGTCGTGGAACGTCGTCACCGGCTGCGCTGTGTACGTCGCCGTCAGGGTCTTGTTGCCCTTCGCGATCTGCGAGAGCGTGACCGACTGCGTGTCGAGCGTCAGCGGAGCGTCCCACGCCTGCCAGCGCGTCCGCCACGCGGTCTTCCCGTCCGGCATCACCATCGTCGCCGGCCGGATGTCGATCGGGAGGATCTGTCCGGCACCCGGGTGCGCGGCGGTGTCGTTGTCCGCCCACGCGGAGTTCCGGTACCAGAGCAGCAGACCCTTTGCGTAGCACTGCTTCTCCAGCCAATTGCCGACGAGGAAGTTGTAGGCGCCGCAGAGCGACTTGTCGCCCGCGATGTAGCTGCGCGACTCCGCCAGGTAGTAGCGGAAGTACGAAGCCGTGTACTGGCCACCGGTGAGCTGGCGGAAGCCGGACAGCGTCCAGCCCGCCGTGCTCGTGGCGTTCTCCACGGGCTGGCCGGCAACCGCGATCGAGTCGACGGCGAAGCCGTCGCCCACCGTCGCGCCGTCCGTCCAGTAGCGGAAGCGGTACGCCGTCGTCCCGGTCGGGAGCGTCGCCGTCACCGTCGTCCAGCCGTTCGACGCGCCCGTGATCCCGAAGCCGAAGTTCTGGCCGTTCGGGCTCGTCGTGGTCGACGCACTCGTCGAGACCGACTGTCCAGGTCGTGCCGTCCGACGTTGTCTCGAGGTACGCGTAGTCCCAGTCGAGCTCGATGTTCCACATCGCGCGGAAGCTGATCGCCGTGGCCGCCGTGAGCGGGGCCGGCAGCGTCTTCGCCGCATTCGTGTCGATGTCGTCGCCCTTGTCCGACCAGAAGTAGTTCTGGTCAGCGCCGTCGACCGGGAACAGCGTCGTCGTCCTGGTCTCCGGCTCGAGGTTGATCCGGAGGCCCTGGTAGTTGCCGCGCTGATCGCCCTCGGCGGGACCGAGGTCGAACTCGGCCGTGTCTCCCGCGGTCGCCGCGGCGACGTCGAGCCAGCCGAGAGCGAGCTTCTCCCACGCGCCCATGTGCGTCGGAGCGGTGTCGAGCGTGTTCGGCACCGACGACGCCCAGGAGCCGGAGCTCATCAGCGACCAGAAGCCGGTCGAGTTCTCCCCGCCGACGCGGTCGTAGAGGTCCGGCAGGCCGAGGTCGTGGCCGAACTCGTGAGCGAAGACGCCCACCGCGCCGTTCTCCGGCTCGATCGTGTAGTCGCCGACCCAGAGGCCCGTGCCGGCGATCTCGTAACCGCCGAGCTGGCAGCCCGCGGGACCCTCGACGAAGTTGAGATTCGCGTACGAGCGGTGGCTCCAGATCGTGTCCGGGCTCGCGCCGGCCTCCTCGCCCTGCCCCGCGTGGGCGATGCCGAAGTGGTCGACATAGCCGTCCGGCTCCTCGAAGTTCCCGTCGCCGTCGCAGTCGTAGCGGTCGGAGAGGTCGACCTTCGCGAGGTCGATCCCGCCGTACGCGTTCGCGGGCGTCAGCGTCGTCACGGTGTCCTTCACGACCTTGCTCGTGGGGCCGAAGGCGTCGTCGCCGCCGGCGCCGCTCGTGCGCAGGTTCGCACCGTAGTAGGCGAGCGTGTTCGGGAGCGTGACCCAGTTCGAGACCTGACCCTGCCAGGTGAACTTGCCGCTCGAGAGCTCGAGATAGAAGTCCCGCATCGACGGGTTCCCGTAGGACGCCCCGCCGGCGCTGAAGAGCATGTCGCGGTAGTGCTGCGGGGTGAAGTCCGGGATCCAGTACGTGCTGTTGTCCACCGCGCGGTCGGGCTGCGGGATCGCGTTGTGCTTGACGTTGCTGTAGTCGACGAGGACGACCGTCAGCTGCTCGGTGTCCTCGAGCTTGTGCTTGACGAAGCGGCCGTTCGGCAATTCGACGACGCCAGCCGCGTTCGGCGTTGCCTTGCCACGCGCGACGAGGTCGGCGGCGAGCGCCCGCTCGTTCTGCCACTTCTGGACGAACTTCGGCAGCGGCTTTACCTGGCCTGCCTGGCCGTTCTTACCCGGCGCCGCAGCACCGGCTGTGGTCGCCTCCACGGTGCCGCCCGCAGCCGAGGCGACGAGCACCGCCACGGCGAAAGCGCCCGCGGCTAGCGCGGTTCGAAGCATCTTCACGAGTAATTCCCCCTATGTCGTTAGCCCACGGACACCCCCGGGGCCACGGCATGGTAGACATGAAGGTACGAATGCACAACCCCTTTGCACGCCGGCCCGTATCCGACTGGCGACTGGGGAGTTCGAACGTATGACTCCGCACCTCGGACCAGTGATCGACATGTTCCAGCCGAACGACGAAGGTCCGTCTGCTCCTCCGCCACGGCGACATTCGTTCCGGCGCTGTGGGTCGCATCCTCGGCCGCTACGCGCGGTCTGTAGACGCCACGCTACGTCGTCAGCCTCCATGACGAGCCGGGCTGCACCGAGGTGCGCCCCGACGAATTCGCACTCGGCGTAAGGCCGGCATGTCCAAGCGGTACGTCCGCAGTGTGTACCTCTTGACTGTCGTGCGCGTACCGTCTTGAAGTAAGGCTCTCGAAGGCGTAAGCTCTTGGAGCCACCTGGCGAGCTTGGCCATCCGGGACGAATCGTCTCCCGCCGTTTGCGCGGGATGCTGTGGCCCGGAAAATCCTCCCTGATGAGAAGGATGGTCGCCCTCCTCGCCGGGTGGCTTTTCTGGTCGCTTGCCTCCGGCGGTAACGCCGTGCGCTCGGTTTCAAGGGGTGGGCGGGTGGTAGTCGAAATGCTAGGTGGGCGCGCCCAGCGACCGTGCCGCCCCCGAGCCGTCCAAGCCCTCTCCCGGGCGGCTCCTGGGTCGACGATCGTGTTCGAGGAGGGCCGCACCTCCTCGGGGCGCGCCCGCTCTCCTCGGCGAGGCGATTGAAAAGCCGCGCGTCCGGCGCGATGATGACGGGCGATGCGCGAGCTCTTGGGGACGTTCTCCGTGCGCGACCATCGCGAGCAGCGACCGTTCGCGTGAATCCGCTCACCTTGGACCACGATTCGGTAGTAATCGGCCGATTCGCACAGTACGATCGGCTCTCTTGAAGGTTCTGCGGCTCGTCGTCCTGTTGACCTGGGCATGCCTCGTCGTGCCTGCCTCGGCATGGGCGAGCGCGAAGGAGCCGAGCTCGGACGCGCCGTCGGCGCGGGTGGGGATCTTCTACTACCCGTGGTTCGCCACACCGCAGCAGGACGGCGACTTCGCGCACTGGCAGCAGGCCGGCGAGCCGACAGCCGGCCTCGCTTCGGGCTTCTACCCTGCCCGCGGCCCCTACTCCTCGGCCGACGCAGCTCGTGCTCGACGCGCAGATGCGCGAGATCGCCGCGGCGGGCATCGGCACCGTGATCTCCTCCTGGTGGGGGCGAGGGTCACGGGAGGACAGCCGGCTGCCGCAGGTGATCGCGGCGGCGGGCGCGCACGGGCTCTCGATCGCGGCGCACCTGGAACCGTACGACGGCAGGACCGTCGCGTCGCACGGAGGCTGGACATCGCCTACCTGCGCACGCTTGGGCGTCACCGACTTCTACGTCTGGGCGTCGACTGCGCTTCCGGACGCGGAGTGGGCGGAGCTGAACGCCCGCCTCTCCGGCGTGCGCACGTTCGCGAACACGAACCTCGCGGGCCGCGCCGCCGCGGGCAAGTTCGACGGCCTCTACACCTACGACGTCCTGCTCTTCGAAGGCGCGCTCTTTCCGCGGCTCTGCGGGCAGGCGCGACGGCTCGGGCTGCTCTGCGCCCCGTCAGTGGGGCCGGGTTACGACGCCCGGCGTGCCACCGGCGACAGTCGGGTGCGGTCCCGGCGGAACGGCGCGACGTACGACTCGATGTGGCGTGGCGCGGTGAAGTCCCGCGCCGACCTGGTCACGATCACGAGCTACAACGAGTGGCACGAGGGCACGCAGATCGAGCCGGCGCGGCCGAGCCGGCGCGGCTACGAGTCCTATGACGGGGCCTGGGGGCTGCGCGGACAGGCGGCTGGGACGGCGTATCTCGATCGCACCGCCTTCTGGGTGCGCCGCCTCAGCGGCTGACGACGACGTCCGCGCCGCAGCTCGAGACGAGCGCGTCGAAGACGTCGCCCGGATCGACTCCGCGTAGCGACTCGTGCCCGAGGTCGATCTCGATCTCCGGCCACGACTCGAGTCCCGAGCGAGCGGCCGCCCTCGTCGGCGCCGAAGCAGAGCAGCCGTTCGGTCGAGAAGACGCCGCGCGTCCCCGTCTGGCGGCGGGCGATCCCCTCGAGCTCGCGCAGCTCCTCGAACGGATCGATGCGGACGTTCGAGTCGGAGCCGATGCAGAGCGCGATCCCGCGGTGCTCGATCCGGGCCGCCGGGAGGAATCCGTCGGCCAGGTCGGCCTCGGTCGTCGGGCAGGCGCAGACCGTGGTGCCGCTCTGGCCCAGCAGATCCAGCTCCGCGCCGTCGGCGTGGGTCGCGTGGACGACCGTCGACGTGCGGGCCGAGGCAGCCGGCGCGGTCGAGCAGCTCGATCGGCCGGCAGCCGTGCTCGGCGAGGCACTCCTCGATCTCGCGCGGCTGCTCGTCGGCGTGGATGTGCAGCGGCAGCCGCTCCGCCGACGCGTAGCGGCCGAGCTCCTCGAGCCACTCGCGCGGGCAGGCGCGGACGGAGTGGGGGGCGAGGCCGACGCGGATCCCGTCGGCGCGGAGCGACTCGAGCTGCCGCAGATAGTCCGCCGGTGACTCCTGCCGCATCCGCGTCGAGACCGCCGCGACCGTAGGCGGCGAGCAGGACGACGAGCTCGATCCCGGCTTCGACGGCTGCGTCGGCGGCGGCACGAGCCTCGGCGAGACCGAGGTAGTGGAACTCGCCGACGGCGGTGTAGCCGGCGGCGCGCATCTCGCGGTAGGTGTCGGCGTAGAGCGTGCGAACGGTGTCGGGCGTCTGCCGCTCGGCCTCGGCGAGCATCAGCTCCCGCCACGCCCAGAAGTCGCCGCCGCCCGCGCGGCCCCGCAGTGCCCGCTGAAACGTATGGCTGTGCGCGTTGACGAAACCCGGCAGCGTGACAGACTCGGCCACGCGCAGACCCTATCCTTGGGGAGCAATGGCCACCCGCGTCGTCCCGGCACCGCTCGCGCAGCTCCCGAATGCACTCACGGTGCTCCGGCTCGCGCTGATCCCGCTGTTCATCGTGCTCTACCTCAACGCCGGCGACGGTTCGAGCTGGGCGGCGGGCTGGGTCTTCCTCGTCGCGGGGGTGACCGACCAGGTCGACGGCTTCCTCGCGCGGCGCTGGCACGTGGAATCCCAGTTCGGCAAGGTCGCGGACCCGCTCGCGGACCGGCTGATGATCGACTCCGCCGCGATCCTGCTGGCGCTCGAGGGCAAGCTGCCATGGGTGGGGGCCGCGATCATCGTCCTGCGTGACGCACTGCTGGTCGCCGGGTACAGGTTGCTCATGCCACGCGGCTACGAGCTCAACGTGACCATGCTCGGAAAGATCGCCACCTGGCTCCTCTACCTCTCGGTCGGGATTCTCACCGTCACCGGCCACGAGACCGAGTGGCCGCTCTGGCTGTTCTGGTTCGCGCTCGGGCTTGCGCTCGCAGCGGCAGTGCAGTACGTGGTCAAGGCGAGTCGCGAGGTGGCGTCGTGAAGGCCGTCGTCATGGCCGGCGGCGAGGGGACGCGGCTGCGGCCGCTCACCTCGAACCAGCCGAAGCCGATGGTGCCGATCGTCGGCAAGCCGTGCATCGAGCACATCGTCGAGCTGCTTCGCGGGCACGGGTTCGAGGACGTCGTGATCACGCTGGCGTTCCTGCCGCAGGCGATCAGGAGCTACTTCGGCGACGGCGAGACGCTCGGAGTGAACATCGAGTACTCGGTCGAGGAGCTGCCCGCTCGGAACCGCCGGCTCGGTCCGGCTCGCCAGCGGCGAAGCTCGACGAGACCTTCGTCGTCATCTCCGGCGACGCGCTCTGCGACGTCGATCTCGGCTCGCTCGTCGCCAAGCACAAGGAGAAGGGCGCCGCCGTCACGATCGGGCTCAAGTCGGTCGACAACCCGCTCGAGTTCGGGATCGTCGTCACCGACGAGGACGGCAAGGTGGAGCGTTTCCTCGAGAAGCCGTCGTGGGGCCAGGTCTTCTCGGACACGATCAACACGGGCATCTACGTGCTCGAGCCGGAGGTGCTCACGCATATCCCGGCCGACGGGCCCTACGACTTCTCGAAGCAGCTCTTCCCGTTGCTGCTCGAGATGGGGAGGCCCATCTACGGGCACGTGCTCGACGGCTACTGGCAGGACATCGGCAACCTCGACCAGTACCGGCAGGCGAACTTCGACGCGCTCGACGAGAAGGTGCGCCTGAATATCGCGGGCGTGCGGCTGCGCGGCAACGTCTGGATCGGCGAGGGCGCCGACATCCACGACGCCGAGGACATCGAGGGGCCGGCGTTCATCGGCAACCACTGCCGGATCGCGCGCGACGCTTCGGTCGGCCCGTACACGATCCTCTCGAACGGCGTGACGCTGCGTGAGCGCGCCCGCACCGTGCGCACCGTGATCGACTCTTCCACCCACGTGGGCCGAAGCGCGCTGATCGAGGGCGCGATCGTGGGCCGCTCCTGCGACATCCGCGACCACGTCCGCATCCAGGAGGGGGCGGCGATCGGCGACGAGGTCACGATCGGCTCCGAGTCGAGCATCATGCCGCACGTCCGGATCTACCCCTACAAGGAGGTCGAGACCGGCTCCCAGATCTACGAGAACCTGATCTGGGAGACGCGGGCGTCGTCACGGCTGTTCGGCAAGGACGGCGTCACCGGGCTCGTCAACGTCGACCTGACCCCCGAAACCGCCGCACGCCTCGCGACCGCGCTCGGGACGGCGCTCAAGCGCGGTGGACGTGTCGTCGCGAGCCGCGACTCCGCGCCGAGCTGCCGCATGATCAAGCGGGCGATGATCTCGGGCCTCAACGCGGCCGGCCTCGACGTGGCGGACCTGCGCGTCTCGCCGCCGGCGGTCAGCCGGCATGTCCTGAAGACGCAGGGCTTCGCCGCCGCGGTGCACGTGGGTCTCAGCCATCTCGACCCGGAGGCGATCTTCATCCGCATCTACGAGCCGCCGGGGATCCTGCTCACGCCGGGTCTGCAGACGGAGATCGAGAAGAACTTCACACGCCAGGAGCTGCGGCGCGTCTCCGCCGGTGGGGTCGGCTCGGTCTCGTACCCGGCGCGCGTGCGGGAGAGCTACGCCCAGGACCTGCTCGACTCGATCGACGTGATCGCCGCCCGCAAGCGCCGCTTCCGGATCGTGGTCGACTACGGCTACTCGGCGTCGTCGTTCGTCCTCCCGCTCGTCGTCGGCCCGATGGGGGTCGAGGCGATCTCGGCGCACGGTTTCTTCGCCGAGGAGACGGCCGACCGCGAGACTCTCGCTCAGGCCGTCGGCCACACGAAGCGTCTCGTGACGGCGATCGGCGCCGATCTCGGCGCGGTCTTCGATCAGTCCGGCGAGCGGTTGTACCTCGTCGACGAGCAGGGCCACGAGGTTCCGGTCGATCAGACGCTGCTGCTGTACGTGCGCCTGCTCGCCGAGCGCGGGATCCACGGCAAGGCCGCGTTCCCGAACACGGTCACGAACAAGGTCGATGCGCTCGCGGGCGACGCGCTCGAGATCGTCCGCACGCCGAATTCGCTCAGCGACCTGACGAAGGCAGCGGCCGAGCCGGGCGTGGTCTTCGCGGGAGCCGTCGGGGGCGGCTACGTCTTCCCGGACTTCCTGCCGGCCTACGACGCGGTGGCGAGCCTCGCCAAGCTGCTCGAGCTGCTCGCGCCCCTCGACCGGCCGCTTTCGGAGCTGGTCGCCGAGCTGCCCGAGCCGACCTTGATCCACCGGAGGCTGGCCTGCCCGTGGGCCAAGAAGGGGCTCGTCATGCGCGTTCTGAACGAGCGCCTCGCCGGCCGCGACCTCGATCTGACCGATGGGATCAAGCTGCAGGACGAGCGCGGCTGGTCGCAGGTACTTCCCGATCCGGACGAGCCGCTCGTGCACCTGTACGCCGAGGGCGACACCCTGGAGGCCTCGGAGGAGCTCGAGCACGAGGTGCGCGAGCTCGTCGAGGAGATCATGCAGGGAGACGCCGCCGCACCGCGAACCTCGGTAGAAGCCTCAAGCTGAGGTTGACCCCTCGGCGCGCCTGCTGCTTTACTGACCCAGACCTCCATCGAACGCTGGTACACGAAAGGCGCCATGGAACCGCTGCCCGATCTCGCGACGCTCTCCGACGACGACCTCAAGGCCCTGATCGAGAAGCTCGAGCTGGAGGAGAACGAGGTCTCCTTCCGCCGCCGCATGCTGCAGGGGCGGATCGACATCCTGCGTGCGGAGCGCATTGCGCGGCTGAAGGGGAAGGGCGTCACCGACGTCGACGTCGAGAAGCTGACCGACATCCTCTCGTCGCGGAGCACGCCCCCCGACGAAGAGGGCGCGTGAGCCACGTCTACTGCGCGGAATGCGGGTTCCAGAACCCCGAAGCGGCCAATTTCTGCTCCCGCTGCGGCTCGAGGCTGAACAAGGGTGAGGCGGGCGAGCAGACCATGACGTACACGCCCGACGACGTCGCCGACGATCAAGCGGCGGCGCTGCACGATCTCGCGGGCAAGGGCCCGGCGCTCGTCGTCCGCTCGGGCGGCGGCAGGGCGGGGGAGAGCTTCTTCCCGTCCGCCGAGCGCACGCTGATCGGCCGCTCGCCCGAGTGCGACGTGTTCCTCGACGACGTCACGGTCTCGCGCAAGCACGCGGAGCTCGTGCGCAGCGGCGAGACCTTCACGATCAGCGACCTCGGCAGCCTCAACGGCACCTTCGTGAACAAGAAGCGAATCGAGATCGGCCGAGCTCGAGGACGACGACGAGCTGCAGATCGGCAAGTACCGACTGACGTTCCTGCGCCGATGAGTGCCACGACGACCGCAGCGGCTGAGCGACTCGCACACGATCGGTGCGGTCTGCGCGCGGTTGCAGCCCGAGTTCCAGGACATCTCGATCTCGAAGATCCGGTACCTCGAGGACCAGGGGCTACTGACGCCGAAGCGCACGCGCGGCGGCTACCGGCTGTTCAGCGAGGAAGACGTGGAGCGGCTGGAGACGATTCTGAGGCTGCAGCGCGACGAGTTCCTGCCGCTGCGCGTGATCAGGCAAGAGCTCGCATCCGGCTCCGGCGCGGAGCGGAAGCGGCGCCGCCCAGCCGGGCTCGGCGAGCAGGAGGGCGAGCTGGACCTGGCGGAGCTCTGCGAGCGCGCCGGCATCGACGCGACGCTCGCGCGGGCGCTCGAGGAGTACGGCCTGCTCACGCCGCGCGTCGAGGGCGGAGAGCGCCGCTACCGCGAAGGCGACGCGGAGATCGCAGCCGCCTGCGGGCAGCTCTCGCAGTACGGGATCGACGCACGGCACCTCCGCACCTTCCGCAACTCGGCCGGGCGCGAGGCGGGCCTGCTCGAGCAACTCGTCGCGCCCGCGCTCCGGGCGCGCAACCCCGAGCGGCGCAAGGCCGGGCTCGAAGACCTGCAGGCGCTCGCCGAGGCGTCGCAGGAGCTCTCGCGGCTCCTCTTCTGGCGCGAGCTGCGCCTGCTCGCCGAGAGGTAGGGCAGCGGTGACGTCCGGAGCAGCGCTCGACCTGCGTGACCGCGTCCGCGACGTCCCGGACTTCCCCAAGCCCGGGATCGTCTTCAAGGACCTGATGCCGCTCGTCGCCGACGCGACGTACTTCCGCGAGACGATCGACCGCCTGGAGCAGCTCGCACGGCCGCTCGAGCCCGACATCATCCTGGGCGCAGAGGCGCGTGGCTTCATCTTCGGCGGCGCGCTCGCGGACCGCCTCCATTGCGGCTTCGTGCCCGCGCGCAAGCCGGGCAAGCTGCCGTGGAACACCGTCGAGGCCGTCTACGAGCTCGAGTACGGAACGGACAGCCTCCAGGTCCATGCGGACGCGATCGGCAAGGGCGCGCGCGTGATCGTCCACGACGACGTGCTCGCGACGGGCGGCACCGCCAAAGCGAAGACAGAGCTCGTCGAGAAGCTCGGCGGCGAGGTGGTCGGCCTGCTGTTCGTGGTCGAGCTGACCTTCCTGAACGCCCGCGAGAAGCTCGCGGGCTACGACGTCCAGTCCCTGATCTCCTACTAAAGGGTGTCGGTAGGGGCCGTCCGCCGGGTCGATGAGTATCTGGACGATGTATGACGCGCTCACAGCCCGATACACGTTCGCCTGCCCGCACCGGGAGCAGGCCCAGGTGGCCCTCTCGTCGTTCCGGCTGCTGGAGCGGCTGCCGGGGGCCGCGCACCCGGCCGTCTACGGCATCCGCTTCGACTGCGGCTGTGGCGAGGAGCATCCCGGCCTCGTCTCGCACGACGATCTCGACTGGGCGCCGCTCGGAGCCCACGCGGGGGCGTTCGTCGACCTGATGACGTCCCGCACCGGCGACGCAGCAGGTGAGCTGCTCGACGTCGCCGCCGCGCACCTGAAGGCGGGGGAGTGGCCCTGGAGCTTCTACTGCTATCCGGAAGGGCGGCCGCGGCCCGTGTTCCCGTCCTCGTTCGTCGCCGTCGCGCCCGGCGAGCGGTCGCTGGGGCTCGCGGTGCGCTGCCCGGCTTGCAATGCGCTCTCCGTCAATCTCGTCTCGCACTCGCACGTCGACCTGCCGTTCGCGAACGACGAGCGGATCGGCGTCGTCGACCACGTCTTCGCCGACGATGCGCTGCGCACGGTCGCCGAGTTCCACGCCGAGCTGCATTCGGCCCGTTTCGACGAGCGCCGCCTGCATCTCCATTAGCGCAAGATGAGCATCCGCGGAAGCGGATGCTCATCGCGCGAAGACCCCTAAAGGGGCCGCTTCGCGGCCCAAGATCCCGTTTGACATGAGTTTCCTGTCGGCGGTTCAGTTTCCGTTCAGGCCGGGAAGAACACGGCCAACTCTTGAAACGGAGGCTGTGATGATCGGAGTGACACGGGGAATCTCAACACTGGTGGGAGCGGCCGTAGCGGGCATCCTGCTGTGGGTCGCGACGCAGATCGGCACCGAGACGTCGGGTGAGTACTGGGCGACGTACGGGTTGATCGCCGCGGCGGGCTTGACGATGGCGCTGTCGCAGATCCTCGGGGGCTGGACGAAGTGGGGGTGGCCGCGCTTCTCGATCGGCGTCTTCACGATCGCCTTCCTGCCCGTCCTCGTCGCGGGCGGCTGGGTCCTGCTGGCGCGCCAGCCGGCCGACTGGATGAACACGTCGAACTGGTCTCGGGATCTCGGGATCTACAGCGCGGTGGCGGACCTCGGCAACATCCTGCCGGCGATCGCATTCGGGATCGGGCTCGTGTTCGGGTTCTCCTTCGACACCGCCGGGCGGCAGCAGGAGGTCGTGAGCGGAGCGCGTGACGCGACGGTGCCGGCGAGCAGCTCTGACCCGCGCGACACGCGTGCCGCGGACGAGCCGCTGACCGCGGAGCGCGGGGCATACGCCGCGCCGGCGACGGTGCCCGCCGATCCCGACGACGACCGCTCGACGACGACACCGACCGGGGAGCGGCGGCGGATCGAGCACTGAAACCCTGGGATAGGGGATTTCGCGCAGGCGTCCTGCGGGACGATAAAGGCGGTGATGGACGCCGCCGCCGTCAGTCTCGTGAAGCCAGCCGCCTCGGAACTCCTGCTCGCGCATTGCTCCGCGCTCGACAGTGACGACCGGTGCCGTCCAACAGCAGCCGTACGGCTCGAGGCGCTGCTCGGCAGCGAGCTGGCCCGGCGGCTCGTCTCCGCGTTGTCGGCCGAGCGCTAGGCTGCCGCGGAGCCGTACGAAGAGGAAGATCGCTCCGGCCGCGACGAGCGAGAGGATGAGCGCCGTCGCGCTCGAGACCGCCAGCGCGAGCATCCCGATCCAGAGCAGCAGGAAGAAGAACACGGCCCACAGGAAGGCCTGAAGCCCTTGGTCGATGCTCGGCATGCGCAGGTGCACGAGCGCGATCCTAGCGAATGGGCAAAGGCGCCTCTCACCGGCGGTCCACCAGAAGTTCACGCAATTTGCACGAATCGTTCCGGGACCCCTCTTGATCGGACCAGGCAGTCCGGCTACGTTCTTGCTTGCAGGGAGCACGGAGCGCGATTAGGTCGAATCCGAGCTCGAGGGCCGTACGCGCAAGCGGAAAGTCAGCGGGTTCGGTGGACGAAAGCGCCACCGGCTCCCTGAATTTATTTGGGGCGCAATCGGAAACGGGATCTGCGGGAGCAGATCCCGTTTCGCGCCAAGATCCCTGAAGCTGCGTTGGCGGAGTGGGGGCTCGCTCAGCGGGCGTTTGGTGGTTTGGGCTCGCTCAGCGAGATCTTGCTGGACCGGGTGTCCATAGGATGTTTGCTGTGGGCCGCGCAGCTGTCTGGACCGTCGCCGGCGCGGCCTTGCTGGCCGCCCTGGTCCTGACCCTGCTGGGGCTCGGGGACAACGCCGAGGCACTCCCGAACTGGCAGGCGCTCATCCTGGGGGTCGTCCAGGGCGCCACCGAGTTGCTGCCGATCTCCTCGTCGGGCCACCTGATCCTCGTTCCGTGGCTCGCCGACTGGGAGTACCTGGAGCAGCACGACGCCTTCAATCAGACCTTCGACGTCTCGCTGCACCTGGGGACGCTCGTCGCGGTCGTGGTCTACTTCCGCGAGGACCTCGTCCGGCTCGCCGCCGCGTGGCTGGGAACAATCAGGCGGCGGCGGATCGAGACCACCGACGAGCGGATCGCGTGGTGTGTCGTCGCGGCCACCGTTCCGGCGGCCATCGTCGGCGCCGTGGGGGAGAACCTGATCGCGGAGAGACTCGGCGAGCCCTGGCAGATCGCGATCCTGCTGGCGCTCTTCGGGGTCCTCCTGTACGTCGCCGACCGGCGGCCGCAGACGAAGGGTCTTGGGGATATCGGGCTCAAGGCCGCGGTCGCGGTCGGGCTGGCGCAGTCGCTGTCCCTGATGCCGGGCGTCTCCCGTTCCGGGATCACGATCACCGCCGGCCGCTTCCTCGGCCTCGACCGCGACTCGGCCGCGCGGTTCTCGTTCCTGCTGCTCGTCCCGATCACGTTCGGGGCCGTCGCCTACAAGGGAGTGGGCGACGTGCTGCTCGCCGACCTGCCGCCGGGGACCGCAGGCCCATTCGTCGTCGGGTCGCTGGCGTCGTTCGCGGCCGCGCTCGTGGCGATCTCAGCGCTGCTCGGCTACGTCCGCAGGCACGACTACACCATCTTCGTCGTCTACCGGCTCATCGTCGCTGCGATCGTCCTGCTGCTGATCGCGACGGGTGCGCGGTCCGCAGGCTTCTGAGCGGCGGGGCGCAGGGCCTTTCACTTCAACTTGACATAACGCCGGTTCTCGTGCATTCACGAGAACGGCAGGCTCTTACCTGACGCCGCCCGCTCTGCGGAGCCGAGCTCGGCCGCCCATTGCCGTGTCGTCGATCATGGCGACACCGACTGCCTGGTGTGAATGCTCGCCCTCGATGGGCTCCTGCTCGTAGGTGAGCTCGCCCTCGAGCTCTTGCCGCTCGAACGAGACCTTCTTCCCGGCACAGCGGCCTTCGGGCGGCTTTCCGGGCAGGAATCCGTCTCGATGGACGTAGAGCCGCTCGCCTTCCTCGGTCCGGATGAAACCGAAGCTCTTGGTGTCGTTGAAGAAGAGCATCTCGCCGCGCATGCACTCGCCTTCCTTCAAGGGGCGCGCAGGCTGCTCGCTCCAGTCCGCACAATCTAGCACTCGTTTTCGCCGTTTCGTCCCGCTCCCGGTGACCGTTCCGACTGGACACGCGTGTTTGGAGGCGAGATGGTGGCGGTAGAAGGCGGAGGAAGCCCTCTCTATGACCACCGTCGATATCGACCATCTGCTCCGTAACGACGAGCTCCAGCAACTGCTGGACTTGGCTGAGCAGGCCGGGTCGCTCAAGGCGACGGACCTGGGCGAGATCGTCGATGCGCACGAGCTGGACGCGTTCGAGCAGGACGCGCTCTATCGCGAGCTCGACCGGCGCGGCATCGAGCTCGTCGAGGAAGCGCCGCCGGAGGAGCCGGCTCCCGCCCCCGCACCGGCCGCGGCCGTGCCGCAGGAGACGACGACCGACGCGCTGCAGCTCTTCCTGCGCGAAGCCGGCCGCCACGCGCTGCTGACCGCGCCACAAGAGGTCGAGCTCGCCAAGAAGATCGAGCGCGGCGACATGCACGCGAAACAGCAGATGATCCAGGCGAACCTCCGCCTCGTCGTCTCGATCGCGAAGAACTACCGCAATCAGGGGCTGCCCTTCCTCGACCTGATCCAGGAGGGCACGCTCGGCCTGATCAGGGCGGTCGAGAAGTTCGACTGGCGCCGCGGCTTCAAGTTCTCGACCTACGCGACCTGGTGGATCCGGCAGGCCGTGGCCCGCGCTCTGGCCGACAAGGCGCGAACGATCCGGATGCCCGTCCACATCGTCGAGCGGCTGCAGAAGATGAACCGCGCCGAGCGCACGCTCTGGACGCAGCTGGGCCGCGAGCCGACGCTGGAGGAGATCGCCGAGGAGGCCTCGCTGCCGCTACAGCAGGCGATCGAAGTGCGCGCGGCGGCGCGGGCGTCGACGAGCCTCGACCAGCCCGTCGGCGAGACCGAGGACGCGGTCTTCGGGGACTTCGTGGCCGGCGACGGCCCACTCCCGGAGGAGCAGGTCGAGATCTCGCTGCGCAGCCAGGCGCTGAAGGAGGCTCTGGCGGCGCTGACGGACCGCGAGCGGCAGGTGGTCGTCCTGCGCTACGGGCTCGCGGACGCCGAGCCGAAGACGCTCGAAGAGATCGGCCGCCGGCTCGGGCTGACCCGGGAGCGTGTGCGTCAGATCGAGCTCGACTCGCTCAAGCGGCTCGCCTCGCTGCGCGAGATGGAATCCGATCGGCGCGTTTCTCTAACCCTTCGCTCGAGAACCCGGGAGCGAAGCGACCCTGAAGGGCCGCTTCGCGGCCGGAAATCGCTCCCGCAGATTTCGCTCGGTGCGCAGGTAAAATTCCAGCCCGGGCGCGACTGCGCGCAGCTCGCGCAGGGCACGTGCCTCGAGCTGGCGGACGCGTTCACGGGTGATGCCGAGACCCGCTCCGACCTCTTCGAGCGTCTGCGGCGCGACGCCGTCGAGCCCGAAGCGTTGAGCGAGTACGTGGCGCATCCTCGGGTTCAGACAGTCGAGGGCGGCGGTGAGCTCGACCGCCCGTAGCCGGTCGGCGGTCTCGGCGTCGGGGCCGGCCGTCTTCGTGTCCTGAATCATGTCGCCGTAGAGGCTCTCGCCGTCGCCGACGGGCGTCTCGAGACTGACGGGATCCTGCACCAGCTCGAGCAGCTCACCGACGCGCTCCGGCGTGAAGCCGCGTCTCGACCGCGATCTCGTCGTAGGTCGGGTCCCGGTTCAGCTTCTGGGCGAGCACCCGGCGGCCGCGCGTGACGCGGCGGACCTGCTCGGCGACGTGCACGGGCAGGCGGATCGTCCGCCCCTGCTCGGCAAGCGCCCGGGTGACCGCCTGGCGGATCCACCAGGTGGCGTAGGTCGAGAGCTTGAAGCCCATCTTGTAGTCGAACTTCTCGACGGCGCGGATCAGGCCGAGGTTGCCTTCCTGGATCAGGTCGAGCAACGGCACGCCGGCCTTGGTGTAGTTGCGCGTGATCGACATCACGAGCCGGAGGTTCGATTCGATCAGTTTCCGCTTCGCGGCCTCGTCGCCTTCGTCCTTGCGCCGGGCGAGCTCGCGCTCCTCGATGACGGTGAGGAGCCGGCCGTCGCCGATCGCGCGCACGTACAGCTTGAGCGGGTCCTGGGTCGCCTCGGGAGCGGCGACCTCTTCGGCTTCTTCGGCCTCGTCCTCGGTCGTGACCGAGTCGAGGGCAGGCAGAAGCTCCAGGTGCGGTTCGGGAACAGGCTCGAAGACCGGCTCGGCTGCGTTCGGCTCCATCTGCACCCGTATCGGCCGTGCGGCCGTTCGGCTTGAGGACTCCGTTCGGCAGCGTCGAACTTGATTGCACGCTCCTAACTTCGACCCAACACCTGCCGTCTACCGTTCTCAAGTGACAAGCCGTCCCAGCCGATAACAACTCTAGGATTTACAACGTTTATGTGCGGTATTGCCGGATACAGCCTGAGTCCCGAGTCGAGCGTGGAGCGCACGCTGGCCGCGCAGGCGCTTCTGGCCGGAATCGCCGAGCGTGGCGCAGATGCGGTCGGTTACGCCCACCGCGGCTCCAGCCCCTCCGTGACCGTCCACAAGCGCCGCTCGGGCGCCAGTGCGCTGCTGGACGAGGTGCACGTGCCGTCTGCGTCCACCCAGCTGCTCGTGCACGTGCGGGACTACACGAAGGGCCATCCCACGATCGAGGCGAACAATCACCCGATTCGGCACGGCTCGGTCGTCGGGATCCACAACGGGATCATCGTCAACGACGAGGAGATCTTCGCCCGCTACGGCTTCGAGCGAGCTCATCCGGACATGACGGTCGACTCAGAGGCGATCTTCGCCCTCGCCGAGCACGCTGAGGGCAGCCCCGAGGCGCTCGAGGAGCTGCGCGGCGCGATGGCGACCGCGTGGCTCGACGAGCGGATGGGCTCCGTGCTCTTCCTCGCGCGCGCGCTGGGCCGGCCGCTGTGGATCGGCACCGCCGCCCCCGGGCTCTTCTTCGCCTCGACGCGCGACGCCCTCGAGCTGCTCGAGCAGACGCTCCGCGTGAGCCTGCGCAAGCGCGAGGTCGACGAGGGAACCCTGCTGCGGATCGAGAACGGCCGCATCACCGGCACCGACCGCTTCAAGCCCGACCGCTCCTACGTCGAGGAGACGATTCTCCCGTCGGTGCGCGCGCCGCACGAGGGCGCATCGTGCCTGCAGCGGCTCGCCGCGATTACGCTCGCAACCCGCCCGACCTAGATAGCCTCTAGGTCAGCCGACGCTGCCGTCCGCGGCCACCTCTGCGCCCTCCTCGCGCAGCCGCTCGCGCACGAGGAACTGGAACGCCGCCCAGGCCGGCTGGACGTCGATCATCCGGTAGACCTGCCATTCGGTCAGGAGCGACGGCGTCGGCGCGGCGCGCTTCGGCCCAGTCCGCCATCTTCGGCAGCCGGCCGAGCGTGCGCGCGAGCGTCGCACCCTGCTCCACCGCGCGCTCGAGCCGCTCCTCCCCCACCGGCACGTCGAAGCCGGCGTCCCGGAGTGCCTGCGCGAGTGAGCCGAACGTGTGCCACAGCAGCGACTTGGACGGCATCGAGCCCTTGCGCGCGTCGATGTCCCGGGCCGTCGGCGTGCGCCCGAGCTCCTCGCCGAGCGCCCGGAGCCGGCCGAGCAGCTCTTCGCGGGTCGCAAAGCGCCGCGGCACCAGTCCTGCCTGCCGCTTGGCGGCGTTCCAGCTGCCGAAGTGCTCGATCACCGTTTGCGGGTGAACCGTGGTCTGCGAGTCTGCGGCGAACTCGCGCATGGTCGGCGAACGGCCGAGCCGCTCCGCGCTGCTGGTCAGCTGCGCGAGGATTTCCTCGTCCGTGTAGCGCTTGCGAATCCCCGCCTGGAACGCGGCAAGAGCCTCCGGATCGATGCCTGCCACCGCAGGGTGGCGGCGGGCTCGTCCCATGCAAGCAGTGTAGAGCATTTTCGCCAATCTGCAAGTAGGGCTAGAACGGCCATGTCCGGGCCAGTCCCTAGGACACGTCCACAGTGGCCACCGGAGCGAGTCCGGCGCGAACGGCCGCTAGACAGCGAGCAGCTTCGGGCGCTGCGCTGCTTCGTCGCGTGAGCGCGTCGAGCGGCAGGATCCGCTCGAGGGCCGAGACGCAGCGGGGGCAGAACTGGGAGCTGGCGGCGTCGCGGAGCTCCGTCAGCGCCTCGTCGAGCGGCCGTGCGGCGCGGTAGATACGGGTTGTCAGCATCGAGTCGAGCGCGTCCGCGACGTGGATGATGCGGGCGCCGAGCGGGATCTCCTCGCCCCGCAGCCGGTCGGGATAGCCCTTGCCGTCGAAGCGCTCGTGGTGGTGGCGGATCGACGGGACCGCGTCGCCGAGGAACCCGAGCCGGTCGATGATGCGGGCGCCCTCGTCGGCGTGCCGCTGCATCAGCGCCCACTCCTCCTCGGTCAGGCTTGCGGGCTTCAACAGGATCGAGTCCGGGATCGCGAGCTTGCCGATGTCGTGGAAGAGCGCGGCGTGGCCGAGCAGATCGAGCTCGGCGTGCGAGAGCCCGAGCTCGCGCCCGATCGCGAGGGCGAGTTGCTGAACCCGGCGCGAATGACCCGCGGTGTAGGCATCCCGCGCGTCGACGGTGGCCGAGAGGCTCTCCATCGCCGCGGTCGAGCGCTCCTTCAGGAGCCGGTTGGCCTGCTCGAGCGAGACGTTCTGGGTATGGATCGTCTCCGCGGCCTGGCGCAGCTTCTGGGCGCTCCGGCGCGTGTGCGAGAGGTAGGCCTCCTGCGTCTTGCGCATCAGCAGCAGCGGCACCGCGAAGACCGCCAGGGCATAGAGCCCGGCCGCCGCGTAGCCAATCGCGATCACGCCTCCGATGAAGCCGTAGACGATGTAGTGCGGCGCCAGCCAGAGGAAGCGCTCGTTCCAGACCCGCCAGACGTTCTCACGGCCCTCGACCGCGAGCGCGACCGACAGGAGACCCGTGTTGACCGCGAAATAGACCGCGCCGGCGACGAGGCCCGCGACGACGGTGACGAGCTCGCCCAGCCCGCCGTCGAATCCGAGCATGAAGACCGAGGCCGCGGCGAGTGACGAGAGCGAGAGCGTGCCGATGTTGAAGAGCACCCGGTGAATCTGCTGGCGCTGCGCGCTCCACTGGACGACGCAGATCGCCACGGCCATCGCCAGCGCCGCTCGGGGCCCGAAGAGAGCCGCGCCCGCGAGCGCGCCGACGGCGCAGACGGAGATCGACCCGTCGTCGAGCTCGAGCGCGAGGGCCTCCCCCACGCTGACGAGCGCGATCACGGCCAGGAGCCCGATCACGTCCGTCGACGTGCCGAAGATAGCACCGAGCACTGCCTGCAGCGACGCCGAAGAACGTCACCAGCCCGACGAGCAAGCCGAGTCGCGTCGAGAGCTGGAGGAAGCGTGGGCCGCGTGGTCGTGTGCGCCGTGTGGCGGCGCTCCTGCTCCGGCAGCGCCTCCGGGACGCGCGCGAGCGGCTCGCGATGGTCGCCTTCCTCCGGCACGGCGACGAGGCGGGCGCTGCGATCGGCGGGCATCAGCAGCGGTTCGGAGCTGGCGCCGAGGACACGGTTGCGGCCCTGGAGCTTCGCGCGGTACACGGCCAGGTCGGCCTGGTGGATGAGCGCGTTCGGGTCCTGGGCGTCCTTCGGATAGCCGGCGACGCCGATCGAGACGGTTGCGCGGATCGGCTCGCTCGACGTCTCCACGTCGTACAGGCGCTCGGCGACCGCGCGGCGGATCCGCTCGGCGATCTCGAACGCCTGGTCCGGCGGCGTCTCCGGCAGCAGGATCGAGAACTCCTCGCCGCCGAACCGGGCCGGGACGTCGTAATGCCGCAACTCGGCGCGGAAGACCTCGGCGATGCCCTTCAGGACGGCGTCGCCGGCGAGGTGGCCGTAGGTGTTGTTGATCTCCCGCAGCAGGTCGAGGTCGGCCATGATCAGCGACATCGGCCGCTCGAAGCGCTGCGCGCGGCTGAGCTCCTCCGTCAGCGCCGACGCGAAGTAGCGTGCGTTGAAGAGGCCGGTCTTGGGGTCGACGCGCGCCTCGGCCTGGAGCTGCGGCACGGACAGAGCCCGGTGAATCAGCAGCAGCGGGGCGATCGCGAACGGGACGAGCCAGGCGTTGCCGGTCCAGAAGGCGGCGAGCACGACTCCGAGCGCCGCGAAGACGAATTCCGTCGAGAGGGTCTGGTACGAGAAGAGCAGGCGCATCGGGTGACCGTTGACCCACCTGATCATGGGCGCCAGCAGCGCCGAGTTGAGCGCCACGAGGACGACCGAAGCGGCCGTGCCGGCGAGCGCGAAGCGAACGTCGTCGCTCGGGACCAGGCTGTCAGCCGCCATCACGAAGTCGGCAGCGCCCCACGCCGCCATCGTCGCGATCGTGAAGACGAGGATGTTCGTGATCTGGACGTACCAGGTGCCGCGGCTGCGCAGCCACTCGGGGACGTGCTGGATCAGCGGCAGCACCGCCAGCAACGCCGGCGGCAGCAGCAGCACCGCCGCGATCAGGAAGACGCCGGTCGTGTGGTACGCTCTTGTTCCCCGGCGTGCGCACGACGAAGAACTGCGCGAGGGCGACGCTGGCCGCCAGGATCGCGAACTCGAGCCAGTTGCCCGTCGCCTGATCGAGCTGCGCCAGGAACGGAGCCGTGACGGCGATTGCGACCGCCGCCGACGAAGATGAAGTACGCGAGTGCCTTCGGCGGCAGCTTGGTGCGCGGATCACCGCCCGCGGTCTCGCGCTCGATCGCGTCTTCGAGAGGGATAGCGCTCATCGTCCGCTTGTGCCCTTCATGCCGCTTTTCTCCTTGAGCCGCCGCAATCGGCCGATGAGTCTGCCGAACCGAAATGTATTTCGCACCGCCGCGTCAGGCATCCCCCAGCCGGGGTACCCCACTCCGAGTTCACCCGAAAGGGTGAACACCGGGGCCGGCGGTCAAGGCCGGCCCCGGTTCTCGAGTGCTACGGAACGCTTCTGCGGGAGCGGACGCGAGCTCCGGATCTGCCGCGGCCGCGAGCTTCCTCGGTCCGGAGTCAGCTCGAACCCGTTGCCGTCCGAGGAACCCCGCTCCTCGGCTCCGTCCTCCCAGGAGACGTCGCTCCAGGAGACATCGCTCCAGGACACGTCCGTCCAGGAGACGTCGCTCCAGGAGACCGCATCCCAGGAGACGTCGCTCCAGGACACGTCCGTCCAGGAGACGGCGTCCCAGGAGACGTCGCTCCAGGAGACGTCCGTCCAGCTGACACCGCGTCGAACACGCGGCCGCTGCCGTTGGCCGCATCCGTCTTCACGAACCGGCTCAGTGCCGCGTTCGGGTTGGCCGCTCCGTGCGAACAGTGCCGACTTGCGCGCCGTTGATCTGACCGACGCCGCACGACATGTCCTCGGCCCGCGGCACAGCACGCGAGCGACGCATGACGTTGCCCTTGACCTGATCCGGCGTGAGCCCGGCGTGCGAGCCAGGATCTGCGCCGCGATGCCCGAGATCACCGGTGCCGCGAACGACGTGCCGGAGAGCTCGACCTAACCGCTGGCCTTGATCTTGTCGGCCTTCTGCGCCGCAAGCGTCGAGCCCATCGGGATCGCACCGACCATGTAGCGGCCCGGAGCGCAGATCTCCGGCTTCATGAAGCCGTCCGGAGTCCGGCCGTAGGCCGAGAACGCAGGCCGCGGTCGTCATTGCCGATTCCGGCCGTGCCGCCGATGTCGACGCTGCCGACGGTGATCACGAACGGGTTGCTGCCGGGAGCGTGACAGCACGCCGCTCGGGGCCGTCCGCCTTGCCGTAGTTGCCGGCCGCCGCCACGACGACCACGCCGCTGAACCAGAGCTTCTCGACCGCCACGTTCAGCGGGTCGAGCCAGAAGTGGTTCACAGCCGCCCGTGTGGAGCGAGAAGTTGGCGACGCGGATGTTGTACGCCGCCTTGTTCTGGTAGATCCACTCGGCCGCCGCGATCACGTCACTGGTCCTGCCGACGCCGTTGTCGTCCATGACATCGAGGTCGATCAGCTTCGCATTCGGAGCCGCGCCCGCGTAGTCCGACAGCCTACCCGCCGCGATCCAGGCCACGAACGTGCCGTGACCACGACCGTCGAGCGAGCCGCTGCTGCTCGAGCCGAACACCTGCCGCTGCGACGATCCGACTGCCGTCGCCGAAGCTCGGGTGGGTCTTGTCGATGCCGGAGTCGACGATCGCGATCGTCGGCGCCTGCGGACCGCCCCAGAGCTTGTTGACGCCGGTCTCGTGCGTCCACAGCTGCGTGGACGTCGGGCTCGTCGTGAGTCGTGAGCAGAGGGCAGGCCGAGACCTGCCTTCGTCGACCGGTGCGTCCAACGTCACCGTCAGACCCGCGATCTGCTCGAGCTTCACCAGATCCTGGCCGCGGATCTCGCCCGCGAAGCCGTTGATCAGGCCAAACCGCTTGCCTAGCTTCGCCATCACGGACTCCGCCTTCTTGGCGTCCTCCGCCGACACGCCGGCCTTCTTCTGGACGATGACGCTGACGAGATCGTTCGGGTGAGTTTTTCCCTGCTGCTTCAACTGGGAGGAGACGTAACCGCCGCTCGTCGGCTCGACCGTTCGAGCCCGACACGCCGCCGCTTGCCGCAAGCGGCACCGCGAGGGCATCGCAACGACAGTCGTGACGAGACCCCGGCCTCCCTTGCCCCAGAGGGCATTGGAACGGAATTCGCCGCCGCGGTTGCCGGAGCCCCAAAGGGCGCTCTGGCGTACGTCCCCGCGCTTACCGCCTGTGTTCCTTGCCATCTTTCTCCTTGTTAGCGCCCGCAAGGGCGCGCCGCATTGAAATCTGAACAGTCGAGCCGGGGTACAAGCCGCAGAACCGGCCCGGCTGGTGGAACAGCTTGGAACGTATGCGCCGAAACGGGTGCGCTCCTCCCCCTTTCGGGGCACGGCCGTGCAAGTTCCCTCGATCGAGGGACGCCGTCACCGCTCGCTCGAACGGGTGACCGCAGGGCGCCGCTAGGCTCCGGGGCCGTGAGTGCCCGCCTCGCCGTCGAGACCTTCGCCGCCCGTGCGGCGGCCCGGATGTCGCGTCTCGCAGGCGCCGGCGGCGGCACGACGCTCCCCGGCAAGCTCCTGTGGAAGCTCGATCCCGGTGCGATCGACGCGCTGGCCGCACGGCTGCCGAAGGGCGTGGCCGTCGTCTCCGCCACCAACGGGAAGACGACCACCACGGCGATGGCCGCCGAGATCCTCGGCCTCGCGGGAAGCTGGCCTGGAACCGCTCGGGGGCGAATCTCGTCTCCGGCGTCGCCTCCACCCTGCTGGCTCAACGTGACGCCGAGCTCGGGCTGCTCGAGGTCGACGAGGGCGCCCTGCCGGAGGTCGTGCGGCGCGTCCGGCCGCGCGCCGTGCTGCTCGGCAACCTGTTCCGGGACCAGCTCGATCGCTACGGCGAGCTCGAGCACATCGCCGAGCGTTGGCGCGCGGCAACGGCGGCGCTTCCGCCCGACACCGTCCTCGTCGTCAACGGGGACGACCCGCAGGTGGGCGACCTTGCCCGTGACCGCGCCGGTGCGGTCGCGTTCGGGATCGACGACCCGCGGCATGCTCGTCCCGCGCTCCAGCATGCGGCCGACTCCCGTTACTGCGTGCGCTGTGGGCACCCCTACGAGTTCGCGGCGGTGTACGTCGGCCACCTCGGCGACTACAGCTGTCGCAACTGCGGCCACGCACGGCCGGAGCTGCAGGTACGCGCCACTGAGATCGAGCTCGACGGCCTCGAGGCGGCGTCCTTCACGCTCGAGACCCCAGAGGGAAGCATCCGTCTCCGGCTGCCGCTTCCCGGCCTCTACAACGTCTACAACGCGCTCGGTGCGGCAGCGCTGGCGCAGGCGCTCGGGACGCCGCTGGAGGAGATGCGCGCCGGGCTGGAGCGGTTCGGCGCCGCGTTCGGGCGCTTCGAGCGGATCGCGATCGGCGACAAGCGGCTTCTGATCCTCCTGATCAAGAACCCGGCCGGCGCGAACGAGGTCGTGCACACCCTGCTCGAAGGCGGCGCGCCCACCCTCCTGCTCGTCGCGCTCAACGATGCGATCGCCGACGGGAAGGACGTGTCGTGGATCTGGGACGTCGACTTCGAGCCTCTGCTCGGCCGGGCGGAACGGCTGATCGCCTCGGGTGACCGGGCCGCCGAGCTGGCCGTGCGCTGCGTCTACGGCGGGCTCGACGAGAACGCGCTCGAGGTGCAGCCCGACCTCGAGCAGGCGCTCGACCGGGGACTCCAGCTGACGCCGCCCGGCGGCGAGCTCATCGTCCTCCCCACCTACACGGCGATGCTTGCGCTGCAGCGGATCGTGACCGAACGCGGCCTCGTCAGGCCGTACTGGGAGCGCTCGTGAGGATCCGCGTCGGGCACCTGTACCCGGACTATCTGAACATCTACGCCGATCGCGGCAATATCGCCGTCCTCGACCGCCGTGCGCGCCGGCGGGGCCACGAGCTCGAAGTGACGGCGCTCTCCCTGGGCGACGAGGTGCGGCCGGGCGAGCACGATCTGCTCTACATCGGTGGCGGCCAGGACCGCGAGCAGGCTCTGATCGCGCCGGATCTCGCAACGAAGGGACACGCGATCAAGGCAGGCCGCCGCCGGTGGAGCAGCGCTGCTCGCCGTCTGTGGGGGCTATCAGCTGCTCGGCCGCGGTTACCTCGACCGCCACGGCGCGTCTCTTCCCGGCGTCGGGCTCTTTGCGCACGAGACCGTCGCGGGGGAACGGCGGATGATCGGCGACGTGCTGCTCGAGTGCGAGCTCGTGCCGGGGGAGCTCCGGACGATCGCAGGCTTCGAGAACCACGCCGGCCGAACGCGGCTCGACCCGGCCGCCGAGCCGCTCGGCCGCGTGGTCGCCGGCTTCGGGAACGACGGCGAGTCCGGCTACGAGGGTGTTCGGGTCGGTCGCGCGATCGGCACGTACCTGCACGGACCGCTGCTGCCGCGGAACCCCTGGCTCGCGGACTGGCTCCTCTCGCAGGCGCTCGCGCACGCCACGGGCGGCGAGCCGCCCGAGCTCGAGCCGCTGCCCGACCTCCTCGAGGCCGAGGCACACAGGGTCTCAGCGGCGCGAGCCCGAGACCGCGGCGGCCGCTTCTAGGATCGCCGCCGCGCTGCGCTCGACGTCCTCCAAGGATGTCTGCCAGTTCGAGACGGAGATCCGCATCGCCGCGCGTCCCTGCCACTGCGGTACCCGAGAGCCAGCAGGTGCCGTCCTCCTGGACGCCGCGGACGGTCGCCTGCGTGACCGCGTCGTCGTCGCCGAAGCGGACGAGCACCTGGTTGAGGACGACGTCGTTGAGAATCTCGACGTCTGGCTCCGCGCCGAGCAACTCGGCCGAAGCGGGAAGCGTGGTCGCAGCAGCGCTCGACCATCTCGGCGATCCCCTCTCGGCCGAGCGAGCGGATCGCGGCGTAGATCGGGAAGCCGCGCGCGCGGCGCGAGAACTCGGGGTTCCAGTCCATCTGGTCCCGGCCGGCGTCAGGCGCCGACCTGCTCGAGGTAGCTCGCGCGAACGGACATGGCGGCGCGATGCGAGTCGGGATGGGCGCAGAAGGCGATTCCGGAGTCATAGGGAACGTTCAGCCACTTGTGGCCGTCCGTGGCCCAGGAGTCCGCCCGCTCCGACCCGGCGACGAGGTGCCGGAAGCGCGGCGAAGCGGCTGCCCAGAGCCCGAAGGCTCCGTCGACATGGAGCCACGCACCGGAGCCCTCGATTGCATCCGCGATCTCCTCGAGCGGGTCGAACGCGCCGGTGTTCACGTTCCCGGCCTGGGCGCAGACGATCGTCGGGCCCGTGCCCGTGTCCAGAGCCGCCCGCAGTGCCTCGGGACGCATCCGCCCCTGCCCGTCCACCGGGAGCGGCTCGATCTGCGCGGTGCCGATCCCGAGGTAGCGGAGGGCGCGGTCGACTGTGACGTGGCGCTCCTCGCCCACGAGAACGCGGATCCGCGGTGCTCCCTGGAGACCGTCGCGGGCGAGATCCCAGCCGGCGCGCGTCGAGCACGTGGTGCCGTGCTGCGGCGAGGGCAGTCACGTGCGCCATCTGGCAGCCGGTGACGAAGCCCGCCGACACGCCTTCAGGCAGGCCGAGGAGCTCGCGCAGCCACGCGAGCGCGACCTCCTCCACCACCGCCGCGCTCGGCCCGCAGGCGACGAGGCCCGCGTTCTGATCCCAGGTCGACGTCAGCCAGTCGGCCGCGAGCGCCGCCGGCAGCGCTCCGCCGATCACGAAGCCGAAGTAGCGTCCGCTCGGCATCGCGACGACGCCCGGCTCGGCCGCGGCGATCAGCTCCGCAACGACCTGCGCGGGCTCGCGGCCCTTCTCCGGCAGCGGGCCGCCGAGAGCCTCGCGCAACTCCTCGACGGAAGCGTCAGCGCGAATCGGCCGCTCGTCGAGCGTGCCCAGGAACTGCGCCGCGTAGTCGGCAGTGAGGCCGAGGACGTCTTTCATGGGGTCCATAGGGCTCCAAGATACGCCGCTGGATCGCCGGGCTGCCAGCGCCGCAGGAAGCGCTGGATCGGCGGATGCAGGACGATCCCATCGAGCTCGTCGAATGCGAAGAGCCGATGTCCTCGCACGGCCTCGTCGGTCGAGGCAACCCTTTCGAGCGACCCGCTGACCACACCCGCGAAGATGATGTGGACGACGTGCTTCGTCGTCAGCGCGCGGCCGGGCGCGATCGAGTCGACGATCGCGATCGGGCCCTCGAGCGGCGGCGCCTCGATCCCGACCTCCTCGGCGATCTCGCGGTCGAGCGCGTCCACCAGCGTCTCACCGGAGTGGACGCCGCCGCCCGGGAGCAGCCAGACGTCCCGCCCGCGCTTGTCGTGGCGGCAGAGCAGGATGCCGTCGCCCCAGCTCAGGAGCGCGGAAACCCGGATCCGGGGCTCGGCGCCCATCACGACGACTTCGCCGCCACGCCCGACGAGCCGTGGCCCCGGGTGCCCCGCTCGCTCTCGGAGAGCTCGTCCACCTCGAGCAATCGGACATTCGCTGCCTCGACGAGCACGAGCTGCGCGATGCGCATCCCCGGCTCGACCACGAACCGCTCGGTTTCGTCGGTGTTGAGCAGAATCACCATGAGCTCGCCTCGGTAGCCCGCATCGATCAGCCCGGGCGCGTTGACGATCGTGAGCCCGTGCTTCGCCGCGAGACCGGAGCGCGGCAGGACGAGACCAGCCCAGCCCTCCGGTATGGCGACGGCGATGCCCGTCCCAACGACGCCTCGCTGTCCGGGTCCGAGCTCGAGTCGCTCGCAGGCTGCGAGGTCGAGTCCCGCGTCGTCCTCATAGGCCTGCGAGGGAAGAATCGCGTCGTCGCGCAGGCGCGCGACCGGAAGCTCGATCACACGCGCTCCGCCGCTGAGCCTTCGTGCGCGTCGGCGACGAGGTAGCGAGCGAAGCGCCTGACCTCCCGCTGCGGCAGGCGGGCGCGGATGAAGACGCCCTCCTCCCCGTCCTCGCGCTCGTCGATCGGCGCGCCGAGCGCGTACAGCTCCGCCAGCTTCGCGCCCTCCTCGTAGGGCAGCAGCAGCCGGACGTCCACGTACCGGTCGGCGAAGCGCTCGGCGATTCGCGCCCGCAGCTCGTCGAGACCCTCACCGGTGACCGCCGAGACCTGCAGAGAGCCGGGAAACGCGTTCCCGAGCCGCCTGCGGCCGAGCGGGTCGACCTGGTCGATCTTGTTCAACACGATCTCGAGCGGAACCTCGTCCGCACCGATCTCCCCGAGCACGGTGTCCACGGAGGCGATCATCTCCTCGATCCGGTCGTCGGACTCGGAGGCGTCGACGACGTGCAGCACGAGGTCCGCGACGAGCGTCTCCTCCAGCGTCGACGCGAAGCCCTCGACGAGCTGCGTCGGCAGCTTGCGGATGAAGCCGACGGTGTCGGTGACGAGGTAGCGCTTGCCGTCGTGCTCGAAGCCCCGAGTCGTCGGGTCGAGCGTCTCGAAGAGCCGGTTCTCGACGCTCACCTCCGAGCCCGTGAGCGCGTTCAGGAGCGTCGACTTGCCGACGTTCGTGTAGCCGGCGAGCGCCACCGTGGGCGTGCCGCTGGCCGCGCGCTCCTTCCGCGTCCTGGCGCGGTGCTTGCCGACCTCCTTGAGGCGGCGCTTGAGCAGCGAGATCTTGCGGCGCGCGATCCGCCGGTCGGTCTCGAGCTGGGACTCGCCCGGGCCGCGCGTGCCGACGCCGGCGCCGAGGGCACCGGTGCCGCCGCCGAGGCGCTCGAGGTGCTGCCACATCCCGCGCATCCGCGGCAGGTTGTACTCGAGCTGCGCGAGCTCGACCTGGAGCTTTCCCTCGGCGCTCTTCGCGTGCTGGGCGAAGATGTCGAGGATCAGCTGCGTCCGGTCGACGACACGCGCGGTCAGCGCGTTCTCGAGCGCCTTCTGCTGGGACGGCTCGAGCTCGTCGTCGACGATCAGCACCTCGGCGCTTTGCGTGCTCGTACGCCTGCTTCAGCTCGTCGAGCTTGCCCTTGCCGACATAGGTGCGTGGATCAGGCCTCGCGCGCTGCTGGACGAGCTCGGCGACGGGCTCGACGCCGGCGGTGCGGGCAAGCTCGCGGAGCTCGCCGAGCTCCTGCTCGGCGTCGGTGGACTTCGGGAGTACGGCCAGCACGAGCCCGCGCTCGGGCTCGACGCCGTACACGGAGTTAATGGTCGGCTTCCTGGCGCGTCGTCACCACGGGGATTGTGCCACGCTTGTCGCCGATGTCCGCCCTCGCCGACCGGCTTGCCGCCCGCACGCTCGAGCTCGTGAACATCCCGTCCGAGAGCTGGAACGAGGCGGAGATCGCGGCACGCGTCCGTTCCCTCGTCCCCGCCTCGTTCGCGCCGGAGTACGAGGCCGAGGACGCCTTCGTCTGGGCGCGACCGCGCCGCGAGGGGAGGCAGCTCGTCGTCCTCGCGGGCCATCTACGACACGGTGCCCGCGCAGGACAACCTTCCCGGCAGAATCGTGAACGGCACCGTCGCCGGGCTGGGCGCGAGCGACATGAAGGGCGGGCTCGCGGTGATGCTGGAGCTGGCGCGGGCCCTGGACGAAGCGGACGTCGAGCCGGAGGTCGATGTGGCGCTGCTCGCCTTCGGCAAGGAGGAGCTGCCGGCCGAGCACAGCCCGTTGCCGGCGCTCTTCGACGCCTCGCGGCTCGTGCACGATGCCGGGCTCGCGATCCTGCTCGAGCCGACCGACAACACGATCCAGGCCGGCTGCCTCGGCAACCTGAACGCGCGCATCGTCTTCCACGGCGTCAGCGGCCACTCCGCCCGGCCCTGGCTGGCCGAGAACGCGATCGAGAAGGCGCTCGACGGGCTGCGGCCGTTCGCCGAGATCGAGCCTCGCCCGGTCGAGATCGGCGGGCTCACGTTCACGGAGGTCGCGAGCATCACGCAGATCCAGGGAGGGATCGCGACCAACGTGGTCCCGGACCGCGCCGAGGCGGTCGTCAACTTCCGCTACGCGCCCGACCGCTCGCCGTCCAGCGCCGACGCCTATCTCCGGAGCCTCGTCCCTGACGGGGCGAGCTATGAGCACATGGGCGACTCTCCACCCGCCCGCGTCGTCACGGACTCGCCGCTCGTGCAGCGCCTGCGCGCCGCCGGCGACCTCGCGCTCGAGCCGAAGCAGGCCTGGACGAACGTGGCCGACTTCACGTCGCGCGGCATCGACGCCGTCAACTTCGGTCCCGGCGCGACCCGCTACGCCCACAGCCGCGACGAGCAGGTGGAGATCGCAGCGCTGGAGCGGGCCTTCGAGTCGCTCTGGGCCTTTCTCACCGGTACGGTCTGAGCGTGCCCGTCTCGCCCATCCTCGAGCGCCAGGCGACCTATCCGTTCGTCCGCCTGAACGAAGCCGCGCGCCGCGTCGAGGCCCGCGGAATCGAGGTGATCGACTTCGGCACCGGCGATCCTCGCGAGCCCACCGACCCGCGGATCCAGCAGGCGCTCGTCGACGGCCTGCGCGACCGCATGGGCTACCCGGCGGCGGCGGGACTGCCCGAGCTGCGTGAGGCGATCGCGGCGTGGGCGCAGCGGCGCTTCGAGGCGACGCTCGACCCCGACACCGAGGTGATTCCGACCCTCGGCAGCAAGGAGGCGATCTTCAGCTTCGCGCTCGCGGTCGTGGACGCGGACGGCACCCGGGACACGGTGGCCTACACCGATCCGGGCTACCCCGTCTACGAGCGCGGCGCGCAGTTCGCGCACGCGCGACCGCTCGCCCTGCCGCTGCGCGAGGAGCACGCGTTCCTCCCCGACCTGGACGCAATCGACGACGAGACGTGGGCACGGCTCGCCGTCTTCTGGATCAACTATCCGAACAACCCCACCTGCGCCACGGCGCCGCTCTCCTTCTACGAGCGGCTCGCAGGTCTCGCGCGCGAGCACGGCTTCGTGCTCGCCTCGGACGAGGCCTACACGGAGCTCTGGTTCGAGCAGCCGCCCGCTTCGGCGTTGCAGCTCGACGATCGAACCAACGTGATCGTCTTCAACACGCTCTCGAAGCGCAGCTCGATGACGGGGTACCGGAGCGGCTTCGCCGCCGGGGATCCGACGCTGATCGGGGCCTTGAAGGCCTTTCGCCCCTCGGTCGGGACGGCGCCGCAGGAGTTCGTCCAGCGCGCGTCCGTCGCCGCCTGGGGCGACGAGGACCACGTCGCCGACGCGCGTGCGCGCTACGGCCGCAAGCGGGCGCTCCTGCTCGATCTGTTCGAGCGGAAGGGCATTGGGGTCGCCGGCAGCGAGGCGACGATGTACCTCTGGCTGAAGGTACCGGCCGGCGAAACCTCGGAGGCGTTCGCCGAGCGGCTCCTCGAGCACGGCATCCTCGTCACGCCCGGCTCGTACCTCGGTGCTGCGGGCGAGGGCTACTTCCGCGTCGCGCTCGTGCCGTCGGAAGAGGAGTGCGTGCGGGCCGTCCAGATTCTGGAGAGTGCGCTGTGACACCCGAAGCTCGCGCTGGAGATCGTCGCCGCGCTCGACAGCGGCGAGCGGCGCGTCGCCGAGAAGGTCGGCGACGACTGGGTCGTCGACGTCGAGGCCAAGGAGGCGATCCTCGAGTACTTCCGGCTGCGCAAGGTCGAGCCCATCGAGGTCGGACCGTTCATGTTCCAGGACAAGATTCCCCTGAAGCAGAGCGCGCCGGGTGTGCGGATCGTGCCGCCGGGCGTTGCCCGCTACGGCTCCTTCCTCTCAGAAGGCGTCGTGCTGATGCCCGGCTACGTGAACATCGGCGCCTGGGTCGGGCCCCGCACGATGGTCGACACGTGGGCGACAGTCGGCTCGTGCGCCCAGATCGGCGCCGACGTGCACCTCGCGGGCGGGGTCGGCATCGGCGGCGTGCTCGAGCCGCCGAACGCGACGCCCGTGATCGTCGAGGACGGGGCGTTCCTCGGCTCGCGCTGCATCGTCACGGAGGGCGTCCGCATCGGCGCGGGCGCCGTCCTGTCCGCCAACGTCTCCCTGACCGCGAGCGTCCCGATCATCGACGTGACGGGCTCGGAGCCGGTCGAGCACCGCGGCGCCGTGCCGCCCCGTGCCGTCGTCGTGCCCGGAACGCGGCCGAAGGAGTTCCCGGCCGGGACGTACGAGCTCGCCTGCGCGCTGATCGTCGGCTGGCGCAAGGAGTCGCACGACGAGAAGCTGAGTCTGAACGACGTGCTGCGGGAGTTCGAGCTCGCCGTCTAGGACGCTACGCGGGCGGCGCGTAGCGGTGGTGCAGCATGAGCGAATTGCCGTCCGGATCCTTGAAGTGGGCCATGTGACAGACACCGCTGTCCATCGTGTCCGCGCCGAAGGTGACGCCGCGCGCTTCGAGCTCGGCGCGCGCGGCTTCGACGTCGTCGACGTGCAGCGCGATCGGGTGCGTATGCGGCTGGAACTCGATGCCGAACGCGTCGGACTGCATCAGGGCGATCGTCAGGGTCCCGGTCTCGAACTCGCCCGCGGGCATGTTCCCCCAGCGCTTCGAGACCTCCAGACCGAGCACCTTGTCGTAGAACTCGGCCGCGGCGTCGAAGTTCCTGGTCGGCACGCAGATGAAGTCGACGCCGGTGACGAGTGATGTCGTAGTGCTCAACGTGCCTCCTTGTCGTGTTCTGTCAGCTCACCTTCGCAGATCTTCTCGGCCGGCCCGACGAGCGTGAGTCGGTTCTCCTCGTCCAGCTCGACCCGCAGCTCGCCGCCGGGCATGTGCACGGTCACAGGGCTCTCGCACCAGCCGTTCGCAATCGCAGCCGAGGCGACCGCGACGGCGCTCGAGCCGGAGGCGGACGTCTCCCCCGCTCCGCGCTCCCAGACGAGCGCGGTCACCTCGTGCGGGCCGTCGACCCGCACGAGCTGGACGTTCGTGCGCTGCGGGAAGCGGTCGCTCGTCTCGATCCGGGGTCCGAGCCGGAGCAGCTCCGCCCGCACGAGGTTCGCGCGAACGACCGCGTGCGGGTTGCCGACCGAGACGACGGTCAGCTCGATGCGCTCTCCGTCGATCTCGACGGTCTCGATCTCGCCGACCTCGACGTCGCCGACGGCCATCGCGATCGTCCCGTCGTCCCGAACCCTCGCGGGGTACGTGCGTCCACCGGTCGCGATCGTCACACGCTCGGTTCCGGCCCGCCCCGCGAGCCACGCGGCCGCGATCCGGCTGCCGTTGCCCGAGAACTCCGCCACGGAGCCGTCGGGGTTCCAGATCACGATCTCGGCCTCACCTCCGTCGGCTGCGACGACCTCGAGGACGCCGTCCGAGCCGATGCCGTAGCGGACGTCGCAGAGTCGGCGTGCGAGCTCGGGGTCGAGCGAACGGCCGAGCTCGGCCCGCTCGACGAGCAGATAGCTGTTACCGAGCGCGTGCCACTTCCAGAACCGCATCCGCCACCTCTCCCACCGGTCGATCCGCTTCGATCATGACGATGCCCGGGATCCGGCGCATCCACTTGCGCTGGTACGCGGCGAAGCGAAGCGTGGCGCGCTCGAGCTCGGCGATTGCCTCGCCGCGCGGCAGCGTCCTGACGGCCTCGAGCCCGAGCACCTGCGGCACGACGTCGCCGGCTGCACGCACCTCCTCCTCAACGCCTTGCTCGAACATCGCCGTGGCGCGCGCTCGGATGCGCTCCGCGAGCGTCTCTCGTGGCACGTCGAGACCGACGACGCGAGTGGGCAACCTGGTCTCCGCGGTCCAGAGGCGTGGGCGTTCCGGTACGAGCGTTGCGCCCACTTCCCAGAGCTCGAGCGCGCGCACGACGCGCTTGCGGTCGTTCGCGTGCACGCGCGCGGCCGCACGCGGGTCGCGCCGCTCGAGGACCGCGTGCGCCGTGGCTGCGCCGCGCCGGTCGTAGAGCCGCTCCCAGCGTGCGCGTGCGCCCGACGGCACGTCCGCCGGCAGGGCGACGTCGGTCAGCGCTGCCTGGAACCAGAGCCCCGAGCCGCCGACGACGACGGGCGTCCGCCCGGCGGCGACGATCTCGTCGATCGCCTCGTGCGCGAGGCGCTGGTACTCGCCGACGGTGCCCTGCCGGTCGAGCGGCCAGATCCCCACGAGGCGGGCGCCCGCGTCCTGGTTCGTGAGCACCGGCAGGCCGCGATAGACCTGCATCGAGTCGGCCGAGACGAGCTCGGCGGGGATCCGCTCCGCGATCGCCTCGGCAACGGCCGTCTTGCCCGAGGCCGTCGGGCCGAACAACCCAAGCACGTTGATCACCGAGCAAGCTCGGGGCCGCAGCAGGCGGCCCCCTTTAGGGATCTTTGCGCGATGAGCGTCCGCTCCTGCGGATGCTCATCCTGCGCTGCTGGCAACAGCCTTCCAGCCAACAGAGTCGCCCTCGCTCACGACCGGCCGGTTCTCGTCCGGATTGCCGGCTCGGTGCTCCTGGAACCAGGCGACGGCGCGGGGAATGCCCTCCTCGAGCGGCACCTGCGGCTCCCAGCCGAGCAAGTCGCGCGCCTTGCGGATGTCGGCCACGTAACGGGTCACCTCGCCCAGCAGCGACGGCGCGATCGTCATCTTCGGCTCGACGTCGAGCTCCGCGGCGATCAGCTCCGCAGCGCGGACGAGCGTGTTGCCCTCGCCGAATGCCAGATTGATCGTCTCGTTCGCGACCCGTCCGCTGGCAAGCGCCTCGATGCCGCGCGAGATCCCGTCGACGCAGTCGTCGATGTAGGTGAAGTCGAGGACCTTGTCAGCGCCGCCGTAGACGGTGATCGGCTCGTCGCGCGACATCGCGTGGATGAAGAGCGGCAGGACGCGGGACATCCGGTGCAGGTCGTTGTCGTAGCGGCCGTAGACGTTCGAGAAGCGGAACGCGAGGTACTTGAGGCCGTAGCAGCGAGCGTAGGCGTAGATGAAGGCCTCGCTCGCGATCTTCGAGGCGGAGTACGGGCTCTCGGTGAAGGCGAAGTCGGCGGTCGCCTCGCTGTAGCCCTCGAAGCGGTGGACGTCGCCGTACACCTCCCGCGTCGACGAGAAGACGAGGGGCAGGTTTCGCTGCCGGCAGTACTCGAGGACGTTGAAGGTCATCATCGTGTTCTCGAGCGCGCGGTGCGGCTGCGCGACGAGCAGATGCACCTTGGCGTGTGCTGCCAGGTGGACGACGAGATCCGTCTCCGGGTAAGGGACACCGCCGATGCCGTCCGGAAAGGCCGGGTACTGGCCGGACAGGTCCTGGAGGAGGTACCGGAAGTCGTCCGTCCAGCTGTTCACACGCTGGTCGACGCCGAAGACTTCGTGGCCGTCAGCCAGCAGCCGGAGCGCGAGATTGGTGCCGATCTGACCGGACGAGCCGGTGATCAGAACTCGCACTAGCAGCCACCGCCGTGCGCTGGGCGCCGCGGAGTGTCGTCGAGGTGGCGGCGGCGATCTCGACGTCGACGAGCTCTCCCGGAGCAGCGTCGCCGGTGAAGACGACGGTGACGTTACCGCGCGTGCGGCCCCGCAGGAGCGTTGCGTCGGTGCGGCTGGAGCCCTCGACGAGGACCTCCTCCACGGTGCCGACGCGCTCCGCGTTCCGCTCGGACGCGATCCGCTGCACGACGTCGACGAGGCGCTCGAGCCGCTCGTGCTTCAGCTCGTCGGCGATCTGGTCGGGCAGCTCGGCCGCCTCGGTTCCGCGACGCGGCGAGTAGATGAAGGTGTAGGCGCTGTCGTACCGCACGTGCTCCACGACCTCGAGCGTCTCCTGGAAGTCGTCCTCCGTCTCGCCGGGGAAGCCGACGATGATGTCGGTGCCGAGCGCGAGGCCGGGAATCGCGTCGCGCAGCTTCGCGACGAGCTTCAGGTACCGCTCGCGGTCGTAGGTACGGCGCATCAGCTTCAGGAGCCGGCTCGACCCCGACTGGAGTGGCAGGTGGATGTGCTCGCAGACCGCGCCGCACTCGGCCATGGCGGCGATCACGGGGTCGCGGAAGTCCTTCGGATGCGGGCTCGTGAAGCGGATGCGCTCGATGCCGTCGACGGCATCGCATGCGCGCAGCAGCTCCCCGAACTCGGTCTCGAGCCCGGGCCGCAGGTCGCGGCCCCACGAGTTCACGTTCTGGCCGAGCAGCGTGACCTCCTTGACACCGTCGGCGGCGAGGCGGGTCACCTCGGCGACGATCTCACCTGGCCGACGGCTCTGCTCGCGTCCGCGGACCGCAGGGACGATGCAGTACGAGCACTTGGAGTTGCAGCCCATCGACACCTGCACCCAGGCGCTGAACGCACGCTCGCGGTGCATCGGCAGGTCGCCGGCGAAGTGCTCGTGGGTGCCAAAACGGCCGCGTGGCGCCTCTCCACCGGCGCCGATCCACTCGCCGAGGTGCGGGATCGAGCCAGGCCCGAAGGCGACGTCCACCTGCGGGTAGAGCTCGAAGATCCGCTCCTGCTGCGCCTCGGCGTAGCAGCCGCCGACCGCGACGACGAGATCGGGGTTCTCGCGCTTGCGGGCGCCGGCGTCGCCGAGGTACGCGGCGAGCTTCGTGTCCGGCTTCTCGCGGATCGTGCAGGTGTTGAAGACGAGCACGTCCGCGTCGGCCTGCGACGGCGCCTCCCCGAGGCCGAGCGACTCGAGCATGCCCTTGATCCGCTCCGAGTCGTGGGCGTTCATCTGGCAGCCGAACGTGGTGACGTGGTACCGCTTCATCGACCCGCCAGTCTAGCCCCGACCCAAGTAACAGACTGTTACTTGGCTACCTCGATCGCGCGGCTCTCGCGGATCACGATCACCTTCACCTGGCCGGGGTACTCGAGCTGGTCCTCGATCTCGCGGGCGATCTCGTGCGAGAGCAACACGGCGGTGTCGTCGTCGACCTCGGTCGGCTCGACCATCACCCGGATCTCGCGGCCGGCCTGCAGCGCGTAGGCCTTCGCGACGCCCGGCTTCGCCATCGCGATCTCCTCGAGCGCGCCGAGCCGCTTGATGTAGTGCTCCAGGCTCTCCCCGCGTGCCCCGGGACGGGACGCGGAGATCGCGTCCGCCGCGATCAGCAGCACGGCCTCGACCGTCTGCGGCTGCACCTCGTAGTGGTGCGCCTCGATCGCGTGCACGACGCCCTGACTCTCGCCGTACCGCTTCGCCCACTGGGCGGAGATGGCGGCGTGCGAGCCTTCGACCTCGTGCGTCATGGCCTTGCCGAGGTCGTGCAGGAGCGCTGCGCGTTTCGCCGTCTTCACGCTCGCGCCGAGCTCGCCGGCCATGATCCCGGCCAGGTGCACGACCTCGAGCGTGTGCTTCAGCACGTGCTGGCCGTAGCTCGTCCGGTAGCGAAGCTTCCCGAGCACCTTGACGAGCTCCTCGTGGAACTCGCCGCAGCGCGCCTCGAAGACCGCCTGCTCGCCTGCCTCGCGAACGTGATCTTCGAGCTCCGCCTTCGAGAGGTAGTACATCTCCTCGATCCGCGCGGGGTGAATCCGGCCGTCCTCGATCAGCTTCTCCAGCGTCGTTCGCGCGACCTCGCGGCGCAGGCCGTCGAAGGAGGAGAGGACGACGGCCTGCGGCGTGTCGTCGATGATGAAGTCGACGCCGGTCAAATGCTCGAGCGCCCGGATGTTCCTGCCCTCGCGCCCGATGATGCGGCCCTTCATGTCGTCCGAGGGGAGCTCGACGACGGTCACTGTCGTCTCCGCCGTGTGGCTGGCGGCGACCCGCTGGAGCGCGTCGGCGATCAGCGCCCGCGCGCGCCGTCTCGACTCGGTCCGCGCCTCCTCCTCCTGCTGGCGGACGCTCCGAGCGAGCTCGTGCCGGATCAGATCCTGCGAGCGCTCGAGCAGGTGGTGCTTCGCCTCCGCGACCGTCAGGCCGGCGACGCGCTCCAGCTGCGCCAGGGCCTCGTCCTTGGTCGTCTTGAGCTCTTCCTGCAACTGCTTGACGTGCGTCTCCCGGTCGGCGAGGCCCTGCTCGCGGCGCTCGACCTCCGTCGTCCTGATTGCGACCTCGTGCTCGGCCTGTGTGATCCGCTCCTCGACCTTCGCCACCTCGGCGCGCCGGTCCTGGACCTCCGTCTCGACCTCGGCACGCAGCTTGACCGCGAGCTCCCGGGCCTCGATCTGCGCCTCCCGCCGGATCGTCTCCGCCTCGCGCTCGGCGACGTGAACGCGGGAGCCGGTCCGGAGTATCAGCAGCGCCGCAGCGCAAGCGGCTCCAAGTGCGAGTCCGATGAGCGCCGCCAGCGCAGTGAGCATGCCGTCCTGCCTCCAGGGAAGGTGGATTGACCGCGGCGGCTCGTCGACCTCCGCGGATGCTCACATCCGGCGCTCGGCCTGCGCGGCCGTGCTCCGGTCTGGGCGCGTCAGATCAGGCTCGAGCCGGCGGTTCCTCCTGAGCGCCGGACGGATGTGGATTCGGAAGGATTCGGGTCACGTTCGAGGAGATTCGGAAGTCATTTCGGAAAATCACGCGCTTGCAGGTAAAACGTCGAATGGAAGCACCTCCGATTCTACAACTTCTCACTCGTCTGCCGCAACGATGCCGTCCAGCGCGTCCTCCCCGAAGCCGCGTGAGGCGAGGTAGCGAGCCGTCTTGACGCTGCTGCCGCGGCGTTCGACGATCCGCGCCGCCCGCTCGCGTTCGGGCTCGAGCTCCCCGAGCGCCAGCTCGACGAGATCTGCTGCGAGGCCGCGTCGCTCGAGGTCGTCGCGGATCAGCGCGTCGCCGGCGCCCCGCTCCGCGAGCCGCTCCGCCCGCATGCGGGCGAAGCGCTCGTCGTCCACGTAGCCGATCCGCTCGAGCGTCTCGAGCGCCTGCGCCCGCTCCGCCTCGCCCACGCCGCGCTGCTCCAGCCGCGCCTCGAGCTCCGCGGCCGAGCGGTCACGGAAGCGCAGCGCCCTGATCGCCAAGTCAAGGGGCGCCGTCTCGACGGCGTCCGTACGCTCCGCCATGCCTTACGCCGGCACCGCCTACGCCGCTGAGGCGGCTTCCTCGACCTTCTCGACTTCCTCGTCCTCCTCGACCTCGTCGACCACGGCCGTGGGCTTCTCAACCCCGGCGACGCTCGGCAGCAGCCGTGCGGAGACCATCTGGTCCGGCCCTGCCTGCGCCTGGATCTGCTGCAGGATCTGCTGCACGACGTCCGGGTGCTCCTTCAGGAACGAGGCCGCGTTCTGGCGGCCCTGGCCGAGCCGCTCGTCGCCGAAGCTGAAGTACGAGCCCGACTTCTGGACGATCTTCTGCTCGATCCCGACATCGAGCACCGTGCTCTCCCAGGAGATCCCGGAGCCGTAGATGATGTCGAACTCCGCCTGCTTGAACGGCGGCGCCACCTTGTTCTTGACCACCTTGACGCGGACGCGGTTGCCGTAGGCCTCGGCACCGTCCTTGAGCGTCTCGATCCGGCGGATGTCGAGCCGCACGGAGGCATAGAACTTGAGCGCCCGGCCGCCCGGAGTCGTCTCGGGGCTGCCGAACATGACGCCGATCTTCTCGCGCAGCTGGTTCGTGAACAGGCAGATCGTGTCGGTGCGGTTGAGCGTGCCCGCGAGCTTGCGCAACGCCTGGCTCATCAGCCTGGCCTGGAGGCCGACGTGGGTGTCCCCCATCTCGCCCTCGATCTCCGCCTTCGGAGTCAGCGCGGCGACCGAGTCGACCGCGACGACGTCGAGCGCGCCGGAGCGGACGAGCAGCTCCGTGATCTCGAGCGCCTGCTCGCCGGTGTCGGGCTGGGAGACGAGCAGGTCGTCGACGTTGACGCCGATCTTGCGCGCGTACTGGGGATCCATCGAGTGCTCCGCGTCGATGAAGGCGCAGATGCCGCCGCGGCGCTGGGCCTCGGCGATCACGTGGTAGACGAGGGTCGTCTTGCCCGAGCTCTCCGGGCCGAAGACCTCGACCACGCGGCCGCGCGGCAGCCCGCCGATGCCGAGCGCCAGATCGAGCACGAGCGACCCTGTCGAGATCGCTCCGATCTGCACCTGGGCCTGGTCGCTCATCTTCATGACCGAGCCCTTTCCGAATGCACGCTCGATCTGCCCAAGGGCGACGTCCAGAGCTTCTTCGCGGTTCATAAACTCATCCTCCTGATCTTCGGCGATTCAGCGGAAACGATTCGAGCACCTCGTAGACCGCCCCGGACGGGTGCAGACGGGATAGGAAAGCAGCAGCACCGGACGGAGCGAACGCTCCGAGCTCCGGCAGGGGCGGCTGCAGCCGCGGCCGCTCGCGAAAACGGAGCACGGTGACGTGCGGCAGCCACGTCGCGGCTTTCCGGGCCGGTAGACGCCCGAGCTCCGCCAGCTCGTCGTGGAGCCCGCGTGCGAGCAGAGCGCGCGTTGCCCGTCGCGGTCGCCGAGCTCGAGCATGCCGACGCTGCGCGTCTCGCGGTAGCGGACGAGCTCGAAGACCGGCGGCGCGCCGCGCGCTGCCGCCTCGTCCGAGCACGCCGCAGATCGACTCGAGCTCGCGGGCAGGCCGGGAGCCGAGGAAGGCGAGGGTGACGTGCAGGTTGTCCGGCGGGACGATGCGGCGCGCTCGGTGAGCTCCCGCTGTTGCCACTCCGCGAGCGCCTCGACGACGGAGTCGGGCAGTTGCAGGGCGAGGAAGAGGCGGAGCCGCTCATCGCCAGCCACGCTACCCGGCGAGCTCACACCGATTCGTCACGATTCTGTTCCAACAGTCGCCGCGCGAGGTGCAGCGAGGCGACGACGGAGCGGCGGCGGATCGAGTCGCGGTCGCCTGGGAAGTTGAAGCTCGAGCCACGGCCGCCGTCCGGCGTCTCGGCGTGGAAGTAGACGAGCCCGACAGGCTTCTCCTCGGTCCCTCCCCCGGGTCCGGCGATGCCTGTCACCGAGACGGCCACGTCGACGCCGAGACGCTCCCGGGCTCCGCGCGCCATCGCCTCGGCGACCTCGGCCGAGACCGCGCCGTGCTCCTCGATCAGTTCCGGCGGGACGCCAAGCTGTTCGATCTTGACCTCGTTCGCGTACGAGACGATCCCGCCGACGATCACGTCCGTCGAGCCCGGCACCGACGTGAGCCGCGCCGCGATCAGGCCTCCGGTGCAGGATTCGGCGGTCGCCAGGTGGAAGCCGCGGTCCCGGCAGCGGTCGAGCACGAGCTCCTCGACCGTCCGGCCGTCCGAGGAGTAGAGGAAGCGCCCGAGCCGCTCGCCGAGCGCCGCCTCGAGAGCTGCCATCCGCTGCTCGGCTGCCGGCTCGGCGACGAGGTCGACATGGATCTCGAAGTCCCGGGCGCAGATCGTCACCTCGAGACCGTCGCCGTCGCCGCCCGCCTCCTGGAACGCCTGCGCGACCTGCGACTCGCCGGGGCCGAAGAAGCGAAGCGTGCGCCGCAGCGGCGGCGTGCCGCGGTCGAGCACACGTCGCACCGAATCGACCTCGAGCGCATTCGGCCAGAGCCGTTGCAGCTCGCCCGGTGGCCCGGGCAGGACGATGACCGGTGTTCCGTGCGCATCGACGACGAGGCCGGGCGCGGTCCCGGCGAGCCCGAGGCAGGTCGCGCCCGAGGGCAGCGTCGCCTGCTTGCGGACGCCGTCCGCGAAGTCCGCATACGGCCGCTTCAGCCGGTCGGCGACCATGCGGGAGACGTTTTCGATCTGGGCTTCGATCTCCTCGTCGACATGCAACTCGAGCCCGGCGACCTTGGCGACGATCTCGACCGTGCGATCGTCGTGGGTCGGCCCCAGACCGCCCGAGCACGCGACGAGATCGGCTGAGGCGAGCGCGTCGCGCAGCGCGGTCTCGAGCTCGCCGGGGTCGTCGCCGACGATCTCGATTCGCGCCGGCTCGAGTCCGAGCGCAAGCAGCGAGCGGGCGAGGAACGGGCCGTTCAGATCGGGGCGCTCGCCTCGGACGAGCTCGCTGCCGGTGACCACGATCACCGCCCGCGGGCGGCCTGTCGCCGAGGTCAACTGGCGTCGGCGGCGAAGATCTTCTTCGCCGTCACGAAGACGCCCTGCGCCTTGACTGCCGCCGGCGGGAGCTTCACCCGGTTGCCGTTCAGCTTCACGAGCACGTTCGCCGGGCGTCTCGAGCCGGATCCAGAGCACCTTGCCGTCGAAGCGCTGTCGCTGGCCGCGCTCGAGCGTGCCCTTGTAGAGCTCGCTCCCGATCGCGCTGCCGGACTTGATGATCAGGTACGAGTCGCCCCGCGTTGCCCGCAGCTCGAGCCGGACCGAGCGGGCCGCGTCCGGAGCTGCCGCGGGTGTCGTCGCGGCCGGCGTCGAGTTCAGCCCGTTCACAGGCGGCGTGTCGACGCTGCCGAAGCGCCAGGCGACGATCACGAGCGCCGTGACGAGCCCGATCGCCGTCAGCGCGAGCAGGACGATGTTCGACTCGCGCCGGTCGGCGCGGCGGGATCTTGCGGCCGGCACGCGCCGAGGAGAGCGGATCGGCGCGTCCTCTTCGCCGATCACGAAGCGCGAGTTGTACTCGTCGACGTACAGCTGGCCGTCGAGGCCGAGGTACTCCGCGTAGGAGCGAAGGAAGCCCTTGACGTAGGTGTGCGAGGGAAGCAGCTCGAAGCGCTCCTCCTCCAGTGCCCGCAGGTACTTCCCCCGGATCTTGGTGCCATGCTCCGCGTCGGAGAACTCGATGTGGCGGCGCAGACGGGCCTCGCGGAGGCTGTTTCCGATCTCGAACACGGCGCCATCGTAGCGGCCGTGTCCCGAACCGCCTAGTCCGCGACGAGGGACAGAAGCTCGTAAATTCCGACAGAACCGGCTGCGGTGAGTGCGAGCAAGATGCCGAGAATCCCGAGCAGACGGCCGAGGCGCGCCGTTCTGGCACCCTTCGGGCGGCCGAGCGTGGGCCCGAGCCGTGACCGCGCCCGGCGGGAGAGAACGACGGCGAGTGCGCCGAGCAGCAACGCCAGGGGAATCGCTACCGCGGCGTGGAGAAGGTCGTAGTCGCGCGACCAGCGCGTCGCCGCGATCGCCGCAGGCAGCAGCGCCACCGAGAGCACACCAACGAGGACGGACGCCCACGCGCTGCCGGGGCGCGGCGGGCCGCCGTTACTGCTTCTTGTAGGGACGGCCAACCGATGCGGGCGGCGTCGAGCGGCCGATCACTCCGGCGACCGCGATCAAGGTGAGCACGTACGGGAGCGCCTGGAAGAGCACGGCCGCCGACTCGGAGTACGCCGGCAGGCGCTGGGCCAGCGCGCTCGAGAAGCCGAAGAGGAGCGCCGCGGCCGCCGCACCCCACGGGCGCCAGTTCCCGAAGATGACCGCGGCGAGAGCGATGAAGCCGCGCCCCACGGTCATGTTCTGGTTGAACGAGTTGACGAAGCCGATCGACAGGTACGCGCCGCCGAGCGCAGCCAACACGCCGGAGAGCGTCACGGCCGCGTATCGCGTCGCGTAGACAGAGATCCCGACCGTGTCGGCGGCGCGTGGATGCTCGCCGACGGCGCGGATTCGCAGCCCGACCGGCGTCTTGAAGAGCACGACCCAGGTCGCGACGATCGTCAGGAACGCCATCCAGATCATCAGGTTGAGACTCCCGAGCACGGGCCCGATGAAGTACCAGTCCTCCAGGAAGCTGAGGTGGACGTTCGGGATCTCCGGGATGTTCGGCGGCGTGCCCTCGCCGCCGTAGATGTCGATGAAGAGATAGCCGGTGATTCCGAGCGCCAGGAAGTTGATCGCCGTCCCGCTGACGATCTGGTCGGCCCGGAGTTGGATCGCGAAGAACGCGTGGATGAGCGCGAAGGCGCCGCCGGCGAGCGCCGCGCACAGGAGGCCGAGCGGCCAGGAGTTGAGCTTGTCGGCGCCGAGGATGCCGAAGAACGCGCCCGAGAGCATCATCCCCTCGAGGCCGATGTTCACGACGCCGCTCCGCTCGGAGAAGATGCCGCCCATCGCAGCGAACGCGAGCGGCGTCGCGTAACGGAGCATGGCGGCCGTCAGGGCCGACCAGACGACGACCTGATCGAGATGGGCGACGCTCGAGCGGGTGGCGAGGAAGCCGAGCGCCATGCCGAGCACGCCGATCGCCACAGCCGCCCAGCCGATCCGCTTGACGCCACGGATGAGCGTCCCGATCCCGATCGTCAGCGCAAACAGGCCGAGCACGATCGGCACGATCGGCTCGCGGATCTTCAGCGGCGGGAGCGCCACCCAGAACGCTGCAATCCCGAGCAGGATCGCGACCCAGGCGATGGCTCGGTCTCCACGGGGCAGCCTGGCGGTCAGCGCGCTCATTCCTGCGTCCTCGTCGCGGCCCGCTGCCGGCCGCGCTTGCGCACGCGCAGCAGGTAGAGGATCAGGACGTCCGCGCCGACGAAGAGCACGACGAGGCCCTGGATCGTGAGGGTCAGGTTCGAGGCGAGCTCGGGCCGGAAGATCTCGGGATCGAGGTTGCGCGTCGAAGTGCCGGTCGTCAGCGCGGCGAAGAGCAGCGCGGCGAGCCCAACTCCGACCGCCTTGTTGCGCCCGAGCAGCGCCACGGCGATCCCGACGAACGCGATCTGCGACGAGATCAGCACGTCGTTCGTGTTGATCCGGTACTGCCAGCCCACGATGTCGATCGCGCCCGCGAGGCCCGCGAACCCACCCGAGATCGCCATCGCGAGGAAGTAGTTCCGCGCCACCGAGATCCCGCCGTAGTGCGCCGCCTCGGGGTTGAAGCCGACCGCGCGCACCTCGTAGCCGAGCGTCGTCCGGTTGAGGACGAGCCAGTAGAAGACGAGCGCGGCCAGCGCGACGAAGAAGCCCACGTGCAGGGCCTGGAGCGCCGGGTCACCCCAGAAGATGCCCAGCTTCGCCTTGTCCACGACGTCGTTCGAGACCGGGACGAACGGCTGCGTGTCGTTCTGGAGCGGCCCCCCGAGCCCGAACAGGAACGCGCCCGTCCAGACCATGATCCAGTTGAGCATGATCGTCGAGATCACCTCGTGCGTGCCGACGGTCGCCTTCAGGATCCCGGCGATGCCGGCCAGCAGGGCGCCCGCGAGCACGCCGGCGACGACCGCCAGCAGGATGTGGACGAGGCCGGGCAGGCCGGGCAGTTCCGAGCCGATCCAGACGCCCATGATCGCGCCGGCCAGGTACTGGCCCTGGCCGCCGATGTTGAACATGCCGCACCGGAACGCGAAGGCGACCGCGAGCCCGGTCAGGACGAGCGGGACGAAGGCGATCAGCGTCTGCTGCAGGTTGTAGGCGGCCAGCGACTCGATGTCGTTGACGTTCCACGGGAACGGAATGTGCGCGTCCGTGAACGGGATCCGGAGCTCGTAGGAGCCGACCTCGAGGAACCAGTTCATCCCCGCGCCTTCGAAGATCGCCTGGTAGGTCGTGAGCGGGTTCTTGCCGGTCGTGGCGAGCACGACGAGGCCGCCGATCAGGAACGCGAGGATCACCGTCAGCAGCGGCACGGCGATTCCGCCGGCCTTCTGTGCGAGCGCATAGCGCGTCGCGAAGCTGGGTCTCTCCTCGACCTTGCCGCCGCCCTCGGGCGGAGGCGGTGCGCCAGGCTCGCTCACGCTCACGCCGCCTTCCGTCCGCCGCCCGTCATCGCGACGCCGAGCTCCTCTTCGGAGACGCCGGGCGGGAACTCGCCGACGATTCGCCCCTCGAAGATGACGAGGATCCGGTCGGAGAGCGAGAGGATCTCCTCGAGCTCGAGCGAGACGAGCAGGATGCCGCGGCCCGCGTCTCGCTCCTCGACGAGCCGCCGGTGCACGAACTCGATCGCGCCGACGTCGAGGCCGCGCGTCGGCTGCGCGGCGATCAGCACCTTTGGGTTGCGCTCGATCTCGCGGGCCAGCACGACCTTCTGCTGGTTGCCGCCCGAGAGGCCGCCGGCGCGGGTCTGCGGCCCGCCGCCGCGGACGTCGAACTGCTGCAGCAGGACGCGCGCCTTCTCGATCAGGCGCTTCGGGAAGAGCCAGCCGTAGCGCGACGCCGGCGGATGGTCGTAGTCGTGGAGAGCGAGGTTCTCGGCCAGCGAGAAGTCGAGCACGAGGCCGCGCCGCTGCCGGTCCTCGGGGATGTGCCCGAGCCCCGCGTCGAGGCACTCCTTGCAGCTGTCGCCGGTGACGTCCTCGTCGCCGATGACGATCGTCCCCGCCTTCGACTTCCGCAGGCCCGCGATCGCGTCGATCAACTCCGTCTGCCCGTTGCCGTCGACGCCGGCGATGCCGACGATCTCGCCGCCCCTGACCTCGAACGAGACGTCGCGCACCTGCTCGATGCCGCGGTCGTCCTCGACGGTCAGTCCCTTGACGGAGAGCAGCGGGTCCGTGGGCTGCTGCCGGGGACTTGTCGACCCGCAGCAGCACCTCCCGCCCGACCATCAGCCGGGCCAGGCCCTCCTCGGTCGCGCCCGCGGCGGGCAGCGTCTCGATCTTCTTGCCGCGGCGCAGCACGGTGATCCGGTCCGCGACCTCGGTGACCTCGTTCAGCTTGTGGCTGATGAAGATGATCGACTTTCCCTGCTCGGTCAGGCTCGTGATGATCGCGAACAGCTCGTGCGCCTCCTGCGGGGTCAGCACAGCCGTCGGCTCGTCGAGCACGAGGATGTCGGCGCCGCGGTAGAGCGCCTTCAGGATCTCGACGCGCTGCTGCTGGCCGACCGTGATGTCCCGCACGATCGCGCGCGGGATCGACGGCGAGCCCGAACCGCGTCGAGATCTCGCGCACCCGTTTCTCGGCAGCCGCGTAGTCGAGCAGGATCCCGTTGTGCACGGGCTCGGTCGCGAGCACGATGTTCTCGGCGACCGACATCACCGGAATCAGCATGAAGTGCTGGTGCACCATCCCGACGCCGTTCTCGATCGCCGCCTTCGGCGAGCCCAGCTCCGCCGGCTTGCCGTTGATCAGGATCTCGCCCTCGTCCGGCCGGTAGAGCCCGTAGACGACGTTCATCAGCGTCGACTTGCCGGCACCGTTCTCGCCGAGCAGCGCGTGCACCTCGCCCTTGCGCAGGTCGAAGTCGACGGCGTCGTTCGCGACGATGCCTGGGAAGCGCTTCGTGATCCCACGAAGCTCGAGAACGGGCCGCTCGTCCATCCGCGGCGATTCTATGGCCCTCACGGCGGCGGGCCTAGGGGAACGCGCTAACCGACCTTCTCGGGAATGTTCGCGACCTTGCCCGCTGCGATGTCGTCCTGGACCTTGTTCACCTGCGAGACGACGTCGGCGGGTACGTCGGAAGCGATCTCTCCGAGCCCCACGCCACCCGATGCGACGTCGAAGACCGTGTTCTCGCCGCCGTCGAAGCTGCCGTCCTGCACGGCCTGGATCGTCTGGAAGACTGCGACGTCGACCTTCTTCAGCGCGCTCGTGAGCACGTGCTCGCCGAGGTACGCCTGGTCGGCGTCCACGCCGATGCCGCGCACGTTCTTCTCCTCCGCGGCGGAGAGCGCGCCGAGGCCGCACTGGCCCGCGACCTGGAAGATCACCCGGGCGCCGCGGCCGATCTGGTCGAGCGCGATCTCCTTGCACTTCGCCTGGTCGACGAAGTCCTGCGAGTACGCGTTGAGCGTCTCGATCTCCGGGTTCGCGGCCTTCGCGCCTGCCCGGTAGCCGGCGATGTAGCGGTCGACGGGCGGGATCTTGAGCCCGCCGACCGAGCCGATCACCTGCCGCGAGCCGGCCTCCTGCTTGGTGACCAGCCCGGCGAGGTAGCCGACGAGGTAGCCGGCCTCCTGCTCCTTGAAGAGCAGGCCGCGCACGTTCGTCGGCTTCGACTTCAGCTCCTCCTGGGCGTAGTCGATGATCGCGAAGTTGACGTCCGGAAACCGCTTCGCGACCGTGTCGACGGCGTCGGCCATCAGAAAGCCGACGGCGATCACGAGGTCGTAGTCCTGGTTCGCGAGGCTGGAGAGGTTGGGGACGTAGTCTGCGTTCGACCGGGAGACGACGACGCGGCCCGTGACACCTAGCTCGCGTCTCGGCCTGCTGGAGTCCCTTGTTGGCGAGGAAGTTGAAGGAGCGGTCGTCGAGGCCGCCGATGTCCGTGACGAGGCCGACCTTGAGCGCGGGGCCTGCCGCCTCGGTCGTCGTGGTCGCCGGCGTCCGGGGCGGTCGTGCTCGCGCTCTCGTCGTCGCTCCCGCCGCAACCGGCGAGGGCCAGCACGAGCACCGCGAGAAGCCAAAAACGCCGCCGCATCGAGGGAGTGATACCGGAAGGGGCGGGATCGAAACCCCGCCCCTTCCGGCGAACGCCTGTGCTCTAGCCCGTGGTAGCGGGCGGAGTCGTCGCGGTGACCTTGATCTTGCCGCTGGCGATCTGCTTCCGGATGTTCTCGACAGCCGTCTTCAGAGCGGGAGCGACCTTGGGCGAAACCCGGCCGAGGCCGACGCCGTTGGTCTTGACCGAGAAGATCGCGTCGTAGTTCGTCCTGAAGGCGCCACGCGTCTTCCGAGCAGCCTCGATCGTGCTGTAGACCGCGACGTCGACCTTCTTCGTCGCGCTCGTCATCACGTGCGGGCCGAGGTAGCCCTGGTCGGCGTCGACGCCGATCCCGAACACACCCTCCTCCTTCGCTGCCGACAGGACGCCGAGGCCGCACTGGCCCGCGACCTGGAAGACGACGCCGGCGCCGTTGGCAATCATGTTGAGCGCCTGCTCCTTGCACTTCGCCTGGTCGACGAAGTCCTGGGAGTACGAGTGCACCACCGTCACCTTCGGGTTGGCCTTCTTCGCGCCGGCGTAGTACCCGGCGATGAAGCGGTCGACCGGCGGGATCTTGAGGCCGCCGACGGCGCCGAGCATGATGTTGCCGCCGACCGGCTTCGCGGTGATCTGCTTCGCGGCGAGGTAACCGACGAGGTAGCCGGCCTCCTGCTCCTTGAAGAGGAGCCCGCGCACGTTCGTCGGGTTGCCCTTCATCTTGACGCCACTGAAGTCGATGATCCCGAACTTCGTCTTCGGGAAGCGCTTGGCGACCTGTGCGGTCGCGTCGCCCATCAGGAACCCGACCGAGATGATCAGGTTGTAGCCACCGCGGGCCGCGGTCGTCAGGTTCGGGACGTAGTCGGCGTTCGACTTCGAGATGAAGACACGTCCTTCGATCTTGAAGTCCCTCTTTGCCTGCTGGAGACCCTTGTTCGCGAGGAAGTTGAACGAGCGGTCGTCGAGACCGCCGATGTCCGTCACGAGCGCGACCTTGAAGGGCGCCGTCGACCTGCTTGAGATCCGTCTTTGCGGAACCTGCGCCGGCACCGATCGCCAGCGTCAGGACCGCAATGAGTGCCGCCGCAATGAGCGGCATGAACTTGCGTACTTTCACTTACCCTCCTTAGAAGTAACAACCACCGCCAAGCTTGGACGCTTGATTCAACCCTAAGTTGGGGCGAAAAGAAAGTCCTTACAACGATGCTTACAAGCTGGTGGGAACGAAACGCTCGACCTCGGCCTCGTCCACGAGCACCCGGCGGGGCTTCGAGCCCTCGTAGCCGGAGATGATCCCGCGGCGCTCGAGCATGTCGATCAGGCGTCCGGCCCGCGTGTAGCCGACGCGGAGGCGGCGCTGGATCAGCGAGACGGAGGCGGTCTGCGTCTGCACGACGATCTCGATCGCCTTCTCGAGCAGCGGATCCTCGTCCGGATCGAAGTCGCCGTCGTGCTCGTCCGCGTCCTCGATCGCTCCCTCCGGCAGCTCGAGCAGCGACTCGTCGAGCACCTGCTCGCGCTGGTGGCGGCACTGCTCGACGACGAGCGTCACCTCTTCCTCGCTCACGTACGCCCCCTGGACGCGCTGCAGCCGCGACGTCCCGAGCGGCTTGAAGAGCATGTCGCCCTGGCCGAGCAGGCTCTCGGCGCCGGCGGTGTCGAGGATCACGCGCGAGTCCGTCTGGCTCGACACCGCGAAGGCGATCCGGCTCGGCACGTTCGCCTTGATCATGCCGGTGATCACGTCCACCGACGGACGCTGGGTCGCGAGCACGAGGTGGATGCCGACGGCGCGCGACTTCTGCGCGAGCCGGATGACTGCGTCCTCGACCGCCTGCGGGCTGATCATCATCAGGTCGGCGAGCTCGTCGATCACGACCAGCAGGTACGGGAGCGGGTCCTCGCCGCTGGCCCGGAAGGCACGGTTCGCCTCGGGCAGGTTGCGGGCGCGCACGATCGAGAGGCGCTCGTAGCGGCGCTCCATCTCCGCGACCACGTTGGCGAGCACGGCGCTCGCCTCCTTCGGGCTCGAGACGACCGGCGTCAGCAGGTGCGGGATCGACTCGTAGTAGTTGAGCTCGATCCGCTTCGGGTCGATCAGGATCATCCGCACCTCGTCGGGCGTGGAGCGGAGCAGCACGGACGTCAGGATCGTGTTGATGCAGCCGGACTTGCCGGAGCCCGTCGTGCCGGCGATGAGGATGTGCGGCATCCGGGCGAGATCCGCCCAGACCGCGTTGCCGGAGATGTCCTTGCCGAGCCAGACGGCGAGCGGGCTCGCGGTGGACGGGAGATCGTCGTAGATGTCGCCGAGCGTGACGATCTTCGGCGAGAGGTTCGGCACCTCGACACCGACCGCCTGCTTGCCCGGGATCGGCGCGAGGATGCGGATCTCGGTCGTCGCGAGCGCGTAGGAGAGGTCGTCCTTGAGCGCGGCCACCTTCGAGACCTTCGTCCCGGGCGCCAGCTGGAGCTCGTAGCGGGTCACGCGCGGGCCGGCGATCTGGCCGACGATCGTCGCCTCGACGCCGAAGTGCGCCAGCGCCGTCACGAGCGTCTCCGCGGTGCGCTGGTCGGCCTTGTTCGCGCTGGCTGCGATCGCGGGCGACGTCTTCAGGACCCCCCGGTCCGGCAGCACGTACTCGCCCTCCTCGCGCGGGGCGTCGAAGAGCGTCGTCTGCTCGTCCGTCACCCCGTCGGGGTCGAGCAACAGCTGTGGCGGCTCGGAGAGGCCCTCGGAGACGACGTCCGGATAGTCGTGGACGACGTCGACGGGCGGCTCGTGCACGAGCGCGGGCGGCGGCCCGGAGACGACCTTGTGTCGATCAGACACTTTCTCCGGCCGGGCGACCGCGCGCCGGACGGCGTGGTGGGAGCGGCGGAGCAGTGCGCCGTAGGAGGCGCCGGAGAGCAGGAGGCCGCCTGCGAGCAGCGCGGTCAGGCCGAGCAGCAGCGAGCCGGTGCCGCCGAGCAGCTTCGCCAGTCCTCCGCCGAGCAGCTCGCCGACGAACCCGCCGTGCTCCGAGCCGAGCGTCACCATCAGGCCGACGAGCGTCACGGCGACGCCGGTGCGGAAGGGCTTCATGTCGAGCAGGGCGCTGCGGAACAGCATCAAGCCGCCCACGCCGGCCAGCGCGAGCGGCGCGACGTATGCGGCCGAGCCGAGAACGTCTCGGAAGCCGGCCTCGATCTTCTCCCCCACCACGCCGCCCTCCCAGCCGAGGTAGAGCAGCGAGGCGAGGAAGAGCCCGAACGCAGCGAGCACGAGCCCGATCAGCTCGGGATGCTGGTGCGCCGCGCGGGCGCGCCCCTTCTTCTTCGTCGTCCGCTTCTTGACGCGCGAGGGCGTGCGCGGCCGCAACGGCCGCTTTTTCTTCCGGGCTGCCATGGTTGGCGCGTTCGACGCCGACCGCGACAGCCCTTTACTCGCTGACGTACCCGCCGAGCCAGTCGTGCGGATTGGGTGCCGCGATCTCACCCGGAGCTCCGGCTCCGAGCAGCACACGTGTGAGCGCCGATGTCTCTGCGAGCAGCTCGTCGAGCACGCCCCCGACGTCCGCGTCCGTGACGGTCGTGCGCCCCGCCTCGGCTGCAGCCAGCGCAGCCTTGCGGAGCAGCTCCTTGATGAACGACGCCGGCACGCCCGCGGTACGTCTGACCACCGCCTGCTCGTCGGCGAGCCGAAGATCGAGCCCCTGCGCGTAGAGAGCCAGCAGCTTCCTACGTGCCTCCTCGTCGGGGAGCGGCAGCTCCACAGCGAGATCGATGCGGCCCGGCCTGGCGGCGAGCGCAGGCTCGAGCGCGTCGGGGCGGTTCGTCGTCAGCACCCAGGCGACGTCGGCGTCCTCCCCCATCCCGTCCATCTCGTTCATCAGCTCGAAGAGGACGGGGCTGGAGCCGAACGGCCCGAACGTCCGCTCCTGCGCGACGAGGTCCACGTCCTCGAGCACGACGAGCGACGGCGCGAGGCGCTTCGCCAATCCGGCAAACGCGCCGACGAAACCCAAGGTGCTGCCGCTGAGGATGACGACCGTCGCGTCGGTGAGCACGCTTGCGAGATAGCGCACTGTGAGCGTCTTGCCGGTCCCCGGCGGACCCCAGAGGAGGAGCCCGCGCGAGAGGTGGCGCCCGCCCTGGAGCAGCGCCTCGCGATGCCGCGTCGGGCCGATCACGTGACGCTCGACCCGGTCTAGCAGCCCGTCGGGGAGAATCAGCTCCGCTGCCGCCAGCTGTGGGCGCTCGAGGAAGATGAGCTCGCGCCCGCCACCGTGGGGATCCGCCTTCACGGTCAGGACCTGTCCTCGATAGACATCGTGCTCGAGCATCAGTTCCCGGAGGTCCGTCAGAAACCTCTCCGCCACTCGCTCGCCGGGCGCGACAGCCTGGATCGCGAGCCGCGCCGGCATCATCGGGCCGTGATCCTCGCCGCGGCGGACGAAGACCGCGATCGGACCGTCCGGTGACGTCACGAGCAGGATTGCGAACTCGAGGCACGGCATCGTGCGATTCGGCCCGACAGGCGCGTTCACGAACTCGGGTGGGCCGACGTTCGGCAGCCACGCATCGTCGGTCATGAGGTCCGCTGAGGCTGAACTGGTCGTACCGCTTTGCGCGCCCAGTGAGTCCGAGGACGTCTGCCGACCAGCCCGTTCGCGCGAGCGCCGCGTCGAGACCGACTTGGAGATTCGGCAGCTCCCAGTCGTCGAGCGCCTCGGTGAGCACAGGTAGCTCCCGCGCGCTCTCCCCGAGATGCGCCCGAAGGAGCGGAGCGATCGGCCGGCCGTTCGGGTCGCGCTCGTGCTCCTGCATCAGCTCCCGGACGAGGCGGCCAAGCTGCGCTCTCAGGTCGTCGGGCATGTCATTTCACCCTACCCGCGCCCGTTGTGTCCGCTCATCCCCTTTTCGAAGCCCTCACCGACCAGGTCAGCAGGACCGCCCCTCCGAGCGCGAGCAGGATGCCCCAGAGATTCGCCGTCGATCGTCGCGACCGCTCCGACGCCGAGCGCGAGCGCGCCGGCTGCGGCCACGACGACGTAGAGCATCCCGGCGGCATTCGGTTCACCCCAACGTCTCGATCCGCTCCAGCAGGAGCTCGAAGAACGCGTCCGCGTCGATCTCGACGCCGACGTGCGCGTTCGGTGCGCGGTCGGTCCGGTGCCAGCGGTCGACGACCGTGCGGCCGCGGGTCAGCTCCGACTCGGTCTCGACCTCGACGTTGAGGTGCTCGGTGCGGACGATCCCGGGCCGGAAGGACGTGCGCGAGCGCGACGGCGTCGTGGATCGGCGCGCCGTCCCACCCGTAGGTGCGCGCGTGGTACTGCTTGAAGAAGTCGACCAGCTCGGCGACGAACGTGCCGATCCGGCCCGCGGCGCGGAAGCGCTCGGCCCACTCGGGCGTCAGGAGCGCGCCGTGGGTGACGTCGAGGCCGATCATCGTCACGTCGAGGCCCGAGCGCGAAGACGCGCGCCGCCGCCTCCGGGTCGGCCCAGATGTTGAACTCGGCCGCCGGCGTCATGTTCCCCTCGGCGATCGCGCCGCCCATCAGGACGATCCGTGCCGGCCGGATGCCGCGGTCGAGCGCGAGCGCGACGTTCGTCAGCGGTCCGACCGGGACGAGCACCGTGTCCGGCGCCGACGTGCTCGACGAGGAAGTCGACGGCGTGCTGCTCGACCGGCTCGGAGGCGCGCGGCGGCAGCTCGGGCCCGTCCAGGCCGCTCTCGCCGTGGACGTGCGCGGCGACGTGGAGCTCGCGCACGAGCGGCCGGTCGGCGCCCATCGCGACCGGAACGTCCTCGCGGCCGACGAGCTCGAGCACCCGCAACGCGTTGTCGGTCGTCTTCTCGAGCGTCTGGTTGCCGTGGACGGTGGTGACGCCGACGAGCTCGACCTCGGGGCTCGCGAGCGCGAGCAGCAGCGCGATCGCGTCGTCGTGCCCGGGGTCGCAGTCGAGGATGATCGGCGTGCGTCACCGGGCGAGTATCGCGTCCACCTCGGCCGCGGTCGGGAGCGAGGGCTGCGCGCCGAAGCGCGAGGCGGCGATCGCCCCGGCGGCGCAGGCGCGGCGCAGCGCCTCTTCGCTGGTCGCGGCCCTCGAGCAGCGAGACGAGCAGGCAGGCGGTGAAGGCGTCGCCGGCGGCGGTGCCGTCGACCGCGTCGACGCTGCGGCGGCTCGGCCCGCGCGATCTCCTCCCCGTCCTCGAGCAGCACCGCCCCCTCGGCGCCGAGGGTCACCGCGACGAGGCCGTCGCGGCGCTTCAGCGACCTCGAGCTCGTAGCGGTTGACGACGGTCAGGTCGGCGTCGACGTCGATCGGCCGCGCGGGCGCCGCGTTCAGGCAGAAGAGGCCGGTCGCCTGCTCCCAGGCGGCGACGACGGCCTCGTCCGGGATCTCGAGCTGGCAGAGCACGGCGTCGCTCGCGCCGAGCTCGAACGGCGCCGAGCTCCGCGTTCGCGCCCGGGCGCGACGACGATCTGGTTCTCGCCGGCCGCAGTCGACGAGGATCATCGCGACGCCCGTCGGCGCCGAGACGCGGGCCGCCTGGACGTCGAGCCCGCTCCTCGCGCGGCAGCGCCTCGTCCGCGAACGCGTCGTTCGCCGACCGCGCAGACGAGGGTCACGTCCGCGCCGAGCCGCGCGCAGGCGACGGCCTGGTTCGCGCCCTTGCCGCCCGGCACGCGCTCGAACGTCGCGCCGGTGACCGTCTCCCCCGGCCGCGGCAGCCGCTCGACCCGCGCGACGAGGTCGAGGTTGACGCTGCCGACGACCGTGATCGACAGCTAGCGCCGGCAGGCGCAGCGCCGAGGTCGTCCACGGTCGAGCCGAGCAGCGTGTCGCGCAGGTCGAAGAGGCCCGCCCAGAGCGACGACGCATCCGGCGGCGCATCGAGCCGCGCGGCGTCGGAGAGCCCCTGCGAGCGCGCGCACGAGCACCGCCAGCTCGAGATACGCCGACGCGACGCGGTCCGGGCACGCGTGGACGCCGGCGCGCGTGAGCACCGGCCGCCACTCGACGAGCTCGCCTGCGCCCGGGCCCGGCGTACCACGAGCGCCCCTCGGCCTGGTCGGCCTCGAGCTCGAGCAGGTAGCGGCCGAGCGGCGCCTCGAGCCCGGCGAGCGCCGTCTCGACGCGGTCGGCGGCGTGGCGGAGCGCCGCCTCGCGCCCGCCGGCGGTCGCGGGCTTCGCCTCTCCCCTCCCCCAGCGCTCGAGCAGCCGGCAGAACGAGAGCGCCGCCGCCTCGCAGGCGCGGAGCTGCGCGATCAGGCGCCGCGCCGTCAGCTCGCTCGGCCGCGTGGCCGACGAGGATGTCCGGCCAGTCGAGCCACTCAAACCTCGATCACCACAGGAAGAATCATCGGCCGCCGCCGGGTGCGGTCGTAGATCACCTGGCCGATGGCGTCGTGCAGGTGCTCCTGGAGCAGCTTGATCTCGGTGATGTCGTCGGCGGCGAGCTCCTGCAGCACGCGCGTCGGCCTCCTCGCGCAGCTCGTCGAGCAGGTCCTCGGAGTCGCCGAAGCCGCGGGCGATCAGCTCCGGCGGCGCGGTCGCGCCGCCGTTCGAGCTCGCGAGCGTCGTGACGATGATCAGCACGCCGTCCTCGGAGAGCCGGCGGCGATCCCGCAGCGCGACGTCCCGGACGTCGCCGACGCCGAGGCCGTCGACGAAGGTGACGCCGGCCTCGATCCGGTCGACGATCCGCGGCGTCCTGCCGCGCTCGAGCTCGACGACCGAGCCGTTCTCGGCGATGATGATCGCGTCCGCGGGCACGCCGGACTCGAGCGCGAGCTGCCCGTGCGCCGCGAGCATCCGGTACTCGCCGTGGACCGGCATCATCGCGCGCGGCCGGAGCAGCGAGAGCAGCGTCCGCATCTCCTCGGAGCAGGCGTGGCCGGAGACGTGCACGGGCGCGATCTCCTGGTGCAGCACCTCGGCGCCCGCCTTCGCGAGGCGGTTGATCGAGTCGTGGACGCGCAGCTCGTTGCCCGGGCACCGGCTTCGCCGAGATGATCACGGTGTCGCCGCGCTCGACCGCGACCGACGGGTGGTCGTTGTACGCGATCCGCGTCAGCGCCGACATCGGCTCGCCCTGGCTGCCGGTGCAGAGGATCATCACCTGGCCGGGCGGCAGCTCCATCGCCTCCTGCGGCTTGATCAGCATGTGCTCCGGCACGTCGAGGTAGCCGAGGTTGCGCGCGATGTTCAGGTTCTTGCGCATCGAGCGGCCGACGATCGCCACCTTGCGGCCGACCTGGATCGCGACGTCGATCGCCTGCTGCATCCGGTGGATGTTCGAGGCGAACGAGACGACGAGGATGCGGCCCTTGCGCAGCGGCATCAGCGTGCGGAACGCCTCGCCGACGAGCCGCTCGGAGCCGCGTCATGCCCGGCCGCTCGGCGTTCGTCGAGTCGCCGAGCAGCAGGTCGACGCCGCTGGTTGCCGAGCTCGGCGAGCCTGCCGACGTCGGTCTTCAGGCCGTCGACGGGCGTGTGGTCGAGCTTCCAGTCGCCGGTGTGGACGACGCGCCCGGCGGCCGTCTCGAGCACGACCGCGACGCAGTCGGGGATCGAGTGCGCGACGCGGACGAAGTCGAGCGTGAACGAGCCGACCTGGATCGGCTTGCCGGGCTCGGCCTCCTGCAGCTCCGTCGAGGCGCTGCAGCCCGTGCTCGTCGAGCTTCGACTTGATCAGCCCGAGCGTCAGCCGCGTCGCCGATCACCTGGTCGCAGTCGACCTCGCGCAGCAGGTACGGCAGCCCGCCGACGTGATCCTCGTGCCCGTGGGTGAGCACGACGGCGCTGACGCGGCGGTCGCGGAGGTAGCCGATGTCCGGCAGGACGAGGTCGACGCCGAGGTGCTCGTCGCGCGGGAACGCGAGCCCGGCGTCGACGACGATGATCTCGTCCGCCGTGCTCGTAGACGGTCATGTTCTTGCCGACCTCGCCGAGGCCGCCGAGCGGGATGATGCGCAGGACTCACGGGCGGCAGTGTATGCGCGGGCTTAGACCGCGGCGGGCTGGAGCAGGCCGAGGCGCGAGAGGCAGTCGCGCACGCGGTCGCGCTCGTCGTCGGCTCGCCTCGACGAGCGGCAGCCGGTGGCCGCCGACCTCGTGCCCGAGCAGGTTCAGCGCGGACTTGATCGCGATCGGGTTGCCGACGACGCGCAGCAGCTCGATCGACGGGCTCGAGCTCCCGGTCGAGCGCGCGCGCCGCCTCGTGCTCGCCGGCCTTCCAGAGCCGGATCAGCTCCTTCACCTGCGGCCCGACGACGTGCGTGTGCACGCAGATCCCGCCGACGCCGCCGAGCTCGAGGAACGGCAGGATCAGGTCGTCGTCGCCCGCGTAGAGGTCGAGCCCGAGTCTCGACGATGTGCTTCGCCTCGCGCGAGGTCGTCGTGCGCCTGCTTGACCGCCTTGACGTTCTCGATCTCGGCGAGCTCGCGCGATCGTCTCCGGCTCGATGTTGATCACGACGCGGCTGGGGATGTTGTAGACGACGATCGGCTTGTCCGTCGCCGCGGCGACCGCCTTGAAGTGCTCGACGATCCCGCGCTGCGGCGGCTTGTTGTAGTACGGCGTCACGACAGGCACGCGTCGACGCCGAGCTCGTGCGCCTCGCTCGGTCAGGTGGACCGAGTGGCGCGTGTCGTACGTGCCCGTGCCCGCGACGACGGTCGCGCGGTCGCCGACCTCGTCGAGCGCCGCGCGCGAAGAGCTCGAAGCGCTCGTCGTCGGAGAGCGTCGGCGCCTCCCCGGTCGTGCCCGGCGACGACGAGGCCGTCGGAGCCGTTGTCGACCAGGTAGCGCGCGAGCGCACGGAAGCTGTCCAGGTCGACCGAGCCGTCCCGCTTGAACGGCGTCACGATCGCGGTGAGCACCTCGCCGAGCACGCTCGGAATCCTACCTCGGCGGCTCCTACGAGTCCGCGCGGACGCTCCCCGAGCCCAGCTCCTCGCCGAGGCAGACGAAGCGGATCGACTCGAAGTGCTGCTAACGGCCGTGCTCTCGCCGAGAGCCGCGGCAGCGGCGAGGTCCGCCGGTAGCCGTAGATCCGCACGAGATCGCCGGGAACGCACCGTGCGTGCGCCCAGCTCGTGGCCACCTCGAGCGAGCGGCGGTGCGCGGAGGCGAGCGAGCTCCGGCTCGCTCGCCGTCCGCCGCGCCGACAGGCCCGACCGTGTGGATCACCCAGCGCGCCGGAGCTGCCGGCGGTCGTCGCCTTCGCCTCGCCGGTCGCGCAGCCGCCGAGCAGGCGACATTCGGCGAGGATCTCGGGGCCGCCGCGCGGTGGATCGCGCCGTCGACGCCGCCGCCGCCGAGCAGCGAGGAGTTGGCGGCATTCACGATCGCGTCGACGGCTCTCTCGGTCAGGTCGCCGACGACGCACTCGATCATCCGCGATCTTGACAAAAGAGCGGTCCGCGGGACATTCGCTGCTGCGGCCTGCCCGGCGCTCCGGCCCAGCCACCCCTGCGGCGGTGGCGGGATCGATTCGACGAGCGGGCCGCTTACTGCAGCAGCGCGTCGAGCCCGACCGTCAGCCCCGGCGGCAGCGACGGGAGCTGCTCGAGCGCGAGCAGGACGCCCGGCACGAATGCCTCGCGCGAGGTCGTGTCGTGCCGGATCGTCAGCGTCTGACCCGGCCCGCCGAAGATCACCTCCTGGTGCGCGACGAGGCCCGGCAGCCGGACGGAGTGGATCGGCGTGCCGTCCGGCAGCAGCGCCGCCGTCGCCTTCGCGGTCCCGGAGGGCGCGTCGAGCTTCGTCTCGTGGTGCAGCTCGACGATCTCCGCGTGCGGCATCACCTTGCCCGCCTCGGCGGCGAAGCGCATCATCAGCACCGCGCCGAGGGCGAAGTTCGGCGCGTAGAAGACCGCCAGCTCGTGCTCGACGCGCGAGCTCGGCGACGCGCTCCTGGTCGAAGCCGGTCGTGCCGACGACGCAGGGCACGCCCAGCCTCGAGGCAGGCGCGCACGTTCCCCACGACCGCGTCCGGGCGCGTGAAGTCGACCGCGGCGTCCGCGCCGGCGGCGCGACTCGACGAGCTCGTGCCCGGCCTGCTCGAGCGCCGGGCCGAGCACCGAGCCGACCTTGCCCTCGCTCCCGAGGAGGAGGACCTTCATCGCGGCCTTGCGCCCGACGAGCGCCGGGTTGACGCGCTGGATCGCGGCGCGGAAGCGCGCCTCGCTCGGGCCGATCCCCGCCGCCGAGAGCCGGTCGAGCCGCAGCAGGTCGCCCGCCAGCGCTGCGACGTCGTCGGCCGTGACCGACGTCGATGCGCTCCATGATCTCGTCGAGCGACAGCAGCTCGGTGTCGGTGATCAGCGACTTCCCGAGCCGGCTCATCCGGTTCGAGGTCGACTCCATCGACAGCAGCATCCGGCCCTTCAGGTTCTCCTTCGCCCGCTCGAGCTCGCCGGGGCGAACATTCCCGGCCGAGACGTCGCCGAGCTCGCGCGCGACGATCTCGAGGCACTCGACGAGGTTCTCCTCGCGCGTGCCGACGTAGAGCCCGAGCTGGCCGGAGTCCGAGTACTGGGAGGCGAAGCTGTAGACCGAGTACGCCATCCCTCGCTTCTCGCGGATCTCCTGGAACAGCCGCGACGAGGCGGAGCCGCCGAGGATCGAGTCGAGCAGCGACGCGGCGAAGCGCCGCTCGTCGCGCCTCGAGATCCCGGGAGCGCCGAGACAGACGTGGTACTGCTCGGTCGCCTTCCGCTGGAAGCGGTAGCCCGGAGCCGGAGCGCGGGAGAACGGCTTGCGGGAGCGGCGGCGCGGGCGTCTCCGTCTTCGGCAGCCGTGCGGACAGCAGCTCGAGCACGCGCTCGTGCTTGACGTTGCCGGCGACGGCAACGACGATGTTGTCGTGGCGCGTACGCGGCGCGGTGGTACGCGGGAGCGCGCGCCGGCCGACGGTCGAGATCACGTCGGCGCGCCCGATCACCGGCCGCCCGAGCGGATGGCCGCCGAAGACCGCCTCGGCGACGACGTCGTGGACGAGATCCTGCGGATTGTCGTCGACCATCGCGATCTCCTCGAGCACGACCTCGCGCTCGGAGTCGATGTCGGCGAAGGACGGGTCGTAGACCATCCCGACGATCACGTCGAGCGCCTGCTCGAGCCGGTCGTCGGGCACGCGTGCATAGACGAGCGTCGTCTCGCGCGACGTCGCGGCGTTCAGCTCCCCGCCGAGGCCGTCGAAGATCTCCGCGATCTCCTGCGCGGAGTGCGAGCCCGTGCCCTTGAAGAGCAGGTGCTCGATGAAGTGCGAGACGCCGGCGCGGGCGTCGGTCTCGTCGCGCGAGCCGGTCCCGATCCAGAAGCCGAGCGACACCGAGCGGACGCTGGGCACCTGCTCGGAGATCACCCGCTCGCCGGTCGGAGGCGTGAGAGGTCGTAGGTCTGCACGGCGGCGATCGTACGCTCCCTGGCTCACTAGCCTTGCCAACGCAGCGGCGGAGATATCGGCTACTCTCCCCGACTTCCGAAAGAGCAAGGCTGACGAGAAGTCATCACCGTCCGATGTCCCCTGCATCGCTGCGTCGAGCTGACGTGTTCACCCAGTTCGAGGGGTTGCCAGCCTAGAGGAATTCGACGATGAAAGTACGTAATTAAGACGCGCGTGGGCAAGCGGGTCGCGTCCGTCATGCCGCCAGGAGGTTCTCTCCAGTGACCACCCGCACATCGCTTGCATCGCCCTCTTCACCGCGCTCGTCGCCGTCCTCGTGCTCGTCCCGTCAGCGCTCGCGCAAGGGGCAAGCCGGTGGCGGGCGGAGGCAGCGGCGGAGGCACGATCGCCCTACGTCATGTTCAACTCGACCGACGGCTTGCCCACTTCGGCCAGGAGGTGACGTTCGCTGTCTCGGCGACTACCACGACGCAACCCTGGGTGGCCTTGGAGTGCTCCCAGAACGGAACCCTCGTCTACAAGCAGGCGAACGGCATTTTCGCCAACTCCCTCGATCAGGACTTCACCCTCGGCCCCACCCCCGTCCTGGACCAGCGGTGACGCCGACTGCACGGCGTAGCTGCAGGACTGGAGCGGTTACTCGAAGGGCAAGATCACGACGCTCGCGTCGCTGATTCTACGTCGCCGCGTAAGCCCGAACAGCACCAGCGTCATCAGCGAGGGCGGCCTACGGGCCGCCCTCCGGCGTTGTCAGGCGATTTCCCTCCGGCGATGGATTGGGGCCACGCGGACTACCTGCCGAATGACGTCGGCGAGATCGCGCCGCGGTCGGGGTCACGTTCGGAGCCGTCCGAAAAGGAGAACCCAGGATGTATAGGAACACGACTCGACTCGCATCGCTCTTCGGCACCCTTGCCCTCGTGATGAGCGCTGTCGCGCTCGCCGGCCCCGGAGGCAAGCCGCCTCGACGTCCTCGATCAGTCTCGCGTCGACGAGCGCGACTGCTCTCGCCGCGGCGGCGAGCGAAGGCCCCAGTTACGGAGACTCGGTCACCTTCGACGTCTCCACCGACTCCACCTCGCAGCCCTTCGTCCATCTGAAGTGCTTCCAGAACGGCAGGCTCGTCCTGGAGACCTGGCAAGCGTGGGCCCACTGGGACCGGATGTTCACGCTCGGTGGAAGCCCAGCGTGGCAGGGCGGCGCCGGGGACTGCACGGCCTACCTCGAGAACTGGGACTCGTACTCGAAGAACGGCCGCACGACTCGGCTCGCATCGACGAGCTTCCACGTCGAGGCGTAACGAGATCGAAGCGAAGTGGCCCCGGCTTGCGCCGGGGCCACTCGTTCGATCCGCCTGAGGTGTGACTCAGTTGGTGATCGTGATCGCCGTCGTCTCGCTGCACGAGTCGGCGGGACTCGAGAGCACGTTGTCGTCGTACTCACGAGCCACGAGTAGTTGCCGTCGGTTGCAGCAACGACTACCGCTGTAGTGGTGTTGTTCGTGCTGAACGATGAGCCGGATGGGGCGTTCGTCACAGTCACGGTCGTCGTGTACTGAGAGGTACCGCCACCGTTCGCCACACGTCGCGTCGTTGTACAGCGTGAACTTCAGCGACCCGTTCAGGTTGGCGTCACCCGTCAGCGTGGCCGTCTCGTTCGGCACCCCTCTGTGCCGTCGTGAAGCCGGAGCTCCCGGTGACGGTGAAGCATTCGCCTGGGTTGGCGGTGAAGCTGCCGCCCTTGTCCTGGTAGTTGGGATCGGTGCCCGGATCGTAAACCGCCCGGAAGCAGTACGTCCCGAGCCCCGTCGTCGCCGTGATCAGCGAGGCCGCGTTCGCAGACGTCGCACATGCATGTCCGGCTACAACGGGGTTACAAGCACCCAACGTGACCGCAGTTCCGACCTGTGTGCCGGCGCCTGCAGGGCACCCTGCGGCGGTCACTACTCGGTGCGCAGAGGAAGAACGTCATCGTTCCGGTCGGCGTCGGTGCGGATCCGCCCGCGCCGGTACCCGAGATGTCCGCCAGGTCCGTGATCGGCGTAGCCGATCCGATAACCCGGGTGGACTGAGACGGCGTCGTCGTGACAGACACTCACACTCTCCGAGCGTGCCGCCGGAGAAGTCGAACAGTTTTGCCGTCAGCGACGTCGAAGACCGTGGGTCGCCGAGGAACGTGCTGAAGCACTGGCCACCCAACCCGACTCGGTCAGGTTCAGGCCCGCTTCAAAGAACAGCGCCGTTCCGAGGGTATGGCCGACCGTGGTCTTTTGCGCGGTTAGCCACTGCGTCGTGATCGTTCCCGTGTTCGCCGCACCGCAGGTCGGGTCTTCCGTGCCACGGTGACGCCGCGGCAGTCGACGCCATTGGCGATCGGGGTCGGGTTCAGCGAGCCGGGAGGGGCGGCCGAGTCAGGCCTGTCCCAGCGGTAGGCGTTGATCGTGCTGACGGTGCCGCCGCCTGAGAACTCGGACACGACCAGCAGATCGCCGTCCTGATGCGCTCCGGTGAAGGTGACCGCGCCGCCGGTCGACGAGCAACCGACCTTCAATCCTGCAGGAACCAGAAGCCGACGTTCGCGGTCCCCGGTGTTGACGTTCCGCTCGATCCCGAAGTAGACGATCTCGTCCCCCGTCGGCAGCTGTATACGTGGCCGCGTACAGAGTTCGTCACGTGAATCTTGCTGTTCACGTTGTTGTCGAAGTTGCACTGCCAGCCCGAGATCGGAAGCGTGTCCTTGCTCCCGGTGATGCGTCGACGTTTTGTGGTCATTCGTGATGAAAGTTGTTGCCGCTGTTCTGGAAGTCCCTGACGAGGTTGGCGTCCCCGTAGCCGGCCGGCAGCGATCCGACTGTGTCGCCGTTCGCGTCGAACAGGCTGTCCCAGTCGACGTTCTGCGTGTGACCGCCGATGTTCGTCGGCGCGCCCGTGACCGTGTTGCCGTCGAGCTGGAACGTTTCGTCGTGCACCGCCTGCGCGCCCGCAACGATGAACAGCGCATACAGGCGACGAGCACGATGGGCACGAACAGGAAGCGACGCCGCTTCCTGCTTCCTGTCTCGCCGATCAGTCTTTCTGTCATCGAAACTCCTCCTCTACTCCGGCCCAGGCGGTCGCCCGGCCATTGATTCCCGCTGGAACGCGCGTCGGCTGATTGCGCAGTCGTGTGGGGCCCGCGCGACCCCCCCCAGCAACTTGTGATCCGCTACCCCCGGGCAGTTCGACCGTGGAAACAAGGGACTGCACATCGCCTATCTTTAAGAGGGTACGTCTTCCCCGAAACGGCTCAAAAGATGGCAATGGGTCTGAGTCTCGCCTTATGCCATTGGGCCGCCTAGCCCGTGCTGGACAGAACGGCTTCGGAGCGGGTGCCCCATAGCGTCATTAGACGAGAGGGCCCGGTTTTCACCGGGGCCCTCGTCTGCGTTTGACCGGCTGAGTGGTGCGCTAGAGCCGTTGTTCTGAACGGTGATGCTCGAGTGCTCCTTTCCCACGCGCTCGTCACGGCCTGGTGGGCCGGGTTCGTCGAGGTGTACTCGACGACCCAGTGGAACGTCGTTCCAGTTGCTCCGTACGACGTCGTGTTGTTGCTCAGCACGGTCTTCGAGAGCGTGCTGCCAGTGCCGCCGGTGATCGCGATGGGTGGCGATGTGTACGCCGCCGCACCGGTGCAGGTCGCGTCGTTCACATAGAGCTTGAACACGACGTTGCCTGCGAGGTCGCCGCCGCCGGCGGCCACCGTGATCGTCGCCGAATCGTTCGGCACGAACGACTGGGCGGTCGCGATCGTCGGCTGGAGCGAGATGATCACGCTCGCCTCATTGGCGTCGCCGCAGGCGCCGCGCACTGCGAGCGTGTTCGGTGCATCGCCGGAGTACGTGGCGATCCAGCGGTAGGTGCCTGCAGCGGTGGGCGTGAAGGTGCCCGAGCTGTAGGTGCCGTTCCCGCTGACCGGGATCGCCGCCGACGTGAACGCCGGCGTACCGGAGCAGGTCGCGTCTCAGGTCCGCAGACCTTACGTGATCGATCCGCCCGCCGGGGTGCCGTCCGGCTTCGGCGCCGTGTTGCTCAGGGTCGCCGAGTCGCTCATCGCAGTGCCGAGGGGCACTCCGCCGGCACCGGTTGCGTTGGTGACGATCGCCGGCTGGCGTGGGTTGATCAGGCTCGCCTCATTGGCGTCGCTGCAGGCGCCCGCTAAACTGCGAGCGTGTTCGGTAGATCGCCGGTGTACGAGGCGATCCAGCGGTAGGTGCCCGCAGCGGTGGGCGTGAAGTTGCCCGAGCTGTAGTCGCCGTTACCGGTGACCGGGACGTGCCGACGTGAACGCCGGCGTCCGGAACAGGTCGCGTCGTTCGGTCCCGTAGACCCGGAACGTGATCGACCCGCCGGCTTGCTCGTTGCGCCGCTGGGGTCGCCGAGTCGCTGATCGCGGTGCCGATCGTACGCCGCTGCCCGGTTGCGTTCGTCGTGATCGCCGGCTGAAGCGGTGTGACCGTGAGCACTCGTCGACGCTGCTGTCGCTGGATGCAGGGACGCCTGCGGTCGCGTCGCCGAGTAATCCGCGCGCCAGCAGTATTTGCCGGCGGACGTGATCGTGTAGGCATCGGAGACCACCGTCGTCGGGCTCGGCCCGCTCACGGGCTTCGGCGCTCCGACGAGTGTGCCGCCGGTCGTGCACGGCGCGTACGGGTCCGACAGAGGGTCGGACCGCACAGGTGGAACGTCATCGTTCCGCCGTATGTGTTGGCGCCGCTGACCGCCAGAACGGCCGAGTCGGTCACCAGACCGTCCCGTTGGCGCCGATCGGGCGCTTCCGCCCTTGCCGACACTCGGCGTCGTGACCACGCCGGAATCGCACTTGCCAAGCGTGCCGCCGGAGAAGTCGAACAGGGTCGCCGTCAGCGACGTCGAGGAGCGTGTGTCGCCGAGGAAGGTGCTGAAGCACTTGCCGCCCAAGCCTGACTTGGTCAGGTTCAGGCCGGCCTCGAAGAACAGCGCCGTTCCGAGGTGTTGCCGCCGTCGTCTTTTGCGCGGTGAGCCACGGCGTCGTGATCGTTCCCGTGTTCGCCGCACCGCAGGTCGCGTCACCGCGTGGGAGGCTGGCGCCCCGGCAGTCGACGCCAGCGGCGATCGGGACCGGGTTCAGCGAGCCGGGGAGGGCAAGGCCTGTCCCAGCGGTAGGCGTTGATCGTGCTGACGGTGCCGCCGCCCGAGAACTCGGACACGACCAGCAGATCGCCGTCCAGATGCTCTCCGGTGAAGGTGACCGCGCCGCCGGTCGACGTGCAACCGACCTCATCCTGCAGGAACCAGAAGCCGACGTTCGCGGTCCCGGTGTTGACGTTCCGCTCGATCCCGAAGTAGATGACTCGTCTCCGTGCCATCCGTATAGGTGGTCGCGTACGAGTTCGTCACGTCGATCTTGCTGTTGACGTTGTTGTCGAAGTTGCACTGCCAGCCCGAGATCGGCAGCGTGTCCTTGCTCCCGGTCGCGAACGTTGTCGTGTCGTTCGTGACGAACGTGTTGCCGCTCTTCTGGAAGTCCCGGACGAGGTTCGCGTCGCTGAAGCCGGCCGGCAGCGACCCGACTTGTGTCGCCGTTCGCCTCGAACAGGCTGTCCCAGTCGACGGTCAGCGTGCTGCCGCCGACACCGGCGAGCACGTTGCCGTCGAGCTGGAACTTCTCGTCGTGCACCGCCTGCGCGGCCGCAACGAGGAACAGCGCCGTACACGCCACCAACAAGAAGGGCAAGAACAGGAAACGCCGCCGCTTCGCGGCTCCCCGTCTCCCCAATCAGTCGTTCTGTCATCTAGACTCCTTCCTTTCCCCCAGCCGCAGCGGAATGCCCCGGCTCGCACATCTGGTCGCGACCACGCGATGCGACGGTCCGGGTTAAACGTCCCGCGCACGTGGTGCTACCCTTTACCGCAGTTCTTCCGTTCCGTGGAGGCGCCCCGCCGCAGCGAACTTATCCACACACCAAAGGCAGGGTACGACTGGGACAGAATAGGTAGAAGACGACATTCGCCTGATCTTTGGTCGTACTGTCCTAGCCCTCGGGCTGCTGGAATTGCAGTAGGCGGCGCGCTTGAACTAGTCCCCTGACCTGTGGTACTACCAAGTGGAGTTGGAACGCGGAACGGGTAGCGGCAGCCCGGTGCTGGTCGTCGACGATGACGACGGCTGCCGCGCGCTCATCGTCGAATCGCTGCTGCGACTCGGCTGCACCGTGTACGAGGCGTCGAGCGGCGACGACGCGCTCGACGTGGCGCGCACAGTGCGACCGGCGCTCGTGATCCTGGATGTCGACCTGCCGCGGGTGACGGGCTACGAGGTCTGCCGAGAGCTACGCGACACCTACGGCGAAGCCGTCGCGATCATGTTCGTATCGGGGGCGCGCGCGGAGGCCCTCGATCGGATCGCCGGTTTTCTGATCGGAGCGGACGACTACGTCTTGAAGCCGTTCGACCCCGAGGAGTTGCTCAACCGCGTCCGGGCGCTCCTGCGGCGACAGCCGGCAACGGGCATCGCCCGATGCGGCACCAGGCTGCGCATGCGACGGCGGTTCTGACGCCGCGCGAGCGCGAGGTGCTCGTGCTGCTCGCGCGCGGCCAGAGCCAGGGGAAGATCGCCGCTGAGCTCGTGATCAGCGAGAAGACGGTCGCGACACACATCCAGCGGATCCTCGCGAAGCTCGGCGTCCACAGCCGCGCCCAGGCGGTCGCGGTCGCGTACCGCGAGCGGCTCGTCGGCGACACCGACAGCCACGCCGTCCCCACGGCCGTCGCATAGGGCGAGAAAGATTGAGGGGGCGGCTCTCGCCGCCCCCTCGGGTCACTCCCTAGTCGCGGCGCGGGCCGCGGCTGCGGCCGCGATCGCCGTCGCGGCGCGGGCGCTCCTCCTCCGGAGGCCGCGGCGGGGCGCTCTTGGCCCGCTCGATCAGCTCCTCCGGCTCGACGAGCCGTCCGTCCTCGTGCTTGTGGACGAGCTTGAGGCCGATCCGGCCCCTCGCCTTGTCCACCTCCTGCACGATCACGTCGACGATGTCGCCGCGCGCCATCACGTCCTCGATGTGCGCGACGCGGCCCGGGCCCACGTTCGAGACGTGGAGCAGGCCGTCGGTGCCCTTCTTCAGCTCGACGAACGCGCCGAACTGGGTCGTCTTCACGACCTTGCCGGTGAAGGTGTCCCCCACCTCGGGCTCCTTGGTCAGCGCCGCGATCGCGGAGATCGCCGCATCCGCCTTGGTGCCCTCGGTCGCGTAGACGAGGATCGTGCCGTCCTCCTCGATGTCGATCTGCACGTCGTACTCGGACTCGAGCGAGCGGATCGTCTCGCCACCCTTGCCGATCACCATCCCGATGAAGTCCGGGTTGATCTGGATCGAGGAGATCCGCGGTGCGTGCGGTGCGAGCTCGGTGCGGGCCTCCGGAAGCGCCTCCAGCATCCTGTCGAGGATGAAGATCCGCGCCTGCTTCGCCTGATCGAGGGCGCCCCGCATGATCTCCTGCGTGACGCCGGTGATCTTGATGTCCATCTGCAGCGCGGTGATCCCGTCCTTCGTGCCGGCGACCTTGAAGTCCATGTCGCCCAGGTGGTCCTCCGCGCCCTGGATGTCGGTGAGGATGACGTAGTCGTCACCCTCCTTGACGAGGCCCATCGCGATGCCGGAGACCGGCGCCTTGATCGGGACGCCGGCATCCATCAGCGCCAGCGTCGAGCCGCAGACCGAGCCCATCGACGAGGAGCCGTTCGACTCGAGCGTCTCCGAGACGAGCCGGATCGTGTACGGGAAGTCCTCGGCCGGCGGGATCATCGCCTCCAGCGCCCGCTGCGCGAGCGCACCGTGGCCGATGTCGCGCCGCTTCGGGCCTCGCATGAAGCCCGTCTCCCCGACCGAGTAGGGCGGGAAGTTGTAGTGGTGCATGTAGCGGCGGTCGGTCTCGAGCGAGAGGTCGTCGATCCGCTGGCCCTCCTTGGCGGTACCGAGCGTGCAGAGCGTCAGGATCTGCGTCTGGCCACGCTGGAAGAGCGCCGAGCCGTGCGCGCGCGGGCTGACCGTCACCTCGTTCTCGATCGCCCGGATCTCGTCGGTGCCGCGCCCGTCCGGGCGCCGCTTCTCGATCGCGATCTTCTTGCGGACGAGGTCCTTGTAGATCGCCTCGGCCGCCTTCTTGACGTAGCTCTTCGTCGAGGAGTCCTTGACCACCGGACCTTCGCCGTCGACCGTTGCCGGCCCGACCGGGAACGGCAGCTCGACCGACTCGACGATCCGCTCGAAGAGCAGGTGGCGCTTCGCGGACTTCAGCTCCTTCGAGTCCTGCTCGGCCTCCGTGAGAGCGCGGAGGTCGTCGCCGAACTGCTCGCGGACCGGGCCCTCGACAGCGGCCAGCCGCTGCTTCTCGAGCACGGAGGCGAGGCTGGCGCGAACCTGCATGCGCCTGGTGATGTCCTCCTCGGTCGAGTCCATCGACAGCTCGGGGGCCAGCTGTCCTCGAGCTCCTCGATGATCGCGGAGCCCTCGCGCAGGCCCTTGGCCTGGAGGCTCTCCCAGACAGCGTGACCCTGCGACTCCTCGAGCTCGGCGGTGAGCTCCTGGTCGAGCCACTTCGCCTTGCCCACCTGGCGCCGGAGGTCCTCCTGCGCCTCGCAGAGCTTGCGGATCTCCTGATGCGCCAGGTCGAGCGCCTCGAGGAGCACGTCCTCGGGGACCTCGTCGGCCCCGGCTTCGACCATCGTCAGGCCGTCCTTCGTGCCGACGACGATCAGGTCGAGGGACGTCTCCTCGAAGTTCTGCTCGTGCGTCGGGTTGAGGACGAACTCCCCGTCGATGCGGCCCACGCGCACGGCGCCCACCGGCCCGAAGAACGGCAGCGGCGAGATCATCAGTGCCGCCGACGCCCCGTTGATGCAGAGGATGTCGTGCGGCGTGACCAGGTCGGCCGACAGCACGGTGCAGATCACCTGCACCTCGTTGCGGAAGCCCTTCGGCCAGAGCGGCCGGATCGGGCGGTCGATCATGCGCGCGGTGAGCGTCGCGCGCTCGGTGGCGCGCCCCTCACGCTTGAAGAAGCCGCCGGGGATCTTCCCGGCAGCGTAGGCCCGCTCTTCGACGTCGATCGTCAGCGGGAAGAAGTCCGCGCCTTCGCGCGCCTCCGGCCGGCCCACGGCGGTCGCGAGCACCATCGTGTCGCCGGAGCGCATCACAACCGCCCCGTCTGCCTGCTTGGCGAGCTTGCCGGTCTCGAAAGTGATCTCTTTTCCGCCGATCTCGACGGAAACTGAGGCGATCTGCCCCATTACGGTACTCATATCCCTTGCCTCCACTCTGCTTGGTGGAGAGTGGAAGTTTGGATCAGCTCCGCGCCGTAAACGGGGCTCGTCCAAGCTTCCACTCTCCCATGGTCGAACTAGCGCCTGAGGCCTAGCTCCTTGATGAGGGCGCGATAGCCCTCGATGTCGTGCTTTTGCATGTACGTCAGGAATCGCCGCCGCCGGCCGACGAGCTTCAGCAGCCCGCGCCGGGAGTAGTGATCCTTCTGGTGCGTCCGCAGGTGCTCGGTGAGGTCGTTGATCCGCTGCGTGAGCATCGCGATCTGGACCTCGGGGGAGCCGGTGTCCGTCTCGTTCCGGCCGTGCTTCCCGATCAGCTCCTGCTTGACTTCCTTGGTGAGGGCCATGCGGCCTCCTTCTCTGTAGGTCTCCGGAGTCCCCGCGCGGCGTGAAGGAAGGCACGCTCGGCCGAGATCTCGGTCGCGACGTAGGGTAGCAACGCGCAGTGTTGCCCAAGCGCCGTCGCAGCCGGACACCCCGCGACCGTGGCGGCGGGGATCGAGATCCTCGAAGAGGGTGGATCTGCTGCCGATGCGGCCGTCGCAGCCTGCCTGGCCTCGTGCGTCGCCGAGACGGTGATGACCGGCTTGCTGGGAGGTGGGCACGCGATCTACTGGGACGGCAGCGACGCCTGGAGCCTCGACTGCTTCGTCGACGTGCCTTCGGGAACGGGGCACCGGCGGTCGAGCTGCGCGTCCCTTTCGGCGAGGAGCTCGTCCATTACGCGGTCGGGCCGGGGACCTGCGCGGTCCCGGGCCTCCCACGCGGGCTCGGCGCCCTGCACGCGCGCTTCGGCCGGCTGCCGTGGGCGAGGCTCGTAGAGCCGGCGCTCGATCTCGCCCGCACCGGGCGTGACCATGCCCCCCGCCCACGCCGCTTGCCTCGCCATGCTCGCCCCGGTCTTCACGATGCAGCCGGACGGCGCGCGCATCTACGCCCCCGAGGGCAGGCCGCTCGAGGCGGGCGAGGTGCTCGACCAGCCCGGGCTCGTGCGAGCGCTCGAGCTGCTGGCCACCGAAGGTCCCGGACAGCCCTACATCGGCTCGATCGCGGAGGCACTGATCTCCGGCGTCGAGGGAATTGCCCTGTCGTGGTCCGACCTGGAGCACTACGAGCACCGCTGGCAGCGGCCGGCCGAGGTCGTCTGGGCGGGCCATCGGTTGCTCACCCGCGCCGGGCTCTCCGGCGTCCCCGAGACGCTCTCGCGGCTGCCGCCCCTCCGCGAGCTCGGCGCCACGGCCCGCGTGCACGCTCTGCTCACCGCGCTCGACGGGCCGGGCACCGAAGGCCACACGACGAACCTCGTCACCGCCGACTCCCACGGGCAACGCCTGCGTGCTCACGTCGAGCCTCGGTCTGGGTACGGGCGACTTCCTCCCCGGCCTCGACCTGCACCTGAACAGCATGCTCGGCGAGGTCGACCTCTTGCTCGAGCCGCTACAGCCCGGCGAGCGTATGCACAGCATGATGGCCCCGAGCCTTGCCCTCGATCGGGAAGGGCTCGCACTCGCGATCGGCTCGGCGGGCGGAACGCGGTTGCGCACCGCGCTCGTCGGTGTCGCCGCCGGAATTCTCGACGAGCTGCTCGAGCCGACGGCAGCGGTCGGGCGTGCCCGCTTCCACCGCGCCGGCGACGTCGTCAACGCCGAACCGGGTGTCGACGAGCGCGCACTCGAGCAGCTGGAGGCGGCGGGGCTGCACGTGCGGCGCTGGGCCGCCCCGCACCACTACTTCGGTGGAGTCAGCCTGGTGGCGAGAGCAGGCGCTGCAGGCGATCCGCGGCGCAGCGGTCACGCCGCCACGGCGCAGTCGCGGGCTTAGGCGGCGCGCTCAGGGCCGAACGGCTGCCCGGGTCGCTTCGACGTCGCGGGCGATCTGGTCGATCAGCTCCTGCTCGGTCTCGAAGACCTGCTCGTCCCGCAGCCGTTCCCACAGCTCGACGACGATCCGCTTGCCGTAGAGGTCGCCCTCGAAGTCGAGCAGATGCGGCTCGATCCGGCGCTCCTCGCCGCCGTAGTGCGGATTCGTGCCGATCGAGATCGCCGCGCGGTGGTCGAGCGCCGCGCCGGCGTAGATGCCGTACGCGGGCACGAGCAGCCCCGGCTCGACCGCGAGGTTCGCCGTCGGATAGCCGAGTGTCCCGCCGCGCTGGTCGCCGCCGACGACGGTGCCGTCGAGCTCGGAGGCCGGCCGAGCAGGCGTGCCGCCTCCCGCACCTCGCCTGCGTGCAGGTGCCGGCGGATCTCGGTCGACGAGACGCCTTCGAGCAACGGCACCGGCAGTACCTCGTAGCCCAGCCGCTCGAGCAGCTCGAGGTCGCCGCGACGCTTGCGGCCAAAGCGGAACTCAGCGCCTGCGACCACCACGCCAGCGTTCGCCAGCTGCTCGCGGGCGAACTGCTCCGGCTCCTGCTTTGCCAGCTCGAGCGTGAAGTTGAAGACGGTCGTCTCGGCCACGCCGAGCTCGTTCAGCAGCTCGAGCCGGCGCTCGAGCGTCGAGACCGCCTCGACGAAGTTGCCCAGCACCACGCGTGGGTGGGGATCGAACGTGAGGACCCGGACCGGAAGCCCGGTGCCGAGCGCAGCCTCGATCACCTGCCGATGACCGAGATGGACCCCGTCGAACGTCCCGATCGCGATTGCCTCGCTCATGGCAGGAGCGCCAGCGCCTCCTCGGCCGGGATCACCCGTTCCTCGTCGGCGTCCTCGACGCTGAACGGGCCTACCTCGAGCCGCCGCAACGTGGTGCAGTGGCCACCGAGCGCCTCGGCGATCGCCCGCACGTAGGTTCCCGAGCTGACGCGCAGGTCGAGCCGGACGACGCCGTCCGTATACGCGATGACGTCGAGCGCGTGCACCTGCGAGCGCCGCAACGGCATCTCGACCTCGACCCCGCGGCGGTGCAGCTTGTACGCGCGCTCGCCGCCGATCTTGACCGCAGAAGCGGCCGGGATCGGCAGCTCGATCTCACCGCGGAGGGGCTCGAGCCGTCGCTCGAGCTCCGCCGTGCCCGGCGCCGCAAGCCGCTCGACCACCTCGCCCTCCGGGTCGCCCGTGGACGTACGGGCCGTCAGGTCGACGTCCGTGAGATAGCGCTTGTCGAGTCCGACGAACGATCCCGCCAATTTTGTCGACCGGCCCGAGAGCAAAAGCAACAATCCGGTCGCAAATGGGTCAAGAGTTCCCGCATGCCCCATCTTGGTGCCGGTGCGCGACCGGACACGAGCGACGATCGCGAAGGACGACGGCCCTGCGGGCTTGTCGACGAGGATGATCCCGCTCGGCTCGAGCCCTTTCGGCGGCATCAGCCGGCGGCCGAGGCTGAAGCGAACTCGCGGCGGAGAAACTCGGTGAGCTCGGCGATCGAGGCGTCACTCGAGAAGCCGGCCGCTTGACGGTGCCCGCCGCCACCGGAAGCGCGGGCGATCGCGGACACGTCGAGCTCGTCGTGCGAGGCGCGAAGCGAGATTCGCCGGGCCGGACTGCCGCCACGCGGCGGCTCGCGGATCAGGGCGGCCATGTCCGCTCCCTCGACGGCGCGAAGAAAGTCGATGATCCCTTCCGAGTATGGCTCGACGGCGCCGACTTCCGCGAAGTCGTCCCGGAGCAGGTACGAGACGACCAGCCGGCCGCCCTCGTACACCTGGGCCCGTTCGAGCGCGCGCGCGAGCAGCTTCAGTTTCGCGAACTGGACGTTCTCGTAGACGTCCTGGAACACCTTGTGCACGTCCGCACCCGCCTCGACGAGCTCTGCCGCCAACCGCAGCGCCTTCGGCGTCGTGTTCGCGTACTGGAAGCGGCCGGTGTCGGTGACGAGCGCCACGTAGAGAGGCTCGGCGAGCTCCGGCGTCAGCTCGAGACCGAGCTCCCGGAAGACGTCCCGCAGCACCTCGCCTGTCGAGGACGCCTCGGCGTCGACGAGGTTGATGTCGCCGAAGCGCGAGTTGTCGTGATGGTGGTCGACGTTGATCGTGAACGGCGCCGAGTGGAGCGCCGCCGCGTCCGCGCCCAGCCGGCTCTCGTTGGCGGCGTCGACGGCTAGCAACGTCCGCTCGGCCGCGTCGTCGGGAAGTGACCGCTGCAGGTCCTCGAGCTGCAGGAAGCGATACTCGCCCGGCAGCGGGGCGGGGCCGGGCAGGAACATGAGGCTGTCCTTGCCGAGCGCCGTCAGCGCGAGGTGCGAGGCAAGCAGCGAGCCGAGCGCGTCGCCGTCCGGGTTCTCGTGCGTCGTGACGAGAAAGCGCTCGCGCCCGCGGATCGCCTCGACGGTCGCTCCGAGATCAGCTGCCGTTGTCGTCTGGTCCGGGTGCGAGCTCATCGATGAGTTGTGACATGCGCACGCCGTTCTCGACCGCGTGATCGTACTCGAACGTGAGCAGGGGAGTCCGCTTCATCCGGAGCTCGCGCGAGAGGCGCGCCTGCAGCACGCCGTGGGCGGCATCGAGCCCGGCCATGCACTTGCTCCGCTTCTTCTCGCTACCGAAGACGCTGACGTAGACGGTCGCCTGACGGAGATCCGGCGAGGCCGCGACCCCCGTCACGGTGACGAACCCGATCCTCGGGTCCTTCAGCTCGAGCAGACCTTCGGACAGGACCTGCCTGAGCGACTCGTTGACGCGGCGCATGCGATCGGACATAGGACTTACGGTAGCGAGCTACTCGTCGAGCGTGACGAGGTCGCGCTCGACCCGGCCGAGCTCCCACTCCCGCGAGGCAAGGTAGCGCTCCGCATCGGCGAGCAGCTTCTGCGCCTCTCCGAACTCTCGGGCGACGACCGCGGCGGTGATCCGCGCGCGCTGCCACGCGTCGTGGTGATCGACCTCCGCAACAGACGCACCGAACCTGTTCCTGAGCTGATCCTTGGCGGACCGCAGCAGCATCCGCTTCTCCTTCAGCGTGTGTGCCTCGGGAAAGTGCAGCTCGGCGGAGAGGATCCCGACCCAGCCGGAAGGCACCGGTTTAGTTGGCGCAAGATGAGCATCTGCGGAAGCGGATGCTCATCGCGCGAAGACCCTGAAGGGGCCGCTTCGCGGCCCGCCGTACCCATCACGACCCCTGCGTCGTCGCGGCAGGCGCGCCGGCCGGCTCGTCGAGCGACGTCCGCTCGACCTCACGCGTCTCGTAGGCCTCGAGGACGTCGCCTTCCTTGACGTCGTTGAAGCCGTCGAGCAGGATGCCGCACTCGAACCCCTCGGCAACCTCGCGGGCGTCTTCCTTGAACCGCTTCAGCTGCGAGATCGTGGTGTCGTAGATCACCGTGCCGTCACGGACGACGCGCACCTTCGAGTTCCGCCGCACGACGCCGGACGTGACCATGCAACCGGCGATGGTGCCGAGCCGCGAGACCTTGAAGAGCGCGCGCACCTCGGCCTCGCCGATGATCTCCTCGGTCTGGACGGCGGAGAGCATGCCGACGAGCGCCTGCTCGATGTCCTCCGTCAGCTGGTAGATGACGCGGTAGGTGCGGATGTCGACGCCCTCGCGCTCGGCGAGCTGGCGCGCCTCCGTGTTCGGGCGGACGTTGAAGCCGACGACGAGCGCGTTCGAGGTGGCGGCGAGCATGATGTCGCCCTCGGTGATCGCGCCGACGCCCTGGTGGATGACGTTGACGCGGACCTCGGGATGCTCGATCTTCGCCAGCTCGGAGACGGCCGCCTCGACCGAGCCGCCGACGTCGCCCTTGAGGATCATGTTCAGGTCCTGGACCGCACCCTCCTGGAGGGCGGAGAAGAGGGACTCGAGCGAGACGCCGCCCTTGGAGCGCTGCGCGAACGACTCGGTTCGCAGCCGCTGGCCACGTCGCTGCGCGAGCGTCCGCGCTTCCCGCTCGTCCTCGACCACGCGCGCGAACTCGCCGGCCGGCGGCGGCGCGTTGAACCCGAGGATCTCGACGGGCGTTCCCGGCTTCGCCTCCTTGATCTTCTCGCCGCGATAGTCGTAGAGCGCGCGTACCTTGCCGTGCGCGTCGCCGGCGACGATCGCGTCGCCAACGCGGAGCGTGCCGCGGTGCACGAGCATTGTCGCGACCGGACCGCGACCGACGTCGAGACGGGACTCGATGATCGGGCCAGACGCCTCCGCGTTCGGGTTCGCGGTCAGCTCGAGCTCGGCGTCCGCGACCAGCAGCACCTTCTCGAGCAGGTCGTCCAGATTGGTCTTCTGCTTCGCCGACACGTTCGAGAACTGGACGTTCCCGCCCCAGTCCTCGGGCTGCAGGCCCTCGGCGGCCAGGTCGGCTTTGACTCGGTCCGGGTTCGCATCGGGCATGTCCATCTTGTTGACGGCGACCACGATCGGGACGCCGGCCGCGCGCGCGTGCGAGATCGACTCCTTGGTCTGCGGCATGACGCTGTCGTCGGCGGCGACGACGAGGACGGCGATGTCGGTCACCTTCGCCCCCCGCGCGCGCATGGCCGTGAACGCCTCGTGGCCCGGTGTGTCGAGGAAGGTGATCTTCCGCCCGCCCACGTCGGCCTGGTAGGCGCCGATGTGCTGCGTGATCCCGCCTGCCTCGGTCTCGACCACGGCGGCCTGGCGAATCGCGTCCAGCAGCGTCGTCTTGCCGTGGTCGACGTGACCCATGATCGTGACGACCGGCGGCCTCGGCGCGAGGTCCTCGGCGGCGTCCTCGAAGACCTCCGGGAGCTCCTCTTCGTCGGCCGCGTGCTTGATCGTGATCTCGCGGCCCAGCTCGGTCCCGATCAGCTCGACCTCGTCGTCGGAGAGCGACTGCGTGATCTGGATCATCTGGCCGAGGCCCATCATGACCTTGATGATCTGCGCCGCCGGGACGCCGAGCGCCTGCGAGAGGTCGCGGACGGAAACGCCGGACGGAACGGTCGCGGGACCTGTGGGCGCGACGACCTCGCGCGGCGGCGCCTTCGGGCCGTCGCTGCGGCCGCGCGCCTGGCGGATGTCGCGCGGACGCTGTCCGCTGCCCTCGATGACGACCCGGCGCTTACGTCCCGGCGCTCCCTGACGGGGCCGGATAGGACGATTGGGCTTGTTCGGTTCGTCAGCCATCAGTGCCCGATTCTAGTTGTGGTGCGACCAGCAGCGCGAGCGCCGCATCGACGATCACGGTCTGCCTCAGCACGCGGTTGAACGCGCGCCGGTCCGCGGCCCGCTCGAAGCAGGCGAGCCGCCGGCACGTGTACACGCCGCGGCCCGGCTGGGTCCGCCCCGCCACCAGCCTCCCCGCCTGGGCGGTGAAGCGCACGAGCTCCTGTTGCGGCGCCTTGCGCCCGCAACCGGCGCAGGTTCGTTCCGGCTGGCTCACGACGCAGGGCTCTCGTCCTCCCCGGTCTCAGCGGTCTGCTGCTCGTCGGCGACAGGGGCTGCCTCGGCTTGCGGCGCCTCTTCGACCTCGGTGGCCACGGCCACCGGCTCGAGCGACTCCGCCTCGGCCGACGTGGCGGTCTCCTCGACCTCCGCGACCGGGACGACCTCGGGCTCGGTGCCGACGAGCGCCACGTGGGCCGGCACACCGCAGTAGCGGGTGCCGGGCAGCGCCGCGTTCGGGCAGCGCTTGCCGTTCGAGAGGATCGCCGCGCAGCGGCCGGAGTAGTCGCCACCCTCGCCGTCGCCCTCGCCGGCGAACGCCGCCTCGGCCTCGGCCTGGGCGAACTCCTCGTCGGACTGGATGTCGACCTTCCAGCCGGTCAAGCGAGCGGCGAGGCGGGCGTTGAGACCGTCCTTGCCGATCGCGAGCGCCAGCTGGTCGTTCGGGACGACGACCGTCGCCTCTTTCGTCTCGTCGTCGATGTAGACCTCGCGCACGCGTGCGGGCGAGAGCGCCTTCGCGACGAAGCGCGCCGGCTCGGTGTTCCACGGGATGATGTCGATCTTCTCGCCGCGCAGCTCGGAGACGACCATGCGGACGCGGGAGCCGCGGGGCCCGACGCAGGCGCCGACCGGATCGACGCCCTGGGCGTGCGATTCGACCGCGATCTTGGCGCGGTAGCCCGGCTCGCGGGCGACGCCGCGGATCTCGACGAGGCCGTCGGCGATCTCGGGCACCTCGAGCTCGAAGAGGGTCTTGATCAGCTCGGGATCGCGGCGCGACAGGATCACCTGCGGGCCCTTCGTGCCGGAGCGGACCTCCGTGATGACGGCCTTGATCCGGGAGCCCTGCTCGTAGCGCTCGCCGTCGACCTGCTCGGAGCGCGGCAGCAGCGCCTCCACCTTGCCGAGGTCGACGAGGACGTTGTTGCGGTCGCCGGCCTGCTGGACGATGCCAGTGACGACCTCGCCCTGGCGGTCGATGTACTCCTCGTACATCATCGCGCGCTCGGCCTCGCGGATCCGCTGCTGGATCACCTGCTTGGCGGTCATGGCGGCGATGCGCCCGAAGTCGCTCGGGGTGACGTCGGCGCGCGCGATCTGCGCCTCGGGGACCTGATCCCAGTCGAGCTCGAGCTCATCCTGGTTGATGAGCGTGTGCTGCTTCTCGCCGGTCTCCTCCTCGAGCCGCTCCAGCTCCTCGATCTTCGCCTCCATCGCCTCGTCGAGCAGGCGTGCCTCGAGGTCGTCGGGGATCTCGATCGAGAAGACGCGGAACTCGCCCTCGTCGTCGAGCTCGACAGCGGCGTGCCTGGCCGCGCCCGGGGTCTTCTTGTAGGCGGCGAGGAGCGCGTCCTCGAGCGCACTGACGACAGTGTTCTCCTCGATCCCCTTCTCGCGCTCGAGGCCTCGGATGTGCTCGATAATTTCCTGGGACACTGTCGCTCCTTAGCCTTCGTAGATCAGGTTGCCCCGGACGATCTGGTCGTACGGGATCTCGATTGAGTCGTCGCCTGTCTGGACGACCACGGAGCGCTCGCCCGCGCTCAGGACCTCGCCCTTGAGGCGCTTGCGCTCGGGGGTCCGCAGCGCCACCTGCCGGCCGATCGCGTTCCGAAAGTGCTCTCGCCTGCGGAGTGGGCGCTCGATCCCCGGCGAGGAGACATCGATCGCGTATTCGCTCAGATAGTCGCGCAGCACGTCCGTGACGCGCGCGCAGAGCGCATGGTCGACGCCGTTCGCGTGGTCGACGAAGACCGTGAAGCGAGCGGGACCGGCGAGCTCGACCGCGAGCACCTCGACGCCCGGCAGGGCCGTCGTGACCTCCCGTTCGATCTCTCGCGTCAGCGTCCGCTCCTTCTCGTGTGTAGCGCCCAAAACGTGGCTCCTCAACAAAAATGGGCGCGGAGCGCCCATTTCGTCCAGCAGGTGAAAATGGTGCGGTCAGTGTAGCAACCGATGGCCCTTTCGGCCTGGTGTGTGACCCCGCCCATTTCTCCTTGGGCGCTTGTGTCACGCGTCACAACTGTGGTATCCGGGCGTGAGAAATTGCCCTGCCCGGCCGATCCGCGCGTCCAGCCTTTCGACTAGGTAAGGCAGAGCGACCCCGCTCTACGGTGCCTCTAACGACATCACTGAGGAGAGGTGGAACCGTGAGGCGGACACTGAGGAAGCCCAAGCTGCTGATCATCGCTGCTATTCCGGCCGTGCTGGTCGTTGCTGCCGTTGCCTATGCCGCGATCCCGGCATCGAATGGTGTGATCAGCGCCTGCATCAGCAAGAACAATGGCAATTTGCGGGCGATCGACATTGACAAGAGCCAGACGTGCGCATCGAACGAGCAAATGCTGACCTGGAATCAACAAGGCGCGCAGGGACCAGCCGGACCGGCAGGCCCTGTCGGGCCGGCGGGGCCGACGGGCCCCCGTGGGGCGGCCGGGCTAGGCATCTCGAACATTGAGGTCGTCACCTGGTCGAGCGAGAACAACAGCGACTACTTGAAGTCAGCCGGAATCGTGCTCTGCCCCCAGCGAAAACACGTCCTGACCGGTGGCGCGTACATGGTCCGAGATTGGACTCAAGCCGTTCCACTTGCACTGACAACGAACGGCCCATACTTCGAGGACTTCCGGGCTATTGGTTGGATCGCTGAGGCAACCGAGACCGCGCCGTACGACGGCAACTGGCAGCTCCAAGTCGTCCTCGAGTGCGCGACGTTCACAGAAACCGGCTGACGCGACCACCGTTGGGCGAGGGTCGCCCATCTGCGGCGGCCCTCGCCTGGGCCAGCGTCCGGGAATGTCACCTGGGCACCGAGTCTGCACGGAGGCCAGACCAAAAGCGAAACGGCCGGATCGCATCGTCAGTACTCACCAGTGAACAACAGCCAGAACAAGAGCGGAAGGATCCACACGATGAAGAAGACGAGGAGCGCCGCGTTGGCGGCTACCCCAACCCAGGGGAACAGGCCCCTCGGTGGACGAAAACGACGAAGGGCGTACACACTCAAAGCAAAGCTCGCGGGAGCAAGTACAAGGCCCAGCCCAAACGTAAGACCCGCGACGGCGTAGACAACGACGGCGGCGGCGAATCCGACCCATCGGAAGTGAGGACTCACCACGTCGGTGCGAACGGCTCCCGGCATCATCCGCGCTCACCGGTCGTGAACGCGAGAACGAGCCAGACGAAGAGCACCACAGAAGCCGCCACGCACCCGAGATAGATCAGAGCCAGCCACTTCACAACCTGGTCTTACCCCGCGCCGACCCCTGGGATGCGACCCCCGACGAGGCGCAGCCGATCTGTTTCAGCCAGGCCGTCGCCCCATAGAACGTGACTCAAAAGGTCTTCGGCGTACCACTCGGACACGATCCCAAGTCCGAGAGTGATTCCGGGTACGGGCCGACGCCGTTTGCCACCGGCACGGTGATGCAGCCAAGAGTCTCTCCTTGCACGTTGGCGACGACGTACGTCCTGTCCTCGTCGTAGTAGAGCTTGAAGTCGAATGACTCTCGCGGCTGGACAAGTTCGCCCTCGTCCGGCGACCGGCACTCATCCGCATATTCGCAGCGGCGCACGAGGCGCGGCCCCGGTGTGTCGTTCGGCACCGAGAAGGTCCACTTGGGATCGTCCCAGATCGCAAAGTCGCCGCCCCTCATGAAGTGCTTGTAAGCGACGTAGCCGCCGGCGATCAACGCTGCGAGGAGAAGGACTCCGGCTACGAGCGCCGCACCAGCCTTGCGCCTGCTCATGCCTGCATCCTTCCAGCGCCCACCGCTCCGGCGAACGCAGGTCTCCAGCCACGTTGACAGTCCCTGCATCCCAGCAGCTGAGAGTGAGCCCCGACGTCAAGTAGCTGACATGGGCCAGCGTCCTGTCGCCTGAACTGTGCTCGGCCTGAAAGCAGGCGACGGTCTAGCTAGGTCTCGAAGATGATCGTGACGGGGCCGTTGTTGACCAGCTCGACCTCCATCCGGGCGCCGAAGACGCCCTGCTCGACCACGACTCCGAGTTCGCTGCAGCGCTGCGCAGAAGCGCTCGTAGACCGGCTCTGCGAATTCGGGCGGCGCTGCCGCTGTGAAGCTAGGACGATTCCCCTTCGTCGTGTCGGCGAGCAGCGTGAACTGGCTGACCACGAGCGCGGCGCCGCCGGTGTCGAGGAGCGAGCGGTCGAAGCGGCCCGCGTCGTCCTCGAAGACGCGCAGCCTCGCGACCTTGCCGGCGAGTCGCACGGCGTCCTCCTCCCCATCGCCGCGCGCGATCCCGAGTAGCACGAGCAGGCCTGGCGCCGATCTCGCCGCGCAGCGAGCCCTGCAACCGACACCGAGGCACGCGAAACCCGCTGCAAAACGACCTTCATCTCTTGTGCGATTCAACCTCATGTACCCGCGCTCGCGGCCGATTACCGCGCGGAATGGAAGCAGCAGCACATCCCTGGCCCGCGCTCGGAGCGCTCCTCCTCCGCGACGGCGCCCTCACCGTCGAGCAGCTCGAGCAGGCGCTCCACGAGAAGGATTCCTCCGGCAAGCGCCTCGGCGAGATCCTCGTCGACCGCGGCTTCGTCACCCCCACGCAGGTTTCCCGCGTCCTCGCCGAGCAGCATGAGCTCCCCTTCATCGATCTCGCGCGCGAGACATCGACACCGGCGCCGCCGGCCTGCTCTCCGAGACGCCTCGCACGCCGCTACGGCGCAATCCCGGTGCGTTTCCTCGCCGACGGCGCTGTGCTCGTCGCCGTCGACGACCCGACCAACGTCGTGGCCTGCGGACGACCTCCGCCTCGCGCTCGGCGTCAACGGTCCGGGTCGGCGTCGCCTCCAGCCGATCGATCGCGAACGCGATCAGCCGGATCTACGCCGGCGAGGAAGATCTTCGACGAGGAAGCCGAGCCCGAGGAGAGCCGCGGCCACCGTCGTCGACCTGCGCGACGCAGCCGCGAGCGCGCCGGCGATCAAGCGCGTCAACGCAGTCGCTCAGCCGCGCGATGGAGCTCGGCGCGTCCGACGTCCACTTCACGCCCCAAGCGAAGCGCCTGCTCGTCCGCGCGCGCGTCGACGGCGTCATGCGCGAGCTCGCCACGATCCCCAAGAACCTCCAGCCGCCGATCACCAGCCGCCTGAAGGTGATGGCGGAGCTCGACATCGCCGAGAAGCGCGCCCGCAGGACGGACGCCTCTCGCTCCGCTCCGGCGAACGCTCGATCGACCTGCGCGTCGCCGTGCTGCCGACGACGTTCGGCGAGAAGGTGACCCTCCGGATCATGGGCTCAGGCGAGCCCGCCGCCTCGCTCGCGCAGCTCGGGATGAGCGAGTCAGGCGACGGCGACGCTCGCGCGCGCCGTCGACCAGCCATTCGGCGCGGTGATCGTCGTCGGCCCGACCGGCATCGGCAAGTCCACGACCCTGCACGCCGCGCTCAACACCTCGACGACGACGCAGCGCGTGATCACGACGATCGAGGACCCGGTCGAGTACCAGGTGCCCCATGCCGACCAGATCGAGGTCAACCCGCGCGCCGGACTGACGTTCGCGTCCGGTCTGCGCACGATCCTCCGCTCGGACCCGGACGTGATCCTCGTCGGCGAGATCCGCGACGAGGAGACCGCCGACATCGCCTTCCAGGCCGCGATGACCGGTCACATGGTGCTCAGCTCGCTGCACGCCCAGAACGCCGCCAGCGCGATCGCGCGGCTGAAGGACATGGGCGTCGACCCCGGCCTGATCGCGACCGCGCTCAACTGCATCGTCGCGCAGCGGCTCGCCCGGAAGCTCTGCCAGCACTGCCGCGAGTCGTACGTGCCCGATGAGAGCGAGCTGGCGGCCGTCGGCCTGCCCTCGTTCGATCGGCAACGACCCACCTCTACCGCGCGGCCGGCTGCGAGGCCTGCTCGTTCACGGGCTACGCGGGAGCGTCGGCCTCTTCGAGGTGATGCCGATCCGCGGCGAGATCCGCGGCCTGATCGAGCGCTCGACCGAGGAGATCTTCGCCGCCGCGGTCCAGGGCGGGATGACGACGATGCGCCAGGACGGGATTCGCCTCGCACTCGCAGGCATCACCTCGCTCGCAGAGGTTCGCCGAGTCACCGGCGAACGCATGACCTAGCGCTAGGCCCAGTCGGCTTCTCCTCGGGCCGGTCGAGCTCCATGATCCGCTCGGCGTAGTGCTCGCTGTTCGGCGAGAGCGAGCTGGCAGCTTGTAGTGCCCGTTCGCCTCGGCGTCGCGCCCCTGCTTCTCGAGCGCCCGGCCGAGCGCGTAATGCGCGTAGTCGTCGGCCGGCGAGAGCTCGAGCACCGCCCGGAACTCCGCTTCGGCCTCCCGCCAGCGCTGGATCCGGAAGTACGCGATCCCGAGCGCCTCGCGGATCGAGGCCTTGTCCGGCTCGAGCTTCTTCGCCTTCTCGAGCGCGACCGTGGCCTGCGCGGCCATGCCGCCCTTCAGATGGCTGCGGCCCTGCTGAAACAAGTCGTAGGCGTCGCTCATAGGTTGCTCAGGTAGGGGAAGTTCTCCTCCAGGACGTCGAGAGGCGCCGTCAGGTCGCGCGTCGCGCCGATCTCGACCGCCGCAATCTGCTCTCCCGCGTCGATCGCGGCTTGAAACGCGTTCCCGAGCTCCCACGGGCGGTTGTCCAGGCAGAGGCGCTCGTGCACGGGCGCCCCGACACTCCACAGCGGTGCGCCGGAGAACGGCCCCGGCCCGTCAGGATCGACGACGCGCTCGATCACCCCTGCACGAGTGCGGACCGGAAGCCGTTCGGGACGGCGCCGGACGGCGATCGCGCCGGCCGACGGCGCGCGGTGCGCCAGCGACGCGATCGCGCCGGCCGGGAAACACCGTGTCGGCGGCCAGCACGAGGTACGGAGGCTCCTCCGCGGCCCGGCGGACCGCATCGGCCGAGCCGTCGGGCTGCGGCTGGTCGACGAAACGAAGTGGAATGCCGAAAGCGGCGCCGTCGCCCAGCAGGCGCTGCACCTGCTCGCCGAGATGGCCGGTCACCACCGTCGCACGAGGACAGCCTGCGGCGGCCAGCTCCCGCAGCAATTGCGCGACGACGGGCCTCCCGTCGATGGGCAGCACCGCCTTCGCGTAACGCTCCGTGAGCGGGCGCAGGCGAGTGCCCAGACCCGCTGCCATGACCACGGCGGGGATCACGCCCGAAGGGACCGGAGCCGGACCAGGCCGCGCATGCGCGCCGGCCGGCTGAGCCCGCGCCGGATCACTCGGATCAGAGCGCGCAGCTCACGCCGGGTTGCCGCGGCGGCGGCAGCGCTCGCCTGAGGCGGCCCGAACCGCGCCTCGGCCAGCGCTGCGGCGAACGGCCGCGCGTCGGCTCCAAGCTCGTCGCGGACGAGCTGGTTCAGCTCCTGCGGCGTGGCGCTCGGGCTGACGACCAGGCCCTGGTCGACGAGGAAGTCGGCGAGCTCGTGGCGCGCGGCGGCTGCGAGGCGACGCGGGTCGCGGGTCAGGTAGCGGAGGCGACGCCGCACGAGCTTGGCTGCGCCGATCGCTCCGCCGGTCGCGAGCACGAGCGCGAGCAGCAGCCAGATCGTCCGCGCGCCGCCGCCGTCCCTCCCACTCCCGCCGGCCCGCTGCCGCTCTGCGAGCCGTTCCTTCAGCAGCCACCGGTCGAGCTCGAGGGCACCGCCCGTCGTTGACGCCGCCGCGCCGCGGGCCGAACGCGTCCGCCGCGTCACCGGCGTTGAATCCTGCCGACGACACGCTGTACGTGGCGGCAAGGGCGCCCCGACCCGGAGTCGGGTCGAACGCGAGCCAGCCGTACTCCGGGAACCACACCTCGACCCACGCATGCGCGTTGTGGTCGGTGACGGTCCAGCCGCCGTCCTCGCGCTTGCCGCTCGTGAACCCCGCGGCGACCCGCGCGGGAATTCCGAGGAAGCGGAGCATGAGGGCCATCGCGCCGGCGAAGTGCTGGCAGTAGCCGCGCTTGCCCTCGGCCACGAAGTGGGCGAGCGGCGGCAGGCCTCCGGTCGGCCGGGGAGACTCGTCGTAGTTGAAGCCGCCGGTCTCGCGGAGCCAGGTTTCGATCGCCACAACTGCCCCGTACGGCGTCCGCGCCCCCGCCCGGAGCCGCTGTGCCTCGTTCCAGAGCCCTTCGTAAGGCCAGAGCGCGAGGTAGCGCTCGTCGCCGAAGAGCGTGTCGACGCGCGCATCGCGTCCGTCGGCGCCGAAGGGCTCCACGCGCGTGCGCCCGATCTGGAGGAAGCGGTCGAGCGCAGGCGGGTACTCGGGACCTACCCTGGCGAGCTGGGCCGGTTCGGGGCGCGGCGCATAGCTGTACGCCGTGTAGCGCTGGCCTCGCTTGAGGCCACCGGAGACGCGCACGATCCCGTCCGAGAGGCGAGAAGACGCCGCCGAGCTGAGGTGCCTCGAGCGCGACGGGCTGCGTGGCCGCCACGATGTGCGCGTCGCGGAGCGCGACCACCTCGACCTGCTGCTTGACCCAGGTCCGCCGATTCAGCGAGCGAGCCGGCAAGAGTGGATCGCTCGGCAGATTGCCGGTCGCGAGGCCCGTCGAGAGCGGCGTCGGGTCCTCGATCCAGCGATCGGCGGTGAACTGATCGAGGGTCGTGGCGCGCCAGTAGAGGCCGCGTTGCGGGCCGCGGATGCGCAGGACGGTCGTCTTCTGCTTCGGGAACTCGATGCCGCCGTAGTTCGCATCCCAGACGTACTTGACCGAAACCTGTCGGGACCGTCCCGTTCAGGTCCCAGCGCTCCCACGCGAGCACGCCGTCCTTCGCCAGCGCGGCCGAGGTCGAGGCGCCGGCGGCAGCGAGGACGAGCACGGCACCGGCGAGGAGAGCGGGGACGGGCCGCGAGGCCCGCATCCCGGCAAGCACCCAGAGCGCAGCCGCCAGGATCACGGCACCGATCGCGATGCTCTCGACCGGATAGAGAGTCGCGGGCCACCCCGCGCCCGCGATCACGGTTAGCACCGCCGGCAACGGCCTGCGCGCGGCCACGAACTGCGCGAGCAGGGCACAGAAGCCGAAGATCGCGAGCACGACGACGCCGTGCATGTGCGGTTGCTGGACGGCGTTGAACGGGACGGAGACGTCGTAGTAGTCCAAGAAGCCGTCCTTGAACCGCAGGAACACCGGCTCGAAGAAACCGGGCCGGTCGTCAGTCGCGGGCGTGTCGAGCGCGACCCAAGCGGCGACGAGCGCTGCGGGAGCTATCAGCACCAACCGAAGCCAAAGCATCGGCGCCAACGCTGGTGCCAGCGCGAGCAGCACGGCCCAGAGCCAGTCCGGCCCAGCCACCGGGCTCTCGAGCCGGAGCCAGACGAGCGCGATCAGCACGGCCGGGAAGGACGGTGACGGCGATCGTCCTAGCCATGCGAGCTCCTGACCGCGGGCGCCGCGCCGAGAACGGCGGCCAGAGAGTCGCCCTGCCGCAGGACGGCGACCGCGACGCCGGCGGCCTGCAGCCGCAGCAGCTCCGGTTCCACCTTCGTCGGGCGCCCCGCGAAGCTCGGCGCGTCGATCCAGACGACGCTGGCGCCCTGCCTGGCTAGAGCGCGCTGGATGAGCTTCGTGGCGAGCGCGCCCGAGAGGCGAGCGGTCACCACCACCGTCTCGAGCGCCCTCGAGGCCGGCCCACTCTCGCGCGCGAGCAGCTCGACCACGGGTCGCGTTCCGTCCGGCTGCGCCTCCGCGAGCAGACCGAGAGCGGCAAGCCACTCTCCATCGAGTGAGGAAACGCGCGCGCTCGGCCGTGACGCCGAGTTGATCGGCGAGGACGGCACGGCGGCCGTGAGCGGCGTGAGCGCGCAGAATCGAGCCCGCGGCGCGCACCTGGACGTCGAAGCTTTCGCCGCTGACGGCGCTCGCATCCGCGTCGAGCAGGACGGCGATCTCGTCGCGCGGGGCATCCTCGAGCTCCTTGACCATCAGCTGGCCGCGCCGCGCAGTGGTGCGCCAGTGCACCTTCCGCAGCGACTCTCCCTGCTCGTACTCACGGACGGAGTGGAGGTCGAAGCCAGATGGGCGGCGCAGCAGCAGACGCCTCCCGTCCTGCGCGTGGGCGCCGCTCTCCGAGAAGAGCCGGTCGAGTGCGACGAGCCGCGGGTAGACGAGCAGCGCGCCGCCCGCGGCCAGGTCGACCTCGACCCGCGCGAGCCCGAACGGGTCGTCGATCGTCGCCCGCGCCTGCTCGACGACGTACCGCCCCCGCGGCACCCGTTCGAGCACGTAGGTGCCCCGGTGCAGCTCGCCCGCACGCCGGAGTGGTGTCTCTCGGAGGCCGAGCCGGGCGATCTGCTCGGTGACGACGATCGCAGGCGCCGGCACGCGCGACTCCGGGCCGCGCTTCGAGCGTGATCCAGACGTCCTCGCCTTCGAGGAGCGTGCCGTGTCGGCCGGCGCCGCCGAGCAGTCCGCCGCCGGTCCGCCGCCGCAGCGCGATCGGCCCAGCGGCGAGCCGCACCCACGTCCGCGCGGCCAGCGGAGCCAGTACGAGCCCTGTCGCGACCGGGTAGAGCGCCTTCGCGCCGAACAGCCAGGCCACGGCGTATGTCACAACCCCGAGGAGGAGCGTAAGCGCGCCCCTGCGGGTCATCAGACCGGGACGGGCGTCTGCTCCACGGCCTCGCCGATGATCTCCTCGGCGGTCAGCCCCGCGGAGCGCGCCTCGGGCGCGAGGATCAGCCTGTGCGAGAGCACCGGGCGTGCAACCGCCTTGACGTCGTCCGGGAGCACGAAGTCCCGGCCCTCGGAGAGCGCACGCGCCTTCGCGACGCGAAGCAGCGCGATCCCGGCGCGCGGGCTCGCCCCCAGCGCGAGCCGCGAGCTCGAGCGCGTGTGGCGGAGCAGCGCGACCACGTAGCGGTTGAGGCTCTCCTCGACGAAGAGGGAGCGCGCCTCGTCGATCGCGGCGAGGATCTCCTCGAGGCTCGCGACCGCCGTGAGAGAGTCGAGCGGCGGTTCGGTCGTCTGCTCGTTCAGCATCCGCGCCTCGTCGGCAAGCCCCGGATAGCCGAGCGAGAGCCGCATCGAGAACCGGTCGAGCTGGGCCTCGGGCAGCGGGTAGGTGCCTTCGTACTCGATCGGGTTCTGGGTCGCGAGCACGATGAACGGCCGGTGCAGCGGATAGCTCTCGCCGTCGATCGTCACCTGGTTCTCCTGCATCGCCTCGAGCAGGGCCGCCTGGGTCTTCGGCGAGGCGCGATTGATCTCGTCGACCAGCAGGACGTTCGCGAAGACGGGCCCGGGCCGGAACTCGAACTCGTTCACGCGTTGGTTGAAGACGTTGACGCCGGTGACGTCCGAAGGGAGCAAGTCGGGCGTGAACTGGATCCGCGAGAAGGGGACGTCGAGCGAGCGGGCGAGCGACTTCGCCAGCATCGTCTTGCCGACCCCGGGGAAGTCTTCGATGATCACGTGCCCCTCGGCGATCAGGCCGAGGATGCAGAGCCGAAGCGTGTCGGCAGGCGCATGGACGACGCGCGCAAGGTTCGCGGCGAGGCGGTCGAGCGTCTCCGCCGACGAGGCGACGGCAGCAGGATCCCTACGAGCTTCCACGGCGTGCCTCCAGCAGGCGCTCGACCTCGTCGACGATCCCGGCGGCGATCTCGTCCTTCGAGGCGCGGGGAAGCTCCCGCTCGCCGGCCTGCGTGAGCAGGGTCACCTCGTTCTCGGCAGCGTCGAACCCGATGCCCGGAACAGACACGTCGTTGTAGACGACGAGATCGAGGTTCTTGTCTGTGAGCATCCGCCGCTTGCGATCCAGGCCGGCTTCTCCCGCCTCGGCCCCGAAGCCGACGAGCACCTGCCCGTTGCGCTCCTGCTCGCCGAGGGCAGCGAGCACGTCCACCGTGGGCTCGAGCTCGATCTTCCAGGCAGCCTCGGTCTTGGCACGCTTCCCCTCGATCGGCTCGCTCGGGCGATAGTCGGCGACGGCAGCCGCCATCACCACTACGTCCGCCGCGGCCGCGCGGTTCGTCGCCTCGCGCTCGACGTCCGCGGCCGTAGGCGTGTCGACGACCTCGACGCCGTCCGGAACGCGAACGGCCAGGTTGGACGCGAGCAGCGTCACCTTGGCACCCCGGCGTTTCGCCTCGGCGGCCAGCGCGACGCCCATCCGGCCCGAGGAGCGGTTGCCGAGAAAACGCACCGCATCGAGCGGCTCGCGCGTACCGCCTGCGCTGACGAGGACACGGGCGCCCGCGAGCGGACTTTGTGTCTGATGGACACTTGCTCCCAGGAGCGCCTCGACCCGCGCGGCGATCGCCTCCGGCTCGCTCATCCGTCCAAGCCCGACCTCACCCTCCGCGAGCTCGCCTGCTTCGGGACCGATCAGCTCGATGCCGCGGGCACGCAGCGTGGCGGCGTTCGCCTGCGTTGCCTCGTGCTCCCACATGCGCGTGTTCATCGCCGGCGCGACGAGCACTGGCCCGCGGTGTGCGAGTGCCGCCTCGGTGAGGACGTTGTCGGCAAGGCCATGGGCGAGCTTGGCGAGCGTGTTCGCGGTCAAAGGCGCGATCACGAGCAGGTCCGCGCGCTCCAGATGCGGATACGGATCGGCGCTCTGAGACGTGCGGGCAAGCGCGAAGAAGGTCTCGGCACGGACGAAGCGCTCGGCGCCGCGAGTCGGCAACGGCAGCACGTCGTGGCCGGCCTTGACGAGCAGGCGCACGAGCTCACAGGCCTTGTAGGCCGCGATGCCGCCGGTGATCCCAAGCAGGATGCGCGCCACGCCGACATTGTGCCCACGAACGGACGCCCGCGAACAGCAGGCGGTCAGAACGGACTCAGAAAGGGCGTCTAGCGCTTGCCGTAGTCGTACTTGATCTTGCCCTGGGCGATCTCTTCCAGGGCCATCGTCAAGTAGTTCTTCGAGCGCGACTCGACGAGCGGCGGCGGGGCTTCCTCGAAGCCCATGCCCTCACCGAGCTGGTGGTGGTAGTTGTTGATCTGCCGCGCGCGCTTGGCGGCGACGATGACCAGCGCATAGCGCGAGTCGACTCCGCCGGCGTCGGTGTTCAGCAGTTCGTCGATGCGAGGATGGATCATGGACGGGCCATGGTACCTGCAAGCACCAGCTCCCGTTCGATCAGCGCCGAGAGCGCCTCGGTCGCCCGCTCGACCTCGTCGTTGCGGACCATGTAGCGGAACCGGTACGCCTGCTCGAGCTGGTGGCGGGCAAGCGCGATTCGCTCGCCGATCTCACCCGAGCTCTCGGTGTCGCGCGCCCGCAGGCGGCGCTCGAGCTCCGGGACGTCCGCGGCGATGAAGAGGGTGACGCTGTGCTCGACCTCGGCCTGCACCTTCATGGCGCCTTCGATCTCGAGCTCGAGGATGCACACGCGCCCCTCCGCCGCGATCCGGTCGAGCTCGGACGCGAGCGTCCCGTAGCGTCCGCCGACGAACTCGACGTGCTCGAGGAAGTCCCCGGCCTCGATCCGCTCGACGAACTCGTCCTCGGAGAGGAACCAGTACTCGCGACCGTTGACCTCGCCCGGCCGTTGCGGGCGCGTCGTCGCCGAGACGGCGACCTCCAGCTCGGGCTGACGGTCGAGCAGCCGCTTGATCAACGTCCCCTTGCCGGCCCCACTCGGGCCGGTGATTACGAAGACGGGAATCGACTTAGCGGTTGAAGAGCCCAATGAGCTCGGTGCGCTGGCGCTCGGAGAGGCCACCGACCGTCTTCGACTGGCTGATCCGACACTGATTCAGCAGCCGGGCCGCTTTCACGCGCCCGAACTTGGGCACGGCCATGAGCATGTCGAACACCTTGGCGGTCGAAACGTACTCGGGCGGATCGAGCAGGATCCCCTCGATGTGGACCCGCCCATCCTTGAGGTCCTTCTTCAATTGAGCCCGCCGGACCCGGATGTCGTTGGCGCGTTTGAGGGCCTCCATCCGTTGATCGAGCGACCTCAGCGGGGCTTGCGCCTGCGTCTTCGACACCATGAGCGCGGGATACTAGCATCCTTCCGGCCTCGGTCAAGCAGTCACTTTACGCCCGTTTCCAGGCTTTTTTCTGCCCCGTTGTCAAAATAGGAAACGCCCATTTGCAGGGACGAATGGGCTACGCCGCGCGCGGCCAGTGGGTGTCCGAAGTCTCGGGCGGCCGCTTCGGCCGCCAGCTCGGAGCGAATCCGGGCAGGTGCGCCCGGGTCGGAGAAGAGGATCGTGCCCAGCGCGACGGCGCTGGCGCCGGCCGCAATCAGCTCCAGCGCGTCGAGCCCCGACTGCACTCCGCCCATGCCGACGATCGGGATTTCGACCGCGGTCGAGCACGCGTAAACGGCCGCAAGCGCCACCGGTTTCAGCGCCGATCCGGAGTAGCCGCCCGTGCCGCGGCCGAGCTTCGGCCGAAGCGTGCGCTCGTCGAGGGCGAGCCCGCGGAGGGTGTTCACGAGCGAGAGGCCGTCCGCGCCGGCCGCCTCGACAGCCCGCGCCGCCTCGGCGATGTCCCAGGCCGACGGTGAAAGCTTCGCGTACAACGGCATGCTCGTGGCCGCGCGGCAGGCCGAAACGATCGCGGCTGCGCTCTCGGGGGCCTCGTCGACGTTGGGACACGAGAGGTTCAGCTCGATCGCCTCGACCGCCTCCAGCGCTGCGCACGTCTCCGCGTACTCGACAGCCGAAAAGCCGCCGACGGACACCCACAGCGGGACTCCCAGCTCCCGCAGGCTCGGCAGGGTCTCCGCCAGGAAGCGCTCGCGGCCCGGGTTCGCGAGCCCGATCGAGTTCAGCATGCCTGCATCCGTCTCGGCGATCCGGACTGGTGGATTGCCTTCGCGCGGCTCGGGGGTGATCGTCTTCGTGACGAAGCCGTCGAGGGAGCGCGCCACCTCGGGCGCTGTCAGCGCGTCGAGGCAGCCGGACGCGTTAAGCAGCACGGAGCACCGGTCCCTCGACGCACAGGCGCTTCAGCTCGCCGTCGATCTCGACGGCGCAGCCGTAGCAGGCGCCGTAGCCGCACGCCATCGGCGCCTCCCAGGCGAGCTGGGCGTCCGGCACCCGTGCCCTGAGGGCCGCGAGCATCGGCTCCGGCCCACAGGCGAGCACGTCGCCGGCGTCGTCGGGCAGGAGCTCCGTGACGTACGTGGGTTCGATGCAGACCTCGGCGTTCGGGACGCAGCGCGGCAGCCTCGGCGTGCCAGTCGGTGCGGAAGCCGAGGATCGCCGGCGGGCTACCGAGGCGCTCGGCGAGGAACGGCAGCGGTGCGATCCCGATCCCCCCGCCGACGAGCAGCGGCCGCTCGACATCGAGCTCGAAGCCGTTGCCGAGCGGCCCGAGCACGTTCAGCTCCTCCCCGCGCTCGAGCGAGCACAGGGCTCGAGTCCCCGGGCCGATCGGATCGATCAGGAACGCCAGCTCGCCCGCTGCGAC